>JAAZAV010000060.1 GCA_012514145.1 Clostridiales bacterium | reverse complement strand
TGAACGCGCCGACTTTGCAGCCTGCATTCGGGGCTTCGCCCCTCATTCCGGCTGCAAAGTCTTTAACACACTCCATCCCTTTTTCTTGCACTTTTTAGTCTCACATCATTGACAAAACCACATTTTTACTTTTTGAACACAACAAGTCTGTGTTATGGTCGATTCAATTTAATAAAAAACCTTTAATAGAATAATCTTTATTATTTCCTCCCGCTGGTTTTCCGGTATGCCGATGGGGACATACCGTATTCTTTGCTAAATGTTGTGGAAAACCAGTTTGCATCGCAGAAACCCACTGTTACCGCGATGTCTGAAATCGGCAGATTGGTGGCTTCAAGCAGTGTCCGAGCGCGTCTCAACCTAAGGGATTTAATATACTGCCCTACCGACATACCGCAAAAGCGTTTGAACAGGTGGCTGATATAAGATACTGAACAGTTATATTGCTCGGCTATCGCCACTGCGCTTAAAGGATATTCAAGTGAACGCATAATATACCTGACCAGTTCATAATATAGCACATATGAGTTTGATGCCTGGGGCGACACCATCAGTCGTCCGGCTTCGGAAATCAACAGTTCAAGCATATGAACCAAAGGCATAATCAGCGTGTCCATCTCATCCGTATCAGGCAGATTGTCAGTGAGGGATGACATATACAGCCGGTGCAGTTCGGTAAGGTCAAGTCCGAACTCACATGCAGTCTCCTCTGCCCGGTGTGGCACAGAACTCTCACGCATACCGCTGACGCTGACAAAGGCTTTTACATGATTGTCATCAAGGCAGACAACCGGATAGATATACTCGCAGACACCCGCATGGCACATTCCGAAAAAACGAATGTTACCGTTCGCATTGCAGTTCTCACATTTTCTGAACACACGGCTTTGAAGCTCGACACAGCGCTGCCACAGCGCCTCATTTGTTTTAATATATATGCAATAGGGATTGCTGTGTATGTTACAGGAGACAAGTTCGTGCATATATGGTGTCAGAATCCCGCCTCGGTCATGTACGCTGACAAACAGTCCGCGGTCAATATTCAACTTACGCACATATGCGGTAATATCCGACGGCAGCCGTGACAGCATATTATCCTCCGAATTAAAGCAGTATTACAATGTTTTTTCTAAAATAAACAAAGGAAAAACATAGGTATATCTGATATACTGTAATTGTTACGTACAAGTTTATCATATAACACGGAGAGTTTCAATATGAATTATACCGAAAAATCACGTAAGTTGCCGATTCGTGGTGATTACGATGTCATCGTTGCCGGCTCAGGGCCATCCGGGATGGGAGCCGCGTTATCCGCTGCCCGAGCCGGAGCATCTGTTCTTCTGCTCGAATACTTTGGTTCGGTGGGCGGAATGTCCACCACCGGCATGATGAGCCACTGGACGGGACGAGTTCAATCGAAGCTCTATACTGAACTGTTAACCCGTTCCGCCCAACGTTACTTTACAGACCGTCCCGAGAATGAACGCGGTATCGTAAACACCATCGACCCTGAAAAGCTCAAAAAGCTCTATCTCGACATGCTAAACGAGGCAGGAGTTAAACTGCTGTTATACACCTTTGCCGCCGATACCATAGTCGAAAACGGCACTGTTAAGGGAGTTATAACCGAAAACAAGAGCGGACGAGCTGTCTACACCGCAAGGGTTGTAGTCGACGCCACCGGCGATGGTGATATTGCCGCCAAATCGGGAGCCGAGTATTATATCGGACGCGAGAGCGATTCGCTAATGCAACCCGCTACTCTGATGTTTAAGGTCGGAGGTGTGGATTACAGCCGCGCTGTTTTTCCGCCATCCTTTGAGACCCTGGTTCCTACAGATAAAGGAGAGCTTCAGCAGCTTGCGAACGAGAAACTGCCTCATCCCTCCGGCCACGTGTTGCTCTACCGCTCAACGCTTCCGGGAATAGTTACCTGCAACATGACTAATGTCACCGGTATCGACGGCAGCTCTGCCGAGAGCCTTACTGAAGGCGAGATAGTCTGCCGAGAGCAGATGGAGCATATCGTTAAATTTTTGCGAGAGTATGTTCCAGGATATGAGCATTGCTATATTGTCAGCTCCGGTTCCATGCTTGGAATACGCGAGACACGTCATTTCAGAGGTGTTAGAACAATCAACGAAGAAGATATTCTAGAAGCCCGTCAGTTCGACGACTGGGTTGTTCGCGGCGCACATTTCAACTTCGATGTCCATAATATCACCGGCGCTGGACTGGATCGTACCGGTGTGCAGCATAAGTTTCCTCAGCTTAACGGTTACACTATTCCCTACGGTTGTCTGGTTCCCGAGAAAGTTGACGGACTGCTGCTCTCCGGACGCTGTATTTCGGGCACACATATGGCTCACTCCAATTTCAGAGTTATGCCGATCTGCCTCGGTATCGGCGAAGCTGCTGGTTATGCCGCTGCGCTCTCTGTCAAATACGGAATCTCACCGCGTGATGTTAATATCTCCGAGCTTCAGTCGCTCCTTGCCCTATGATTATTTTTTATACGAAGGGATATTTATAAACAAATGAAAAAGTTAATATCACTCCTGTTAGCAACCGTATCACTTGCTACATTTTCCGCTTGCGGCGTCACAGATACCCCTGCATTCACCGAAACGGAAACCGTTCCTGTCGAAACGACAGAAACAGAGGCCGCCGCTCTTACCGATGGTCTGCCTGAAACCGATATGGATGGCTTCGAACTTCGTTTCTATAACTATGATGATACCTACCTCACCTGGTCAATAAATCAACTGACTGCCGATGAGCAGAGCGGTGACCTTATTAACGATGCTATTTACACACGTAACCGAACAATCGAAGATCGCTTCAACGCCTCAATAACCGAGACGACCGTTCGCGCGGTACAGGACACACTGACCTCTGTCGTTCTCGCCGGAGACGACCTTTACGATATCGCCATGCTTTATGACGAGACCCTCAATACCCATTTCGCCAATGGTGAACTGCTGTCATGGAATCTGCTTGACTACTGTGATTTTGAACAGCCCTGGTGGAATCAGGATGCCAAGGATGTTTTCAAACTCGCCGGCGTACAGTTCGCCGCAGTGGGGGATTTTTCCCTCTCTATGAATACCCGCGGCTTCGCGCTTCTCTTTAACAAGGAGATGTATGCCAACTACGGCGGTGACAGCATGTATGACATTGTGCTTGACGGCAGCTGGACATATGACGCACTTGCCAATATCAGCCGTAACTTCGTAGCAGACTTAAACGGCGACAGTGTCTTTAATGAATCCGACCAGTTTGGCATTGTAGGCGCTCTCAAACTTATCCACGGTTCGCTGGTGACCGGCGGCGGCGTCAAGTATATCGATACTGACGCTGATGGCTATCCTTTTTTTGCCATTGACGGCAATGAATATGCAATCTCGGTTATGCAGAAAGTCTATCAGATTTTTGCCAAAGAGACAATATACTTCAACCCGGTAAACGACATCCATAACGGCTCCGCCAAGTCACAGATTATGTTCAAAAACGGTCAAGCTCTATTCTGCGGCACCTCCACGAAGGGTATCGCCAACTATCGCGATATGAGTCAGGAAATAGGTATTCTGCCCTTTCCGAAGTATAATGAGGAGCAGGAAAAATACTATACACTGACATCCGGCGGCGCTGCTGCCGTGCTCCCGGCGACAATAAACGAAAACCGTTACGACAACATTGGTATAATTATCGAGGCACTCTCTTTTCATTCCCACTTTGAACTGCTTAAGATTTATCAGGAAACTGTTCTTAAGACAAAATATTCCCGTGACAACGAATCAGAGGCTATGCTTGATATTATCTTCGAAGGTGCATTTTATGACCTCGGACTCAGCATATGGCCGAGTGCAACATACTATGTCTACATGGAGAATATTTATCATAAGAATCAGGATGCCGCAGTATCTACAACAGCGGCTATAACCGACAGTGTGAACGCCACACTTGAAAAGTTCATGCAAAGTCTTTCATGACAAAACCTGCCAAGCGAACCGGAGACAAATGCTTCGGTTCGCTTTTTATGTTGTTTACACATAAACACATATATTTATTAATCTGCTCAAGATATAACTGTGTAAACACGATAGAAGAGTTTCATAATATACACTATCCGGAAACTCTGTCGGGCACTTATAACCCGCAAGGACAACGTTTTTCTTTTGCTTATTGAAAACGCTGTGTGATTGTGATATCATTGATCAAATAATATATATCGGAGTCGGCATACGTTATGAATGTTGTTTTACGTGTTCTGCAGATGGCTAAAAAGTGGCGCTGGCACGTCGTGCTGGCGGTTATCGGTCTTGTCGGAGCTTCTCTGCTCGGGCTAGTCACACCTGCGCTGGTCAGAGAACTCACACGATCGATTCAGGACGGCTCACTCACGGTTGACAGCGTGTTGTTCTACTGCGGTATACTCGTGGGAGCTTATGTATTGCGTGCCATCTGCCGCTTTCTTGCCATGTCTCAGTCACATGTTGCAGCCTGGGAATATGTTGGAGCACTCACCTTGCGCTGCTATGACAAGCTACAGACACTCTCAATGAAGTTTTACAGCGACAAACAGACCGGTCAGCTCATGAGCCGTATTGTGAACGACACACGTTTGCTTGAGCAGCTTATAGCCCACGCACTGCCAGATCTTATCACAAATGTGCTTGTCATCATTGGCGTGTCGGTAATGATTTTCCTGATAAATCCCACGCTGGCACTTGTCACTCTTGTACCAGTCCCCTTTGTGTTGCTGCTCAGCCGTGTATTCTCGAAGAAGGTAATGCCGCTCTTCAAAATAAACGCTAAGGTTCTTGGTGATCTGAACGGAGTTCTGCAGGACAATCTTTCGGGTATTAAAGAGATCCAGGCGTTCGGACGTGAGGACTACGAACATAAGAAGATGACCCGCTGGTGCAGGCACTACAGCGATGTAAATATTCACGCCAACTATGTTAACGCCGTATACCATCCCTCGGTTGAACTGATAACATCTCTGGGTACAATTGCCGTTATGGGAATCGGAGGCATGTTATCGCTGTGCGGCTCTATGCCCCTTGCTGACATCATAGGTTTCTTCATGTATTTAAGTCTATTCTATACTCCTCTTGCAGCACTGGCGCGTCTGGTGGAGGATGTTCAGTCAGCTATCGCCGGTGGTCAGCGCGTTATGGAGCTTCTGGATACTGAGCCGGACATATTTGACGCACCAGATGCCACTCCGCTTGTGAATGCCAAAGGACGGCTGGAATTTGACCATGTCAGTTTCAGTTATAACGATGGTATCAAGGTCATAGATGACATAAGCTTTGCTGCTGAACCGGGCGAAATGGTGGCGCTTGTAGGCGCCACAGGTGTGGGCAAGACTACAATCATGTCGCTTGCGGGGCGCTTTTACGATGCGGATCAAGGTGAAATCAGGCTGGATGGCAGAAACATCAAAGATATAACTATCGAATCGCTGAGAAAAAATCTCTCGATGGTAATCCAGGATGTCTTTCTCTTCAACGGCTCGATATATGACAACATCGCCTATGGCCTCGATAATGCCACAGAGGAACAGGTGATCGAAGCGGCAAAAATTGCCTGTGCCGATGAATTCATCCGGGAAATGCCCGATGGTTATCTGACCCTAATCGGCGAGAGGGGTGTCCGTCTCTCCGGCGGACAGAAGCAGCGGCTTGCCATCGCCCGTGCTGTGCTGAGACGTTCACCGGTTTTAATGCTTGATGAGGCTACCTCGGCGGTTGACATGGAAACCGAGGCAAAAATCCAGGCGGCGCTTGAAAACCTTGCAGGGAAACAGACGCTAATAGTCATCGCGCACCGCCTGTCCACAATAAGACGCGCAGACAAGATACTTGTGCTTGAAAGCGGCCGCATCGCAGAATCGGGTACCCATGACGAACTTATGCACCTCGGCGGAATATACACCAAACTCTGCTCGGTTCAGCAGAACAATCTCAAAACCTAATACAGACAACAGAAAGGATATGAAAATGAAAAGAACAACATACACCGGCTCCCGTCTGCGCGAGATTTCCTTCCCGCTCGGAGGAATCGGCAGCGGCAGCATAGGACTGGCCGGCAACGGCGGCTTCATCGACTGGGAGATTTTCAACCGTCCCAGCAAAGGCTCATATAATGGTCACACTCATTTCGCAATTAAGACCAACTCGAAAGACGGAAAACTGCTTGATGCCCGTGTACTAATGGGTGATGCCCAAAAAAACTTTGCCGGAACCGGCATGGGGCTTACTTCCCAGTCAATGGCGGGTTTCCCGCATTTCCGGTGCTGTACCTTCACTGGTGAGTTTCCAATAGCAAAAATCGACTTCGAGGATGTCAACTTCCCGGGCAGAGCCTTGCTCACCGCCTTTAACCCGCTTATTCCGCGCCAAGAGGATGATTCATCACTACCCGCTGCATTTTTCGAAGTTAGTGTCACAAATACAACGAACCAACCTCTCGACTATACTTTCTGCTTTACAACCAAGAATCCCTGGCGAGATTCGGTCAACACTGCAAGCATTGACGGAAACCGCGGCTATATCCGCTTCGGACGCTCGGATAATGTACCGACTGACAGTATTGAATACGGCGAACTTTGCGCGGCGGTAGATACCGGTTGTGAAAGTAACTCACCGCAGATTCAGGAGTATTGGTACCGCGGCGGCTGGTGCGACGCTCTCGAAACCTATTGGCGCAACTTCACAGAGTATGACTACCTGAAGCCCCGCCATTACAGCAGTACAGATACCGCCAACCGAAACGGCGATCATGGCAGTCTTGCCGTGAAACTCTCCGCAAAACCCAGCGAGACGGTATCAGCTCGTTTTATATTGGCGTGGTATATTCCTAACAACTATAACTACTGGAGCCCGCTTAAGAAAAAGAACGCTGATGGAAGTGACGGTGCAGATGTTACATGGCGCAATTACTACGCCGTACTCTGGAAGTCTGCTGAGGATGTGGTCAGATATGCCCTTGATGATTGGAACAGGCTTTGGACAGCAACCGACAGTTTCCGAAAAACGCTTTTCTCCTCCACTTTGCCCGAACCGGTAATCGAAGCGGCTTCGGCTACTCTCTCGGTTCTTAAATCACCAACCGTGCTGCGCCTTGAGAACGGCAAACTCTACGGCTGGGAGGGTGTACATCAGAATACCGGCTCCTGTGATGGCAGCTGCACCCATGTCTGGAACTACACCTATGCCGCAGCGTTCCTCTTTCCCGCTCTTGAGCGTTCAATGCGCGAGTTAGATTTCGACTACAACTTCGAGGACACTGGACGTATGCCATTCCGTATGCAGCTCCCTCTCGGACGCGGCAGAAGCGGTTTCCGCGCCTGTGTGGACGGCCAGATGGGCGGTGTCATAAAATCCTGGCGCGAATGGAAGATCTCCGGTGATACCGAATGGCTGTGCACCTACTGGCCGAGGATTAAAAAATCATTGGAATACGCCTGGTCACCCGACAATCCTGACCGCTGGGACGCAGACAAGGACGGTGTGCTCGAGGGACGTCAGCATCATACTCTTGACATGGAGTTGTTCGGACCGTCATCCTGGCTCGAGGGCTTTTACCTGGCGGCACTAAAGGCGGGCGCCGAGATGACAGAGGCAATGGGTGAGCCGGAATCCGCCGCCGAATACCGTGAACTTTTCGCACGCGGCTCTGAATGGTCCGAGAAGAATCTCTTCAACGGTAAATGGTACATTCAGAAGATCGACCTGTATGACAGGGATATACTTGACAAATACTCCCCCGGGGACCGCGATGTTACCGGCAGACAGAACCCCTACTGGAACAGCGAGGCGGGGCAGATAAAATACCAGATAGGTGAGGGCAGTGAAATCGACCAGCTCTGCGGTCAGTGGCATGCTAACATCATAGGTCTCGGCAGGATATTTGATGAGAACAATACAAAGACAGCCCTTCGTTCGATGTATGAGCACAACTTCTGCCGTTCTGTGCGCGAACATTACAACCCCTGGCGTATTTTTTCACTCAATGACGAGTCGGGCAGTTACATCTGCGTTTATCCCGAAGGCACCGAGAAGCCTGCCATTCCGATTCCCTACTGTCAGGAGACTATGCACGGCTTCGAGTATCAGCTTGCTGGACTTATGGCGTCCGAAGGTATGGTGAACGAAGCGGTGGAACTGGTAACCTCAATACGCGACCGCTACAACGGCGAGAACCGCAACCCCTGGAACGAAATCGAGTGCGGCAACAACTACGCCCGCTCCATGGCAAGCTGGGCGATGATTCCGATTCTCTCGGGTTTCAGCTTCGATATGACAAAGGGCAAAATCGGCTTTGCTCCCAAGCCAGAAGTTATGACCGAGGGGAGTTTCTCATGTGTCTGGAGTCTTGACTGCGCCTGGGGCAATGTTGTCATCACCGCCGACAGTCTGACTCTCACCATAGCCGATGGCGCTCTGCCGCTGAGAGAACTCTCTCTTCCCTTCTCCGCCGAAGGTACGAAGCTTGAAATCGACGGTAAGCCCGTTCCATTTACCGCTGATGGCTGCAGAGTGCTCCTCTGCTCGGCCTGCCCGGTCACCGACTCGGCAGTGCTGCGCCGCTGATTTCGATTAGTCATGAAATACTCACATATCGTCTGGGACTTCAACGGCACCATACTTGATGATGTATGGGTCGGCATAAAAAGCGTCAATACTCTGCTTGCCCGGCGTGGACTGCCGCAGGTCGAATCGCTTGAACAATATCACAGTGTATTTCAATTTCCAATATTCAACTACTACCTTCAGCTTGGCTTTGATTTTGACGCGGAGTCATATGATGATCTGGCGGTTGAATGGGTGGAACAATACATGATAAATGTTCGGGATGCAGGTCTCAGACCCGGAGTGCTGGAAGCAATTGCTGCATTCGATGCCGCAGGAGCGGTTCAGGTCCTGCTGTCCGCAACCGAAGCGGACATGCTTGCCTATCAGCTGCGTTATCTGGGACTTGAGAGCTGCTTCTCCGAGATCATCGGCAATGACAACATCAAAGCCGAAAGCAAGACGCATCTGGCTCAGCGCTGGGCAGAAGAAACCAATCCCCGTTCGGTGCTCTTCATCGGTGACACCCTGCATGACGCCGAGTCAGCTATAGCAACACTAACATCGGCTGAATGTTTCCTTGTCGCCGGAGGGCATCAAAGTCGCGAGGCACTGGAGAACTCGGGAATGCCTAATGTGAAGGTCTTTGGAAGCATAATCGAGGCGATGAACTGCGCTCTTGGAACACTAAACGGTTTGATAAATTGACACTTGAATAAATATGTGGTGTGATTATTCGACGCCGTAATATGGAAACTTGTGGAGGATGATAAATTGACTATTAAGCGTACAATCTCGCTGATGCTGGCGGCGCTGACATTCATCGCTATGCTTGTCTCCTGCAAAGGCGGTGAAGAAACGGCTGTTGTTACAACTGCTGCCGACACCACCTCTGCCATCGAGGTTGAAACCGAGCTTCAGCCTTATGTAGACAAAATTGATTACAACGGCGCCTCCTTCTTTATTCAGGCGGCCTTCAGTCAGACTTATAACAAGCTGATGTTTGCCGATGAGGAAACGGGCGATGTATTCTACGATGAGCTGTATTCCCGTACACTCATGACAGAGGAATACTTCAATATCGACATGGGTTATAACTGCGAACTGCAGGAAGTCGAATTGATTCCCGCTGTCAACGCTTCGATAATGGCGGGCGACAATAAATATCAGCTTGTGCTCTCAAATAACATGCGCGGCAACACCGCACTTGTCACCCAGCACATGATTCTTGACTGGAATACTATTTCGACAGTAGACTTCTCCCATGTATACTGGAATTCGTCAGTAACCGAGAACCTCACTGTGTCCGGCAAGAACTTCTTTGCAAAGTCATCATACGCGCTGCCCACTTATAGCCTTGTTGCCTTCAATAAGGGCATGGCAGAGGAGTATAACTTTGGCAATCTCTACGACCTCGTCCGAGAAGGCGGCTGGACGCTTGACTCAATGACCGATATGTCGAAGGTAATCACCCGCGATATTGACGGCGACGGCGATTTTGATATAAACGACGCTTACGGCATCTGTATCATGGCAGACCATCCTGTCAACTCCTTCCGCGCTGGATGCGAGATTCCGCTGACTAAAGTCAATGATGAGGGTATGCTCATGCCTGCTGTCAACAACGAGCGTATGATCACTATGCTCGAAAAGATTTACGACATCATCGTCACTCGGAAACTGGCATGGACATATCCCTGGAAGGCTGTATTGACCGAGGACATGTACATTCCCATGGACAGCGGTCGCGTATTGTTCTTTTTTCAGCAGCTGACCTGGATGACCAACCTCCGCGAGTGTGAGACCGATTACGGCCTTATTCCATACCCGAAATTCGACGAGGCGCAGGAGACCTACCACATTGATGATTATGGCAAACTGCTAACCGTTCCCGTTACCGTACCCGATCCCAATATGGTGGGAAATGTCTGCGAAATGTTAGGGTACTTCTCCTATATTAATGTTGCTCCGGCATATTATGAGTCGCTCTTTAACCAGAAGGTCTGCCGTGACGAGGAATCTATCGAGATGCTCCAACTCTGTGCTGACGGTCTTCTGTATGATCCCGGCATGACTTTCTTCGGACTTGACGGCGCACTTCAGGCATTTATGTATTTCCCATGCAATATGGTTAATCAGAAAAATAATAACTTCTCGTCTTTCTACGCCTCTAAGGAAGAACAGGCAATTAAGCAGATTCAGGACTTCTATATCGCGATTGAAGGCTGATGTTTCATATACGCAAATATACCCCCGGTTTTCAAAGCCGGGGGTATATTTGTGCAATGATATTGCCTATTCAGCAAATGCCACGCCATCCGCGGGAACGGTGAGAAAAATACGGCGTCCGTTTATTGTGACGGTGATATCAGCTTCTGCCTTTTTAAGATTCCAAAGCGCCACTCCAACCGAACCGTCGGCAGCGAGATATGAGCGTCCGTCAACCGAGGCATCACCTGAAGTCTCAAGCGTGAATCCGTCACGGTCGGTAAATCTCCCATAATGAAGATGCTTTGCATGCTTCTTTCGCAGGACTATCACCTCGCTCATATACGCCGCATAGTTTGGTATGTCAGACATACGCCCGCAGCAGCGGTAAATGGTCATATCATAGGAAAGCCCATACATGAAAGTGTAGTTGATGTTGTCACGGTAGTTGTTCTCGTCGAGACCCATCTCCCGGTTGGTGCAGCGATGTTCCGGGAAGGTATAGCGATATAGCTCAGGGCAGTTGGTGCTGGAACGCGGTACGAAAGCGCTTCCATGGGTAAGATCCATTGATTCGTTGAAAATATCAACAACATCCTCCATAAATATGGCGCGATCATTGCCGTAGCTGCGCACTAATTCACGAAGTTCGCGGTATTTCAGCGCCTTATGTTCACAGGTACGGCTTGGCTTCTTGTGCTCGTGATCTTTCGAGAAGCAGAAGTAGGGTGGTCTGCCGCCCAGGTCATATAAAACCGCGTCTGCACCGAGCCTGAGACAGTATTCCGCTGATTTCATCATCTTCTCCTGCCAGAGGGGTGAACCGGGACAGGCAGCGAACATCGGCATGGGAGTGCTGCCCATCTTGCGGTAAGTGCCCTCGCCACAGTAGGTTTCAGAGAAGGGTATTTCCTCATCCCAGATATTGCGGATGGTGCAGCTGTCACCGCCCTCATTCAGGTAAAACTCGCTCTTATGGTCAATAAGGAAGTAGCTGAGGAACATGGCTACGCGTCCGCCCTTTGAATGCACATACTCTATGCCTGCACGCAGCTTTTCCTCGCCGCCGAGACGCTCGTCAAGTTCGTAATCCGGCCACATACGCGCAAAGCCGCCCTTCTCCCAACCAAGAAGAAATATGGTGTCCAATCCAGCCGCCTGTGCCTCGTCGAAGAGTTCAGGTATCATTGAATAATCCCAGTTTATTTCACAGTGCTGCGGCTTTAAAATAACCCTCAGCCAGCCTTCGAAGCACTGCATCCAGTCGGGTGATACAGGGGGAGTGTAGCCCACAGACTCCATCCAACTACGATAGATTTTTGCCCCTGCGTGCCAATCGCCTTCATGAGGTGCATAGACCACCGGCTCAGACCTCCAGATCTCACCTGTCTCACAGAAGGGGTAGAAGATCATGCCTAAGCCAAGCAGGTTATGCTTAACATCCCTTTCAATATGCAGACAAACCGTGCTGCCGGTGGAATCGTGAGAGCCGACATATATTCCGCACTTCTCGTTATACAGATCATACCACTGCATTGAGCACTCGCCCGGGTAGAGCCGGTCTATATCGGTATGCAGGAAATCGTGACGCTCGTATTTTCGGAAGCCGGCGTATGTCGACAGGTCGCGCAGCGATGGGGCAGGTACGCGCATACCGAGACGCATCGGGTACATCAGTGAATCCTCGTTGGGGTCGCCGCAAAGCGAGGATATACCGTTAAACGCAGTTATACTTACTTCGGGTATGGTACATTCGTCGCGATTCTCGAGCTTTGCCGTAACCGTCAGGCGATCGTGCTTAAGCGAAAACTCAAGTGTCAGAGTCAAGCCGAGTTCACGATTGTCGGAACGGGGTCGATCAAAGACTATTGTCATATTGGGACGACCAAGCACATCATTAGAGATGTCACAGGTGAAGGACTGACCGATGCCGAACACCGGACGCTCCATTGTCTCTCCCTCTGAATATATCAGCTTCCATATCGGCATGGGATGCGTTATAAGTTCACACCCGGTCAGCTTGTTAACTATCGATGCTGCCAAACCCTCGTCGTTTACCGTGTAGCTCAGCAGTTCGTTTTCTATTTTATACATGGTATTTCCTCATTTTCAGTTGCTAAGACGTTTCCAAGTAATTTTATCATTTCAAACAAAATATGTAAATTGTGCATTTTGACAGATTGAGGTTTTTCTTTTTGTCAATTAAGATAATGACTCCGCCGTCCGGAAACATCCGAACGGCGGGTAACAATCAGTTGATGTTAATTATTAATCCGTGAAAAAGCTGATTATCGAGATGTCATCAGTACCCTATGTTCAGTCAGGCAGATTTATCAGATCCAGCAACGGAGCTTTGCCGAGCATGTTATACAGCCGCTCGGTACGTTCACATATGGCAGGGTCGGTGATACCGCTGTAATGTGCCAGAGCCGCGCGTACACCGTTACTCCTGGTAAACTCATACACCTCCCGAGAGGATTCGTCACCCTCACAGTTAAAGTGCAGTGCGGCGGCAAGCCCTATCATAACATAGTGGGGAGTCACACTGTTTTTATGACAGAGTCGTATGAGACCGCAGATTCGATCGTCTGCTGAAAGTTTACGCGCGGTGTCGCGGCCGACGCGAGCTATTGTATCGCCCAACAGACGGTTGTCAAAACGCGACAGCAGGTCAAATGAATATTGAAGCAGTGTATAATTGTCGATTCTGAACTCGCGGGCAAGGGCGTTCGAAGCCTCGGTAAGCGCTCCAAGAGTAACAAAGCGGATACCGAAATCACCGGAAGCTTCATAGATATACTTGTAATTATATATTGCACCAAGGTATGCCGTTATTGCGTGGCTCATATAGTGCATATAGAGCTTTCTGCGCACATAGAGCTGAAATGGTTCGGATGGTAGAAGATTATAAATATCCGGTGTCTCACCGACTATCGCTTTTTTATTAACCGGAAGAGTTGAATATGGCTCGACGCAGACCGCCAGAGGTTCTACTGTTTTAATGTGTTCGGGAACCGCAGGAATCATACGTCCAATCGATGCTTCTACAAAACCCACATTCTTTTGACACCACGCCTTCTCAGCTTCATTAAGCTGTTCGCATACAATGGTACGCAGATAAACATCGGCATCAATTATGTTCTCGCAGATAATGATATTGAGCGGTTCGGCATCTCGTACCATTCGCATACGCAGACCGGCAATAATATCCGAGGCGATGTGCTTTAGATAATTAGCTCCCACTGCCGTAGCCATAACATATGCCTCAGAAATCTTCTTTGCTACATCTGAAGTGCGGCTGGCAGCAACAGCACTGACATTGCTTACAATAAAAGGCTCATATCTGTCGCCGTTGGTTATGTAGATAGGATACTGACCGCAGCGGTTTATCTCGGCAGCCAACTGCTCCTTAGCATCGATAAACACAGTGTCATAGCCGGATAGATAAAACAACTGACCCAGAAAGCCGCGGCCGATGCCGCCTGCACCATACATTACCGCCATTTTCTTTTCGCTCATCTTCGGAACCTCCTCCAATGATGCATACTTTACGACATTATAACATCAAAAAGTCCGTTTGTCTACATTTTTTCAAAATTCATATTGTTTTTCTGAGAAGCCTGTGATATACTTAATTGGAATTTTATCTCTGGAAGGATACACCTCAACATGAATACCTCTCGGCTCCGTTCGATTGTCGGCATAGCCGCGCTGACCGCTGCGAACGGACTCATCTATGGACTGAACGCACTTTATTACTGTTTTATTCAACTCTATTTGAGTAAGTTTCACACTCCGGCATCTGTCGGGGTGCTTCTTTCGGTAGGGCCTCTGATAGCAATATTTGCTCCTCTGTTCTGGGGCATACTTGCCGACCGTGCGAAATACAAGAACACGATTATGCTCATCACCGTGCTTGGATCTGCAATATGTTACCTGCTGCTGCCGATTGACAATTCGTTTGTCTGGCTGTTTTTAACAATGTTCCTGCTGATGTTCTTCATGTCACCCTTCGGAGGAATGATAGATACCATTACATTGGAATATACTTCTATTTCCGGTGTGGCATACGGACCGATCAGACTGTCCGGAACATTGGTTTTCGGTATTATTCCAATGATACTTACTCCATTTACCGAGAAGAACATCTATATCGTCTTCTATGTGTATTCAGCAGTGGCGCTACTTGCCGCATTATCAATAATCCTCATGCCCAAGGTCTCGGGTCATGCTAAAAAGTCAGAGCCTGTTGATATAAAGTCAATATTTTGCTGCTTTCCCCTTATGCTACTGTTCGTGGCTATGGCAGTATCTCAGTTCACCTGGGCATATTACCTGAATTTCTACCCAACATTCCTCACAACCGAGCTTAAGATGCCCCAAAGCGTCTGGGGGGTATGTGTTTTCGTCTCGGTTCTGGGTGAAATTCCCTTCTTCATGCTGTTTAACCGAATCTATAAACGCTTCAGCCTGCGCACACTTGTAATTACCGGCGCCCTTTTGGCAGTGATGAGATATCTTTCCTTAGCGCTGCTGGAAAATCAGATTGCGATATTTGCCGCTGCGCTTGTTACAGGTCTTTCCCCAACGCTTATAACCTACTCTGCTTCAATGTATATAACACGTCACATAGACCGAAGGATGATCGCCACGGTTCAGACCCTGCTCTACAGTATGACCTCAGGCATCCCCAAGGTGCTTGCCGGTTTCTGTGGAGGCCTTATCACAGAGAGCATCGGAGTAAGGGGAGGAATGCTATTAGCCGTCGCATTCAATGCTGCCGCTGTCGTCCTGTTTACTATTCCGAAATTCGGCAGACAGCTATCCTCGCGCGAGCACAGCTGATATATTTATTACTCTATACTATCCATAAAGTTGATCCGGTATTGCTATACGCTCAAGCACAAGCGGGTGTTTTCTCTTTAAGCAGATATAAAACTGCCAGACCGGCTAATTTACAGCAGATTTTATATCACCACCATGTTTTGTTATGCAGCAAGATGCTCAACGAGGTAATCAGACAGTTCGCCTACTGTTTTGAAATCAGCAAGATCACTGTCAGGTATTTCTATACCGAACTCATCCTCCACTGACATTATAAGCTCAACAAGTTCAATAGAATCGGCTCCCGAGTCCTCAATTATACTAAAATCACGGGTTATACTTTCCGCCGTGATACCGACTTTAAATTTTTCTGCTATTATTTTGCATAGTCTTCCAAACATTAATCATCTTTCTCCGTATTGTGAAAATTACCTTGTCATTATACCACATACATCACAGAATATCAATGATAATATTATCCGTATCTGACGGAAATGCTCATGAGGGATGTGAACTAATTGACCAAAACCGGACAGATCAGTGCTAAATCGGCGCAAAAAAAAGAGAATATGTCTGCTATACTTGATGCGTTGGCAGGAAAGAAATCTGTCAGCAGATCGGATATTGCAAAAATGACCGGACTTAGCCTTATGACTGTTGGCAAGGCTGCAGATGCCCTTTTCGCTGCAGGTATACTGGATGAGGAACGGCAGTCCCGCAAGGGTTCGAAAACCGGAAGATTAGCCGGTATGCTCACCCTTCGTGATTCTCTGTATACCGTCATCATATTTGCCGACAACCCGCCGTCGGCAGTTATTACGGATATTTATAATAAGGCAATTGACAGATTTACCTTGACAACCGCTAAGGCGGAATCATATGACGAGACCTTGTTCTACTTCGGTCACGACCTAAGCCTATATCTTCAAAATAACTACGAGTACGGCTCGTGTATCGGTGTCTCAGTAATCTCGGATATTACCGACATGCCCCCGGACTATATACGCAATATAATCGGTTCAGCACTGATGACAGAGGTGTCGTCCGTCTGCACCAAACTAACTGCGGCTCTGATATATATCAGACAGAAATACGGCAGCGATGTGCTATACATTAGTATTGATATCCCCCTGCGCTGCATAAGACTCGTTTCCGATGACCAGTATGTCGGCGAGATACCCATAAGCCGGATGGCGCTCTCAACCGATGGCAGGTCATTGATGTCACTGCTCTCCGATAAATGTCCTAAAGATGAACAGTGGAAACTGCTCGCTTATTCTGTATATAATATATTGCTCATAACAGGCTGTGGTACTGTTGTGCTCGACTCTGAACACAGTGTGCAAAGGAAAAACAAAATACTGTTTCGCAACACTCTTAACGAGCTTCTGCTGCCTGAACTATGTGTGGACACAGTTTTTGCCGAATCGAAGGCAGGATATGCTCTGCTCGGCGCTGCATATGCTGCCCGTGAAGACTGGATTCGGCGCATTAGCTACTGAGTCTTTGATTTAATCCTAATATATTAGATTTTCAAAGTCTATTGACAAATTCAAATAAAATAGTTATACTTCAAATAGTTATAACTCAATGAAAGGCTATGACCGGGAGTAAGAAACGGTTTTCCCGCATGTTTTGTCCGGTGCGGATATGGGAACCGTAACTTATCGCATTTGAAGAGGTTCACAGAGAGTTGCCGTATGGTGAGAGGCGCGTTCCGAGGCTTATGCGGATACATCACGAGAGCCGCACACCGAAATCCGCGGACACGGAGAGTAGGCTGTGACGTGGGGTGCATGTTACAGCACCGGGATATAACCCTTTGGCGCCTTGACGATCGGACTGCAGCCGTATCGTTTTTATGGCGGATGTAGGAGTATTCGATGAGACCGGACGACATGCATATGTTTTATGTGATGTCCGTTTGGTAATTGAGGTGGTACCGCGGATTACACCGCCCTCTGTTTAAGAGGGCGGTTTTTTGTTTTACGTGACATCAGTCCCCAATAGGACTCATCGCCGGCGCGCCGTATCAGCCGACATGACACGGCGTTAAAATTCAGACAGCGTCGGAGAAGCGCGAGCCGAAAACCGGCCGCAGGGAGTTTTATTATGGTAATCAAAATTGCAATGCTGGCGGCATTCTTCATTGTAACAGTGCTGGTCGGCCTGATCTATTCAAAGCAAAATTTATCAGCTGACGATTTCGTACTCGGCGGACGTAATGTCGGCTCCTGGCTATCTGCCTTCTCTTATGGTACATCATACTTCTCGGCAACCGTGTTTGTAGGCTATGCCGGCCAGTTTGGATGGGCATTCGGTACTTCAGCACTCTGGATAGGCATCGGTAATGCCATGATAGGAAGTCTTTTAGCTTGGGTAATATTCGGACGCCGTACCCGCGTAATGACCCGCAGTATGGCGGCTTCAACAATGCCTGAGTTTTTTGAGAAGCGTTACGGAAGCCGTGTTTTTAAGCTATTATCCGCTGTTGTTATATTCATTTTCCTGATTCCCTACACCGCGTCGGTATACAAGGGACTTTCAGGGCTCTTCGCTGCCTGTTTTGGTATTGACATGATATGGTGTATTCTCGGAATGGCTGTTCTAACCTCGATATATGTTATTGCCGGAGGATACATGGGCACCGCTGTCAACAACTTCATTCAGGGAATGATTATGCTGGTAGGCATAATTCTCATAGTAACCGGTGTTCTAAATGTCAATGGCGGTCTCGCCTCATCAATAGAACTTCTTTCTCAGAAAACTTGTGAGACCCGCCCCGGACTTCACGGTGCTTTTACTTCAATGTTCGGTCCTGATCCCCTTAACCTTTTATCTGTTGTCATACTCACAAGCGTTGGCACCTGGGGACTGCCTCACATGATTCATAAATTCTACGCCATCCGTGATGAGAAGGCTATCAAGAAAGGTACAGTCATTTCAACCGTATTTGCAATGATTATCGCTGGCGGCTGCTACTTTATCGGCGGTTTCGGACGTCTTTTCTACAGTGCAGACAAGATTGTTTTCGATGACATTATCCCAACTATGGTCACCACTGCTATGCCCGATGCGCTTATCGGACTGGTGCTGCTTGTAGTACTTTCCGCATCGATTTCCTCGCTGGCTTCGCTTGTTATCACTTCGGCGTCTACATTCATCACCGATTTCTGCAAGACTATCAATCCTGATTTCTTCAAGGGTAAACGCGAACTGAACCTTATACGTCTAATGTGCGCCGCCTTTATCATCATTTCGGTGGTAATAGCACTAATCCCCAACAGCCTCATTACCTCTCTCATGGGCTTGTCCTGGGGTGCGCTGGCAGGTGCCTTCCTTGGTCCGTTCCTTTACGGTCTCTTCTGGAAGCGCACCACGATCGCTTCTATCTGGGCCAGCATGATATTGGGTCTTGGCATAGTTTGCTCAAACGCGATTCTTCACTTCACCACACCTACAGTAGCCGGCGCCGCTGCGATGGCAGCATCGTTAGTCATTGTACCATTAGTATCGATAATCACTCCAAAACCAGACAAGGACAAGGTTGACGAAATATTCTCCTGTTACGATGTAACGGTCAGCGTTCCGCAGTCTGTTGCGATTGTCAATGGTTCGACACCTATGAAAACTCCTTATTAAGCAGATTTCTGATATATGGATAAACAGCGAGACCCACCGTAAAAACGGTGGGTCTCGTCACTATTTATTGGGCAACAGCATTAAAATACCGAAGAATAACTGTATTCGCAGAGCTTGCCGCGATAAACCACATGTGCACCCGGTAATTGCAGAAAATCCGCAGGATGTGTGATAAGTGAAAGTCTGTTAACACCCTTTACATTTGCGGTCGTAAGCACATCATATACGAATTCGGAGCAGTAATATGAACGCTTCACACGCAGATTGATACTCAACCCGGCAAATAACAGCCCAAGATAATTGTAATGATACTTTTTTCTATGCTCATACATGGCGGAGACCATGCCAAGCATCTTAAGGGCATCTCTAAAAACCTCATGCAATATTCGCCCAAATATGATATAATATACCTATGAAACAGATAAATTTTTTTGCCGAAGATAATCGCCTTGACAGGCTCAGTAAAATGGGTGACCCACT
>JAAZAV010000059.1 GCA_012514145.1 Clostridiales bacterium | reverse complement strand
TATAATCTACCTGTTCCATTGAGTTACCTCCAGTTGCTTTTGTTCGCAGCCTAAGTATAACTGGTTTCATTCCTCAATGGAACCCCTTTTTTATTCTCTTGGGCAATTCATTTTACAACTTGCCGAGTTATTTGTTATCTCAATGTAAATCTGTGGGTTCGGATAAAGCGCCGAAGAACCTCCCGTCACTCCCGGCCGCTGCCGTGAAGGGTCGCTTCTCCCGTGCCCACGGCGGTTTCGCTGCCGTCCGGCAGGCGTACAATCAGCCGCAGACGATCGTCAAGTCCCGCGGCTATGCCGGTGAACGACACGCCCGAACCGACCGCGGGATGGACATCCACCTTTCTTCCCAAGGTCACGCAGCGGGAGATATACTCCTCTCTGAACGACAGGATGCCGGCCATGACATGGCGGCAGACTTCTTCGAGTTCGCGAAGCAGACGGGCGGCGAAGGCGTTTGCGATACGCGCCGCCTCCGTTTTGCCAACGGAGGAGATGCTGCCCCGGCAAAGCGAACCGGCGATCCCCGCGAGCTCTTCGGGAAAGCCTTCCTCGGGCGCGAACAGGTTGACTCCGATCCCGATGACCGCGTAAGCCTCGCCGCCGCGAAAGACACATTCGGTGAGTATACCGCAGACTTTAAGTCTGTTATACTGCACGTCGTTCACCCATTTGATAGCCGTGTCTGAGCCGGGGAAAATCGCATCGGCAGTCCGACAGACAGCCACAGCCGCTGCGGGAGTGAGTATTGTCAGTTCTTCAGGGCTTATACCGGGTTCGAGCGCCGCGCTCAGATACAGTCCGCCCTCACCAGAGTAAAAGCTGCGTCCTCTCCGCCCCCTGCCCGCAGTCTGACGTCCGGCAATCATGACATCACCGTGACCGGCATCTCCGACGGCTATACTTTCCTTGAGCCGGGTATTGGTCGAGTCGGTCACATCGTACAGTGTAATATTCCGAAACAGGGCGTCAGGCGACAGTGAAGCAAGAATCGTTTCTTTATTGTAAAGCATGGCAACCCTCTTGATTTAAGTTATTCTTAACAAAACGGCGCCGTCCGCATATGACCGAACGACGCCGAAAAAATCGTTTGTTTAATGTTATTCTCCGAGCCCGGGTCTGAGGTATGCCCCGGCTTTCTTTAACTCTCTCTGCAGCCGGGAGGGATCAACCGAACGCACCTCGCCGTCCTTATCAAGCGAGAGCGCGGCGGCGGTTCCTGCAGCCTGACCGGTGATGAAGCAGCCGGGCATGACGCGGATAGACGCTTCCATCTGGCGGTCGGCGCCCAGGCAGCGCCCCGCGGTAAGCAGATTGTCAAATGATACCGGCACAAGGGAACGGTAGGGTATACCGTAGGATTCGCCGTCGCCGTAGCGCAGATTGGAACGGAATTCGCGCTTGAAGCGCTCCATCTCCTCGGGACTGGTGTCCATGACATGAATGTCCACCGGGTAGCAGTAGCGGCCGATCTCGTCGTCAAAGTTCGCCTTGGCGCGGAAGTCGTCAACGCTCAGCATATAGTCGCAGACGATTCGGCGGGATTCGCGGACGCCCAGCATGTTGGCGTTCTCGACAAGCTTGATGTTTTCGCAGCCCGCCACATAGCGGCGATAGAAGTTCTGATACTCAAGCAGCGATTTGCGCCCCCAGACCATGGCGTCGGATATGGAGCGCATGTCGATAGGGTCGGTTCCGAAGATGTGGCCGATGTTTCCCCCGCCCAGTTCGTCGGCAAGCCGGTGGCAGAGCCCGGTTAGATGCCGGTCCTCATAGGTGAAGACATCGCCGTCGGCAAAAGCTTGTTCCAGTTTCTCCGGAATGTTTACCGTGCGGTAGGCGCCGTTGTCGAAGTCGGTCCAGAGGGAACACACCGAGGGCGGCATGGTTTTGCCCTCCTCGTTGCCCAGCTCAAATGCGCCGCCGGCAATGGCGGTGAAGTCGCCGTCGCCGGTGCAGTCGAGATAGACCTTGGCCTTAACGGCATACATGCCGCTCTTAGAGGTCAGCACAACATACTCGATATGTCCGTCCCTTGCCACCGCGTCGGCGAGGGTGGTGAAGAAAAGGAACTCAACGCCCGCTTCGGCTATGGCGTCGTCGTAGGCGCGCTTCAGAGTCTCGGCCTGGAAGGCGCCGCCGCCCCTGGCGTTTATATTCTCCGGGCAGACCTTTGAGCGTATCTCCCAGCCTATTCCGTCAGAGAGGCGGTTGACGCCGTCCCCGAAGGTGCAGAAAGCGGGGACCATGCCGGTTGTTCCGACGCCGCCGAAACAGCCGCCGCTCTCGATTATGAGTACACGTTTGCCCATACGCGCAGCGGCGATCGCCGCTGTAACGCCCGCGGCGCCTCCGCCCACCACAAGAATATCGGTTTCGTATTTTACCTCAAGCTGTTTCTGATATATCATACCTGGCTCCTTACCAGTTCTCGATAACCTTGGCCATCGCCGCGTTTATGGCGTCAACCTTTGACTCCACTGTTGAGGCGAAGGGCTTGGCTTCGAAAAGCACCTGTGTGAGTGCGTCCTTAATCGACCCGAAGTTGTAAACCACGCCGAAGTCGATGTATAGGCTGTTGAAAAGCAGGTCGAGAATGTCGGCGGAACGCGGATCGCGGGTGTCGCGATCCTTATAGACCACTTCGTAAGCCAGTGGACGGATGTTCTCGTGGGAATAGCGCGCCAGCGCCTCCGCCATAAAACCGGCGAATTCCGGGTCGGCGGTGGAGGGGATGGTGGGGAAGGAATAGCACCATCCGGATACACATGAGATATACTGTTCCTGAGCCTCGTCGTATTTGGGATCGGGGAGGATAAGATAGGGCGACTCCATGTCGCGCAGATGGGTAGCCGCCGACTCCAGCTTGTGCTGCAGGAACAGCCCCCGGTCAACCTTGAAGCAGAGGTTTATCGGGTCGTTAATTTCAGCATAGTTGATGTAGGGGCATACCGGCTGCAGCTTTTCGATGGCGGTGAGAACCTTGTCGTTGTCAAGCATGTTGAACTCAAGACCGGTTCCGTCCTTGCTGACCGATGCAAGCGAATTGCCGGCGGCAGTGAGGAAGGCCTCGGTGGTTTCGGTGGTGTGCTGCATGACTATACCGTAGAAGTCTTCTATGCCCTGCTTTGTATCCTGGTTCAGGTCAATGTAATTATAGTCTTTCACCACGGCGGTCAGCTCGTCTATCGTCCAGCCGCCGTCTAAGACAAGTTGGTAGATGTCGGTTTCGATGCCGTAGTCATCATAGAGCTTGAGATTGAGGAAAAGACAGCAGGGGGTCTGATAGGTACCGGGGGTGATGTCGCCGGTGGCGATATACATTCTGCCGTTGAGCCTGAACTGCTCGTAGAAGAGGGGCGACCACCAGTTCTTATCGAGCTCCATATAGGGCAGTGAACAGAGGTCATAGAGAATACCCCCGGTGGCGTTGGTGGTCATGCTGAAAAGCGGCGAGAAACCCAACTGATAGTTGTCCTCGTCGGCAAGCACGGAGTTGCGGTAGGCATTCACATCGGGAGCATCAAAATAGATCATCTCCACGTTATAGCGGTCGCGCATGTAGGTGCCCCGGTTAAAGAGCGCGTCGTTAACAATCTCTCCGTTGAGCGAGTCGCCAGGGACATTGGTCTGTATCTTTACGGTGTTGTTGTCGTAAATCGTGTACTTGCGTCCGTCGAAGTCCATGGCTCCCAGCTGTTCAAGGGCTGATGTTGTCTCCGCCGTGGTTTCCTCTGCGGCTGTAGTTGTATCGGCAGCCGGCTTGCCGGCGCCGGCAGAGCCCCCTCCGCAGGCGGAGAGCAATGTTGTCAAAATCATGAGTGCCGCCAGCAGCGCGGCAGCAAGATGTTTTCTGTTCATTTCGTCGGTTCCTGCTTTCTCTTATAGAATTAAATGATATATGCAAATCCGGCGGAGCATTGGACAGATCTGTCCGACCGTTCCGCCGGAAGAAGCTTCGATATTGTATTACTCCGGATTTATCTATGCCGCACGGTGTCGGAATTCTGCTTTTCACCGCCGCAATGCCCGGCTTCTCCATGCCGGTTATTTCGTCTTCTCAAGCTTCGGGAGCCACTTCAGCGGGTTCACCGGCACGGTGCCGATGCGATATTCAAAATGCAGATGAGGACCGGTGGTGACACCCGTCGTGCCGACATGACCTATAACCTGACCCTGCCGCACGGTGGAGCCCAGTTCAAGCATCAGGTCTTTCATGTGAGCATAGTAGGTGGCATATCCGGTTTTGTGCTCTATCATTATCATATTGCCGTAGGAGGAGGTATACAGCGCGTGGATGACAGTGCCTCCGTCGGCTGCGTATATGGGTGTGCCAGTTTCGGCTTCAATGTCAATGCCGAAGTGATAAGCGTCGCCGTCAAATTCCTCGCGCACCTCGCCGAAATAGGATGAAATAGTGTATTCAATGCCGTAAAGCGGCCAGATGAGCGAACCTGTGGGACCGTTGGGAACCTGTTTGGTGCCGCGTACCACGAGATTCGGGTGCATTTCGATCTCGACCTCGGTTTTTACCTCCTCGCAGGAGATTTCGACGCCGTTTTCGTAGGTCGTGGCATAGGTCACCAGGTTGACGCCCTCGGAGCCGGGAATCTTTATATATTCCAGACCTTCAGGCAGACTGTCGTCTTCTTCGTAAGTGTTGCTGCAGCTTACGACCACGCTGTGCTTATCATAGCGGGTCATGGTGTATTTCAATTCCGGGTATATCGATATGCGGTCGTATGAAGCGGTATCGGCGGTATCGGAAGGAAATGATGTCGCCGCCATGCGTGTCGAAACGCCGGAAACCGCACCTGCTTCTGCGCCCGCGCCCACACCCGCGCCTGCCGCCGCATCCACTGTAACGCCCGCACCGCGTGAACGGGTGACTCCGAATTCGATCCCATAGTCTATACTCTTCCGCGCCTCCTCAATGTGATCGCCCGACAGCATTGCGCAGATCTCTTCGGGGGTGCGCAGCATGCTCCGGCTGCACTTCTCCGAGATCACGTTTACATTATTTACAAGACGGATCTCGGCTATCTCGCCGGCCATCACGCCCTGAGGCAGTTCGGATTCGGCATGGTGGTATATAAAATCCTCCCGCAGAAGGGTCAGCGCCCGGTCGATGGCGAGACGGTTTTCGTTTGCCGCAACCGGGATGCCGTCGATATACAGTATATATGCGTCGCAAACGCCGCCGTCCATACCCAGGCTCAGCATGCGGTAACATTCATCGGGAGACAGGTATCTGCACTCCTTGCTGCGGTGCACCGCAACGGGGCGGTAGGTAATCTTCCCCGGATAGCTGTAAGCTTCGCCGGTTATCTCCGATATGCTTTTTTCAAGCGCCGATTTCGCGGCTTCGAGCACCGCGGCGTTTTCCACATAGCCGAGTCTTCGTCCGTCGGCGTAGGCGGTCATATGCACTTCGGCAGCCGACAATGACACCATGTTCACAGCCGCAAGAACACACACCGCAGCGGCGCACAGCCAGCCGCAGATTAAGCGCACTGTTTTGCGGTTGCGCGTATTCTCCCGCGGAGGTTCGACTGTTTCATTTACAGGTACAAGGTTCCTGCGCTGAACCTGGTACACCTGCGGCAGATTTTCCGAGTTCAACGATATCACCTCCAAATTGATTTCATACACAGTTATTTTAACACACATCAGGTCGATTGTAAAGCGTCTGCGCGCCCGTTTTGTGCGATTTTACGCAATATTTACACTCGATTGCGAATATGTAAAACCGCCGGTGTTTCATTGCTCTTGAAAATCGCGGCAGGGGGTGGTATAATGAGTGGTATATATCAAACGGTAAGGAGAGAGGGCACTTGAAACGCATACACCCCAACATACCTGCCGACGGCCGCTTTGAGCCGCGTGTTCCGCTTATTCTGCCCCACGACGAGGGGTTTATGCGTCTGGCGCTTGAGCTGGCAAGGGAGGCGGCTGCCGAGGGAGAGGTGCCGGTGGGAGCCGTCATAGCCGAGCGGACGGCGGGGGAATACCGGGTCATCGCTTCGGCGCGAAACACACGTGAACTGGAGAAGACAGCCTCGGGACATGCCGAACTTCGCGCAATAGATGAGGCATGCCGGGTACGGGGAGACTGGCGGCTCACCGATTGCACCCTCTATGTGACACTTGAGCCCTGTTCCATGTGCGCCGGAGCTGTCCTCAACGCCCATCTGCCCCGGGTGGTCTACGGCGCGAAGGACGCCCGCGCGGGAGCGTTTGGTTCGGTTGTGAATCTGGCAGCCTATCCGCTGGGCTTCACCCCCGAAGTGGTGCCGGGAGTGCTGGCTGACGAATGCTCGGCGCTGATGCGCGGCTTTTTCTCATCGCTGCGGGAAAAGCGTAAATAACCGAATAAAGACGGTCGGTTCCGGAATTCCGGAGCCGACCGTTTTTATTTGCTTCAGCCTTATTTTAGTAACTCATAATGTCAAGCGACTCGTCGTCCTCGCCCTTATGTATTTTACGTATAACCACCGGGTAGCTGTAGGTGTCGTTTACCTTCACCATGACCCGATCGCCCAGTTTGCGCCCCAGCAGAGCGCGCCCTACCGGCGATTCCTTGCTGACAAAGCCGTTCAGGGCATCGTTGCGCAGGGTGGTGACTATTGTCAGCTCCCCTTCCTCATCGTCCTCCTCGTACCAGAGGGTGACACGGTCGAAAAGTCCCACGGTTTGGTCATCGGTATCTTTGACCTTAATTACCACCGCAGTGTTTATCATGCGGTTGAGATAGTTTATGCGGCTGTAGTTGCGGTTGAGGTCGCGCTTTGCCGAACGGTACTCGTCGTTCTCGGAAAGATCACCGAGAGCGCGGGCAGCCTGAAGAGTCTCGATGAGCCTGGGCTTGAGCACCAGGGTGCGGTACTCGATCTCCTCCTTCATCTTTTTGATGTCGACCTCGGTAAGTTCGTCGTGCATGTTAACCTGCCTTGAATGTCAGACCGCCGCGCTCCGCGGCGGTCTGGTTGTTTTATATTACTTTCATGTCCTCAGTCGGTGATGGAGGCGTGATACTCCTGCAGCGACTTGACAGGGGATTCCGGCTTGGTGGCGAGGTAGTCGAGAGCGGTAGCCGCCGCCTTTGCCGCCGCCATGGTGGTGATATAGCTGATTTTACGGCGCAGGGAGGTCTTGCGGATATAGGAGTCGTCGTTCTGAGCCTGGACGCAGTGGGGAGCGGGAGTATTGATGACAAGATCGATTTCGCCGTTCATAATCCTGTCCACTATGTTGGGACGTCCCTCGTAGAGTTTATTTATGCGTGTGCACCTTACGCCGGCATTCTGCAGATATTCCAGGGTACCGCCGGTGGAGAGAATCTCATAACCGAGGCGGTCGAACACGCGGGCGATCTCCAGTGCCTCGGGTTTATCTTCGTCGTTTACCGAGATGAGTATCGTACCCTCATCGGGCAGCTTCATCTGGGTAGCCTCCTGGGATTTGTAGAAGGCCATGCCGAAGGAATCGCTGAGTCCCAGAACCTCGCCGGTGGAGCGCATCTCGGGCCCCAGCACCGGGTCGACTTCGGGGAACATGTTGAAGGGGAATACGGCTTCCTTGACGCCGTAATAGCCTATCTTGCGGTTCTTCAGCGACTTTACGGGAGACTCGGTGTTCTCGTAATCGCTCATTATGGCGCGGGTCGCCACCTTTGCCATCTGTATGTTGCAGACCTTTGACACCAGCGGCACGGTGCGGGAGGCGCGGGGGTTGGCTTCCAGCACATACACCTTGCCGTCTGCTATGGCGTACTGCATGTTCATCAGACCGCAGACCTTCAGCCGGTCGGCTATCATGATAGTATATTTTCTTATGGTCTCGAGATGTTCGGCCGAGATGTCCATGGAGGGCACTATACAGGCCGAGTCGCCCGAATGGATGCCGGCAAGCTCGATATGCTGCATGACAGCCGGAACGAAGGCGTGACCCTTGTCGGCAATGGCGTCAGCCTCGGTCTCCATGGCGTTGCCGAGGAAACGGTCAAGGTAGATGGGGCGGTCGGGAGTGACATCGATGGCGGCGGTCATATATTTAACCAGCGATTCATCGTCACGGACTATCTCCATGCCCCGCCCGCCGAGTACATAGGAGGGACGGAGGATCAAGGGGTAGCCGATCGTCCTGGCAATCTCCTTTGCCTCTTCGACCGAGGATGCGAATCCCGACTCGGGCATGGGGATTTTCAGGTCATCCATAACCGCGCGGAAATGATCCCGGTCTTCGGCAAGGTCTATCGACTCGGTGGAGGTGCCCAGGATATTGCAGCCGTATTTCTCAAGCTCTCTTGCAAGGTTCAGCGGTGTCTGACCGCCGAACTGTGTGATGATGCCCACCGGCTTCTCTGCGGCGTAGATTGCCAGCACATCCTCCACGGTCAGCGGCTCGAAGTAGAGCCGGTCGGAGGTGTCGTAGTCGGTGGAAACAGTCTCGGGGTTGCAGTTTACCATTATGGTTTTATAACCCATATCGCGCAGCGCGAAGGCGGCATGCACACAGCAGTAGTCAAACTCTATGCCCTGACCTATGCGGTTGGGACCTGAACCTAACACCATGACCTTCTTGCTCCCGGTGTTTGCGACGGGAACTTTAGAGGTCTCGCTCTTGTGATGTGTTGAATAGTAGTATCGGGCGTCGCCCTCCACACCGCTCACCGGTACCGACTCCCAGGCCGCGGTCAGACCCGCGGCTATGCGCTGCCGGCGGACATCCGCCTCGTCGATGTGCTTGAGTTTGGCGATATACTTGTCGGAGAAGCCGTCATGCTTAAGTCTGCCAAGCAGCTCATCGCTTATGGTGTCGGCGGCGAGCAGCTCGTTCTCAAGCTCGACAAGTTCAGCCATCTGCTCGATGTACCAGCGCTTGATTTTTGTGAGACGGCAGAGAATGTCGATATCGGCGCCCTTGCGCAGCGCCTCGTAGAGCACATATTGGCGCTCACTGGTGGGTGTGGCAAGCAATGACAGCAACTGTGTCAGATCCTTTGAAGCGTAGTCCTTGGCAAATCCGAGACCGGGACGGCTGTTCTCAAGCGAACGAATGGCCTTCTGAAAGGCCTCCTTATAGGTCTTGCCGATTGCCATGACTTCGCCCACAGCCTTCATCTGGGTGCCCAGGATGTCTGTCACTCCGCTGAACTTGTCAAACGCCCAGCGGGCGAACTTAATAACAACATAATCGCAGTGGGGCTTGTAGTCGGCAAGAGAACCGCCCTTGTAGTAGGGTATCTCGTCCAGCGTCAGACCTGTCGCCAGCATAGCCGACACCATGGCGATGGGGAAGCCGGTGGCCTTTGATGCCAGCGCCGAGGAGCGGGAGGTGCGGGGGTTGATCTCAATGATAATAACTCTGTCGGTTTCGGGGTCATGGGCGAACTGTACGTTGGTGCCGCCGATGACGCCGATGGCTTCGACTATGCGGTAGGCATAATCCTGCAGCCGATCCTGCAGCTCCTGTGAGATGGTCAGCATGGGGGCGGCACAGAAGGAGTCGCCGGTATGTACGCCCATGGGGTCGATATTCTCGATGAAACAGACAGTGAGCATCTTGTTGTTGGCGTCGCGGATGACCTCAACCTCAAGTTCTTCCCAGCCGATGACCGCTTCCTCGACCAGTACCTGACCTATCATCGAAGCCTGGATGCCGCGGGATACGATGTTCACCAGCTCGTCATGGTTGTATACAATGCCGCCGCCGGTGCCGCCCATGGTGTAGGCGGGACGCAGCACCAAAGGATAGCCGAAATCGGCGGCAACCTTCTCCGCCTCCTCCACGCTGTAAACCGGAACCGAGCGCGCCATGTCGATGCCGAGGCGCTCCATGGTCTTCTTGAATTCTATGCGGTCCTCGCCGCGCTGAATAGCTTCAAGGTCGACGCCGATAATCTCAACGCCGTACTTCTCGAGGACGCCGGCTTTCGCCAGCTCCGAGCTTAAATTAAGCCCCGACTGGCCGCCCAGATTAGGCAGAAGCGCGTCGGGACGTTCCTTTTCGATTATTTGGGTAAGACGCGCCAGGTTCAGCGGCTCGATATAGGTGGCGTCCGCCATATCGGTATCGGTCATTATAGTAGCGGGATTCGAGTTTACGAGAACGACCTTATAGCCGAGCTTTCGAAGCGCCTTGCACGCCTGTGTTCCCGAATAGTCAAACTCGCAGGCCTGACCGATGATGATCGGACCCGAACCTATGATAAGGATCTTTTCAATATCTTCTCTCTTTGGCATGTATTATGACCCTTCCTTTCGTTTGCGGCGCATGTTTTATGCATATTCGCGTAATTATAGCAGACGCGGCGGGTATTTTCAATAGACAAATATTTAAATTTTCTTATCCGCATCAGCCTCTTGTTTGTCTATCTTGGCAGTGGAGGAATGCAGGCGTTTTCCGCCGATTGATATAAGCACAACCGCCCCCAGAACGAGGGCTATGCCGGCTGCGGTCGAGACGGTGAAACTGTCCCCGCCGAAAAGCGTTCCCAGTACCGCCGCGGTGACCGGCTCGGCGCAGGCAATGACCGACGCTCTCGATGCCTCCATTCCCGACAGACCGTAGGTGTAGAACATATATGGCAGCACGCCGGTGACCACACCCAGCACAAGCAGCCGGAGCAGCAGTTCCCCCGTGCCCATGGGGACAGCCGCCGGTTCGCCGCTCGGGGCAAAGGAGATGACCGCCGCCCAGGGCAGACACACCGCAGCCGCCATGACGAAATTCCAGAAGGTAACCGTCATATAGTCGTAGCGCCGGAGGGCTATGCCGCCGAAGATACTGTACAGGGCATAACCGAAGCCGCTGAGCACGCCGCAGACAATGCCCGCCGCAAGCGAACCGCCGGACGATGCGCCGGCTGTTATGGCACCGCCCGAACCGCAGACAAAGACACAGCCGGTGACGCACAGCGGCAGGGCAAGAAGTTTAATAACAGACAGCCGTTCCCCGAGGAAAACCGCCGACATAAGCGTCACGAAAATCGGAGCGGTATACAGCAGCACCGCCGCCACCGTCATGCCGCACAGGCGTATCGCCGCCAGATAGCAGATGTTAAAAAACACGAAGGAGCAGACCCCGCCGCCGATAAACATCCATATGTCGCGTATGCGTATGCGCAGCTTCGAGCGGTCGGTGACGGCTATGGCTGCACCGAGAGCCGCCGATGTGACAAGTGCGCGCACCGCGATTATCGCTATATCCGACACGCCGGCATCGGACAGCGGACCGGTCATAAGTCCGATTGTACCCCACAGCACCGCCGCCGCCAGCACGGAAATTATCGGCAGCACAGCAGCTGACGACCGCTTTGCTGCCGTTGCTTTTTTGTTTTCAGACAAATTCATCGCTCCCTATCTGTAGTCCGGTATATTATAACACCAAATTAAACGTGGGTCAAGCAGGGAAAATACGGCAAAATCGCCCTTCGCCGCACGGAAAAAGCGCCCCGACGGAAGCAGCGCATCCGTCGGGGAAACATTACGATTATTTTGATAATACCGTATATTTTCTTATCCGTAAAAACACGATATTTCTCGCCTTTGCGGAAAAAACGCTGGTAAGAAAAGCATATTGCGTCAATACTTCTTCTCGCCGGAGAGAATCATCATCCTGTCGGCTTTTGGAACTATCTCGGTCTTTACAACCTTCTCCTCCCAGTCGGCGGGCGGGATTTCCTCTATGGAAATGGTTATCGCCTGAGGCGGGCAGCCCCACTTTTCGAGGAAGATGCGGTTGATCTCCTCCACTACCTCCCGCTTGATCTTTTCATCCTTTGGATAGGCTTTTATTGCGATGTAAGGCATATTGTTCCCCTTTCATCAACTGTATAAGCCGCTTTTTATGGCTTAAAGCGCCTTGAACGCCTCCACCGTCTTGTCTATGCGATCCTGAACGGTGGCGGTGAGCGATTCGACCTTGGAGGCGAAATCCCGGTTGTTGGCCTTATACATGTCCTTCAGCACTTTGTCGCGAAGCAGGTCGCACCAGATGGTGTCGCCGTAGTCGAAAATCCGGTTGCCGTAGATTATGTCGAGCATTTCGGCGGATTCGCTGTCGCGGGTGTATTTGCTGGTGAGGATTACATCGTAGTAGACTGGCAGAAGGTACTGAGCCGATTCGCTTGCCATGGCTTCAAGTATAACCGAGGTCATCTCCAGCTTGTTATTTGTGACAGGTGTACAGAACAGCTCACAGCCCTCGATACGGCTGCAGTATTCGTCCTGTGCCTCATCGTACTTGGGGAAGGGGATGATGCCGAAGTCGGTCTCCATGGCGCGGAAGTCCTCGATGTGGAAGCAGGTGCAGTCGAGGAAGAGGGCTTTGCCGTTCCGGAACTGGTCGCGGACCACGGTAGGAACATTTTCGTCACTTGAGGTATACATCCAGGAGTTGTTGTCCCAGGTTATGTTATATACGCGCTCAAGCACTGTCAGAAAGCGGGAGTTCTCCTTCATCTCGAACACGGGGATATCGTCGGCATTCTTTGACACCGACAGCACACCGCCCGAGATCCAGAAGCAGGGCGGAACCTGCTTGCCCGCCGAAACGAAGCCGTAGGTGTCTTCCGCATCCATTGTACCAGAGCCGTCGGTGTCGGCGGTTATGCTGCCGGCGATCTCGCCGAAGCGGTCGAAGGTCCACTGGCCGTCGCTTACAATTCCGTACAGATTGCCGATGTTATAGTCCTCCGCCATCTTCTTGTTGAAGAGCAGCACGTGAGTGAAGTCGTAGGAGGTCAGATTGAAGGTGCCCACGGCGAAATACATCTTGTGCAGCACCGTCATGTCGGAGGTCAGTTTGGCGTCCCAGTAGGCGCGGTCAAGGTCGATCTCGGGCAGATCGGTGACAGGGTAAAGCAGCCCCTCGCAGGCGTAGTCAAAGGCGTAGGAACAGCGGGTGCTTATCACTTTGTACGTGTCGTCGCCCGCAAGCACGGCGGTACGTGCGGCGTCCGTGGTGGTGCCCAGCACCTCTGTCATCACGTAGTTGAAGCGCTCTTCAATCGTGCGGTTGCGGCGCAGTATGGTATCGTTGAGTATTTCGCCGGTCTCTTCGGCTGCAAAAAGCGCACCGTGGAAGTTGGGTGTCGCCTGCAGGCGGGAGTAGAAGGTGAATTCCTCACCGCCGAAGTCGTAAGCGCCCAGGTTGTCCTTGAGGTTTTCGGCTTCCGTCTCGGCTATTGTTTCATCCGCGTCGGATATAGCCGTGTCGGGAACATCGGTGCCTGCGTTCCCTCCGCAGGAGGCGAACATGAGCAGGGCGAGAAGAAGTGCTATAAAGGTCAGAAAATATCGTTTCATGTTATATACCTTTCTGTATAATGTGCGGCGTGCGCGGTGTGCTGTATCAACACGCCGCTGACGCTGCTGATACGGTCAGAATATATTATGCCTCGCGCATGGTCTCAAGCTGCAGGTTGATCTTCATGATTTTGGCTTCGGCGTTGTTCAGGCTCTTCTCATACATTGATGCAACGCCTGTATCGTAGGCGCGGAGCAGATTCATTATGCCTTCATTGTAGCCGCCGATCTCGAAGTACCAGCCGAAGTCGTAGCAGCGGGTGTTGAACAGCAGGTCGAGCATCTCGGAGGACTCCTCGTCGCGTGAGGACTTGCCCTTGAGGGTGATGTCGTAATAAGCGGGGGTAAGTGTCTTCATCGACTCAAAGCCCAGCAGCTGGGTGATATATCCGGCGCGCTCATACTCCTCGGTCTCCCAGGCATTAAGCGGGATCGAATAGAAGGCGGAACCCCATGAGGCGATGGCATTGTAGTAGCGCTCCTGGTTTTCGTCATACATGGGCAGGGGCAGTATGCCGAAGTCGGACTCCATGTCGCGGGTGCTGGTAGCCTTTCCCAGATGTGAGAGGTAGAAGAGCGCCCTGTCCTCCTTGAAGGCGATATGTCCCCAGTCGGCATCGTAGCCGTTGCGCTGGTAGGCACAGGTGATGCTCTTGTCATAGGCGTAGTCGGCAAACTTGTTGAAAGCATCGACGAATTTCTCGCTGTATAAGGTCAGCTCCAGTTCGCCGCCCGCATTGATCTGACAGCAGCGGATGCCCGAGGCGTTGATTATGCCCATCATGATATCGTCCCAGATGTAGATACCGTAGGCATCATCCTTGTCGTTCACGTGATTGCCGTCGTTGTCGGTGTCCATATTTGCCATTTTGCCGGCGAATGCCTTGAAATTATCGATGGTCCACTCATCGTTCTTCACCATATCGTAGAGGTTGGGCAGATCGTAATTCGCGGCCAGCTTTTTGTTGAAGAAGATGCAGAAGGTCATCTGGTTGTTGCAGATAGAGATATCTCCGGTAGTGAGGTAAATCGAATTACCGAAGGTACAGTCCTCAACGGCATACTGATCCCACCATTCGCGGCTCAGGTCGAGGTTTTCGATGCGGGCGAGGTCGTAGAGATAGCCGGCGGTCAGAGCGTTGCAGGAAGAATAGGAGGAAATCTCGCAAAGGTCGTAGTCGTTGGAGCCCGCCAGGACAGACGAGCCAAGCGGAGTATGACCGTCGCGCATGCCGGCGCTGACATTCATGCGTATAATCTCCACATTGCAGGCATCCTCGACGGCCTTCATGCGCATATACATGGCGTCGTTGAGCGCCTCGCCGTTGAGGTCCTCAGCGCGGAAGTCGTCATAGACTTTGTCGTGACGGTATATGTGGAATTTGTAGCCGTCAAAGTCTGCCGGGTCAAGACCGCTGGTAATCTCGGTTTCGACGGGCTCAACGGCGGTCTCCTCCGCGGCGGCGGTGGTGACGGCGGCGGTATCCCCCTTGCCCCCGCAGGCGGCAAAGGCGGAAATTATCATAATAAGGGCAAGAGACAGTGCGAAAAAATGTCTGAGTTCCATTTGGATGTCCTCTTTTGTCTTCGTTTTCCGTATATTCCGTCAGATTCTGTCAAATACGCGGACAAAGTCCACTTCGAAACAGTCGGGCAGCACGGCGTCAAGCAGAGCGGGGACGGGGCGAGCGTTCATGACATAGCCCCGGTTAAGCGGATTCTTCACGGCGGCGGCGTGCTCCTCGGTAATGCCGCTGTCGGCATTCGAGCCGAAGCCCGCGCCGAAGGTGGCGTTCTCGAGACCGCCCCGGGGATCTATGCCCCTAAGAGGGTTGTGATATCCGTGACACTCGGTGGATATCAGCACGAACTGCCGGCAGCGTGAAACGGGAGAGTAAAGGAAGCGCGGATCGCCCTCCATTTCGGGGGTCAGGGTTCCTTGGAAGCCCACGAAGTCGCCGTCCATATAGAACCAATATCCCTTCTCCGTCCAGTCGCAGGAGAAGTAATGCCAGCCGTCTTCGGTTTCGGTGAGTTTGTGGCGGAAGTGGCCCGGCCATTTCGATTCGGCGCCGTAACCGCCGTAGCCGTTGCCGCAGATGATGCTTCCGGCGTCCTTTGTGCCCTCAGGCTTGCGCTGGAGATAGTTCTCCATTATGTCGCACTCGACGCCGCAGGTCTCGGCGTCGGGATGGGTGCCGATAGAGTGAGACTGGAGCCAGAAAGCGGCGTGCCAGCCGTCGTTCTTCGGCAGTCTGCAGCGGCATTCGTAGTAACCGAAGGAATGCATGAATTTCGGCTGAGCGCGTTTGCCAACAGGCCAGCGCCCGTAGCCGATGGGCGGGTCAAATGCCATCTCGCCGGTCTGCAGGTGGGGAGAGCGGAAAACGCCGTCCTCGTCTTTCTGAAGGTTCAATTTAACCGAGCCGCCCGACACCTCAACCCCCTTGTCGGTGAAGGTTGGGGAACGCTGTCCCCAGTAGTTCAGGCGGTAATCCCATTTGGTGCGGTCAAGTTCATTGCCGTCGAACTCGTCGTTCCACACCAGTTTCCACTCGCCCTCCGGCAGAAGGCTGGGCGCGTGACCGTCCGAAATGTGACACTTTTTCAGTTTTTCTATGTTTAACATCAAAGCTGTCCTCCAATATTAGCATGTTTATTCAAGTATATAGCACACCCGTCCAAAAGTCAACGAGAAATATAGCATTTTCCACTTGATATTTCGGAGCGCTTGTGTTATAATCGCTCCCGTGCACCGCTCAAATGACGGTGCCGCCGTGCCGGTGTGGTGGAATAGGCAGACGCCCGGGACTCAAAATCCCGTGTCCGCAAGGACGTGCGGGTTCGACCCCCGCCACCGGCACCATTCGCGGCAGTTTGCTGTATGGCAGACTGCCGCGTTTTTGTTGTTTTCAGACGGCAGCTGTATCCGATTGCCTGTCTTTATTGGCTGATGACGCTTCTTTCCGGAATATCGGTTCTGACGTGGAATCCGCAAGCCGACTAATAGTCCCGTTCTTGTGACTCCTTCTCGACGTGAATACAACCCCCATATTGCAGTCTTGAAATTTCATTATTTCAAGTGTCTGCAACATGGGGGTTGTATCGTTGTGTATTATCGAAATTACTGTTATTTCATCTGTCTGCTCTTTGGGAATATATCAGCGTCCTGCCGGAAGGGACATTATAATTCAGATATCCTTGCAGCGCGTCACTCCGGCTGTACAGCATCAATACCTGTTCCGTCGAGCAGACTGTCCGCGCGGTCGAGTATCTCACCCGCAATTTGCAGCTTATCCTTCAAATCTTCCTCGCGGATGTCTTCCTCACGCAGTATCTTCTGAGCCTGTCCGAGCGTTTCAATCGAAGCGTTAAGCTGAGCCTTGAAAACTTTCTCGAGTTTTGCGCAGGCTGCCTTTGTCAGCGCGGCATAAGCGCGGTCAAGCTGCGTCATGACACTCTCGCGGATAGAATCGAAGCTGTCAAGCAGCGGCTTTATAAGGTCAACCTGTTTCTTTTTCATCGTGCTCTCGCGCAGGAATCCGCCCACAACTCCGCTTATCACGCTGACTATGCCGTACACCTCGGACTCGCTGCCGAACAACAGCAGCGCGCCCACGTCGACTGCGAATGACGCCGTATCAATATCGGTCCAGCTTATGTCGGCAAGCTGAACCGAGATGTCCCTGATATGTCCCTCGGTGGCGCCGCCGAGGGTTTCCCCCGAGAATTCCTCGGCGCACTCATACAGTTTTTTGCCGAGCATCGGCTGATGCGCTCCGACACATGCCATGACAGCCTGCTTTATCTTGTCGGTCAGATAAAACTGCAGGTGCTTCTGCAGCACAGTAGTCGGTACACTCGAACCTAATGTCGTGACTTCGGACTTTATCCGGTCGAGGAAATCGTTCATCCATTTTTTCGCGTCACGGCAGTAACCGGCTGAGAGAGCGGTCAGCATATCGATGCTCTTTTTCAGGCGGCTGTCGATGTTCGCCATGTTTTCGTGGCATTTCTGCTCCATTCCGGCGAGCTCCGACTTCTTGATTCCGAGCATTTTCCCGATAAGGTTTATCCTGCCGCGCGTTTCCTTTACCATATCGCGGGATATTTTTACAAGCCTTTGCGACTTTATGATATCCTTTTGCAGCAGAATATCATGCTCAAGAGATGTACTGAAGGCCTCAAAAACTTCGCCGAGATAGTCCGCAAGTTCGGGGTTCGGACGTTCTTTTCCGCTCTTGCGGCAGAATTCGTCGAGGGCGCTCAGTGCGAATACTTCCGCGCTGACTGAAATTGCATGGACGCGCTCATAGACGAGGTTCTTTATCCGCTCGATGTCCTCTATGCTGTCGAGGCAGTCAGCCATGTTGACGATGAGGAACAGCCGCGAAAAGCTCTGGGGGCGCAGTATATCGGAGAGGAATACCTGTTCCGTTTCGGAAAGCGGCGACAGCGCGGACGCGACGTATATAACGGCGTCGGCGCGGGATATGTAGCTGTATACCTTGCTGTCGAATTCCTTAAGAACATCATTCATACCGGGGGTGTCTACCACCGAAATCTCGCGCAGAATCTCTGCCGGCTCGTGGATGTCGATGTAGTCAATCGGCGCGGGAAGGTGCTCTATGATCCGCTCAAGCTCGCTCCTGCCCAGCTCGTCGCTCTCAAGCCTGATGTGCATTCCGTTTGTCAGCACCGCCTCGCGATTTGATTCCTCGCCGTAAAAGATGCGGTTGATGGTCACGGTCTCGGGCGTTACGTCGACAGCCGTCAGGTTTTTGCCGAGTATTGCGTTTATCAGCATGGATTTGCCGCGCTTGAAGTCGCCCATTATGACGACCGAAAACGGCTCTTCCAGCCGCTTTTGCAGGATATTTTCCCAGCTTCTTATCGCTTCCATATCCTTTGCGGAGAGAATACGGCGGACGAAGCTGTCTGCGCGAAGCTCCTTTATCTCATCGAGAACCTGTCTGACGGTATCGCAGACGTTGTCGTAGTTGATTACTATGCGTTCGTTAAGCTCCATTTCCGTCACCTCTCCTGATTTTTCGTCACGCTGACGTATTTCGCGCAGCGCGAGTCAAGCTCCTGCTTTGAGTAATAGACAGCGCCGCCGGTTTTCTGCTCGGGATGCCAGTCGTAGTAGACCTGACTGTTCATGAATTCCTTCGCGGCGAGGATGCGGCGGACTCCGGCGGGATGGGTCGAAATAAGCTCAAGCAGCCGCACGGGAGAAGTGCGCAGCGTATCATACTGTTCAAGCAGCGCTTCAATGTTCGTTTCCTGTCCCGACAGCAATCCGCCTGAAACGAACTTTGCGTGGGTGGAGATGGTCGATTCCGCCTCGCCGCAGCAAATGATTCCGGCGCGGTCGCATGTTATTTCCGCGGCGCGTCCCCATGTGAGAATCGCCGTCCGCAGCGGCAGCGAAATTGCCGCCAATATCTCGCGTGCGCCGGGGATAAGCAGACCTATGCCGTTGATTATAAGCTCGGCAAGTATGTTATATATGCCGTGATTGTTATGTATGTGCCCGCACTCGTGACCTATAACCGCTTTGATTTCACGGGGGGTGAGACGCTCGACAAGCGCGGAGTTTAGTACAATGACCGGCTCCGCGTCCTCGGTCGCATATGCGTAGGCGTTGATGGTCGCGACTTCCGGCATGACAAAAACGGACGGGACGCCGATTCCCAGCAGCGACGCGCATTCGGTCACCATTTTGTATATCTCCGGAAACTGATTCGGACCGACACGCAGCGCCTGCATATTCAGCAGCTGTCTCTGCCTCGGCACAATCTGGCTGGTCAGCGCTTTTCCGAGCTTGAACACGCCCGGTATGGCAGCTATTTTCTGCCGTGTGGCGTAGTCGGCGGCGAAAGCGTAATCGGGTATGCCGCCTGACAGGTGTTTGTCAAGCCTTGTGCTCCGTTCGCGGAGATATTCGCTGAAGGAAACACTGATTTCATTTGTCGGATTCATCATATTGTTATTATTTCGCCTTACCTTTCAAGTATTTCGGTCAGCTTGTGTCTGAGCTCGTCCGCGCGTCCGGCAATTTCGGAGATGTCGGCGACCATCTCGCCGAGCTCTTCCTTTTCCTTAGCTTCAAGCACCTGTTTCTGGACTATCTCGCGTTCAAGACCTGCAAGCGTTCCTTCAAGGTCGCGGAGAATCGTTTCAGTTTCGCTGTTGATTTTCGCTTTCAGGTTCCCGAAAGCGGTGCCGATCTGTTCGCGCACCGTCTTTTCCAGATCGTTCTTCTGTGCAAGCTCGGTATAATGCTTTTTCACCGCATCACGGAGCTGGCCGCGGAACTTTTCGGTCACATCGCCGATGATGAATTTATTGACCGCAAACTTGCTTCCGAGGGTGCCGACCACAGTTGCCAATATGAATATCGGCCAGGTCACGGGGATTGCCAGCGCGCCTGCCAGCAGCGTTACGCCGAGAGCGCCGCCGAGTCCCACCGCGCCGCCGAGCAAAGCGCCCTTTACGCCGCCTGCACGGTATCCGACAAATATGCCGCTGCCGAGTCCGCCGCCGAGAAGCAATCCGGCGCCGGTGCCTATCGCCATGTCTTTGAGCGACTGCGGGTCGGTGATACTGCTGCTGCCCGTTGTCTGGAAGCTCTGCTGTATATCATCCACTCCGTTGAAGAACGCTCCTTCGAAATCCAGCAGCCGTTCGGCCTCGCGTCCCAGCGCATCGGTGATTTTCAGCTGAATTCGTTCAGTAAGCAGCCGCGCTTTGTCTTCGGTTGTTTTCTGAACCTTCTTCATAATGCGTTCCTGTGTTTCCGCGACTTTATCCTTTTTGGTATCCTCCTTTGATATGGGCTCGCTGTCTATTACGGCAACCGCGTCCTGCGTCAGCTCATCCCAGAATGAGGATATCATCGGACGAAGATCGGTGAGCAGCTTGTCGGCGGAATCGTCGGTTTTCTGATATTCCTCCTCACGGTGGGCGCGTATTTCGGCGATCTTCGCCTTAGCATTCTCGTACTTTTCTTTGAACTCCTCCTCGCCCATCGACAGCGCCGACTCGCGCAGCTTGACGGTCTTGACTATTTCCGAAGCCGCTGCTAAAATCTTGTTTACCTGGACCTGCAGAGTGATCGCGCCGCGGTCCTCGGTGAGAAAGCGTTCAAGCTCGCGCTCAAATGCGGGGAAGCATGAGCGTTCAAGCAGAGCGTTGTCGCCCTTGAGCTTGCCCTTGAGCGCCTGCTTTGCCGACAGCCCGAACACACGCGGCGTTCCGAGCTTCTGGCGGTACACTTCATATTCCGGCGAGCCCTCGCCGTACAGTTTTTTTGCCTTTTGAATAACATATTTGTTGATACGTTCGGTAATACTCTGAATGACACGGTCAACGTCGTCCTCGTCAAGCCGGTCGATTCCCGTGACGACGAACAGAATACGTCCGAGGTCGCTTGTCATAAGCTTGTTTTCAAGGAAATCGCGCTCATATTCGGAGAAGGGCGACTGCGCCATGATGACAAACAGCGCCGCGTCGATGGTCGGGAGCACAGACAGCGTTACCTCCGCCATAGCCGAGTCGTCGTTGAGGCCGGGGGTGTCGATGATGTCGACGTTGTTCTTACAGTAGTTTGTCGGATAGTATACGGTAGCCATTTTGACCGTGGCGGCGCGCTGCTCGCTTTCCTCGGTCAGCTTTGTCACATATTCCGCAAGCTTTTCGATTTCGATTTCCTCTTTTCTGCCGTCACGGTATTCGATCTCCGCGTAGGGCTTGATCGAATAGGTTACGCGGTTGAGGGTCGCGGTCGCCGGCATCGCGTCGGTGGGCAGTACATCCCGCTCAAGCAGCGCGTTGATCAGCGTCGATTTGCCGCGCTTGAATTCTCCTATAACCGCCACGTCGAAGGAATCATCGGCGCTCTTTTTAAGCACCTCATCGATAGACGCCGCGTTCTGCGTAAGTTTCATTGTCTCGCTGTAATTCTGGAGCTTAAGCAGGTCGTCGCGCACCTCCGTGGTCATCTGACGATAAGCTGCAAAGCTGCCCAAAGTAGTCTCTGCCATGATTTTCCATCCTTTCTGTATGTGTTTTATTTGCTTTTTAATTGCTTGTGTTTTGACTGATGAGTATTATAATCCTGTCAACATCGCCCTCTCTGACCGAACCTAAAACAAAATCAAAGATTCGTCCGTCGCGTGCGCAGATTTGCAGACCGCCTGCGACCAAGCCGTATGTTTTCGTCTTCTGCGCTCCCGCGATCTCGTTCATGGGCAGAAAGAGCCTTGACGACGCGAACAGCGAGCTTATCGGGTTAAATATCACTGCTTTATTCGTTATAATGAGCGTGCCCGGGGGAGAGAGCATACCTTTGCCGTAATTTACCAGCGGACAGCGGTAAATTTCCCGTTCAGGCTCACTGCTGTCCGTCTCTGTATTATATGGAACCGGTTCGGCCGGCGGCGTGGGATCGGTCTGCCGGGGTTTTTCGACTTTGGTCTGCTGTTCGGATGCCGCGGCCTTCTGCTCGGTCAGGTCGTCGCCGCAGAAGCTGCAGAAGTGAAGCCTGGCGCTGACGATGCTGCCGCAGAGCGTACATCGGCGCCCTGGCATTTTTACGGCTGTTTCAGCGCCGCATTTCGTGCAGAATCTTACGCTGTCATCGATCCGTGTCCCGCATTTATCGCAAAACATACGCATCCCCCCGTATCATTTGTCAATATCCTTATACAGTTCGGCAAGCAGGGCTTCGGCTTTCACAGCGGATTTGTCTAACTCATTGTTTTTTCTGTCATGCTCTGTTTTATCAGCGTCAATTTTCTGTCTCAGCCCGGAAATCCGTTTTTCAAGCTCCGGCAGAGACTGTGTGAGCCGCTCGGCTTCCTCTCTGGCGAAGCCGAACATAGCCGCGCGGAGCAGCCGCAGATAAAGGGCAAGCGATTTTTCATAATCGACGAGAGCCTGCGATATGCCGGCTTTGATGTTTTCAATGATATTGCAGTCGAGCAGATTAGGGGTATCCGGCAGCAGCGGCGCGGTAAAGCGGAATGCCGGGCGCTCTGTTAAATTAAATCGTTCGCGCAGCAGAGCCGCGACATCCGGCGATTCGATATAAGTAAATTTCGCATCGCAGCTGCCGGCGTAGCTGTCTGCATATCCGCCGAAAAGCTCCGAAATCCGCCCTGCGGTATCGGTGCATATCCCTTTCATCGTGGTCAGAGCTTCATTCGCAGCGGTTATAACGGCCTGTCGGACAAGGCTGTTGTCCGGCGTTCTTACAGCCGCAAGCCGTGCGATGAAGTATGCGGTCAGCTTATTCTGCAGCCCTTCGTCAGCCTTTGAAAGACGGCTGAAACCTGCACGTCTGGAGGTAAACAGCCTGTCGATATATTCCTCGGACACGGAGGAGTAATTCTTTATCCGCTCCGGAAGCGGCTCAAGCTCACTTAACTCTTTATTATTCGCGGAAAACCGGGTTTCATAGGCTTTCTTTTCGAGCAAGACCGCGTCGCGCAGCAGATTCGCGGCTTTTTCCGCCATGTTAACAACCTGCCGCGAGGTGAGTATCGTATACAGCTCCTCTTTGAACGGCGGGAAACGGCTCTCGGCAAGCAGACGGCGGTCGTTTCCCGCGAAAGCCTTTAACGCCTTCTTCGCCGATACGCCGAACAGTACAGGCTCATCGAGAATCCGATGCGCCTTTTCGATGATCCAGTCCTCGCCGCCGTGACGCGCTTCGACCTCCTGCAGCGTCATATCGCGTATGCGGCTGCGAATGCCGTCAATCACGCGGTCATACTCGTCCTCGTCAATCTGGTCTATAAAGGTGACGACGAATATGATATTCGTGACTCCGCGATTAGCTATTAACTGCGTCACAAACTTTTTCTCACTCTCGGCGAAGGGAGCGAGTGCGGAGACCGCCACAATCGCCGCGTCGATATCCTTCAGAAGTCCGATGGTGACGGCGGTCATAGCCTCGTCGTCAGACAGTCCCGGCGTGTCGATGATATCAACGTGATTCTGACATATAACTATCGGGTATTCTATTACCGCCTCGCGCACGGTCGCCGCCACCGCCTCCCGCTCCGCGTTCAGCTTTGTGACATATTCCGGCAGCTCGGAGATTTCACCGAGCCGTTTTTCGCTGCCGTCGCGGAAGTATATCATAGCCGCCGGTTCGGCGCCGTATGTTATGCGGTTGACCGTCGCCGTCGTTGGCGTGGCGTCGGCCGGAAGCACCTGCAGACCGAGCAGCGCATTTATCAGACTCGACTTGCCGCGCCGGAACTCGCCCACCACCGCCGCGTTGTATTTCTTGGTTTTGATGCGTTCAAGCTCACCGTTCAGCCTTAATATGAATTCATTGTCGTCAGGCAAATCGGAGAGCGTTTCTCTCGCTCCGAGCAGCAGTCCGTAAAGTTCAAACTCAAGCTTTTTATAATCTATGCCCATATAATCGTAATCCTTGCAGCGTTTAATCCGAAAAAGGAATTTCCCCCGCCGAAAGCTTGAATGCTCCCTCCGGCTTTCCGGGAAGGCATGCTCTGCATTCAGGAAATGATGGATTCTCTATTTTCCACGCTCCATTCGGACATTGCGTCCGCAGCCCGCGCAGAACAAACTGTCTGCATCAAGCACGGTACCGCACTCCGGACATCTTTTATCAGCCGGTGCAGCCCTTGTTCCGCACTCCGGGCAGAACTTCTGCGCCGGGTTCAGCATATACCCGCATTTCGCACATTTTTGCAGAACAGCCTGATTATTATCAATATTATTAATGCTGCCTGCCGGCGCGCCGCATTTGTAGCAGAACAGACTGCTGTCGTTAAGTTCGGCTCCGCATTTTCCGCATGTTTTACTCACGTTGAATCGCCTCTTTTCACTTTGTCACAATCTGCTGCTCTCAAGAAGCTGTTCTATGCTGTCGGCGAGGTGGATAAGAGTCCGCCTCTGCCCGCCGTCCGACAATTTCGGTGAAGGTTCCAGCATTGTTATACAGAACTTTGAGTGTTCTTCGTCAACAGCGGTAATATCAAAGGCCACAAGGCTGTCGTTTCCATAGACTCTCACGGTCGCACGAATCTGTCCGGTTTCGCGGTCACGTGTCGCGTCGCAGCTCATGGCATCGGCAACATCCAAAGCCGCAGCGTTGAGAAGACGAAGTCCATACGGGAGAGTACGATGAATGTTTTTCATTTATCTCACACCCTTTTAGTGAAACAACGGTCGCGGATATTTGAAAACGATACATTTATCCCTATTATAAATCAAACCGTTTTGTTTGTGCAGGTCGGTATTCCGCCAATCTTCACTTTTTGCGGGTAGTCTTTCAATAGCTGCGGGTAGGTTTGTCCTTTTGCCGGAATAGAGGGAGTTTCATTAAACAACCGAGAGTAAAATGATATATCTCCATGTAAATTTTTCGAAAAATATGAGCCGGACATCTTGCGTTTATTCGATTTAAGGTATATAACAAGGTCGTTAATGTCAGAAAGGATTCATTGTTATCGACATTATCATGATACGGAATGTTTAGCGAAAGCGGAATATATAAGTGCGCAAAATCAAACTCCGTAAAGAAGGGACATATAAAGGGAGTTCGGCGCATGTATGGAATGCGGCTTGTTCCGCCGATGCCTGAAAGCCGTTAGATACGCTTAAACAGCAGAGACAAGAAAAAACAAACCGGACACTATTATTTATCAATAATAGATGAAGAAAGAGGGACGACCTGCCATGTGTGATAAAAAGCGGCGGGGTGCGGTATTGGCGGTCTTTTTGTTCGCGCTTTATATTTACGTTTTTTTACTGACGGAGTTTACTGTAAACACAAGATGCTGCAGGGTGCTGGGATGCAGCAGCGTAGTTGTCGTTTTTGCAATCGGCACAATCTGCACTGCTGCCGGTTATATATGCTTTTACCTCAGCAGACGGTTTGTTTTTGATGAAGGCAGGCGCAGGCTCTTGCTGTCGGTATCCGCGGCGGCATATCTATGCGTGACGATCGTATTTATGTTCTTTACCGCCTCTGCCGCCTTTATTGCTGCAGCCTTTTCGGCGCTGCTGCTGTTCGGCTATATAGGCGGCTTTACACATTACGCAGTCTCGTTGTTTCTGTTCGGCACGAACTGTTCAGGCAAGGTCATAGGGCTGTCGGTGGCGGCGGCGACGGTGCTGCAGTTCATCGTTCAGAATCTGTTTGTCAGCTACAAGGCACTTTTTGCAGGTACAGCGCTCAGCATTCTCGCAATCCTGTATCTTGCAATGAAGCCCGTGCGCGACTGGATGCTTGAAAATCCTCTGCCCTATTCGGTGAAATCGGCTGTGACCGCTAAAGGCTTTATACTGCCTGTCTGCGCAGTTGCGGTAATGTCGATGAGTTTCGGGCTGGGCTACGGTATCGTGACACAGCTTCACGCATGCGGAATTGTCAATATTGCCTCTCACCTGCGGCTTTACTATGCGCTCGGCGTTATGATTGCGGGCGTTATCGCCGATATTCGCGGAAGGCGTTTTCTGCCGCTGTGTACGCTTTGTATTCTTGTTCTGTCGTCGACAGCCATGCTTTTCATCGACGGCACAAACACGGCGGCAAGCGGGGGATATGTCAGAGTCATGTATATTTTCGCCGGTTTTTACGTGATGTACCTGACCGTTTCGTTTATTGACCTTGCGCCGATTTCGGCGGTCCCGGACTTATGGGCAGGCGTGGGACGAATCGTATGCGGCATATTTATCGGCATAACGGCAGCGGTGTCAAATCCTCTTTTTGAAGCCATCGGACATCAGAACATCGCCATTATCGGCGTCTGCCTGTCGCTTGCGGTTTTGCTGCTGCTTGCGGTCGAAGGCGGGCTCAATCTGCATACGGTAAAGCCGGAGCCGGAAAAAGACCGAATGTCGGAATTTATCGGCAGATACGCATTCACGCCGCACGAGGCCGAGATACTGGCGATTCTGCTCGAAAGCGAGGCGACAAACAAAGACATTGCCAGAGAGCTGTATATATCAACCCGGGTGCTGGAGAGATACATCACCGTCATATATGAAAAAACCGGCGCAGAGACGCGCGTCGGACTTGTAAACCTGTATTACGGCAAAAAGGCCGTGCCGCAGCCCGCGGCTGAACCGGAACGCAGCTACAATAAACAACATCAGGCTGTGACAAAGGCTGAAAGAGATCACAAAGATAATAAAAAAGAAGAAAAACCCGATACATATAAACCGGAGCCCAAGTCCGAAAAATCTTCACCGCCGGCCGTGCTGCACGTGCTGCCGGCGGAAAAAGCCTCTCTTGCCGCAGAACGCTATTCGCTGACTCGTCGGGAAACCGAAATACTCGGATGTCTTTATCTCGGCAAAACAAACGAACAGATCGCGGCGGAGCTTGTTATATCCGAGAATACCGTCAAGTTCCATGTCAAGAACCTGATGAAGAAGCTGTCAGTGACAAGCCGGGGCGAGATTCGGAAAATGATGGATAAGCTGTAACAGACATAAAAAAGCACCCGCTGAAGGTGCTTTGATATAATCCCCAAAGAGTAGGCAGAAGAAACAACAAAGAATCAAATCTACACAATGGGGGTTATATTTATGTCGAGAGAAAGGCACAAGAACAAGAAATACGAAAAAGAATTGAGAATAAGCGCGGTAGAGTCGTATTTGAGAGGCGAAGGAAGCCTCCGTTAGATAAGCCGGGAGTACGGAATTTCAAGCGAAAAAACACTAAGAGAATGGATAATGTGGTATAATGGTCATAAAGAATACAAGGAACGCGGCAGATGCGGAGGAGCAATCTATATGACCAAGGGAAGAAAAACGACATTAGAGGAAAGAACCGAAATAGAGGCATTCTGCATAGAACACGGCAAGGATTACGGATTGACGGTTGAAACATACGAAGTGTCGTACCAGCAGATCTACTCATGGGTACGCAAGTATGAGGAAAAAGGTGTTAAAGGTCTGGTTGACCGTCGGGGGAAGGCGAAGCCGGAAGAGGAAATGACCGAATCGGACCGCCTTCGTCAGGAAAACAAAATACTTCAGGCAAAGATAAAAGATCAGGAAATGGAGATAGCTCTGTTAAAAAAACTAAGGGAGTTGAGAGGGGGCGATCGTTAAGCGGCTGCAGGTTGGAAGATAAATACATAGCAATCCAATATTTGAACAAAGTCGAAGAATATCCGATAAAGAGTCTTTGCGAGAAGTTGCATATATCCCGTTCCGGATATTACAAATGGTTAAAACGGGAACCGAGTGAACGTCAAAAGGTCAACGAACAGCTCATCGAATGGATAAAAGAGTATTACGAAGAGCTGGACGGCAGCTGTCATGTATTCGTAAAAAGAATCTTGAGATTATAGTCTTTGACAGCGCGTCAATTTAATCAATTCTTTATGCAACAATCTCCGGTTATGAGAACAAACAAATGTTTGTTCTTATCAATTAATGCTCATTTATAACAGCTTTTGTCGGTTTGTTGTCTTATCCCTTGCAAAGTCATACTGTATCACTGACAAACCACCGCCTGAATCAACGAGCAACTCTACATTGACTATCGTTTTTGTTTGTGTTAAACTATAATCACAAAAACACTAACGGAGGAAGCTGTTATGACCGATCGTGAAAACTTTTTATCAATAGCGAGACGCACCGGCTACGAAAGAATGCCCGTAAGATTCTCAATGTGCCCGGCTCTTTCGCGGAAATATAACGAATACATAAAAGAACATCCGCTGAAATTAGATTGGCAGTACGGAGATATTGGCGGAATAGAAGCCGAATTCGCAGATGCGGAAACATTCAGGAGAAAATATTACGCCGATAAAACCTTTAAACCGGGTACACTCATAGACGGGTGGGGCGTTGCGCGTGAACCCGGTTCCGCCGCGGCGTTCCATATGACATATATGCATCACCCGATGGACGGTTTTGATTCTGTCGAGCAGATACTTGAATATCCGTTCCCTGTTTTTGATAAAGGCAGAGTCCCTGACATGAAAAAGCAAGCCGAAGCGCTTCACGAAAACGGACAAGCCGTCATGGGCAGCATGCAGTGCACCATATGGGAAACTGCCTGGTACATGCGCGGCATGGAAAACCTGATGTGCGACATGATGACGGAGGAAGAGATGGCGACGGCGCTGCTCGACCGAGTCACCGACACAGCGGTCATGCGCGCCGAAGCGTTTGCCGAGGCGGGAGCCGACGCAATCTTTCTGGGCGACGACGTCGGTATGCAGCATACCATCATGATGAGCGAAACGCTATATGACGAGTGGCTAAAACCGAGGCTCAAGCGCGTTATCGACGCCGCGCGCGCTTATAACCCTGACGTCGTCATATTTTATCACTCATGCGGCCGCGTGACGGAGCTAATACCTTATTTCATTGACGCCGGCATCGATGTCCTTAATCCGGTTCAGCCCGAGTGTATGGACTTCCTTGAAATTCACGATAAATACGGCGACCGCCTGAGTTTTCACGGGACCATAGGAACGCAGTCGGTCATGCCCTTCGGCACGCCGGAGGATGTTCGCCGCGAGGTTTTCAAGAATCTCGATATCGCGGGAAGCGAAGGTGGACTGTATGTCTGCCCGACACATATGCTTGAACCCGAGGTTCCGCTTGAAAACGTACTCGCATACATACAGGCTTGCGAAGATTATACGAAATAATCAGAAGACAACAATATTTATTAAACATTAAGGGCATCTCTAAAAACCTCATGCAATATTCGCCCAAATATGATATAATATACCTATGAAACAGATAAATTTTTTTGCCGAAGATAATCGCCTTGACAGGCTCAGTAAAATGGGTGACCCACT
>JAAZAV010000058.1 GCA_012514145.1 Clostridiales bacterium | reverse complement strand
GAGGGAGGTGGCACGGCGAAGCCGTGACGGAGGGAGTGAAGCTGTGACAGAGGTAGCAACATCGGCGACCGAAGGTGTAACCAACACCGTCGTTTAACTCCCTCAGTCAGTGGCTGACAGCTCCCTCAAAGAGGGAGCCTACGGAACGCGCTACCACACAAACAAGCCTCCCTCTCCGAGGGAGGTGGCACGGCGAAGCCGTGCCGGAGGGAGTGTACCAGCGGCAGAGGATTTCAACTCCCTCAGTACCTTGCGCTGACAGCTCCCTCGGAGAGGGAGCCTACAGAACGCGCCACCATACAAAGCCTACGGAACGCGCTACCATACAATATAAAAACACATAACCGCCCGCACCGGAACAGCAAGACTGTACGGCGCGGGCGGTATTCGTTATGCGGCTGTATTAAATCTTATCGGCGTTCCAGATGGGATTGCCGATGGCAATCCGCAGGTCCCGGGTCACGTCGGTGACCTCGGCGCGGTAATAGGCGCGGTCGGCATCGAGATCGTAAAGAGCGAGATACGCCGTCTTATAGGGCGGAATTTCGCGGCTGACTATGATATCCTCATCGGCGAAAAGGTCGAGGCGGTATTCATGAGAGGCGTTAATAAGGCTCCTGTGGAAATCTCCGACGGCGAGAATGAGTGCCTTGTCCTTAAACGGAGCGACTCCCCCCATGAGGACATCGCCGACGCACATGCGCATACCCACGCCGCCGCAGGTGAAGTCTCCGGCGCGCAGGTGACGGATAAAGGCGGCGTTCTTCCGCTCCTCGGAGTATATGGCGGTGAGGGCTTCAACACCGGGATGGAGGTGCTTGTCGCCGCCGGCACATGCCCAGACCCGCTTGCCGGCCGCAAGGAGCTGCAGCCAGAGTTCGTAGTTGGCGGCGGTGTATTTGCTCTCCGGCTCGTTGTAGAACACCTCGATGCCCGTCTCGTCCCGGAACCAGTAGTCGAGAGGGTCGTCGGACACCATGACCTGTTTCGGATGGGGGTGGACGAAGAAGCCGCCCTTCGCCTTCACCGTGTCGATAAGCTCACAGAAGCGCTCCCGGGTGAAGGTGGGATAGCCGAAATGCCCCTCGGGTCCCCCCTCGAACCCGAACTCGGCGAACTCGGTCAGCAGCTCTTCGAGAGGCGGTGAATCGGCGAAAATCATGTTGTAGTGGAGACTTTTGTTCTCAGCCTTGCTGTCGGTTATGCCGGTGCCCGGCTCGCTGCCGCCGATGAACAGACCGTCTTCCCATTCGGGCAGATACATGTGCCGCACCTGCCGGTGGTCGATAATAGCGGCGAAGTCCATGCCGAGTTCAGCCATCTCGCGGCGCCAGACGTCAAGGGGATATTTGCCGTCGCTGGTGCCGCCGGTAGCCGCATGGTCGTGGAGCTCGCCGTGAAACACCCGTCTGCCGGCGTAAAGACCTTCGATGATTTCTCTTGCGTTTTCTTCTTTCATATTCAAATCTCCCTGCAATCATATGTCGGTTTATTTAAGTATACCGCATTGTATCACATTTCCGTCTGTCTCCGCAACATAAAGATGTGAAATCTTAACGGCACATTCAAAAAATCCACTCGACAGGGTGCGTGCGGAGTGCTATAATGGCGATGTAAAAACAGCCGAACGTTAACATTTGCTCAAATGACCGGCAAGGGAGGTAATATGTATATAATAGACTCACACTGCGACTCGATACAGCAGGTGGACCAGCGCAACCACGGGATAGTCAACCCCTACAACTTCAGCGGCAGATATCCGCAGCTTCAGTTAGTCGCCGCCTTCTGCTCCTGGCCGGGGGAAGACAAGCGAAAGAGCTATGAGCGGGCATGCCGCTATATCGGTCAGTTCCTCATAGCCATGGAGAACGAAAAAGACAGAGTAATGCAGGTAAAGACTTCCGCCGATATAGAGACGGCATTCGCCGCCGGAAAACACGGAGCCATGCTCACAATAGAGGGCGGCACCGGCATCATGGGCTCGGTGGATATCTTCCGGGAATTCCGGCAGATAGGAGTTCGGGTCTTCGGTCTGGCGTGGCTCAGCAACGACCTTGCAAAGAGCAACCGGGTCTTCGACGACGGCGAGGAGGACACGGGACTCACCGATATCGGCAGGGAAATCGTCGCCGAGGGCAACCGCCTGGGCATGATCTTCGACGTGTCACACCTCTCCGACAAATCCTTCCGGGATATAATCGAGATAGCCGAAAAGCCGGTTATCGCCTCCCACTCCAATTTCCGCGCCCTCTGCGGACACAGCCGCAACCTCACCGACGAAATGGCGAAGGCGCTTGTTGACCGGGGCGGCATGATAGGACTGAACCTCTGCACCTCCTTCATTCACGAGGAGCCGGAGAAGCGCACCCTTGAGTATTTCTTTAACCACCTCGACTACTGCCTTGAGAAGTTCGGCGAGGACTGCATAGGCTTCGGCGGCGATGTTGACGGGGTCAGCGGCGTATATCCCGCCCCCCTCACCACCGAACGCCCGATCCACGACCAGCTTATTGAATACATGGAGGACAGAGGCTACAGCGCGGAAATAATCGAAAAGACGGCATACCGCAACTACCTGAATTACTTTAAGAAGTATCTTTAATAAACAATAAACCGAAATCTGAAAGGAGTGCGTCAGTCATGAAAGGAACACTTTATATACTTTACATTATACTGGCGGTGCTGATTGTTATGCTGATTTGTGTCGCGCTGACCTCCTGCTCGTTTAAGGGTTTTTCCTTCGGAGATCTTATGCCCGAGTACGTCGACGCCCACCTCTACAAATCGGGGGGCGCGGCGCTGGAAGGGGAGCTTGCCGAAGGGGTGGAACGGGTGGTTATCGACTGGGTCGGGGGAGATGTTTCGGTCGGCATTCACGACTACGACACCATTGAGTTTAACGAAAGCACCGCCTCGGGCAAGGTCGAAGAAAAGTACGAGCTGCGCTGGCGGCTTGACGAGGGCACCCTGCGCATACACTGTTACTCCAGCGGGCTGCGTATCTTCCGTTCGATCGACAAGAGCCTGACGCTGAACCTGCCCTACGGCCTTCTGGAGGGTCTGGATATCGACTCGGTGTCGGCGGACATGACGCTTAGCGGTCTTGAGCTGCGGGAGCTGGAACTGCGCACCGTCTCGGGCGGGATTGTTCTCAACAATCTGCGGGTCACCGATTTGGCGGAGGTCGAAACAGTGTCGGGAGATTTCCTTGGTGACTTCGGCGACGAACTGCCCGAGCTTGTCATAAAGAGCATTTCGGGGGATGTGCAGATATCCGCCCCCCGCGTCGCGGATGTCTCCGCCGAAAGCATATCGGGAGATCAGATGTTCATGTTAAATGACCCGCCGGGAAAGCTGAAGGCTTCCTCCGTGTCGGGGAATGTGACAATCGCGCTGCCCGACACCGCCGACTTTGACCTGACCTTCAAAACCCTGTCGGGTAAGCTGACCTCGGAGCTGTCCTCGAAGGTTGAGGGCGGCATGCACCGATTCGGTTCGGGAGCGGCAAAGGACGGAGGCGAGTTTGTGGTCTCCACCACCTCGGGCGACCTCGAAATCCGAGATATCGACAGTGAGGGCGAGGAGACCGAGAAAACGTAAAGGCACACTGGTGTGTGTACAAATACGTGTGCGGACACACAAACGTGTACACATAAATTCATGAAAACACACAACAGCAAAAGGGCTGAACCGTTCATTCGGTTCAGCCCTCGCTTATTATACTGATTTACTGATACCGCCGCTTCTCCCGCCAGATGTCGAGAATCATCTCATACCGCTCGGGCGGCATGCCCTTGAAAGGGACGTTGCTGGTGGCGAAGATGTAGCCGCCTCCCTCGCCGCCGTATTTGAGGCAGTATTCGGCGGAGGCGCGCACCTCCTCGTCGGTGCCGGTCTGGAGCGCCGCGCAGTGGACGTTTCCGCAGAGCGCCACCTTGTCTCCGTAGAGCCGCTTCACCTCGCGTATGTCCACCCCCGCCATCGGGTCGAGGGAGTGGAGGGCATGTGGATTGGCGGCGATGAGAGAATCGATAACAGGCATTATATTGCCGTCGGTGTGCTTAATCATGTAAAGCCCGTCCGCCCGTCCGGCAGCGCATATTTCGGCGAGATAGGGGGTTATGAAGCGGTCGAACATGGCGGGCGAGAGGAAAGGACCGGTGTTGTAGCAGTAGTCGGAGCAGAGCAGCGCCACGTCAAGCCCCGCCTCCTTCTGACGGCGGTTTGCCTCAATCGCGTTTTTTGCCATTGCCGCCGCCTTGGCTTCAAGACCCTCGGGGTCGTCGGCTATTCGGTAGGCAAAGGCATACATATCATTGCCGTCCGGTATGGAGAAGGTGCCGTCGCCGTGGCCGCCGAATAAACGGGTGTTGCCGAAATGCTCACGCAGCCGCCGCCGGAACGCCAGATTCAGCGGCGACGAGGTGTCGTGCCAGTCGGGGCCGTATACAGGTATGATGCAGTAGTCAAGTCCGGGGCGGGAGTCCTTAACCGGATCGCCGCAGAGCAGCTCCGGATCGCCCATCTCTACGGCGCTTTTGTCGCCGAAGACCCGGGCATAGCGGTCGGCAAGGGCGACAGCCGCCTTTTCAAGCTCGGCAGCCGAATATTTGCCCCGCTCGTCGGGGTGGAGCCGGGGCAGATCCAGCGGATAGCCGAAGAACTCCTCGGACAGCTGGAATTCCAGCTCGAAGGTGGGTATTTCGTCCGGCTTGCCCAGTGTCAGGGCGGTCACCGCCCGCTCTGCCGGCGTCATGGGTTTTCTGTTCATATATATTACTCTCTTATTATATTACTTTCTGTTATGCGGCAGCCGCTACATCGCCGCCCGGGAGGTGACTTTGCCTCCCTCGGCTTCGACGATGCCGCCGAGATAGACATATGAGCCGTCCTCCAGCTCAACTTTGGGGCAGGAGAGCACGGCGGTGGGGAAGTCGGCAAGCCCTTTGCCCTTATATATCCCATCGCCGTCGGGCGCAAAGCGGGGAGCGATGTGATAAGCCCGGTGCATGTGCCCGCTCACCAGCAGGTTAATGCCCATTTGACCAAGCAGTTCGGTCCAGCGGTCGTAAATGTCGGACGCCACGTCGAAGGGATGGTCAAAACGCTCGGTTATGGGCAGGTGGCAGAAGGCTATGCGATATTTCACGCCGGGCGCGCTGTACTCATGCTCCGCGTCGGCGATGAGCGACTCGAGATATGCGGTCTCCCGGTCGCGGAAGGTATTGAACGAGATGGTGCCGCCGTACTCGATATTGTGGTCGTACTTGTCCTCGCCGCAGTCGAGCACCAGCCCCCAGAGACTGCCCTGACGGAAGGAGTAGAAGGTCTCCCGCCGCCCCTCCCGGCAGGCGGTGGGGATGTAGCCGGCGAGCAGGTGGGCGCAGTGCCCCCGGGTGTCGTGGTTGCCCCTCGAATATATAACCGGACGTTCGCCCCGCACCGCCCCGGCGGCAAGTTTGAACGAGGTGTCGAAGTGGGATATTTTGTCGCTCCACTCATTTATGTCGCCGTTGAGCAGCAGCAGGTCGCAGCCCCCGGGACCGCCGCCGGTGCAGCGGTCATAGGTCTCAAGCGGCAGGTCGGTCTGAGCGTGGGTGTCGGCGAACTGGAAGATGCGGAATCTGTCGGCGCCCTCCTCCAGCGGCTTAAAAGAGTAGGTTTTTCGCACCTTTTCCACTCCCACCGGGTAGTAGGGCTTTTTGTCGGCATATTCGACGAACACCACGGTGTATTCCCGGGCGGAGTTCAGCGCGGCGCCGGGTACCGGTATCTTGTGCACCGTGTCATACATAAGCAGGCCGCACTCCTCGTCGGTGAAGCGGTCGCCGCCGATCTCCACCCAGCCTATGCCCATGGCAGAGGTGAGGAAGATTATCTGATAGCCGCTTCCCACGACGAATACGGCGGGGTCGAAGCGGAGAACGCTGTTTTCGTTGATGTTTTCAGACACGCTGTCACTCCCGCCGATCATACAATAATCTCATAGCCGTCATAGGCTTTGCCGTAGATGTAGTCGTGCTTGTTCTTTGCCATGGCGTGAAGATCCCCGTCCCAGACCGGCCCCACATGGTTGTGAAGCACCCGCTTCACCCTGCACTTCACAAGCACCTCCTCGGTGTCGAAGGGGGTGAAGTGAGCCGATTCCACCACGATGAGGTCAAGCTCCCGCTCAAAGGCGACGGCGGGGAAGTCCGCCTTTGGATTGCGCAGGTCGCCCGAGAAGAGAACCGCCTTCCCGCCGCCCTCAAGGAGATAGGAGTAGGAGGTGCGGCAGTGCTGGTTGCGTATGGCGGTGACCTTCAGGAAGCCGTCGTCGTAGGTGACCCCCTCTTTCACAAGCCCTATGCGCAGCCCCTCGCGCACCTTCGAGCCGTTGGCAGAGATCCACGCCGCCATTCCGTCGATGGCATCCTGCTCTGGAAGCAGGATATCCGGGTCGGCGGTCTTGAAGTACCAGCTGATAAGGTCGACAAAGGCGATGAGCCCGTTGGTGTGGTCGCCGTGGCAGTGGGTGATGAATATACCCTTCACGTCGGAGGGAGAAATGCCCCGGCGGATAACGTCCTCAATAGCCTGGGTGCCCATGTCGACAAAGTAATAGCGTCCCGACACCTCGATCATGGTGCAGGAGCAGCGTCTGTGGGGTTCGGGCACGCCGTGGCTTGTTCCGATAAATGATATGCGCATGGTGATATCCTTTCATGATTTTTGTTTACGGGTTTATTATACCCCAAACGGCGGGCTGTTGCAAGCACAATTAATATGTATCGGCTGAAAAGCATATTTTGATTTAACTATTGCATTCGCAACTGTCGCGGTGTATAATGTCATGCGGCAGACAAGCATGTAAGCGGGTAAAAATAAATCAATCGCAATTTGCAATTTGCAGCACGCCGCACGCCGGCAAAGCCGGCAGAATTGAAACAGACCGATCGGCGCACAAATATGCGTATACATGCGCGCGTTATAAAGCGGTATCGCCGCAAGAGAGGTAACATAAATGATTAAACGCTTCATAAGCTACTACGCGCCCCACAAGAAGATGTTCGCCGCCGACATGCTGGCGTCGCTCCTTATCGCGGTGTGCGATATGTTTTACCCCATGATAACCCGCAGCATAATCAACGATTTCGTGCCCAACAGCCGGCTGAGACCGCTTGTAGTCTGGTGCTGCGTGCTGCTGGTGATTTACTTCGTGAAGGCGGGGCTGAACTGGTTCGTCCAGTACTACGGCCATATAATCGGCGTGAAAATGCAGGCGGCGATGCGGAGGGATGTTTTCAATCACCTGCAGAAACTGCCCTTCAAGTATTTCGACAACAACAAGACGGGTACTGTGATGTCCCGTATCATAAACGACCTGATGGACATCTCGGAACTCGCGCACCACGGCCCCGAGGATCTGTTTCTGTCGATAATCCTCTTTGGCGGCGCCTTTGCCCTGCTTAGCACCGTGAGCCTGAAGCTGACGCTTATTATCTTTATCTTCATACCCTTCCTCATCTGGTTCGCGGTGGACAAGCGCACCAAGATGCGCGAAGCCTTCCTGCAGAACCGCAGGGAGGTTGGCGAGATCAACGCCACCCTTGAGAACAGCATAACCGGCATACGGGTGTCGAAGGCATTCACCAACAGCGACTACGAGAACGCCCGCTTCGAAAGGGGCAACAAGGCGTTTGTCAAAGCCCGGGCGAGGTCCTACAAGGTGATGGCAGACTTCTCGTCGGGCAGCACCCTTATAACCGACATACTCTATCTTGTGGGTCTGGCGGCGGGCGCATACTTCACCTTTACGGGGGAGATCAACTTCGGCGACTTCACCGCCTTTCTGCTCTTTATCAACGCCTTCATCAGTCCCATACGCCGCATAATCGGCTTCATCGAGCAGTACAACAACGGCATGACCGGCTTCCGGCGCTTCTGCGAGCTGATGGACGAGGAGCCGGAAGCCGACGCCCCCGACGCTGTGGAGCTGACCGAGGTGAAGGGCGATATCGCCTTCAACAACGTTCATTTCAAGTACAACGAGCGCGCCGAGGTGACCGAAACCGCGGGGCAGGGAGATGACGGCGAAAAGGATAAAAAGGACAAGAAGAAAAAGAAGAAGTCACAGCAGGAGCAGGAACATGAGCATGAGCCAAAGCCGCCGATCGAAAACAAACCCGTACTGGTCGACCTGAGTTTCGACCTTCCGGCAGGGCGGACGGTGGCGCTGGTGGGTCCTTCCGGCGGCGGCAAGACCACCATATGCCACCTTATCCCCCGATTCTACGACGTGGACAGCGGCAGCATCACCCTTGACGGCCACGACGTGCGGAATGTGACCCTTGAAAGCCTGCGCGGCGCCATAGGCATCGTGCAGCAGGATGTGTTCCTCTTTACCGGCACAATTATGGAGAACATCGCCTACGGCCGTCCCGGCGCCTCCGAGGAGGAGGTTATCGAGGCGGCGAAGCGGGCGAATATCCACGATTTCATAGCGGGTCTGCCCGAGGGCTACTCCACCTACATCGGCGAGCGGGGCATAATGCTGTCGGGCGGTCAGAAGCAGCGCATAAGCATAGCCCGGGTATTTCTGAAAAACCCGCCCGTCATAATCCTTGACGAGGCGACTTCGGCGCTGGACAACGCAACCGAGCTGCTTATCCAGCAGTCGCTGGAGGAACTCTGCCGGGGCAGGACCACACTGGTGGTGGCGCACCGTCTCTCCACCATACGCCACGCCGACGAGATCATAGTGATATCCGACGACGGCATCATGGAGCGGGGCACCCATGCCGAGCTGCTGGAAATGGACGGGGTCTACACCACCCTCTACAACAGCCAGTTCGCGGGGCTGGAAAGATGATGAGTTTCTCGCCGGCAATATTCGGTATATGTAATAAAAATATAACAAAATCAATCATAAATATTCATAATAATGTCTGATTCGATATTGACACGCGGAAAAACATGCGGTAATATTGATTTGCGATGGAAGCGGATTTTGTGTACCAGGCACGGATCAGGGGGTATAGGTATATCCCGACATCCTGCATTGACATTGACTATTATAAAGAAAGGAGAGCTTACAGTGAAAAGAAAACTGTTGATTTCGTCGGTTGGCGTCCTGCTTACCCTGCTTCTTGCCATGACCTGCGTGTTCTATGTATACGCGGAGAATCGGGACGAGATTGCGGATAACCGGGATGCGATTGCAAGATCCCCGGAGGAAAAGCTCATTACGCATGAGACGGACGCCCGCCTGTTCCTTACAGCCGACGCCGCCGGGTGCGGGTCTGCCGAAGAGCTCGCGGCGCTGCTGGAGGCTTCCGGAGCCGCAAATGTCACCGTTCTCAATGAGGACATGGTGACCGCGGTCTGCAAAGACGCGGTTCTCGAAACCCTCGCCGGAAATAATATCTGTCCGGTCGAAGAGAAGGAATTGAATTTCGAGACCGCTCCCATCCTGTTCAGACTTGAGGATTACCCGCGGTTCGACACCATCGACCAGCTTTACGCCTATGTAAAGGACGTTATGGGCGTTGATGAAGCGGTGATTATGAATGACGCATTCCTGAGATGCAGTGATTATACCGACAACAATTACGAACCCCAAAGAGGCTCGCATGCGATCGGCGAATATTTAGGGCAGCAGATCCGTTTTTCATGTCACATCGGAATGACCACCGTGTATGATTACTATCATATTTATGATGTATACGACTGCACGATGCACTCCGACTGTACAATCGTCTCCGACACCGGCGGGCGCGTCGCTTATGTGTGCCCCGGCGCTTACTGCCCTTACAATTAAACCGTAACCGTTAATCCCTGACGTAAGGGATTCACGCTTAAATTCTGAATAACTGATATGACATTGTCAGGATGCCGAAGCGCCCCCTTTCGGTCAGACAGAAGATTATCCGCCGTATCCGTCAGCGCTCCCGCCCCGCCGTACGGCAGGGCGGGATTTTCGATTTGCCCGCCCGGCTTTTGTTCTTTATTGCGCGAAATGTAAATTTAACGAAAAATCGCGTCAAAATTATGTGAAAATAATGTAAATAAAGTGTTGACAACCGGACGGTTATATGTTACAATGCCCACAGTTCCGGCATTGTGCGTACCGGAACGACAAATAACATATTATATAAAGGAGCACAGTTATCATGAAAGCAAGAAAACTCCCGGTCATACTCCTTGCCATGCTGCTGATGGCATCGCTGGCGGTCACCGTGTTCGCCGCATATCCCACCTCAGGCTTTAAGCCCGGCGCGGATTCCGCAATTATCAACGGAACCCTCATCGGCGCCGAGGGCGGCTGGGGCGACAATGCCGCAGCCGGCCGCGCAGCCGCTTTCGACGGCGACCTCAAATCCTTCTTCGATCCCACCACCGCTTCGGTTGACTACTGCGGCATGGATGCCGGCGAGAAGTACATCCTCACCGGTCTGATGATCCATCCCAGAGACGGTCAGCTCCCCCGTTTCCTCGGCGCTACCATCGAGGCTGCCAATAAGGAAGACTTCTCCGACAAGGTAGTTCTTTTCGAGAGCAAGGAAGAGGGCAAGGAATTCACCTGGAAGGACTGCACCTCCCAGATCGACACCGCCAAGGCCGCAGCCGGCTACCGCTACTTCCGCTACATCAACTACACCAGCCACGGCGACGTAGCTGAAGTTGAGTTCTACGGCAAGCCCCTGGTTCCCAAGGCAGTTGAGACCACCGCGGCCGCGGCAGCCACCACCGCCGCTGCCGAGACCACCGCCGCTCCCGCCACCTTCGATATGGCAGCCGCCGCGGTCGCAGCCGCCGCTCTGTCGGGCGCGATTATCATCAGGAAGAGAAGAGGCTGAGCCGATAAGGCAGACGCCTGAATGCAGACACTGAACAGCGAATAGAAAAGAGCCCTCCGCCGGGGGGCTCTTTTTTCGTCATGATATCGGATAGCTTATAACTGCGGGTATGGACGGGTAATTCTCTTGGCTGACGGCAACTCACTCGGGGAACTCCCTCAGTCAGTGATCGCCGGCTGCTCCCACGGAGAACTCCCTCAGTAGTGATCGCCGGCTGCTACCACGTAGAACTCCCTCAGTCAGTGGCTGACAGCTCCCTCGGCGAGGGAGCCTTAGAGAACGAGCGGGTCGATAGTCGGCTAATAAATCAGGACTTACCCAAGCCTATGGGAATGCGCACCCGTGAAAGGACGCACAACAAGCCTCCCTCTCCGAGGGAGGTGGCACGGCGAAGCCGTGACGGAGGGAGTGAAGCCGTGACGGAGGGAGCCAATACAACGGACTGCATCAAACCCCGGGGTTTGATACAGCCCTGTTTTATCTCCTTATCCGTCTCACTTGCCTATCTCGGCGAAGTTCTCATTCAGCTGCTTTATCCGGTCGAGAGCCTTGTTCTCATATGTATTATACATTGAGGTGAAGTCGCTCTTGAACTGGCGGAGAAGGTTCATGACCTGTTCGTTGTAGCCGCCTATCGCGTAGTACCAGCCCAGGTCAAAGACGCGGGTTCTGAAGATGATGTCAAGCATTTCGCTCGACTCCTCGTCGCGGGCGGCCTTGGTCTTGAGGGTCAGGTCATAGTAGGCGGGGGTGAGAAGGTTCATGCCCTCGAAGGCGAACAGCTCTGCCACCATGCCGGTGCGCTCAACGTCCTTCTGTACCAGCGGAACCGCCATAAAGACCGAGTGCCAGGAGCCGACGGTGTTGTAATACTCGTCCTGCTTCTCGTCAGCCTTCCAGTAGGGGATAATGCCGAAGTCGGCTTCCATGTCGCGGAGCTTGGGCACCATCTGCAGCAGCTGGAGGATAAAGAGCGACTGGTTGTTCTTGAACATGGAACCCAGCAGCTTGTCGTCCCAGTTGTAGCGCTGGTAGGTGTAGGTCTGAGATTTGTCAAGGGCTACCGAGAAGTACTTCTCGATTATCGAGACCGTCTTGTCGGAGTAGAGGGTAAGCTCGATCTCGCCGTCCGAGTTGACGGTGCAGCACTTCTCGCCGGTGGCGTTGACAACGCCCATCATGGTGTCGTCCCAGAGCATGGCGCCGTAGCGGTCATTGCTGTCGAACTTGCCGTTGCCGTCCAGGTCCTCGGCAACGCCGGTGATCATCTCGATCCATTTGTCTATAGTCCAGACGCCGCCGCTCACCAGGTCGTAGGGGTTGTCAAGCTGATAATCCTCGAACATGTTCTTGTTGAACATGATGCAGTAGGTGGCTTCGTTGTCGGCGGTGGAGATGTCGCCGGTGGTGTAGAACATGTGCCCCATCACCGTGAGATGTTCGTTTGCCTTCTGATCCCACCAGGGATTGCTCAGTTCCAGCCAGGGAATCTCATACAGGTCGTAAAGCAGACCGTCGGCAGCCAGATCGCAGGTGGTGTAGCCGCAGGAGAGCATCAGGTCGAAGGTATCGTCTCCCGACATGACCATGGTGCGCATCTTGGTGGTGGCGGCGGTGGCGCTGGTGCCCGGCAGGTCCTCGGTGAAGAGTTTTATATCAAAGGCCTCCTCGATTATCCGGTTCCGGTCGAAGCGGGCGTCGTTGATAAGCTCGCCGTTCAGCTCCTCGGCGAAGAAGTCGTTCTTGGTTCCGCCGTATTCGGCGTTGTTTGAGTAGAAGATGCCGAAGTCTGCGCCGTCGAATTTTGTGTCGGGCAGGTCGGGACGCAGCTCGGCGGCGGTGGTCTCGGCGGTTTCGGCAGACGCTGCCGCCGTCGTAACCGTGCCGCTGCCCCCCTTGTCGGTGCCGCCGCAGCCCGAAAGCGCCGCCGCGGTCATGACCGTAACCAGCAGAATTGATATGATTTTCTTTGTCATATGAATATGAACGCTCCTCTCGTAATGATGATTATATAATGACAGTGTTCATTTTAACAATATTTCTGTGAAATGTCAATAGATTTCACGGCGATTTTGCGGTGCGGCATACGGCACGGCGTATATCGCCGGAACGGGCGGAATTATCCGCGTTTTGCTCCCGTAAAAAGGCTTGAACAGATAATTTATCGGATTTATGCCTGATTCGCCGATATGCTTATTTTTTGAACACAAACAGATACTCGTGAGCAATCAGCAGGAAGTTATACTTCACGCTGTTTGTTTTCCAATAGCCCGTAGCCTTGCAGTTGTGCTGTTCCTTGATTATCAGCTCTTTCAGTTTGAAACCGGCGTCCTCAAATATACGCATGACATCAAAGGACATGGGTATCATATGCCCCTTTTGCCGGGTGTCGCCGCATTTCGGGAATAATCGGTGTGTGGCTGCTACAACAGTTTTCTGTAATGACCTCTGGCAGTAAATTCAATAAATCCCTTATCCCTCAAAATCTGTAATTGCTGTCGTATCTTTGCCTCTATATTCTTATTGTTGATATGTTTTTTCCGCAGCTTCTCAACAAAGGAATACATGTCTTTCAGCGAAAAATCAACAGTATCTATGGAATTGACGCAGCTGAGAACATCCATCAGCCAACCGCGATTTTCTATATTGTCGGTCTGCAATTTCCTGACTTGAGCATAACGTTCAACGATTTCGGCAGGATCATACATTTTCTGGTTTTCAACAATCTTGATTCTGCCCTGAGACGGTATATCTCCAAATACTATGTTGCAGCCAATCCAACCGGCTCTCTTTGCCGTCGGAGCAAGGGGTTTGCGTCTCTCTATTATGCTTTCTACAAAAAAGAATTTCGGAATAAGTATTAAGTCGGTAACCTGATAGTTTTCTGTGTAACTTAAAACAAACAAATCGGGATTGCTTGAACTGTTAATGCGTTCAAGCATTGTGGAATACGCCCCGTCGATTACCTTGTTGCCGATTTCGCCCTTTTTGCTTTTTAACTCATATATCCCGCCGCAATTATCGCACCGCAAATCTGCGACAGGCATATTATTGTCAAGATTTGATATTTGATTGTTCCCGCAAATCGGACAGAAAACATTATTTTCAACCCAACTTTCGCTCATAACCCGAATCTTCTGCGAGTTGCTTCTGTAATTTTCAGCAAGCGAAGTATCAAAACTAAAATTCATCAGAAATCTTCCCAATCTATCGGTTGACCGGTTGACGCGATACAATACCGCATTCTACAAGAATATTGTTACTTTTTTATGAACGCATGCATTCCGCCCTCAGAATTTCTCCAGAGGGCGGAATGTATCTCAGCTCTGCTTCCACTTCTTCCCGCAGGACATGGGGCCCTCGGGGCAGGGGCCGTGGGCGCAGGGAGGTCCGGCGCTGGCGAAAAGCAGGGGCGACACTTCGCGGCAGAGGCGCAGCATCTCACGGGCGAGGGCGCGGATCTCCCACTGGGCGCGGTTGCAGCAGCGGAGCCGGAAGAAGTTGCGCAGCGAGCGGATGTTCATCGTCATTATTATGCGTGTGTCGCAGGCGTTGGGCAGCACGAAGCGGGCGTCCTCGTTTGCCTGCTTTTCGGCGGTCTTGCGGGCTTCTTTCTCATCCATGCCGCCGGCAAGGTTCGAGGCGGTGTGCTTTTCGATAAGTACCTCCCGCAGTTTTCCGTAGCTCTCGGCGGCCGATGCCATCTGCGCCTCGTATATTTGTGCGGCCTCGGGTATGGCTGCTATCTCGGGGGGAGTGATATATTCGAATCCCGACTTGTCCACATAGCGCTGAGACTGCACCGAATACGATGCGATGCGGTGGCGGGTGAGCTGAGCCAGCAGTGACCGGGAAACCCCCTCGATGCCGAAGGTGAAGGAGGCGTGCTCCACCGGGGACTCATGCCCCAGCTCGTCAAGCAGCCGCAGAAAGGACTCGATCTTCTCGGGTGTCAGCGAGTCGGCAAGGGTGGCGATGTCGCTCTTGGCGTAGCAGAGCTTTGCGGCCTCGGCAACCAATTTGTCCGGCTCGGGAGTATGGGCTATAAGTGTTACTTTCACGTTATTGTACCTTTATCGCGTATCGCGCGTTGTTTTTCAAGTGTTGCGTTCAGAGCGTCGTGCGTCGTGCGTCGTGCGGCGGATTATGTGTCGCGTGTGTTCGCTCGTTTACTTATCCCAGACCAGGGTGTCGTTCTCCTCGCGGACGGGGATGAATACCGGCATCTCGCGGCGTCCGGCAGCCGAATCGTTGGGCGAATGGAGGCTCAGATATAACTGACCGTCGGTGTGGGTGAAGAGCATGCCGTGACCGCCGTCATACTGATTTGTCATGGACTTGGAGTAGAGCAGCTTCTCCTCCTGCACCCAGGGACCGATGACAAGACCGCTCTCGCTGCGGGCAATGCCCACACAGTAGCCGTAAGCGTCCCAGTTCGACCAGATCATCAGCAGACTGCCCTTTTCGGTGGTATACATCCAGCAGCCGTCGGTGACCTTGCCCTTCGCCCATTTCGGGTCGTCGGCGCGGAACATCTCGACAGGTTCGGAGATAAAGTGAGTCAGGTCGTCCGACAGTTGAGCGCACGCCATGCGCCCAACGCCGTCGGGAGTGCAGGTCCACTCGTGGACGAATATCATCCAGGGCTGACCGTCGGGGTCAACATAGAAGGTGCCGTCAATGGCATCCCAGTCGTCGGGGGTAAGATGGCCGTCCGAAATCTCGACAAAAGGACCCATGGGGCTTTTCGACTTCATAATGGTGCAGCCGCGGTGTCCGTTCTTCGAAGACTTATAGGTAGTGAACATATAGAAGGAACCCTTGTAGAAGTGCACCTCGGGCGCCCACTTGTTGTCGACGCAGTTTTCGGGGGCGACAGCAACCTCATAGGGTCCCGTCCAGCCGCCGTCAAGGGAACCGGAGGTGTTCTTATAGCAGACCCAGCCGGTGCCGTAGACGTAATACACTCCCTCATGGTATATAACGCAGGGGTCGCGCAGGCGCTCGATGCCCGACTCGATAAGCAGTGGTTTAACCTTCTCGCGTATCTCGGTGCCGGCGGGAATCGCGCCCTTCTCGTCCCCGATGAAGCTGTCGCTGAACTTTTTAATTGCGCACATACAGGCGTAGCCTCCTTTGTAAGCTATTATAATACTTGTCTTTTCGTCGGTCACTGTGGTTTTTATTATATATTCGTTTTCGCCCAGACTCTCTTTCAGCCCGGCGCATTCCGGTCGGGTCACCGAGTTGACGATTATCTCAAACGCCGTCTCGTCCTTGGGGAAATAGTCGTCCACCGGCGATATTGAGCAGTTCAGCCTGTCGCGGAGGGTCGAGCGTATCTTCAATATCTCATCCCGCTGGCTGTCGTCGGTGGTGTCCACGCTGTATACCAGCTTGAAAGGGCTGTCGGCATCCCGTTCGGCGAACACTATTTCGCCCGTTTCAAGGTCTGCGGCTGTATCTGCCGTCTCGTTTTCGGCGGTATTCGGATCGGCGGTCGGGGATGAGCAGCCGGCAAACATCGCCGTCATGGCAATAACCGCCGCTAATATAGCCGTTAATATAATAAGAAGCGATTTGATTCGGCTCTTCATAAAATACACCCCCTATTTGGTTATCCGCAGCTCGGCTATCCGGTCGCGCAGATAGGCGGCAAGCTCGAAGTCCAGCTTCCTGGCGGCGGCCTTCATCTCGGCGGTGAGCTGTTCGATAAGCGCGGCGCGTTCCTCGGGATTGAGCTTTGAATCGGCTTTTTGCTGTCTGCCCGCCTTTCCCCGTCCCCTGCCGGTATCCGAATCCTCGCCGACGGGACGGCCGATGGAGATCAGCTCCCGGACTTCCTTGACAATCGATTGGGGCGTGATTCCGTGCTTCAGGTTGTAGGCGGTCTGAATTGCGCGGCGGCGGTTGGTCTCGTCGATGGCGCCCCGCATGGAGCCGGTTACGGTGTCGGCGTACATTATGACCTTGCCGGCTGCGTTTCGGGCAGCCCGTCCCACCGTCTGAATAAGCGAAGTCTCGGAGCGCAGCAGCCCCTCCTTGTCGGCGTCGAGAATCGCCACAAGCGAAACTTCGGGCAGATCGAGACCCTCGCGAAGCAGGTTTACGCCCACCAATACGTCAAAATGTCCGAGGCGCAGGTCGCGGATTATCTCAAGCCGCTCCATGGTCTCAACGTTGTGATGGATATAGCGCACCCGGATAAGGTTCAGCGACAGATAGTCGGTGAGGTCCTCCGCCATCTTTTTGGTTAGAGTGGTTACCAGAACCCGTTCGCCGCGTTCGGCGCGGAACCGGATCTCGCCCATAAGGTCGTCCACCTGACCCTCGATGGGGCGCACCTCGATCTCGGGATCCACCAGACCCGTAGGGCGGATTATCTGCTCCACAGTCTGTGAGGAATGGGTGCGCTCGTATTCGGCGGGTGTGGCGGAGACGAAGATCACCTGATTTATCTTGCTCTCAAACTCGTCGAAGAAGAGAGGGCGGTTGTCGTATGCCGAAGGCAGGCGGAAGCCGAAGTCGATGAGATTCTTCTTGCGCGCCCGGTCGCCGCCCGACATGCCCCGCACCTGGGGGAGAGTGACGTGGGACTCGTCGACAAAGAGCAGAAAATCCTCGGGGAAGTAGTCCATAAGAGTAAAGGGCGTGGAGCCCGGCTCCCTGCCGTTCATTATGCGGGAGTAGTTCTCTATGCCTGAACAGAAGCCTATCTCCTTCAGCATTTCCAGGTCGTAGCGGGTGCGCTCCTCGATGCGCTGAGCTTCGATAAGCTTGCCCTCCGACTGGAAGTACGCCACCCGCTCAACCATCTCCCGCTCGATCTCGGCAAGCGCCTTGAGCCGTCCTTCCTCCGACACGGCGTAGTGGGTGGCGGGATAGATGGCGGCGTAGTTCAGGTCGGTTATAGCCTCGCCGGTGACAACGTTTATCTCGGTTATCCGGTCGATCTCGTCGCCGAAAAACTCGACCCGAACAGCCTTGCCGTCGGAGGAGGCGGGGTAGATTTCCACCGTGTCGCCCCGCACACGGAACTTGTCGCGGACGAAATTTATATCGTTGCGCTCATAGCTGACGGCGATGAGCTTTTCAAGCAGCTCGTTGCGCTCCATAACCATGCCGGGATGCAGGCCGATGAGCATGCTGCTGTATTCCTTGGGGTCGCCGAGAGTGTAGATGCAGGACACCGACGCCACGATTATAACATCCCGCCGCTCAAAGAGTGAGGAGGTGGCGGAGTGGCGCAGCTTGTCTATCTCGTCGTTTATAAGGGCGTCCTTCTCTATATATAAATCCTTGCCGGGTATATACGCCTCGGGCTGATAGTAGTCGTAGTAGGAGACAAAGAACTCCACCGCGCTGTCGGGGAAGAACTCCCGGAATTCGGAGCACAACTGCGCCGCAAGCGTCTTGTTGTGAGCCAAAACCAGCGTCGGCCGCTGCACCCGCTCGATGACCGCCGCCATGGTGTAGGTCTTGCCCGAGCCGGTGACGCCAAGCAGTGTCTGCGCCGGCATACCCGAGAGCACACCCTCGGTGAGCTTTTCGATAGCTTGGGGCTGGTCGCCGGTGGCTTCAAAGGGGCTCTTCAATACGAATTTGCTGTCTTTCATGTCTGTACCGTTATGTCATTTGCGCACACGCGATTATTATAGCACAACATGCGTCAAACCGCAAGACCGGCAGCCCTGATTTTCCTTGACAAAGAATGCCGGATTTGCTATAATATCATCGCATACGACGCGGCGCGGTCGCGTGATATCACGCCGAAAGGTATTATCATGAGGAAAGTCCGGGCTTCGAAGGGCAGGATAACGGATAACGTCCGCCGAGGAAAACTCAGGGAGAGTGCAACAGAAATATACCGCCGCGACGGACTTGTCCGTTGCGGTAAGGGTGGAAAGGTGAGGTAAGAGCTCACCCGGCTCTGCGGCAACGCAGGGGTGCTGTAAACCCTATCCGAAGCAACACCGTATGCGGCAAAGGGCATAGCTCTCATGTCTGCCCGGCGTGTTTTGCCGCAGGTGGCTGGAGCGTCACGGTAACGTGCCGTCAAGACAGATGATCGCGGTTCGCGCAGCATGCGTGCATACATGCCATGCTGCGCGTCCACAGAACCCGGCTTACAAGCGCCGTATGTACCAGAGCAGCACACCCGTGCTGCTCTTATTAATTCTCCCGGCGGGCAAAGCCCGCCGCACACAAAAGTTCTTTGCTTGCTTCCCGGCACCTGAACTTCGTTCAGCTGCGAAGAAAGAAGCCGCACGCCAAATTGCTGCAATTTACATATTCCCCGGCGAGCAAAGCTCGCCGCACATAAAAGTTCTTTGCTTCTTTCTTTCAAGAAAGAAGCCGTATCCCCCTTGACTAAGACATCAGATAGATATATAATTGATGAAAAACCAACCCGGAGAAAGACAATGACAAACATACCCGAAATATTCGGCAGCATGGTATTCAACGATGAGGTAATGCGCGCCAAGCTGCCCAACGACATATACATATCGCTGCACAAGACGATAGAGGAGCGGCGCGACCTGGACATAACGGTGGCGTCGGTGGTAGCCAACGCCATGAAGGACTGGGCTATCGAGAAGGGCGCCACCCACTACACCCACTGGTTCCAGCCGCTGAACGACGTGACGGCGGAGAAGCACGACTCGTTTATCTCGCCGCAGAAAGACGGCGGGATCATAATGGAGTTTTCGGGCAAGGAGCTTATTAAAGGCGAATCGGACGCCTCGTCCTTCCCGTCGGGAGGGCTGAGGGCGACCTTTGAGGCGCGGGGCTACACGGCGTGGGACCCCACGTCCTATGCGTTTATAAAGAACAATTCGCTCTGCATACCCACGGTGTTCTGCTCATACGGCGGCGAGGTGCTGGACAAAAAGACGCCCCTGCTGCGGTCGATGGACGCGGTATCGGCGCAGGCGGAGCGGACGATGAGGCTGTTCGGCTACCGGGACTTCGGACGGGTAGTGGCTACCGCGGGACCCGAACAGGAGTATTTTCTGATAGACCGCGACTTATGGCTGAAGCGGCGCGACCTGATGTATACGGGCAGAACGCTGTTCGGCGCCAAAGCGCCAAAGGGTCAGGAGATGGACGACCACTACTACGGCACCATAAAGCCGCGGGTCATGGAGTTCATGCAGGAACTGAACCTGGAGCTGTGGAAGCTGGGCGTCTACGCGAAGACCGAGCACAACGAGGCGGCGCCGTCCCAGCACGAGCTGGCTCCGGTGTTCACGGTGACAAACACCGCCGCCGACCAGAACCAGATTATAATGGAGTTCATGCGCCGCATAGCCGACAGGCATAACCTCGCCTGCCTGCTGCACGAAAAGCCCTTTGCCTCGGTGTCGGGTTCGGGCAAGCACAACAACTGGTCGCTCAACACCACAAGCGGCATGAACCTGTTCAAGCCCGGCTCGGACGTGGGCAGCAACAAGCTGTTCCAGCTCATGCTCTGCGCCGTCATGCGGGCGGTGGACGAGCATCAGGATTTGCTTCGCATCTCGGTGGCGGGCGCAGGCAACGACCACCGTCTCGGCGGCCACGAAGCGCCCCCGGCGGTCATATCCATGTTCATAGGTTCGGATCTCAGCAATCTGCTTGACTGTATCGAGAACGGCACCGTCTACGACAAGGTTTCCCGCCGGGATATGAGCGTGGGTGTCAACGCCCTGCCCCAGTTTAAGCAGGACACCACCGACCGCAACCGCACGTCCCCTCTGGCTTTCACCGGCAACAAGTTCGAGTTCCGCATGCCCGGCTCCTCCCACTCGATCGCCGACTGCAACATAGTGCTGAATACCATCACCGCCGACGTGCTGTGCGACTTCGCCGACCGTCTGGAGCAGGCGGAGGACTTCAACGCCGAGCTTGACGGCCTTCTGCGCGAGACGGTGCGCAATCACAGGCGCATTGTCTTCAACGGCGATAACTATTCCCGGGAGTGGGCGGAGGAGGCGGAGCGCCGCGGCCTGCTTAACCTTCGCACCACCGCCGACGCACTGCCCTATCTTGCCTCCGAAAAGAACATCGCCCTCTACGAGCGGCATAACGTCTTCCGCCGCAGCGAGCTTGTCGCCCGCCGCGAGATAATACTCTCAAACTATGCCAAGATTCTGAATATTGAGGCGCGCACCATGCTCTACATGGCGCGGCGCGAGATAATCCCCGCCTGCGCCGCCTTTGAGACCTCTCTTCTCGGCTCCCTGTCCGCCCGCGCCGCAAACGATCTCCCCGGCGGTCGTCTCTCGAAGCTTGCTAAGGACTATTCGGCGCTGCTTGAGGAGCTTATCGGCCGCACCGACGAGCTTGAGAGCCTCCACGCCCGCATCTTCGCCTTCCCCGACGCCGGCGAGCGCGCCGACTACTGCCGCGACGAGATAATCCCCGCCATGGAAGCCCTGCGCGAGACCGCCGACACCCTCGAGACTCTCACTCCCTCGACATCCTGGCCTTTCCCGACTTACGGCGACCTCTTATTCTCGGTAAATTAAGTTACGCGCTTAAAACAAGGAGTACGTGCCTCCGGCGGCCGGCGCCGGCGAACCGCCGGTGGTGTGTGCGGCGGCGTGGGGTTTGGACTGATTTTGTCGTCGGCTTGCCGCCGGCGTGCCGCCGGAGCCATGTGCGGCGGCGTGGGGTCTGGACTGATTTATTGTCGACTTGCCGCCTAACTGATTGCATATACAGACCTGATACAATGATTAGAGAAACAGTTCCGCCGTCGGACAGACCTGAAACGGGCAGTCCGACGGCGGAGTTTTTATGTGTTGAATGGGGGGGGATGTGTCTCTTACTGAACGGCGGTTATTCTCACGCCGGCGGGGTAGCGGCCGCTGCGTCTGCCGAAGAGCGACAGACCGCCCTCCCCCGACTTGAAGGTGAGGGTGAAGCCCTCGGCTCCCTTGCTCTTGAGCGAAGCCGCGACCCGTGAGGGAATGACCGCCTCGCAGAGGTAGCCGTAGCTGCCCGCCTCGTCCAGCTGATCGTCAGCCGCCTGATAGTGCCAGGAGAGAAGCCCTCTCGAGTCGGCGGGACAGTCGGCAAGCGGGAATATGCCGCAGTTCACGCCGTCGACAAGCACCTGAACCGACGAGAGCACCTGATATTCGTCGGTCATGAAGAAGGCGTTTCTGTTTGCCGAGCGGTCGACCTTGCAGCCGTGCATGTAGTCGAGGTCGGCCGAGGGCTTGTCCTTGTCCTCGGGCAGGTCCCGGGTCATGAGTGCGCGGGAGGACGCCTCGAACAGAACCTTCACTTCAAAAGCCGTGTCAAAGCCGGGGATATCCGCGAGTTTGACGAATGTTGAGAACTCGCCCCTGCCCACGCCGTTCAGTTTGTTTCCGCCCTGAGCCGAACCGTGATAAGCCTCAAATCCGGAAGCCTTGAAGGAAGAGAGGGGCACTTCGCAGGCGTTTTCGGGCAGGCAGTCGGTGTTTATGTCGAATGTGGTGAAGTTGCGCATTATGGTCTCGCCGGAGGGCGCGCAGAGACAGACCTCAAGGGTGGCGGTGGCGCTTTCGGATTCGGGAACGGTGAAGTCGATGCTGCCCGCGGGGAATGCGCCCCAGTCGTTCCAGTAGATGGCTGTGCTGCCCTCGTCGGTGTAGTAGCTGCAGTCGGGCTCGTCGACCCGCAGGGCATATTCAACCGTCAGTGTCTGCCCCATGTATCGATCCGAGAAGTTGGACGCCACCAGCGGCACCGAGATATCGTCGCCCGATTTCACGCTGCGGCAGGGCGGGCAGTCGAGAGCCATGAACTCTTTTGAGTGGAGGTCGCGGATTGTCATGCCCGGCACATATGCCTCGTAGCCGAAAAACTTGTCGGTGTTGTCGATGCGGTAGTAGCCGTTGAACTCGTTGATAACGTCATGGAACTCGGTGAAGACAAAGCCCGACAGCGCGCCGTGAATGCGGAACTCGTTCAGCATGTAGCGATAGTGCCAGGACAGGTCGGAGTCTCCGGCGCTGCCCTTGATGCCCCAGACGTTGCCGCACTCGCTGTTCATAATCGGCACGTCCGCCATTCTGTTGCCGCCGATGTAGTTCTTTTCGGAGCCGGGATAGGCGCCCTTTACGAAATCCTCGCAAACCTTTTTGACCTTCTCATAGCCGTTCGAGTAGAAGTGCCAGGAGTTGACGTCGGTCTCAACATGGTCGCGGTTGCAGGGGGAGTTGTCCTCCACCAGGCGGGTGGGGTCATAGGCCTTCAGCTCGCGATAGAGGCGGCGCACCCACTCCTGGGTGTCTTTGGTGTATTCGCGGCGGGGCTTGCCGTCCTCGCCGGCGGTGCGGGTGAACAGTCCCCAGGTCTCGTTGAAGATGACCCAGTAGAACACCGACGGATGGTTGATGTCGCGGTTCACCGACGCCCACATCTGTTTTTCAAAGAGGGCGCGCGCCTTTTCATTAGGCTCGCCCCAGAAGTTGGGGATATCCTCGATTATCAGCAGTCCGAGAACGTCCGCCCAGTAGAGCTTCAGCGGCTCCTCGGATTTGATATGTATGCGCGCCGCGTTCAGCCCGAGACGCTTCATCCGCTCGATCTCCTCGCGCTCGTCGTCGTTGGTGGGCAGGGTGAAGTAGCCGTCGGGGTTGTAGGACTGGTCAAGGGTGGCGTTTATGTAGACGGGCTTGCCGTTCAGTGTTATGTAGTTGGTGTTCTTTGTGCCGAACTTGCCCATACCCACCTCGCGGATGCCGAAGTAGGTCTCCACCCTGTCGCCGCCGTCGGTTGTCAGGGTGCCGAAGCAGAGGTTCGGTTCGTCGGGCGACCAGAGTTTCGGCTCATCTATTCTGAAGGCTATCCTTCCGTCCTCCGATGAAGCGGTGACGCCGCCGAACTCGGCGGTAACCCTGCCGCATCCGCCGTTCAGCTTGTAATCGATCGTGACGCTGCCGTCAAGGGAGGTGCGCAGTATCCAGCTCTCGATATAGACAGCCGGACGCTCCTCAAGCCATACGGTCTGCCAGATGCCCGACGCGTCGCCGTAGCCCTGCTTGCCGTAGGTCTGATAATCCTCACGGTTGTCTTCCGCCGTGATGTAAATCTCGTTCTCTCCGCCGGCTTTCCAGACGGAAGTCACCTCGGTCTCGATCTCGTTGTAGCCTCCCTGATGGGTATTCAGGAGGCTGCCGTTCACGCTTATATTCGTGGTGTAGTCGGACGCGCCGATAATGAGGAACAGGCGGTTCCCGGCTTTCGGGGCGTATGAGACGCTTCTGCGGTAGTATCCGGTGCCCTTTTCGTCCTTCTCAACTCCCGAGAGGGGGCTTGTCCAGGAATAGGGAACAACTATCTTCCCGTCGAGGGCGTCGGAATTCAGCGAGAAATCCCACTCGCCGTTGAGGTTGAGCCAGTTCTCCCGCTTCCGGTCGGGGCGGGGGAATGCGGGTTTGGGTATTGAATTGCGGCATTTGCGGTCTGACATGGCATTATCTCCGTTTATAATATGAATTTATCTGATTCTATCATAACGGGCGGGCTATTGCAAGGGAGATTTTCTCGGTTTTGTCTTTGCCGAAAGTTTACAAATAACGGCTTGCAAGGGCGGGGAAATACATGATAGAATACCCGGTATGAATAAATCAATATCTTAGCGAGGAGAAAGACACAATGATTAACCTTATACTCACCTCCGCTCCCGCCGCGTCCTCTGCGGCAGGCGGCAACGCGCTGTTCCAGGGCATACCCTCCATCATCATGCTGGTCGCCATTGTCGCCATATTCTACTTCTTCATGTACCGTCCCCAGAAGAAGCAGGAGAAGGAGTTCGCGGCGATGATAGACGCTCTGACCGTGGGCGACGAGATAACCACCAAGGGCGGCATCATCGGCAAGATCATCAGCATCAAGGAAGAGACCGTCATGATCGAGACGGGCAACGAGCGCACCAAGATACGCATTCTCCGCTCGGCAGTCAGCAAGGTTGACGTGAAGGCGGAGGACTCGAGAGACGCGTAACGCGAAGTTAAGCGGATAAACAGTCAAACAGGCACGTTACACGGTACGATAAACAGGCACGTTACACGACACATAAAAAGGACGCCCGGGTCGGACGTCCTTTTTGCGTTATACGCGGTTGTGCCTGAATCTCAATCAGTCTGCGGACCAGATCCTCTTTTCCAGCGCGTCGAGGGAAATCTTCAGCATCTCGGCGCCGTACTCGGGGGAGGCGTCCTTTGCGGACTGAATGAACCACTCGTCCGAGGAGGCTACTCTCCCCAGCGATACGGCTTCGGGGTAGAGAGCCGAGAGGAGCGAGCACTCATACTTGCCGGCGTGGTCGTAGCCTGTGGCGTTCTGAGCGGCGGTGGACATGCAGGGCAGCACCCTGATCCAGTTGAAGGGATTGTCGGCGCCGTCCAGCTGATTGTAATATTCGGCGGAGGAGTTGTCGCCCCACCAGCCATTGCCCCGCTCCCTCTCGAGGAAAGCCATGGTAGACGTCTTGCCGGCGGATGCGGCGGCAAGGGTCATGGGCATGTAGGTCTCCTGCTCATACTGATGGTGGATCAGCGCCACGATATTGCGGCAGCCGCCGTCAAGCATCGAGGCGAAGAGGTCGGAGAGGGTGGCTTTCAGCGAATCGAAGGTGACGTTGATGGTTCCCTTTTCGGGTCCCCCCACGGCGTAGCTGGATATGCCGTACCAGAAGGTTGGCAGCACCACCACCGGGCGCCGCTTCTCGAGCTTGTATGCCATGCCCTGGGCAATCAGGCCGTCACAGCCGAAAGAGCAGTGGGGGCCGTGATACTCGATGGTGCCTATGGGGAGGATCATCGGCGTCCGTTCGTCTTTGGCCTTCTGCAGCGCGTCGGGCAGCAGAAATTCGTAACGCATAAATCAGACTCCGATCTCGTATATGGTGCCGATGGGTGAACAGTTGGCTTTGCAGCCGTCCTCGGTGATGACGACGCCCTTCTCCCAGCGCAGACCGAAGGTGGGACCCGAGATGAAGGTGTCTATCTGGAAGGTCATATTCGGCTCCAGCTTGTAGGTGGAGGAGGTCTCCATCCAGGGAGCCTCGACCTCGATCATTCCGGTGCCGTGGCAGGGGCCGTATACGAAGGCGTCCTTAAAGCCGTTGTCGCAGTAGAGCTGATAGAAGCCCTTGGCGACGTCGGAGGCGTTCACGCCGGCCTTTAACTGCTTCTCGGTCCAGTTGTGAGCCTTAAGGCAGAACTCCACATAGCGGCGCTTCTCGGGGGTGAGTTTGCCCACGCAGACGGGTATGCCGACGGAGGGCGAATAGCCGTCCACCTTGGCGGAGAGGTTGAGCTGAACGATGTCGCCCTCGCCTATTACCCGGTAGCCGGGGCGGGATATGGCGTGGCGGGTGGACGCCTCGGAGAAGACGTACATGGGAAGCCCCTCGTACTCGGCGCCGTTTTCGTAGATAACCCGCTGTGCGATGCCCACCATTGCCAGCTCGGTCACGCCGGGACGCAGGTTGGCGAGAACCTCCTTGGTGGCAAGCTCGACAATGCGGAAGCCCTCGCGGATGCAGGCAAGCTCGTTCTCGGACTTTATCTGACGCAGACCGGTCATTATCGAGAAATCCTCGACTATCTCGGCGTCGGGATAAGCCTCGCGCAGGCCGTTCATCATGACGCAGGAGGTGTCGATAAAGCTGCCGATGGCAATCTTGATCTTCTTGCCGGTGACGCCCAGAGAGCGGAACACCTGGTCATAGGTGTATACCTTGGCTTCGGGATAGGCGGGGTTTGCCGACTCGCGGTACTCCAGCATGGTGAAGATGTTCTGGATATGGCTGCGGTCCTTGGCGAAGATGGGGCTCTCGGGTCCCACCATAAGCGCGGCTCTGCCGTCGGGAACGATGGCGACGCCGCAGCGCTCGAAGATCGGCCAGAAGTTGGTGAAGTAGCGGACGTTGGCGTAGTCGGCCTCGTTTGAGTTGACAAGGAAGACGTCATAGCCCTTGTCGGCTACGATTTTCGCGCACTTGGCAAGCCTTTCCTTGTATTCGTAATCGGGAATGCAGATTCTGCCCATTTTGTTTCTCCTTATATATAATAATGTTTATAACGGTCATTCCAAAAACAGGTTTATGACGTTTTCGTAGTGTTTTGTGGCGGCGCTCAGTTTAGACTCGTACATCGATGCGAATTCCAGGTTGCTGTTCTTATATGTAAACTGTTCGAAGGTGAAGGCGTAGCCCTTCCAGGCGTCGTAGAGGTAGGGAAAGTCGATATAGCGTCCGTCAAGTATGCGGTCGATAAGCTTAACCGACTCTTCGTCCCGGGCGCCCTTAACCTTCAGCGCCACGTCGTAATAGGCGGGAACCACATTCTTCCAGCCGTATGCGCCCATGGCGTGGGTCACGGCGCCCACCATTTCGGTGTCGGTGACCGTGACGGGTACCGCTATTATCGAGAAACGGCCGTCGGACATGGTGTAGTAGTCGTCCTGCGCCTCGTCCCACATGGGATAGGGAATTATTCCGAAGTCGTTCTCAAGGTCGCGCAGATTTGAGAGCGAGGCTCCGATAAAGCCGTTGGCGAACATGGCGCGCCCCTTCGAGAAGAAGACGGCGGCTTCGTTGTGAACCTCGGTGATAAGCGCCCCCTTCCCGCCGTAGTAGAGCTGCTTGACCTTTTCGATTATCCGGACGGTTTTCTCGCTGTTGTAGGTGAGTTCAATTGTATAGTCGGGATTGACTTTGAAGATAGGCTGGTCGAATGCCCAGAGATAGGTTATGCTGTTGCTCTTGCAGTCGGAAGTGAAGCCGTAGTAGTCGTCCGCGTCCGCCTCGCCGTTGCCGTTCTCGTCCACATAGATGTCCTTTGTCAGCTCAATAAGCCTGTCTATGACCCACTTGTTCTCGTTGACAAGCCCGTATATGTCGGGCAGGCCGTAGTTTTCGGCCATCACCTTGTCGAAGAACATGCAGTAGGTGTTGCTCATGGGCGAAAGGGTCAGGTCACTGACAGAGGTGAACATCCTGCCGTTCAGCGTAAGATTCTCGATGGCATAGGGCGGGTACCAGGGGGCGGAGAAGTCCATGTACTCCACGTCGTACCAGTTCATCAGCAGCCCGTTCAGCGCGTCGTTGCCCGACTGCACCGCCTGGCCGAGATAGAGTTCGCAGATGTTTTCGCCGGCGTTAACCGAGTTTTTCAGCTTGTTCGAGATGTTTGTGTATACATCGTTTATCGGCTGAGGAATGTTTACATTGAACCGCTCCGAAACGTCGGAATTGCGCTGATATATGGCGTCGTCCACCACCTCGCCGGTCAGGTCCTCGACCCAGAAATCGGCTACGGCGCCGGTCTGGCACATCGTGCGGAAATCGGCGCCCTTGAAGTCCATCCGATCCGGCAGATTGTCGGGCACCGCCTGCCGCGACTCCTCGGGTGTGAGCGGGGCTTCGGTCTCGGCGGCTGTGGTGTTCACCGCGGTGTCCTTGGCGGCTTTCCCGTCTCCGCCCGAGCATGAGAACAGCGCCGCTCCGGCAATCGCCGCCAGCAGCAGTATTGCGGTAAGTCTTTTTAACATGAATTCCACCCCGTTTTTCATCGCTTGTCAGGCTGTGTCACAGTTTATGCATCGACTGCATAAACTATAACAATCATACCATCCCCCGGTCGGTATGTCAACACCGATTTGGGGAAAATCCGCGCGCAGATACGAAGACGCGCGCTGTTTGCGCTTCGTTCGCAGCAGCCGGCGGTTAAGCTATTCGCAGCAGCCGGCGGTTAAGCTATTCGCAGCAGCCGGGGGTGGAGCTATTCGCAGCAGCCGGGGGTGGAGCTATTCGCAATAGCCGGGGGTGGAGCTATTCGCAATAGCCGGGGGTGGTGTAGAACGCCATGACGCCGGTGCGCATGTCGAGACGGCCGTACTGGGCGACTATCGGCCGGGTGGACGAGAGGGCGATGGCGTACTGCTCGCCGGGAGGGACCATGATGCCGCTGTCGCCAAGTCCCTCCTTCTCGGTGACGTGTATGCAGAGCACCCGGCGGGCGCCCACCTTGACGGTGTAGCCGGTGTCGGGCTCCCGGTCTGTCCAGTAGAGGGTGAAGGTCACCTCGGCGTCTGTGTCGCCGGGGTTGGTCATAACTATGGCCTCATGGCCGTAAAGGTTTTTGTCGGCGCCCATTGGGGGCAGCTCGCCGTCGGGGAAAAGCCATTCTTTGCGTCCGGTCATGTCAGGGTCCTCCGTTTTGTATATTAATGAAATTAAAAATATTGCCCGACTGTTACATCGGGCGGAATATTTGCTTTGGTCGGAGTGACTGGAATCGAACCAGCGAAATCTTGGTCCCAAACCAAGCGCCTTACCATTGGGCCACACCCCGCCGCGAAGTTATTATAACACGGCGGGGGCTAAATGTCAATACACTTGCGCTTGTAGTAATTATTCACCGAATTTCACATGTTATAGTAATTATTCACGAAAATTTCGGCGCTGTCAAAGGTAAATTCAAAAATATTGAGAATTTCATCGAATTTTTATGCAGCAATTGACAGAAAGAGAAAATAGTGTTATCATATCAGTGACGGCGGGTTTTCCGCCGTACGACTATTTCAAAAAGGAGTTTTTCAGAATGAAAAGATTTCTCGCAATGCTCATGGCAGCCATGATGATCGCCGTTCTGGGCGTATCCGTCGCCGCCGCCGATGTCACCGGCCGTATCGTTGACATCGAAGTACAGAAGACTGTTGTAGATCCCGTAATCGACGGCAAGTTTGACGAAGGTTCCTGGGGCGAGCCGGTTTCGGTCATCACCAAGGCCAACCGCGACGCTTACCTCGGTCTCTGCGCCGACGACAAGGCGTGGCTCACCAACGACAAGCTTCTGCCCTCCGACATGAAGTCCTACATCCGCTGGAGCGACACCCACCTCTATTACTGCTCGGTGATAGAGACCACCTCCCACTACAACCCCTATAAGGAAGGTCAGCAGGGCGAGCTCTGGAAGGGCACTTCCTTCATCTGGCAGTTCATCTCCGACAGAAACAACAAGGACACCATCTCCAAGGTTATCGCCGCCCTCAACGATGAAGGCAAGCTGCTCTTCAACATCGAGACCGGCGAGGCGAAGACCGGCGTTACCCCCGGCACCACCGATCCCATGTGGGATCAGTTCGCGGTAGTACGCACCGGCAACACCACCGTATATGAAGTTTCCTTCAAGTGGTCGAAGATCATGCCCGACGGCAAGGCTCCCGCTGAGAAGGACGAGGTCGTCTTCTACGCCCTCTACATGCCCGCCATCGACAGCACCGCCAACCCGGTTGACGTCGCCGTCGCAGGCAAGAACGATGCCGGCAAGTACAACTACTGGGCAGTCAAGCTGGGCGCCGCTCCGGCGATAGAGACCACCGCGGCCGCCAAGGCGGGCGCGGCAGCCAAACCGGCAGCCGCCGCTCAGACCTTCGACCCCACCGCAATATTCGCACTGGTCGCCCTCTCGGCAGCCGGCGCTGTTGCTCTGAAGTCGAAGAAGCGCGGTTAATCACCCCCGGAAATTTAAGGGATAATTCCGCGAATAACCGATTAAACAAGTATCCGGTATACGGCGTTTGCCGTATACCGGAATTTTTTTGCGGTCGGCTGCCGGCGTCTGATATCCGGCTCAGTCAATCGCTTTAGTGATGAGCTTCTTTACCTCTCCCTTATTTCGGATAAGCGGCATTTCCGGGCAGTTGACGAATCTCTGGAAAACATCGTCGATATACAGCCGCTCGATCTCGACATTTTCGTTGATATCGATGGTCACCGCCTCGGTTACGGCCTCTTCGATGCGGTGGATGTTGCGAAGCGTGACATTGCCGCATCTTACGCCGGTCGCGAACCAGATTATCGGCTCCGCCCGCACCGCCCAGTCGTTTGTTCCCTTTCCGTATGCTTCATCGGTGCTGTCCCGGGCGTTTTTGTCGTATTCGGTCTCATAGGTCTGGGGCGCTTTTGAAGCATAGATGCCGTCGACGGTGATATTGTCAAACCAGACAGGCGCGCCGGGGATAATGTTGTGGTGGGTGAATGACACCGCGTAGAAGCGGTAGGTGCCGAAAATATTGCTAATCTTCACATTGCGCATTTTGCTGCCGCAGGAGAGCAGCCGCACCGCGGTGTAGCCGTTCTCGCAGAAAACGCCGTCGACCTCTATGTTCTCGATGTCGCCCTGGTGTATTTTGCCGTTCAGGCCGTCGTCGCAGTTGAGGGCGACCATGTCGTCGTTGGTCGCGCCCTTTATGTTGCGGATATATCCGTTTCTTGCCCTGCCCTGAACATGGACGCCGTCCATGTTGGGTTTCATCATGTTGAAGTCAAAGGTTATGTTTTCGACGGTGAAGCGCTCGGCGTCGGCTATCTGAATGGCGAAGGCTTCGGGATCCTTCACGGTGAGATTTCTGACGGTCAGATCAAAGGTGTTGAGAAGCTGAACAGCCGTGCCGTAAAAGTAGCGGTCCGGCTCATGGCAGCGGACCTGAGCGGAGCAGTTGCCGTCCCAGACGCCGCCCTCGATAGTGATGTCATGATTTTCAACCGAATGGTCGCTCACTATCATAGTGCAGTTTGCTCCGTCGGCGAGCCGTATTGTCGCCTGGGGCGCAAGGCTGAGGCAGGTGCCGCCGCGGATCACGAGGGTTTTTGAGATTAAATATTTACCCCGGGGCAGATATATGTATCCCCGCCCGTCAAGCAGCTTCTGCAGCGCCTCGGTGGCGTCGCGGGTTCCGTCCGAGAAAAGAGAAAGATTATCCAACAGTCTGTCCTCCGTGTAAGTTAATGTAATTATGTCATAATAAAGAGACATTGACATTGTAGCAGACGGAACCGGCTCTGTCAATATTTCGGCGCAAAGAAGGGAAAAGCCGGGTGATATTCCGTCACCCGCCGCAAACCCGCCGCCGCAGTTGCATTTTCTCGTGCGCAAATCCGCTTTGTTGAATCTTGACAAGACCCGCGTACGATGCTATAATTTAATACAGAAGTTAATATTATCCGACCGAAATAACCGAAACACGGAGGGAAAAATCATGCTTAAACTCAAAGAAAACTGCAAATACGCGCTGCTGGTGCCCACAAGTATGGGCGTGCGAATCACCCCGCCCAACGGCCAGCCGGTGGCGGCGTCCGACAATTTCTTCATGCACGCGACATCAGCCGAGACAAACGTGGCGTCGATTTCCTCTTATCTGGGTCTGCCGGTAAAGGTGCTGACCACCTTCGTCAAGGACAGCCCTATCGCCGCCTTCATCAAGTCGAATCTCCGCGCCCGGGGCATGGACTTCGAGGGCAGGGACGTCGACCAGGGAGGACCCTGGGGCTACCGCCACCAGTTCAATATCGCCGACTCCGGCTTCGGTACCCGGGGGCCGAGAGTTCACAACGACCGCGCCGGCGAGGTGGGGCGCACCCTTAACATAGCCGACTTCGACCTTGACCGCATCTTCGGCAAAGAGGGCGTGCAGATTATCCACATGTCGGGTCTTATCGCGGCTCTCTCCCACGAGACGGGAATATTCTGCCTCGAGCTGGCAAGAGCCGCAAAGAAGTACGGCACACTGGTTTCCTTCGACCTCAACTATCGGGCTTCCTTCTGGAAGGGGCGCGAGGCGGAGTTAAAGTCGATATTCACCGAGATAGCCAATGCCGCCGATATCCTCATCGGCAACGAGGAGGACTTCCAGCTCTGCTTCGGCATCCACGGCCCCGAGGCGGGGGGCAAGGACATAGTCGACCAGATCGACAGCTTCAAGGGTCTTGTAAACAATGTCCGCGCCGCATTCCCCAATGCCAAGGTGTTCGCCAACACCCTGCGCCAGGTCATCAACGTCAACAGCCACCTCTGGGGCGCTCTACTCTACGCCGAGGGCGAGTGGTTTGTTGCCGAGCCGCGTGAGATCAACGTCCTCGACCGCATAGGCGGAGGCGACGGCTTCGTGGGCGGCATGCTGTATGCAATCCTCAGGGGATGGGAAAAGGAGAAGTGGGTTCAGTTCGCCTGGGCAAGCGGCGCGCTCGCCACCACCTTCCTCACCGACTACGCCCAGCCCGCCGACGAGGACGTTATCTGGTCCATCTGGAAGGGCAACGCGAGGGTTAAGCGTTAAACTTAAACGAAACGGTAAAACGCCGAACCGTCATCGCCATAACCGCATAAGAACAGCCGCCGTCCCGGTTTTTCGGGGCGGCGGTTCTGTGTATTACATCTATAGCTGTCATCAGTTCTTTGCGGATTCTTACGGAAGCTCTTTATACACTTCAAGCAGTTTATCAAGCGAGGTCTCATATTGTGTCTTCTTGGAGGCGTACCAGGAGGCGAAATCGGCGTTTTTCGACCGGATATAATTGCCGAAATCGTCGGATATACCGGCAAGGTTCGTATTGTTGATAAATCCGAAGTCATAATAAGCGGTTTCGCGGACGATATCGAGCATCTTTTCCGAATCATTGTCGCGTGAGTATTTGGTTTTCAGAGCTACTTCATAATACGCCGGTATGACATTTACATGGCTCTCGAAACTGAGCGCTTCGAGCACAAGCGCCGAGGTCTCGGGATTCGTTGCGGATATCGGGATTGCGATTATTCCGCATCCGATCGAGGAGGTGATGTGTTCCTCCTGATTTTCGTCATATTTCGGCATGGGTACAAGCCCGAAATCCGCGTCCATTGTCCGCAGAATCTCAACCGCATCGAGGCTGAATGGCATAAATAACGCCTTGCCGTCCGAGAAAAATTTATACATGAAGTCATAATTGAGCGTGTCGTCCATAAAATAGGTATAATCGCTGCCGCGGGCGACTTTATACATCAGCTCGTAGGCGTCGGCCGTTTTCTGGGTGTCGTTGGCGATGTAATAATCGCCTTCGGCGTTTTTGGCAATATACTTTATGCCGAAATTCGTCGCGTAAGCCCTGATTCCGTGAAGCTGCATTATAAAGCCGAAAGTGTCTTTTTCATTAATCACTCCGTCTCCGTCAAGGTCTCTTCCGGCGGCCTCGGCATATTCGATCTGTTTTTCGATGGTCCACATACCCTCGTCCACGAGCTCATAGGGACTCTTAAGATTCAGGTTTTCAATCGTCTCCTTATTGAAATATGTAAGGATCAGACCTTTCAGCTGCACAAGCTCGAAATCGCCCACACATGCATAGAGTTTATTATATATAAGCGCCGGTTCGTTGAAACCCTGAGTCCACCAGGGCTGTTCGAAATCGAAATAGGGCAAATCGAGAAGGTTGAGATAGAAGCCTTCCTGCACCAGAGTTGCCCCGTACCAATAGGGCGGGATCACAACATCATATGCCCCGTCGGAGGCTAATACACTGTTGCGGATAGCGGCAAGAAAATTCGCCATATTCGTGGACAGACCGTCTATGGGAACATATTCGATTACCACGTTGAAACGCTCCTCGACCGCGCGGTTGCGGGCGAATACCGCGTCGTTCACTATGTCCCCGGACTCCTCCGCCACGTAGGTGACGAGATTCCGCGAATTTATCAGCAGCGTTACCTTTTCCCCGTCCAAATCCAATTCCGGCAGGCTGTCTTTGAGTTGGGTTGTGGCGGCTTGTGTTTCTGCGGCGCTTTCAGCCGCTGTTGTTTCGCCGGTAACGCCGGAATCGGGACTTGAGCCGCATGATGCCGCGATAAATATAAACACGGCAAGCAAGAATATTAAGAAATTGCGGTTTATAGGTTTCATAATATCACCTCAACATGGATTTTTATTATATTTCACTGCAAATACATATTAACATAGCATGGAAATAATGTCAATCGTCTGAATATTTATTTCCGAATGAGCAAACTCAATAAAAAACGCCGCAGAACACATCGCTCTCCGAACGCTCTCCGCAGCATCACAGCCGCATAAAGAAACCGCCGTCCCGATTTTTCTCGGGATGGCGGCTTGTATTATTCCGCGGCGTTACGCTGTGACTACCGAATTGTCCTTCTGGAGATTCAGCAGCTTTATGGCGTCCTCGCGCATCTTGTACTTGAGTATCTTGCCGGCGGCGTTCATGGGGAAGCTGTCGACGAATGCCACATAGCGGGGAACCTTGTGCTTTGCCATGTGCTTGCGGACATAGTCCTTTATATCCTCGTCGGTGGCGCTTTCGCCCGCCTTGAGAATGACATATGCCATAATCTCCTCGCCGTAGGCCTTGTCGGGCACGCCGATGACCTGCACGTCGGAAACCTTGGGATGGGTGTAGATAAAGTCCTCGATCTCCTTGGGGTAAATGTTCTCGCCGCCGCGGATTATCATGTCCTTGATGCGGCCGGTGACCTTGTAGTTGCCGTCGGGCAGCCGCCTCAGCAGGTCGCCCGAGTGGAGCCAGCCGTCCTTGTCAACGGCGGCGGCGGTGGCTTCGGGCATCTTGTAGTAGCCCTTCATGATGTTGTAGCCCCGGGCGCAGAACTCGCCGTCCACGCCGTCGGGAACCTCAAAACCTGTCTCGGGGTCTATTATTTTGCACTCCACGCCGAAGACAGCCGAACCTACCGTGTTCACACGGGTCTCGATACTGTCGGTGGTCTTTGACATTGTGGTGGCGGGAGAAGCCTCGGTCTGACCGTAGGTGATGCAGACCTCGGGCATGTTCATCTTTTCGATAACGTCCTGCATGACCTTGACAGGGCAGGGAGAGCCCGCCATTATGCCGGTGCGCATATGGCTGAAGTCGGTCTTAGCGAAATTCTCGTGTCCCAGCATGGCGATGAACATTGTGGGCACGCCGTGCACGCAGGTGATCTTTTCCTTATTTATACATTCAAGACCGAGACGGGGGGAGAACGCGGGGATAGGCGACATGGTGGAGCCGTGGGTCATGGCGGCGGTCATGGCAAGCACCATTCCGAAGCAGTGGAACATGGGAACCTGTATCAGCAGCCGGTCGGCGGTGGAGAGGTCGAGGCAGTCGCCTGCGGCCTTGCCGTTGTTCACGATGTTGTAGTGAGTGAGCATGACGCCCTTGGGGAAGCCGGTGGTGCCCGAAGTGTACTGCATGTTGCAGACATCGTTCTTCGACATGGCGGCGGCGCGGCGGTGTACCTCCTCGACGGGCACCTTTTCGCTGAGCGCCCAGGCCTCATCCCAGGTAAGACAGCCGGGAACCTGACAGTCAACGGTGACGATGTTGCGCAGGAAGGGCAGACGCGCGATGTGGAGCGGCTTGCCGGGGGTTGCGGTGTCAAGCTCGGGACAGAGCTCACGGACAATGGCGACATAGTCGGAGTCCTTGTACTTGTCCACCATGACAAGAGTGTGGGTATCCGACTGGCGGAGCTGGTACTCCAGTTCGTGAATCTTGTAGGCGGTGTTGACGGTGACAAGCACCGCGCCTATCTTAACCGTCGCCCAGAAGGTGATGTACCAGGCGGGCACGTTGGTCGCCCAGATAGCCACATGGTCGCCGGGCTTCACGCCCATGGCGATGAGCGAGCGGGCAAAGGTGTCCACATCGTCGCGGAACTCGGGATAGGTGCGGGTGTAGTCGCAGACGGTGTAGCGGAAGGCGTACTGATCGGGGAACTCGTCGCACATGCGGTCAAGCACCTGGGGGAAGGTGTGGTCGATGAGATGCTCCTTCGGCCAGACGTATTTGCCGGTGTTGGTATTGTTATTCTGCAGACGGTGGTCGGAGATGCCCGCCTTCGAGTAACGGCGCATGTAATTTGCATAATGGGGGAAGACGATGCCGGCGTCCACCAGCTCGGGCATGTAGCTCTTGAGCCACTCGAGAGAAACATAGCCGTCGTAGTTTATGGAGCGCAGGGCGTTCATTATATCGTCAAGCGGCAGATCCCCCTCGCCGAGCATGCGGTATTCGACTTTGCCGTCCTCGCTCATTACCGAGTCTTTGACATGGCAGTACTTGATGTAGGCGCCGAGATTCTGCACCGTCACGCCGGGGGTCTCGCCGGCGAAGCGGTAGGGATGATGGAAATCCCAGAGAGCGCCGATGTTATCGCTCTCGCAGCGGTTCAGCAGCCCCGCAAGGCGGGAGGTGTCGGTGTAGACGCCGTTGGTCTCCACCAGCAGAATGACACCCTTCTCCTCGGCGTAGGGGAGGAGCCGGTTCAGCGTGGACGCCACCAGTTCGTCGTCAACCTCATATCCGTCGGGAGCGGCGTTCAGGTCGCCGAGAATACGGATGTAAGAGGAACCGAGCCGGGAGGCAAGATCGATGTATTCGTTCAGTTCCGCAACAGTCTCCTCGACTCGGCTTGCGTCACGGAGAGTGCAGCCGGAGGAGAGACAGGGAATCTCAAGCCTCATGCGCTTAAGCAGCGCCACGGTGGAGTCGATGTTCTCGGGCAGGAAGGGATGGGCTTTCAGAGAGAAGATGGAATCGCCCAGCCCGCGCAGTTCGATACCGTCAAAGCCGAGGTCCTTCGCCATGGAATAAATGTCTGACCAGGAAAAATCGGGACAGCCGAGTGTGGAAAATGCAAGTTTCATGTTAAATACCCGCCTTCGCTTATGAAGGCCCTTTCTTTCTTTCTTTTGTTCTTGTGGTATTACCGATACCGGCAGCGCCGCAAGTGTAAACCTGCCCGGTGCGAAATCCGCTTTTTCAGCCGATGAAAGCCGCAAAGAATATGAAAACAAACAAAAAAGCCTCCGTCTCAACATAAGAGACGAAGACATTCTTCGCGGTACCACTCTCATTGGCGCGAATAATCGCACCCGCTCAGAGCATCTCGGGCAGCGTCGCGGTGACCGCCCTTTAATGCCTGCCGCTTGTTAACGGTCGGCTCCCGTCTGCAATTACTCTCATAAAATCGGCCGCGCCGAGCCAAGCCGTTGCGCTTCAGCCTCGCCGCTTCCCGTACATTACGCTTTCATCACAGCCGCTCCGGGGTGAGTTATTGACTGCTCCGCCGCGCCGCCTCGCACCATCCGGCGGCTCTCTGAATCGGTAAAGTCAGGTTTTATCCCCGTCATTGCGTTTGCATCGATATCAGTGGGTGACATTATATCATATGTGCAAGACAAATGTCAATATCGTTCATATATTGTTTACACGCACAATCATAAAACATGGGGCACGGAACAATCCATGCCCCATCCATATATCTCCGGCGAGCAAAGCTCGCCGCACATAAAAGTTCTTTGCCATGGCTCAAGCATCCGGCAAGCCGGATGCACAAGAAAGCCGCGCGCCTCCTAATCACCAAAAGGACAGTAGAGCTTATAGCTGCTTGAGTAAGCCGGGTCGGAGGCTTCGACGGTGAGGGTGAAGAAGTCGGGGGCGTCGGCGGGAACGGTGAATGAGAACTTTCCGAGGTTCTTTGAGGAGGTGGGTTCGAATACGTCCAGCCTGCCGGCGCCGAGTTCGGCGGTTTTGCCGCCGATATCGGTACAGATACGGTAGGAGCAGCCCTTCACGCTGTCGGGGAGGTCGTTGAGGGCGAAAAGCTCGACGGTGACCTCTTCGCCGCGGCGCAGCCGCAGGTGATGGAGGCGGAGAGAGAACATGGTGTCGCGGAGCGCGTCGCGGACGACATACCAGGCGGGCTTTTTAACGGCGGGATAGAGAATCAGAGAGTTGTTGGCGAAGCAGGGCCAGGGCTCGTTGAAGCACCAGTTCACAGCCATGGAGGTGGCGGGCCAGCGGCGGCGGGCTTCCTCGAACATGCCCTTATAGCTCTCGCCCTGCAGTTCGAGACCGTTCTCGATGGTCTTCTCAAGGGTGTCGGCGGGACCGTAGTAAGCCTCTATCTCGGAGCGGCGGAACCAGGTCTCGGGCCCCCAGGAGTCGATGGCGTGATGGTCGCGCCAGCAGTTGTCGGCGGAGACATTGTAGAGCTCATCGGGCGGACAGTACTGCCTTATATACTCGAAGGGAGCGGGGGATGGGGAGCCGAACTCGGTGTAGGCGGTGCGGTAGACGTCGACAAAGTCGGAGATGCCCTCATTGCCCTCGCGGGTGATGGCAAGGTAGCAGCCGTGCCCCATGCCGTAGAGAGGCGAGGTCATTATGTAGGGCGTGAAGCGGTCGTATTCGTAGCAGAGCTTGTCAAGCAGGCGCAGGGGATGAGATTGATTGGTCATGCCCGACCAGCCGTTGAAAAGCTCGTTGCCGCCGCACCACAGGACGACGCAGGGATGGCTCTTGAGACGTTTGATGACCGATATAGACTCCTTCTCGATGACATCAAGAAGTTCGGGCTTGTCGGGATAGACGTTGCAGGACATGGTGAACTCCTGCCAGACCATGAGGCCCATCTCGTCGCAGAGCTCGAAGAAGGGCTCGCGGTTCACGAGACCGCCGCCCCAGAGACGCAGCAGGTTCATGTTGCAGTCGAGGGCGCATTTCAGGGTGTCGTAATAGACCTGACGGGTCATGCGGGAGTAGAAAATCTCGGTGGGCACGTAGTTGGAGCCCTTGCCGAAGATGCGGCGGCCGTTCAGCTCGATGGTGATAGGGAAGTATGCCTGGGTCTGAGGCCAGCCGGTGGTGCCCCAGTTGTCGGCGTTCATGACAAGGCGCACGCGGCGGAATCCCACACGGCGGCGGGAGGTGTCGCGCAGCAGACCGCCGGCATCCACAAGCCCCACCGAACAGGTGTAGAGATACTGCTCGCCCTGACCGCGGCACCACCAGAGACGGGGATTCGGGCAGTCGAGGGAAACCTGCCCGTCACAGGCGGGAGCGGTGTTCTCGGCGACAAGAAGACCGTCGGCGTCGAAGAGTTTCAGCACCAGTGCCGCGCCGCGTGTGCATGTAAGGGTAGTCTTCACCTTGGCGGTGAGCTTGACCGAATCGAGTTTCTCGGAAACCTCATAGTAAAGGTCGTTGTCGACTATGCGCAGCTTCGGCTCGTAGCGCAGTTCGACAGGCTCGTAAAGACCGCTGGGCACAAGACGGGGATGCCAGTCCCAGCCGTAGGACACGGGCGGCTTGTAGCTCTCACGCGCCTGAGAGCGGTCGTCGGGGCGGCCGGCAACTTTGGGAATGGGATGAATCAGACACTTTACGCCAACACGCCTGCCGGCGTACTTTGTCATGTCGATGTAAACCGGAGTGTACATTCCCTCCGAATCGGCTTCGACATTCCCGTCGACATAGATTGTGTAGCGGTAGTCGATGCCGCCGAAGCGCAGAATCGGCGTTTTTCCGGTTCTGTCCTCCACTTCAACGGCGGTTTCATAGTGCCAGAACACATCCTCCATCCACTTGTACTCCAAATAGTTGCGGCCGTAATTCCAGTCGGGCAGCCCCTTGGCTTCCTTCCAGACAAGCTGTACGTCGCTCGGCACCCGGGCGGGCAGGTATTCGGACGGTATCCCGTCGGCGGTTTCGGTATAGCCCAATTTCCAGTTCATGCGTTTTCCTCCGTGTTATATAGTCGTTTTATAGTCAGTCTTTGATTATCTCTCCGAGTCTTTCGGCGACAAGCCGCGCAAGCCGGCGGTGCCCGGCCGGGTTCGGGTGGCAGCCGTCGGATGTCAGCGTCAGCCAGTCGAAGGGCAGGCTGTCAAGGTCAAGACAGGCGGCGCGATGCCTGCGGCAGACCTCTCTCAGCGCCTCCGAATAGTCGGATATGGTGAAGCCGTTGAAATTTTCCGTGTCGGTGGGGTGAGCGCTGCTGTCGCGGAAATGCTTTCCGCCCTTATAGTTTCCGGTGCCGTGGTGACGGTAGGGAGTGAGCACCAGCAGCCGATCAATGCCGCCCACAAGCCGAGCGGCTTCGCGGACAACGGTGTCGGCGGCCGTGATGAAATATTCGTCGCCGGCAATGCCGGCAATATGTTCGCCCGATACGTCCGCCGGCGGATATATTGGAGCGTCGCTCCAGAAATAGTCGTTGGTGCCGCCGAAGATGACGGCGTAATCACACCCCTCAAGCCCGCCGACCCGGTCGACGAAGGAACTGCGGTTATCCCGGCTCAGCCCCGCCCGGGCAATCAGCGTTCCGGTAATGCCGAGATTCACCTCCCGGGCGCAAAGCTCACGGCAGACAAGCGTTGAAAAGCGCAGATTCCTGTCATCGCCGTCAAGCCCCCAGCCGAGGGTTATGCTGTCGCCGAGAAATCCGACAGCCGGCTCTGTGTGTGACATGGGAATATATATCCTTTCTTATATTCGTATTCGCGTCGGACGGATATTGCAGGCGGAAAGTCACAGCATATCGCAAAGCACTGCCCAGATGCGGGCGGCGATGCGCTCCATGCCCAGGTCGCCCGGATGGCGTCCGACGCCGTTGTCGCCGAAACGATCTGTTGCCATGTTGGCTTTGTCAAGCCCGAGATCGCCCAGCTCGACTATCGGATAGCCCCGCTCGGCGGCGGCGGCGCGCATGGCGTCGTCCTTTTCTTTATTGGGCCAGAAGCAGGTGGCGACAATGACCTTCTTGTCCGCGGGCGAGAAGATGTCGATTATTGAAGCGAAGCCGTCTTTATAGGAGTGCTTTGCGAGGGCGTCGCCCGGCACATTCTCGCCGATGCGCATGACTATGATATCCGGCTCAAAATCGAGGCCGCTGAGGACGGGCGGAAAGGCGGCGCACTTTTCGGCGTCCCAGTACTCCCGCTCGCAGACGGCGATATTTATGCCGATAACCACATTTTCGGGGTCGCGCTCGGCCGCGAGGCGCTTGAGATGATGCACGAAATCCCTGTCCTCGGCAGATGCCGCCATGCCCCAGTCGGCGTACCAGCCGATGGCGCCCCGGGGAGAGTGTTTTGTAATAGAGTTGCCGAGAACCAATATTCTTTTGCTCATAAAGATATTCCGTCCTTTCGCGAATTCTTAATTTTTGTGTTGAAGAAGCGGCACGCAGAGGTTATAATGGGGCGAGGTGTATGCAATGTGAAAACGATAATCGAGCTTTATGACGAAAATCCGATACATAATGTCCTTGCCACCGACGTTTTCCGCCCCGAACATACGGTATTTGTGGGGCAGGGAGCCGCCTCCCGGCGCTTCAGGGATGCGGTCGCCGAATTCTTCCGGCTGCGGGGAATAGGGACCGAGCCTCATTTCATAGACTGCGGCGGCGCTCCGGTGGATATTGCCTATATTCTTGCGGAGGTCTGTTCCGTATATCCCGACTGCGCGGTTGAGGTCACCGGCGGCAGCGATGTGGCGCTTATCGCCGTGGGGCGCATGTCGGCGATCCGCGAACTGCCGCTCTTTACATACGATATGTCGGCGGGCAGATTCCGCAATCTCCACGCCTGCCCCGAAGCCGAGGGGGTTCCCAATGACAGGGGATTCAAGGCGGCAGAGCTTATAGCCGCCGCGGGAGGAAAAATGACGGCGTCGGGCAGAATCAGCCGCGGCGACGCCACCCCCGAACTTGAAAAGGACGTGCAGAACATCTGGCGGATCTTCTGCGAGTTCCGCAATGAGTGGTCGGGCATATCCTCCTGGTTCCAGACCCTTCGATCCGGGGGGCTTAAGGTGTCAGCCCAGCTCAAAGTGCGCAAAGGTCGGAATCTCGTCTCCATCCCGAGAGCCGTACTGCGAAAGCTCTTCGGCGCGGATATTATAAAAAATCTGAAGATACAGCGCAATAACGTGTCATTCGAGTTCAGGAACGCCATGCTCGGCAGGTGTCTGCGGGACGCGGGCATATGGCTTGAACTGCGGGTTTTCTTCGCGGCGCTCCGGTCGGAAAGCTTTGACGACGTGCAGATTTCGGCGCTGATAAACTGGGATCCCGGCAGCGAGAAAGCCGTATCAAACGAGGTTGATGTCATAGTCACAAGGGGAATAACCGCCCTCTTTATCTCCTGCAAGAAGGCGATCCCATCGCCCCCGGCGCTTGCCGAGATAAGCGCACTCACCGCGCGTTTCGGCGGAGGCTTTGCCCGCGCGGCGGTGGCGACAATGTCGGACGTGGCTCGGGAAGCCCCCTATATAGCCCTCCGCGCCGCCGAGTCGGGGATAGGTCTGCTCACCTACGAGGAGCTGTCGAGCGCCAATCTGGACGAGATAATATCGGCGCTTTTGAACTGAGGCTCAAATATCCGTATCTGCCGTCGGTCTTTCAGCTTATTCTACCCTCCCGAAGCCCCGATGTCAAGCGCAAAAAATGTAATGCCCTTGACCGCCGGCGGAATTATGATATAATGATTTTACCGCGGCAAACAACGGCATCATAACGATAAAAACGATAAAAACAATAAAAACGAAAGGACACGACATGAAACTACGCGGAATTATCGCTCTGACCCTTTTGGCGGCGCTGATGCTCACGGCTCTTGCGGCATGCGGCGGTGAAGCGGGCAAAGGTTCCGGTTCCGGCGCGGGAGAAGGCGCAGGCGCAGTTGCCGAAGCCGATACGACAGCCGAGACAACCGCAGCCGAGACAACAGACCCATACGCCGACGACGGTCTGCCCGACACCGACTGGCAGGGCGCAGACTATACCATAATTCTCCGGGAACTGACAAAATATGAGTTCGTCGCCGAGGAGGAGAACGGCGAGGTGCTCAACGACGCGATATTCGAGCGCAACAGGCGCGCCGAGGAGCGCTTCAACATTAAAATCGGCCTTGTCACCAAGGGCGGCTGGGCGTCGGCGACAAGCGAGATGCTCTCCACCTTCCGCGCCTCCATACTTGCGGGTGAGAGCACATACGACCTGGGTCTCGGTTATCAGGCGTTCGTGGTGGAGGACGCCATGGCGGGTCTCTTTCACAACGCCTATGAGGTGCCCTATCTCGATCTGAGCAAGCCCTGGTGGTGTCAGCAGGCGGTGGAGATTCTGACGCTTGACAACTGCTGCTACATGCTCACCGGCGATATCTCCCACACGGTGTGGCGGGGCATGTACGTCCTCTTCTTCAACAAGAAGCTGGCGGAGGATCACAAGATAGGCAGTCTCTACGATAAGGTGTCGGCGGGCGACTGGCTGTTCGACGACTTCGTGTCGATTTCAAAGAGCGTCTCAGCCGATCTGAACGGCGACGGCGAATATACCGACGCCGACCTCTACGGCTGGCTCACCTGCCTTGCCAACCACATAAGACAGTTTATGGTTTCGCTGGATACCCCTATAACCACCCCGGACAAGGACGGCTATCCGGTGCTGACCTTCAACAACCCAAAGTCCGTTGACGTGCTGGAGCGGGTGAACGCCCTCTACTGGGATCAGTCAACCTACATTTCAAAGGAGCTGCAGGAGCCTGCCGCCGACGCCATCTCACCGGTGTTCACGGGAGACCGCGCCCTCTTTATGTCGGCGTTTTTAGGCAATGCCGAGCTGCTCCGCGACATGGACACCGACTTCGGCATAATCCCCTACCCCAAGTACGACGAGGCGCAGGCTGATTACTACACCGGCACCCATAACAGCGTTTCCACGGTGCTCATTCCGGTGACCGTCGCCGATGTGGAGCGGGCGGGCATGATAACCGAGGCGCTCTGCTTCGACGGCTATAAGACGATAGTTCCCGCCTACTACGAGGTGGTGTTAAAGACCAAGTTCGCCCGTGACGAAGAGTCTGAGGCTATGCTTGACATCATCCGCGGCGGACTGTCCTTCAACTTCGGCTGGGTACATTCGATCCCCATGTCTTCCGTAGGCGCGTTCTATTCGGATCTGGTGGCGAAGAACTCGACAGACTTTGCCTCCTACTACGCGTCATATGAGCCGAAGCTGCTCACCGCCCTCGAGAGAATTACCGCGAAATACAAGGAAGTCAGCGGAAAATAAAAACGAACAGACTTAAACAGACTTAGGTATCTCCGCGCGCCCCGGCGCGCGGAGATACCGGCTGCCCGGAGGACGGGCATATTGCATATAATTCGCCGAGACACAGACACGGAGAAACAACTTGAATAAAGACAAACTGAAAACAATCGCGGAACTGTTTCTGACCTTCTTCAAAATAGGACTCTTCACCTTCGGCGGCGGCTACGCCATGATACCGATAATCGAACATAACTGCATAGAAAAGAAGGGCTGGATAACCCACCGGGAGATGTCCGACCTGGTGGTTATAGCCGAATCCACCCCCGGTCCCGTCGCCATCAACTGCGCCACATTCGTAGGCTGCAAGCGGGGCGGCGTGATCGGCTCGCTGGCGGCGACCTTCGGGGTGGTGCTGCCTTCATTTATAATTATATATCTTATATCCCTCTTTTTAGACAATCTGCTCGAAATAAAGTGGGTGGCAAGCGCGTTCAAAGGCATCAGCTGCGCCGTGGGCATACTTATTGTCGACGCGGCGCTGCGGCTTGTCAAGCGCATGAAAAAAGACGTGACGACGATAATTATTTTCGCGGTGTCCTTTGTTGTCATGATGGCGGTGAACCTTCTCGGGCTGCGCTTCTCGACGGTCACCCTCATGCTTATCTGCGGCGCGGCCGGACTTATCGTCTATATCGTGAAAAGCCGCGCTGCCGCGAAGGGCGGGGAGGGGAAGGAATGATCTATCTCGAACTGCTGCTCGGCTTTCTGAAGGTGGGATTGTTCGCCTTCGGCGGCGCTTATGCCGCCATCCCCCTTATCCGCGACGTGGTGCTGTCAAACGGCTGGCTTGACGACGCTCAGCTTTCCTATATGATAGCGGTCAGCGAGAGCACCCCCGGCCCCATAATGGTGAATATGGCTACCTATGTGGGCAGCACCCGGGGCGGTATTCTGGGCTCGGCGCTTGCCACTGCTGCGGTGGTCACCCCGGCGTTCATCATCATACTGCTTGTCGTCTACGCGCTTCGGGCGGTAATGGAGAACCGCTATGTGAAGGCGGTCATGGATTCGCTGGTGCCCTGCGTCAACGGCATAATCCTGGCGGTGGGTCTGTTTATGACTCTGGAGTGTATTCTGCCCGAGTTCAAGCCGCTGACGGTAGATTTCCGCGCCGCCGCCCTCACGGCGCTGCTTGCGCTGCTGCTCTTTCTCACCCGGAAGATAAAATTCTTCGCCGAGCGTAAAATAAAGCTCTCCCCCGTGACGCTTATCGTAATTGCCTCGCTTGCCGGCATACTTATGTACGGGGTGTGAGGCGGCATGGCTGCGGACGCATCCGCCGGCATATCCGGCCGCGGTTTTAAGAAAAAAACTTAACTTTTTGTATTGCATTGCCGCTCCGGCTGTGTTATACTGTGCTCCGCACGGCAGACTGATACCCCCCTCCCGAAAGGGAGCGCGGGGTATAACTTAAAGCCAACAGTTGCTGTGGCAACAGTTGCCGCGGCAGCCCCGTCCCGAATCCCGAGGGAAACGGATTTACGACAGCGGCAAACCACCGATAATCACCGAAAATGAGGTGAAAGAATGGCGAAAGACGACAAGAAACCCGACATTACCCCGGAAAACGACAATATAGAGAAAAAAGAGAAAAAGACGGCGCCCGAAAACGCGGCGGAGGACCCCCGCGGGCCGCTGAATCCCGGGGAGAGCTACGCCGAGGGTCCCGTCTGGCTTGACAATCCCTCCGAGCCGCTGAAGAAACGGCTTTCGGAAAAGGGGATTGACTTCGACTCGATAAAGCTGGCGATGAAGGGCGACATGGACAGCGACGGCGTTCGCTGCGACCACTGGCTGCTTGCCACCGCCGACGAGCTTATCTGTCTCGCCGGAACCCATATTTTAGAGCCGAAAAAGGGCAAGCATGTAAAGACCGTGAAGCTGAACGCCGATTTCGGCGAGATATCCTGCTGCAGCTACGACCTGAAAGCGCTCGCAAACTTCCGGGTCGAGGAGTTTATCTCCTCGGCGCAGTTCACCGCCAAGAAGGTTGACCCCAACGCCCCCAAGCCCGAGAAGCCGGCTGAAAAACCGGCGGAAAGCAGCGGCGCCGAACCGCCCCCGCCTCCTCCCATGGGCGGCAGAGGCAGGCACGGCGGCGGTCCGGGCGGCGGTTTTGGCGGTGGCGGTCCGGGCGGAGGTTTTGGCGGCGGAGGTTCGGGCAGAGGTCACGGCGGCGGAGCGCCCTCTCCCCCAGACGAGCCCGACGCCGAATATGTGCGCATAACGCTGCTCACCAACTCAAAGAAGAACGACTGCAGCCTTTTCGCCCGCTACCTCAACCAGTTCATCGACAAGGGCTATATAGTTCTCAACGAGAAGGACAAAAAGGAGGAGCTGTTCTGCCCCAAGTGCGGGGAGCGCTACGCCGACCCCAGGCGGAAGATCTGCCCACGCTGCAGCAACCGCTCCGAGATAATCAAGCGCACCATACCCTTCTTCCTTAAATACAAGAAGCACATGGCGGTTATCCTTACCATGCTGGTGCTCTCGTCGGCTATGGGCGTGCTGTCGCCCTATATCTCCTCCGGTTTCTACTACGACAAGGTGCTGGACAAGGCCGGCGAGTTCTACGGTCAGATACTGCTGGTGCTGGGGCTTATCATAGGAATGCGGCTGATAAACATCGGCATAAGCATAGTCAGCGGCGTCGCCTCATCCTCCATCGCCGCGAAGATAGTCTACGATATCCGCAAGCTGATATTCTCCTCAATCGGGCGGCTTTCAATAAGTTTCTTCACCAACCGTCAGACCGGCGGGCTTATGACCCAGGTCAACAACGACGCGAACACCATATACTGGTTCTTCGTGGACGGCTTCCCCTACTTCATAATGAACATAGTGCAGGTGGCGGTGCTGCTCGTCATAATGCTGATAATGAACCCGCTGCTGACGCTGCTCAGCTTTGTTACACTGCCCTTTGTCATGATGACGATAAGCCGTCTCTTCGGCCACTCGGGCAAGCTGCACGCCAAGCGCTACGGCGCCTCCCGCTCGATGAACAGCGTCCTCTCCGACGTGCTCTCGGGTGTGCGTGTGGTTAAGGCGTTCTCTCAGGAGAAGACCGAGATCGACCGCTTCAACAGCCGCTCCCAGCGGCTGGCAAATGCCGACCGGAACCTGGGCGTGTTCAACAATGTGGCGTATCCGGGAGTGAACTTCCTTATATACCTCTCTACCGTGCTGGTTACCGGCCTCGGCGGCTGGATGGTGATAAAAGGTCAGATGACCTACGGCACGCTGCTCACCTTCACCGCCTATATGCATATGATCTACGGCCCCATATACTTCTTCGTGGGCATGATCCACCAGCTTTCGGATGCCTTCAACGCCATGCGCCGCCTGCTGGAGGTCATGGACGCGGTACCCGACGTGGTGGAGAGCGAGAATCCGATACGCGTGGGCGAGGTTGAGGGAAAGGTCACCTTCCGCAACGTGGATTTCTCCTACGAGAAGAACCGCAAGGTCATAGACAATGTGGACTTCGAGATCGAACCGGGTCATGTGGTGGGTATAGTGGGGCGCACGGGCGCCGGCAAGTCAACCCTTGCCAACCTGCTTATCCGCCTCTATGACACCGAGGCGGGGGAGATACTTATTGACGACATCAATGTCCGGGACATGGCGTTCGAGGACCTGCGGCGCAATGTGGCAATAGTCTCTCAGGAGACCTATCTCTTCGCCGGCACCATACTCGACAACATCCGCTACGCCCGCCCCGACGCCGGCTACACGGAGGTGATCGAGGCCGCCAAGGCCGCGGGCGCCCACGACTTCATAATAAAACTGCCCGACGCCTACTTCACCAACATCGGCTTCGGTTACAGAGATCTGTCGGGCGGCGAGCGCCAGAGAGTGTCGATAGCCCGCGCAATTCTTCGCGACCCGAAGATACTGATTCTTGACGAGGCAACCGCGGCAATGGACACCGAAACCGAGCGCACTATCCAGGCAGCTATAGAGCGCCTCACCAAGGGGCGCACCACCATAATGATAGCCCACCGCCTGTCGACCCTGCGTTCGGCGGACAAGCTGATAGTTATCGAGAACGGCAAGATGCCCGAGTACGGAACCCATGTGGAGCTGCTTAAAAAGAAGGGCATTTATTTCAGGCTGTATAGGCTGCAGCTGGAAGCCCTGCGCAACATAGGCATCGAGGGATAAGAGGTAAGAAATGGACGAAAACAGCAAAAAGGAAAGCACAGTAAAGAAAGGCACCCTGGGGGACGCGGTCACAATTGTGTATCTGACCCCCGAGAACAGCACCTTCGCCCGCCGCAACGAGTTTCTCACCCTCTCCGCCGATATACCGAAGCCCGACGACACGGCGGATGAGGACAAGTCCGGCGCCGATAAGACCGACGATGAGACCGATAACGGCGAGACCGCCGACAAACCCGCTGGCAAAACCGAAACCGACAAGCCGGAAGACGGAGATAAGACCGCCGCCGGCAAGCCGGAGGACGGAGACGGGCGTTCCTTCTGGCCGCGGATATACCTGCACCGCGCCTTCCCCTTCGACAAGCCCTTTGAGTATATCTCGGTGCTGGACAAGGACATGAAAGAGCTGGGACTTATCAGTTCCATCGACGACTTCCCGCCCGAGACGGCTCAGATGCTGCGGGAGGAGCTGGAGCGCAAGTATTACGCGCCGGTGATAAAGACGATTCATTCGGTCAACGAAAGGTTCGGCTTCTCCTACTGGAAGGTCACCACCGACGAGGGAGACCTGTCATTTACCCTGCAGGACACCTACCGTTCGATACTCAAGGCAGGCGGCGGCCGGGTCTTTATTGTCGACATGGACGGCAACCGCTTTGACATACCGAACGTCGAGGAGTTAGACTTCAAGAGCTACAAGAAGATCGAGCTTTACCTGTAAACCGGAACGGGAGTTGATACACATATGAGAAAACGCGAAGAATTGCTCGGGCAGCTTGACGTTCTGGCTCCGGGAACGAACGCGGCGGACGTGATAGTCCCCTTCGAGTTCAACCTCCGCGTCGACTACAGCGACGGGAAAACCGACGGACTTGTGCTGCTGACAAAGAAAGACCTTCAGGTCTGGGAGAACGGCGAAAAGACCGCCGAATATACCCTTGACGGCATTTCGGACGTGAGATGTATCGCCGGCGTGGGCTGCACCTTCATAGAATTCACCCGTGAGGGAGAGGAGCGCATACTCTGCCGCGCCGACATGGACTACAACCGTCTCTATGCCGCCGTCGCAAAGCGCATCAACCGCTACATCGGGGAAAATCAGTACAGTTATGATTACGAGGAGGAGCTGGAGCGGATATGCCCCAAGTGCGGAAGACCCTACCGCCCCGGCGCCTCATACTGCTACCACTGCGCCAAGAAGGGTCAGTATATCCGCCGGCTTTTGGGTCTTGCCAGACCCTATCTTAAATATATCGTTGCCACCGTGGCGCTCTACTTCATAATCACCCTCTGCGGTCTTATCACCCCGATGATCAACCGCAACCTGGTTGATAACTTTATCATCCCCCGCAATGCCGATCTTCCCGGCTTTGTGGTGGTCATCCTCTCCATGGTGGGGGTGAACGTGCTTGTCCGCCTGCTGTCGATGGCGCGCTCTCTGACTCTCATCAGGGCGGGCAACTCGGTCATAGTGGCGCTGCGCGAGATGGTATTCCGCAAGATTCAGATGCTCTCCCTGTCCCGCATATCAAAGCGCACCTCGGGCGAGCTGATGAACCGGGTCACCGACGACACCGGCGTGCTGAGACAGTTCATCTGCCACGAAATGGGCGACCTGGTGGAACAGCTGCTCATCTTTATCGCCGTGGGCATATATATATTCGTCTATGACTGGCGTCTGGCGCTTATCATACTGTCGCCGGTGCCCTTCGTGATGATAGCCCACCGCACCTTCCACCGCTGGATACGCCGCCACTACTCAAAGCAGTGGAGCGCCTCTTCCCGTGCCTCGTCCATACTGCACGATATCTTCTCGGGTATCAGGGTGGTGAAGGCCTTCGGCATGGAGCACCGCGAAATAGAGCGCTACGACGAGGCCGCCGGCAATCTGCGCGATATCTCCGCAAAGAACGAGCGCTTCTGGGCGATAGTCGCGCCGCTGATCGGGCTGCTTGTGGGTCTGGGCGAATATTTCCTGCTCTACTATGTGGGTTCCCGCATCATAGCGGGTCAGATGACCCTGGGCGAAATGTCCCAGTTCACCGCCTATGTCAGCATAATTTACGGCCCGCTGCGCTGGTTCTCCAACCTGCCCCGCCGTCTCACTCGTGTCATGACCTCCCTTGTCAAGGTGTACGACATCATCGACGAGGAGACCGACGTGAAGGACGCCGAGAACGCGAAGGACATGGACATCGTGGGTTCGATAACCTTCGAGGGCGTAAACTTCGGTTATGACGACGCGGTGGATGTGCTGAAGAATATCAATTTGGAAATAAAGCCCGGCGAGATGATAGGCATAGTGGGCAGGTCGGGCGTGGGAAAATCCACCCTTATCAACCTGGTCATGCGCCTCTACGACGTGGGGGAGGGCGTTATCAAAATCGACGGCACCGATATACGCGAGATATCCCAGGAGTCGCTGCGCTCCCAGATAGGCGTGGTGCTGCAGGAGACCTTCCTGTTCTCCGGCTCGGTCTACGACAATATCGCCTACGCCAAGCCGGGCGCCACCTACGACGAGGTGATAACCGCCGCCAAGCTGGCGGGCGCGCATCAGTTCATAATGAAATTGCCCGACGCCTACAATACCCGGGTGGGGGAGAGGGGCTTTACCCTTTCGGGCGGCGAGCGTCAGCGGGTCTCGATAGCTCGCGCCCTGCTGCATAACCCCAGGATCCTGATCCTCGACGAAGCCACCGCTTCTCTCGACACCGAAACCGAGAAGCAGATACAGGACTCAATTCAGAAGCTCATCGCCGACCGCACCACGCTTGCAATCGCTCACCGTCTCTCAACCCTCCGCAACGCCACCCGGCTCATTGTCCTTGACAAGGGCACTGTCGCCGAGGTGGGCACCCACGACGAGCTTATGGCGAAGAAGGGCATCTACTACGGTCTGGTATTAGCCCAGCGCCAGATGTCGAAATTCCAGAGCGCATAGGCGCATAGGATGGGAATGTATTTGCCTCACAGTCTGTAAAATCAATCGCATTGAAATGACGCTTCTGTTCGTTGTCGGCAGGAGCGTCATTTCAATATTTTGGTGTTGAATCGGCGCCGGGGATATGATATAATCAAAGACAGAGAAGCAACAATATCGCCGATAGATTACATGCAATATGAGGTGTATTATATTATGATAAGAAAAATCGTGCACGAAGTGGATTTCTGCGTAGTCGGCGGAGGGATGGCGGGATTGTGCGCCGCCATAGCCGCCGCGCGGAAGGGAGCCAAGACGGTACTTATGCAGGAGCGGCCGGTGCTGGGCGGCAACGCCTCCAGCGAAATTCGCATGTGGATAAGCGGCTCCGCCGGCAAGCCGGGCTGCCGCGAGACGGGCATACTCGAGGATATCCAGCTCGAGAACCTTTACTACAACCCGGACAAGCTGTGGCCGGTCTGGGACGGAGTGCTCTGGAACGCGGCAAACCGTGAGAAAAATCTTGAATTGCTCTTAAACTGCTCCTGCTGCGACGCCGAAATGGACGGCAGCCGCATTGTTTCGGTCACCGGCTGGCAGATGACAAGCCAGCAGTGGCACACGGTAAAGGCAAAACTCTTCGCCGACTGCTCGGGAGACAGCGTACTTGCGCCCCTCACCGGCGCCGCGTACCGGGTCGGCAGGGAATCGAAGTACGAATTTGACGAAAATATCTCGGAGGAGTCGGCAGACCTGAAGACAATGGGCAACAGCTGCCTTATTCAGGCGCGCAAGCTGGATCACCCCGTGAAATTCGTCTCGCCCCCCTGGGCGCTGAAGCTGACAGCCGCGGACCTGCAGAACCGCCGCCCCAATCTTCAGGCGAGCGGCGAGAACTTCTGGTATCTGGAGCTGGGCGGCAACCGGGACACCATCGGCGACGCCGAGGCGATACGCGACGACCTGCTTGCCCTTGCCTACGGCATGTGGGACTACATCAAGAACTCGGGCGAGTTCGACGCCGACTGCTGGCAGTTAGATTTCTTAGGCTTCCTGCCCGGAAAGCGGGAGTCGCGGCGCATGGTGGGCGATCTGCTCATGAACCAGAACCACATCACCTCGGGCGGACGCTTTGAGGACACCATAGCCTTCGGCGGCTGGCCGCTGGACGACCACGACCCCGACGGCTTCTGGCACATAGGCAGACCCTGCGTGCAGGTGGCGACTCCGGCGCCCTACGGCATACCCTACCGCACCCTTTACTCGAAGAATATCGACAACCTTTTCTTCGCCGGACGCAATATTTCAATGACCCACGCGGCGATGTCCTCCACCCGGGTCATGGCGACCTGCGCTGTTATAGGACAGGCGGCAGGCACCGCCGCGGCTATCGCCGTGAAGTACGGGCTCAGCCCTCGGGGCGTGTATCTTGAAAGGCTGAACGAGCTGCAGCAGACGCTGCTGAAGGACGACTGCTTCCTGCCCTTTGTCGACCGGGAGATTTCGCCTCTCACCGCCTCGGCAGCCCTCACCGCCTCATCCCACACGGGCGATCTGGAGCTGCTGCGCAACGGCATAGACCGGGTGAACCATATCTACGGCGGCACAGAGCAGTCGGCGTCAATACCGGTGGGCGGCTATGTGCAGTATGCCTTCGACAAGCCGGAGGAGCTGAGCGAGCTGCGGATGGTCTTCGACAGCGACCTTGACCGCAGGACCCTGCCGGGAGACGGGGTGGAGCGCTCCCACTCGATGCGCGCCAACACCAAGCCCGACTCTCCCACAATGATCATGCCCAAGACGCTGGTAAAATCCTTCCGGGTGGATATCTCGACAGACGACGAGAACTTCGAGCCCTTCTTCACGGAGGAACTCAACCTCTGCCGCCTTGTCCGCCTCCCCCTGGGCGTCAAAGCCAAAGCCGTCCGGCTCATCCCCCTTGCCATGTGGTCGGATTACGGCTCGGCGGCGCTCTTCGCGCTGGACGTGTATTGAGACAGCGGGGCAGAGCCGTTCCGGCATTGAAGCCGTAGCATTGAAGCCGTATAATACAGCATAATATCAATCAGGGGAACTGCGCCAAAACTCAAATTTGTTGCAGCTCCCCTGATTTTCATACAACCGCGAATTTCACGGCAAACGCCGCCGCCGTGATCGTTTTTGAAGATTATTAAATGTAAATATTCATCAAATCCGCATCAGATACTTGCAAAAGCACACAGCCCGTGTTATAATATCAGGGTACGGCAAGCCGTAAAATAAGGCCATACCGGCCGGGGAGATAGCGGTGCCTTGTAACCTGCAATCCGCTGCAGCAGGGGTGGTTTCCCTCTCCGAGGGCTGTATATGTGTGGTCAGAACCGTAAACCGCCGCGTTGACGAACGGGTCCTGCGCGATCAGCGACTGTGAACCATGTCAGGCGGGGAACCGAGCAGCATTAAGCAGCATCGTCTGATGTGCCGCAGGGTCGCCTGTTCCGAGCGTAGGGTGCGGACTTCGCGCATATATGCATGTTCGAAGCGAGGGTGTATGGTCTTATTTTACGGCTTGTTTTTTCTGTTTCATAATTAAAAAACACATTGTAATCAAGGAGGGAGAGCCTTTTGCAGCATCAGGCGCTTTACAGAAAATGGCGGCCTGCCACCTTCGACCAGGTGTACGGTCAGGACGCCATCACCTCCGTGCTGAAATACGAGATCGAGAACCGCCGCGCCTCCCACGCCTATCTTTTCTGCGGCTCCCGGGGAACGGGCAAGACCACCTGCGCCAAGATACTCGCCCGCGCCCTCAACTGCACGAATCTGAAGAACGGCTCGCCCTGCGGCGAATGCGAATCCTGCCTCCTTATCGAGTCGGGGTCCGCCACCGATGTGCTGGAGATGGACGCCGCCAGCAATACCGGCGTCGACTACATCCGCGACATCCGCGAGATGATAGCCTATCCTCCTGCCCGGCTGGCAATGCGGGTCTATATAATCGACGAGGTTCACATGCTCTCGAATTCGGCGTTCAACGCTCTGCTCAAGACCCTTGAGGAGCCGCCGAAGCAGGTTACATTTATCTTAGCCACCACCGAACCCCATAAAATCCCCGCGACAATACTGTCCCGCCTGCAGCGTTTCGATTTCCGGCGCATACCTCAGGAGGTAATAGCCGAACATCTGCACCGCATAGCAGACGCGGAGGGCATTGAACTGACCGATGACGCGGCTTCGCTCATAGCCCGCATAGCCCAGGGCGGCATGAGAGACGCCATAGCGCTGCTGGAACTCTGTTCCGCGTCGGGCGGGAAGGTCACCGCCGACCGGGTGACCGAGATTTCGGGCGTCGCCGACAAATCCACGGTATACGCCGCCATAGACGCGGTTATCCGCGCCGACGTGGGAGAAATCTTCGCGCTTGTGGCGAAGCTATATCAGTCGTCAATGGATATAAGCGTTTTCTGGAACGAGCTTATCGCGGCGTACAGGGATATACTTGTGGTAAAATGCGCCCCCGGAGCGGTTTCGGTGCTTGACGCCACCGACGCGGAACTGACGAGACTCGGATATTTCGCCGGCGCGATGTCGGTTGATACCATAATATATCACACGAAAATGCTGGACGACGGTCTGGCTGCGATGGGCGGCGGACGCACCACACAGGCGCGCCGTCTGACCGCCGAACTCACCCTTGTGCGCATGACAAACCCGCAGCTTTCCCCCTCATATGAGGCGCTGGCGGACAGGGTTTCACGGCTCGAGGCGGCTATAACCGGCGGAGCGTTGACACCACAGGTGACGCCGCCGATGAAACGATCAGAACCCGCCGACGCCCCCGCCCCCGCGATGCCGGGCGCTGAACAGACAACAGCTCCCGACGCGGCACCCCGGGACAACCGAACAAACACCCCCGCCGGCACAATGATGTCATCGAACACACAGAATGCCCATGCCGGCGGCACGGACGACCGGCGGTACGCCGGCGGCGGCAGACAGGATTCACCAACCGGACAAAACCCGACGCAAACATCCACGGATGCCG
>JAAZAV010000057.1 GCA_012514145.1 Clostridiales bacterium | reverse complement strand
TCTTGAACGCGCCGACTTTGCAGCCTGCATTCGGGGCTTCGCCCCTCATTCCGGCTGCAAAGTCCTTAACACACTCCATCCATTTTTCTTGCCTTTTTAGTCTCACATCATTGACAAAACTACATTTCGACAATATGCGGCGATGTTAGAAAACAAGAAATTCAAGAGCAAATGAAAATCGCCCCGGATGGCAGTCATCACGGGGCGTTAAGTATTCTTTTCGGTTGCCTGTTTTGTGCTGAGGTGCTTTATTGGCGGTTTGCGGAGAGTGTCTTACTTCTCCTCCTGCTTGGGGCTGAGGGTGAAGCGGAGCTGATAATCCATACCGTCGATCAGACGGATGAGAGTGCGCAGGGAGGGTTTCGCGCCGCCGTTCTCCATCTTGCTGATGTAGGACTGGGCGATTCCGGTGCGCTCCGCCAACTCGCTCTGGGTTATGCCTATTGAACGGCGAACCTCAGTGACGGCTGCGACAAGCTCGCTGCTCTCCAGCGGCTCGTCAAAATTCACGCGTTTATTATTCTCGTTCTCCTCGGGCTCAATGTCTGTGATGCCGAACATGTACTTGTCAATCTCGATCATAGCTTTTTTATTCGTCCTTTCATAATTTTTATGTCCTTGAGCATGCGTATTGTGTCTTTGAAAAAATTAATATGCGACGGGCGGTGCCGTACAATTGATACCGGTATCTCTTTTATTGAGAAGCCAAACTTATTTGCGATGAGCAGAGCCTCCAGGTCAAATGCGAAGCGGTCAATGCCGCATTTTGAGAAAATCGCCCGCGCCGCTTCATGTGAGAAGGCTTTGATGCCGGTCTGCGAATCGCTGCCGCGGTAGCCGGACATCAGTTTTACGAAGGTCAGATATACTTTGCTCATAATGATTCGCGGCAGGCTGTAGCCGGCGAATCCCTCGGGATGAATCGCCCGGGAGCCGGCTGCCACGTCGCACTCACCGGGACAGACCGCGGTGAACTCGTCCATGATATCCAGTCCGTAGGCGAAGTCGCAGTCGGTGAAGAGCACGCAGTCGCCGGCAGCCGCCAGCATTCCGGTGCGCACCGCGTGACCCTTGCCTTTGTTAACCTCGTAGCCGAGGGCGCGGACTGTCACTCTGCCGCCGTATTCTTCACCGAGAGACTTGGCGGTATCCGAGCATATCTCGGCGGTATTGTCGGTGGAGCCGTCGTTTACGAAAATGACCTCGCCGCCCGGATAGCGCTCTGCCATGTGGGCGGCAAGCTCGCGCATCGATTCTTCGACTATTTCCGATTCGTTGTAAACGGGTATTACAACCGAAAGTTTCATGACGGTATCTCTTTACAGCTCGTAGCTTGTCAGTATGGCATGTATGGCGTAGCGTTGGGTCCAGGCGCCGTTCGTACAGGTGGAGAGGGTCAGCAGACGGTCGTCCTCCTTCACCTCGAAGTCGGGCAGGTGATACATGGAACGGGCTTCCAGCCCCTTCACATACTCGATAAACTCATTCCAGCTGCCGAAGCCGACGCGGATATAATCGTCATCGTAGCGCGCCTCATATACCGAGAAGACCTTGTAGGTGAAAATTCCGTCGGGGGTGGAGACTTCGATGAGGTTGTCGGCGAAGAAGAAGTCCTCGTTTAGATATTTCGTAGCGCCGTTGAACATCAGACCGTTCTTCATGTTGTGACCGTATAGGATCAGATGGAAGTTCTCTGTCAGCGTGCGGGAACAGCGGTAATCGGCGAATATTGCTCCGGCGGGCAGTGATGAACGGTCGTAGGCATGGTCGAGATAGAAATCATTATCCTCGCCCAGCACAATAGGGTAGTCGATGACTGTTTCTTCAGCCTTGATCCAGCCGAAGGTGTCCGAATTCTTGATTATGAGCGTGTTGATCATGCTCTTCATCAGCTCAACCCGCTTGTTGTACCGTGGCGTATAGCCTCCGCCGAAGTCGATGAGCGCCGAGTCGCCTCCTCGGTTCAGCGCGGTGAGGAAGTCCGCCGGCTTGCTCGGCTTTGCCGGCAGGGCGAGCGGGGGATATGCCGAATCTTCAAAGCCGCTGAGGATCGAGGTGTCGAACATGGAGCTTGACAGATTCTGATACAGATCCTCAGCCTGACGGTAGGCGATAAGGCTCTTGGCGACGGTAACCATCGAGTAGATAAATACTCCGGCGCAGATAAGCAGCAGCAGCTTGCGCGCGCCTTCATAAATTATATCGCTGAATGAGCGCTTCTTCTTTTCGGGGGGAGCGCCCAGGTCGTCCTGAGTAAGGTTTTCAAGAGAGTAGAGAAAGGGGTCGGAATCGGGGTCGTTGCGGAGGTTTTCAACAAATGCGTCGTCTATCACCGCCGCTTCGCCCGAACCGGAGCGTTTGATTGTCTTATTCATTTATCATTATCATATATCATATCTTTAAGTTCTTTAAGTGCGGGATATTTTTAGTGACGGGATTCATTGTGTGTTCGCACTGCGTACCCGCGAATACCCGAAGTATATTCCGTCGTCTTGCGGAGTTATGTGCCTCAGAAGAGAAGCACGCCCTCGTCCCACATATCGGGAGCCTTATAGCCCAGAAGTCCGACGGTTGCGGCGGCTATGGACGACAGACCCAGACCGTCCTTTTTATTTACTTTATAGGAAGCGGAATAGCGGTTGTCGTAGATAATACAGGGCACGGGGTTTAATGTATGCGCGGTCTTTGCCTTTGGGCTGCCGTCGGAGTTTGTCTTTATATTGCCCTTCTTGTCAAGCTCGAACATCTCGTCGGCATTCCCGTGGTCGGCGGTGATTATGGCGACGCCGCCCAGTTCGTCGATAACCGGGAGCAGACGCGCCAGCTGAAGGTCAAGCGCCTGCACGCCGATAACGGTGGCGTCGAAGGAGCCGGTATGGCCTACCATGTCGCCGTTGGGGTAGTTGCAGCGCAGGAAGTCATACTTTCCCGAGCGGAGCGCCGCGATGAGCTTGTCGGTTATCTCGGCGCACTTCATCCAGGGGCGCTGCTCAAAGGGAACCAGGTCGGAGGCAATCTGCTCATATGTCTCGGTCTTGTCGTCGAATTTGCCCGAGCGGTTGCCGTTCCAGAAGTAGGTCACATGCCCGTATTTCTGAGTTTCCGACACCGCGTACTGGCGGACGCCGCTTCCGGCAAGATACTCGCCCATTGAGTGGGTGATTTCCGGCGGGTTCACCAGGTAGTTGGCGGGAACATGCAGGTCGCCGTCATACTCAAGCATACCAGCGTAGAAAACCTTCGGCACTCGCACCCGGTCAAAGACGAAATCGCCTTCCGGCGCGTCAAACGCCTTTGAAATCTCGATAGCCCGGTCGCCGCGGAAGTTGAAGAAGATCACGCTGTCGCCGTCGTTCACGGCGCCTACCGGTCTGCCGTCCTCGGCTATGACAAACGGGGGAAGATCCTGGTCTATGACATGGAGTTCGCTGCGGTAGGTCTTGACAGCCTCGGCAGCCGAGGCGAACTGCCTGCCCTCACCCAGCACGTGAGTTTTCCAGCCAAGCTCCACCATGCCCCAGTCGGCCTCATAGCGGTCCATGGTTACCTTCATGCGCCCGCCGCCCGAGGCGATCTTGATGTCGAAGCTGCCGCCGCGAAGCGAAGCGATGAACGTTTCGAAAGGTTCGATGTATTCAAGCGCCGAAGTCTCGCCCACGTCACGCCCGTCGAGCAGGATGTGGATGCGGACCCTGGCTATACCTTCCTTCTTCGCGCCTATGATGAGCGCTTTGAGATGATCTATATGGGAGTGAACGTTTCCGTCGGAGAAAAGCCCCAGCAGATGAAGAGCGCCCGCGTTTTCAAGGCAGTTTGCGATCAGTTTCTTCCAGGTTTCGGAGGCGAACAGCTTTCCGCTTTCGATTGATTCGGAAACCAGCTTCGCGCCCTGCGAGAAGACCTGCCCCGCGCCGAGTGCGTTGTGACCGACTTCGGAGTTGCCCATATCGTCGTCGGTGGGAAGTCCGACAGCCGTTCCGTGCGCTTTAAGCGACAGGGTGGGGTAATCGCGCATGAGCCGGTCGAGGGTCGGCGTGCGCGCAGCCGCGACGGCGTTGCCGGTCTTGTTGGAATTGAGACCTATGCCGTCCATGACGACGGTCACGACGGAACCGCGCACGCCTTCAAATGAAGGGAGCTTTTTGAGAGTCAGCATCATATGCCTCCGGGTTTTGTAAATCATCATATGAGTCATTATATGAGCCGGCATAGCCGGCATCTGGTATACTGCTTTGGTATATTATAAAGTATAATTATGAATATTTGGTTATGAAAAGGAATATTGCAGGATAATTTTTCGCGAAAAGATTCATGATACCGCGCGCAAAGGTTTGCAATACCGTGAGATATGCCGTTTCTGTGTAATCGGGCGCGGTTTCATATTCCGGCAGTTTACGCATCCCGACAGGGAACTGCCTGACATAAAGACTGCCGTTTGCCTGATATTTGCCCGGTTTTCAGAAAAAATTCGATTCAAATATTGACAAAAGAGAAACCGTGTGTTATAATGCCCGTCGCTGGCGCATGTGAAGGGTGCCGGCGGCAGGCGTGACGGGCCATTAGCTCAGTTGGTTAGAGCAACCGGCTCATAACCGGTTGGTCCGGGGTTCGAGTCCCTGATGGCCCACCATACAAGAGCGTATCCTGACACCGTTGATGGTGGCGGGTGCGCTCTTTTTTCGTGTCCGGATTCAAGCCCGTCCCTGGACAGGCGGCGTTCCGCTGCTTTTTTCACGGAACATATGCTGATATAAACAGCACAAATTCCGCCTGACTTTTACAGTTCGGCAGGCAGCCGTTTTGGTTAATTTATGCAGAACGGCGCAGGATTTTCATAATTAAATGATGCAATTTGTCATGTAATATTACAATTATGTTACAGAATTCGAAAAACACTTGCAAAACTATGTATCATATGATATTATTACCATGCGTATGTGTGCGTTCCCTGCCGTCATGTTTCTTTGTCCGCCCGATTTGTGAGGGATGAAGGCGAACAGACGGATATGACGCATGTGGAGCGAATGCACTGCGAAAAAAATATATTCCATAAGGAGAACATACCCCTATGAGAAATCTTAAGCGATTCCTCGCGATGGCTCTGACCGTACTGATGGTTATGGGCTGCTTCTCCGTAATGGCAGTATCGGCTGAT
>JAAZAV010000056.1 GCA_012514145.1 Clostridiales bacterium | reverse complement strand
GTCTTGAACGCGCCGACTTTGCAGCCTGCATTCGGGGCTTCGCCCCTCATTCCGGCTGCAAAGTCTTTAACACACTCCATCCCTTTTTCTTGCACTTTTTAGTCTCACATCATTGACAAAACCACAGGTTTTAACTTTCGGAATACAAAAGGGACCCCGCTTACCGGCGGGATCCCCATATGTGATGTATTATCGGGTTACTGCTTGTTACTGCTTGGTGTCTTCACTGTTATCTGTGCGCGCGGCGGCAAAAGCGGAGACCTTGTTGAGAATAATGGTCGTCAGCCAGATTATAGCTATAACAACGAATATACCCAGCATACCCTTTGCCATATAGGTCAGGTTGGTGATGAAGTTCATCGGGTTGAAGGAAACACCCGCGACGGCTGCCGTAGTTTCGGCAATCGCTTCGGCTGCGGTTTCGGCGGCTGTTACGATTTCTTCCATGTTGACGGCTCTCCTTTACATAAAGAAATTGAGTACAAGACCGCCGGCGATTACAGAGGCGATCTGTCCGGAGACATTTACTCCTATGGAATGCATGAGCAGGAAGTTGTGGGGATCCTCTTTAAGACCCATCTTATGGACAATACGTCCCGACATGGGGAAGGCGGAGATGCCCGCGGCGCCAATCATCGGGTTGATCTTCTCCTTGAGGAAAAGGTTCAGCAGCTTGGCGAAAAGCACGCCGCCGGCGGTATCGAATATGAAGGCGAAAAGTCCGAGTCCGAGGATAAGCAGGGTCTGGGGACGCAGGAACTGATCCGCCTGCATCTGGGAGGCTATGGTTATACCGAGGAAGATGGTTACAAGATTAGCCAGCACCTTTTGCGCAGTCTCGGACAGCGAATCAAGTACACCGCACTCGCGGATAAGATTGCCGTACATAAGGAAACCCACCAGCGACACCGATGAGGGGGCGACGATACCGGTGATTATTGTGATAATAATCGGGAAAAGTATACGGGTGGTCTTGGAAACCTCGGCGGGTTTATACGGCATGCGGATCAGCCGCTCTTTTTTGGTGGTGAGGAGTTTGATAACCGGCGGCTGTATAATCGGCACCATTGCCATATATGAATACGCCGCCACCATAATGGCGCCTACATACTTTGAGTTCAGCTTCTGAGCCACAACAATGGCGGTGGGGCCGTCGGCGGCTCCGATTATGCCGATGGAAGCGGCGTCTTTGATGTCGAAGAACACTGATGCCAGACACATTGTGAAGAAGATGCCGAACTGCGCGGCGGCTCCGAAAATCATGAGCTTGGGGTTGGAGAGTATGGGACCGAAGTCGATCATGGCTCCGATACCTATAAACAGGATAAGCGGGAAGAGCTCGTTTGCGATACCGGCGTCGTAGAGCACCGACAGCGCACCCTCCTGAAGTCCTATGACATTGCCTATGGAATCCAATATTTTCTGGGTCACAGCACCCGAACCGGGGATATTAACCATGATTGCGCCAAAGCCTATGGGGAGCAGCAGGGTCGGCTCCATGTCCTTCTTGATGGCGAGGTATATTAGAAGTCCGCCGATAAGCATCATGACGATCTGCTGCCAGGTGATGTTCAGCACGTTGCGGAACACATCGAGAAAGTCTGCCATTTGCCTTCTTCCTTTCATGTACACGAATACGAAAAAGTATCAATCTCATTTATTATAAGGAATGTTCGCCGAATGTCAATATACAGTTTGCAAATTTTCTATTTTGACATATAACGGCGGCTTCGGAAAGTCTGTTTTGTGTATATGTTATATATGGTTCGGATAATGTAAATATTGTGTAAATAACAGACTTTGCGCTTGCCCGAAATATCACTTTGTGGTATAATACTGCGGTAAATTCACACACGGGGCAGGCTTCGGTGTTTTACATGTGCGCCCGTGGTGGAAATAACCGAAGGAGGACATTATTATGTCTATTGTTACCATCAAGCAGCTGCTTGAAGCGGGTGTTCATTTCGGACACCACACCAGAAGATGGAACCCGAAAATGGCCGAGTACATCTTCACCGAGAGAAACGGCATCTACATCATCGACCTGCAGAAGACCGTCAAGAAGTTTGAGGAAGCATACATGTTTATCCGCGACCTCGCTCAGAACGGCGGCAGCGTTCTCTTCGTGGGCACCAAGAAGCAGGCAGCTGACGCCATCAAGGAAGAGGCTCTCCGCTGCAACATGTATTACTGCAACGTCCGCTGGCCGGGCGGCATGCTCACCAACTACAAGACCATCAGAAGATCCATCAGACGTCTGGAGGATCTCGAGAAGATGAGCGAGGACGGCACCTTCGACATGCTCACCAAGAAGGAAGTCGCGGCTCACATGAAGGAAATGTCCGACCTTGAGAGAGACTACGGCGGAATCAAGACCATGCCCGGTCTGCCGGACGCCGTGTTCATCGTCGACCCGCGCAAGGAAAGAATCGCTGTGCTCGAAGCCAAGAAACTTGGCATACCGGTAGTCGCCATTGTCGACACCAACTGCGACCCCGACGATGCCGACTATATCATCCCGGGCAACGATGACGCCATCCGCGCCATAAGGCTCATATCCTCCGTTATCGCCGACGCTGTACTCGAGGGCAGACAGGGCGAGCAGCTTGCCGATGCCGAGGCTGAAATCACCGAGGCTGAAGAGCTCCAGGACGCCGAGGACGAGAGGAACAAATAAATCCCGTTAAGACGAACACCGTTCCGGGCAGGCATCGCCGCCGGAACTTCCACCGTATCGAGAAAGGATATATAATATGGCAGAGATCAGTGCAAAGGCAGTAGCTGAGCTGAGAAAAGCTACCGGCTGCGGCATGATGGAGTGCAAGAACGCGCTCAAGGCTACCGACGGCAATTTTGATGAGGCTGTTAAGTACCTTCGTGAGAGAGGTCTGGCTGTCGCCGCCAAGAAGGCTGACCGTATCGCCGCCGAGGGCGTCGTAGACATTCTCAAGGACGGCGACTTCACCGCTATGGTTGAGGTCAACGCGGAGACCGACTTCGTTGCGAAGAACGAAGATTTTCAGAAGTTCGTCAAGAATGTTCTTGCCGCAATTATCGCATCGAACCCCGCCGATGTCGAGGCTCTCAAAGCCGTTAAGATTCCGGGCTCCGAGCAGACAGTAGGCGAGGCTCTTGTTGAGAAAATCGCAACCATTAAGGAGAACATGAGCATCCGCCGCTTCGTTCTCGCAAAAGGCGTCACCTCCACCTACATTCACGGCCAGGGTCAGACCGGCGTTATCGTCGTATTCGACACCGATGTCGCCGACAAAGAAGGCTTTGCCGAATACGCGAAGAATATCGCTCTCCAGGTAGCCGGCGCTCCCGTTCCCGCAGGCTACACCACCAAGGACGAGGTTCCCGCTTCGGTAATCGATGAGGAGAAGGCCATCATAATGGCTACCATCAAGAACGACGAGAGCAACGCAAAGAAGCCCGACAATATCATCGAGAAGATGGCAGTCGGCAGGCTCGGCAAGTTCTTCTCCGCCAACTGCCTTGTTGAGCAGGAGTATGTAAAGGACGATTCCATGACTGTCGCCAAGTATACCGATGCTACCGCCAAGGCTTTGGGCGGCAAAATCGCTATAAAGACCTTCTACCGTTTCGAGAAGGGCGAAGGACTTGCGAAGCGCGAGGACAACTTCGCGGCTGAAATCGCAAGCATGATTAAGCAATAACAGTACAGACTGTACTGCAATTACCTGCGGGGATACGGCGCAGCGGCGCTGCATCCCCGCGTTTTTATTCGAATTTCTTTATATGCATAACAATACAGCGTTTCCGCGTTTTTTCTGCATATTTTTTCGTAAAACCCTTGCGTTTCCCTATAGGATGTGGTACAATACCCGTCACATGCAATCTACCCGGAGGATTTTCCCCATATGAGCGACAATAAAAGCGATATTAAAAACGACCTTGCAACCAACCATACCCTTGTATATTCAGAAAAAACCCATCTGCTTGAGCAGTCTGCTTACCATTATGAGCTGCAGGACAGAGAGACGCCCAATCTTTACCGCACGCTGTACAGCTACGACTCGATCCCCAAGGTTCCCTTCAACCGCCGCTCGGTGCCCATGAACATGCCCGAGGAAATCTGGATGACCGACACAACCTTCCGCGACGGTCAGCAGTCCACATCTCCATTCACGGTTGAGCAGATAAAGCATCTGTACATACTGATGAACAAGCTGGGCGGCCCCCGCGGTCTGGTTCGTCAGAGCGAGTTCTTTGTCTATACCGAGAAGGATCGCCGGGCGGTCGAGGAATGTCTCTCCCTGGGGTTTGAGTTCCCCGAGGTTACCAGCTGGATCCGCGCTTCGGAGAAGGACTTCGCACTTGTAAAGTCCCTGGGCATAAAAGAGACCGGCGTGCTTGTCTCCTGCTCGGACTATCACATTTACAACAAAATGGGTCTCACCCGCCGTCAGGCTCTTGACAAGTATGTGGGCGTTGTAAAGTCCATACTCGAGTACGGCATACGACCGCGCTGTCACTTCGAGGACATCACCCGCGCCGACTTCTACGGCTTTGTGCTCCCCCTTGCCGAGGCGCTGAACAAAGCCGGCAGCGAGTACGGCATACCCGTCAAGATACGCGCATGCGACACCATGGGCTACGGTGTGACCTACCCCGGTGCCGCCCTTCCCCGCTCGGTACCCGGCATTATCTACGGTCTCAACCACTACGCCGGCATACCCAGTTCCCACATCGAGTGGCACGGTCATAACGACTTCTACAAGGTGGTCACAAACGCCTCAACCGCCTGGCTCTACGGCGCGTCAAGCGTCAACTGCTCCATGCTGGGCATCGGCGAACGCACGGGCAACTGTCCGCTCGAAGCCATGGCTATCGAATACGCCTCTCTGCGCGGCGACGACGGCGGCATGGATCTGAGCGTAATCACCGAGATCGGCCGTTACTTCGAGGAGGAGATCGGCTACGACATTCCCCCCCGTACCCCCTTCGTCGGACGCAACTTCAACGTCACCCGCGCCGGCATTCATGCCGACGGCCTTCTCAAGGATGTTGAAATATATAATATTTTCGACACCGAAAAGATTCTCGGGCGTCCCGCGTCGGTCGCGGTGGACTCCCACAGCGGAATGGCTGGCATTGCTCACTGGCTCAACAGCTTTTATCGGCTTGCCGGCACCGACAGCGCCATTGACAAGCGCGCTCCCATAGTCGCCGCCATCAAGGAAATGGTAGATGCCGAATACACCGCCGGCCGCAACACCGTTATGGGCGACGGCGAACTTGAGAACATGCTGCGCCGGGCAGATGCTGACCTGCACTTTGATCTTACACACGGGCGTTATAAACACGGTTCAACGGAAAGCGCAGATAAATAATCTGCATTCTCGCATACCCGCAAGTCCGCGGCCGGACTGATTAAAAGACATTAAAGAGCGATCCCTGCCGGTTGTTTCGGCGGGGATCGCTTAATTGTTGAATATATTGGCTCTTCACACCATTGCCGGTGTGCGTCCGTCTCCTCCATAAGACCAGCCGGAGCTTTTGACTGCGGATTATTTGACCTGGAAGCGGCGGCTGCGGTTGACCTCCGAGCGTGGGTTAAGCAGATTGCGCCAGTCGATGTCGCCCCGGTCGAGGGCATTGATGAGTATTTCGGCGGTAGCCAGGTTGGTGGCAAATGGAACATCGTGCTTGTCGCAGGTCTTGAGCAGATTCTGATCAGTGTCTATGATACGCGGGTCGGTCTGCTGATAATCGCGGAAGTATATGAGCATGTCTATTTCGTTGTAGGCGATGCGGGAAAGAAGCTGCTGAACGCCTCCGTGGAAGCCGGGGAGCACGCACTCAATTTTAAGTCCGGTCTGAGTGGCGATATATTTGCCGGTTGTGGCGGTAGCGCAGATGCGGTGCTTGCTCAAAATACCGCAGTAGGCTATGCAGAACTGACACATAAGCTCTTTCTTAAGATCGTCGGCTATGATAGCTATATCCATTTTCGGTGCTCCTCTGTCCTTTCCCGATATTTGTCGTCATATTTCTCAAATTAAATCGATAAATTCCGTCTGCAATAAGCGGGAGATTCAATCCTAAGCGCAAGCGCATCCCGGCATCATCGTCATATGCCCTGTATGCCAAGCGAACGCCTGCGGCTCCTTTTTCTTTTGAAGCCCTCAAACAGCGGCTGTTCGGAGCGATCGGCGCGAAGTGCAAGGTTGATATATGCGGCGGCGATGTCACGCAGCGGTTTCAAGCGTCCGCCGCGTATGCGCATGAAGGGCTGCTCATCAACAAGAAGCCCCCTATGCTGTGCGTCTCCCACAACCCGATCCTCGGGTATTACAGCCGCAAGACGCAGCCCGATACCGTCTATCATTGAAAGAAGATCCGAACGTCTGCCATCCGCCGCCGACGGGAAATCAAAACGGTTGACGACAAGCCGTACATCCTCCACTCCCTGCATGCTAAGCAGCAGCGCAGTGGTCTGCGCACCTCTGAGGGCGGCGGGCTGCTGGGTGGATACTACTATTGCGGCATCCGCGCAGCGGGCGGCGGCTTTCACTATATCGCCTGTGTGTCCCGGCGTATCAAGCAGCAGATAATCGGCGCTGACCGCTCCTCCGGTGTCCCTTAACAGCCTGCCGAGGGCAGGTATCAGACATGAAAGGCAATCGGGCGGGGCTGTTTCCCCGTGTACCGCTTCTCCGCCGGCTTTGTCCGTGTTGGCTGCATCCGCGTTGACCGTGTCCCCGAATCCGCTTTCCGTATAACCCGCAGACCGGGGGGCGGGCAGAAGCCAGAGCCTTTCTTCGCGCAGGGAAATCAGAGCCGATTCGGGCGGCACCCCACGGCAGACAACATCGCCCAGATCGAGAAGCACATTGTCCTCGCAGCCGCATATAAGGTCGAGAGACGGATTTCCGAGATCGAGATCGCAGATCAGCACTCTCTTCCCCATGGCCGCGAGCGCCGCTCCGAGTCCGGCAGTCACGGTGGATTTGCCGACGCCACCCTTTACCGAGGTTATGAGTATTGTCTTCATTTTCTGCCCCGAACCAACACAATGATCAGCCTGCATGATGTTCGTCATAATATAACAAATGACCGAACATTTTCATTGCATTATATCATGTTTTTGTACTTTTTGTCAATAGCGCCGTTTTGTTTTATTTGTTAAAAAATTGTGTTGCGGCACGGCTCCGCAAACCCGCGAAATAAGTGCCGGTTTTCCTTGAATTTTCATATTATTACTTGATTATTCATTGTTTATATGTTAGAATACCGTGAGATAAGAATCCCCCGCAAGGAGGCTGAATGTGGCTTACGAGGATGAATACCTTGGGCTTGACGAAAATGTCATGACGCCCGCCCGGATCGCCGGACGGATAATCAAATATCTTTTTATCGGGCTGCTGCTCTTTATTTACCTGATTTCGATATGGCGTATATGTTCGGCTAAGGATCCGAAAAGCGTTACCGAATTCCGCTGGAACACCGCTTCATACAACGCGATGACGGCTTCCCCCGAAACCTTCGGCATCCTCACTTCAGAATGCCCGGACTATATTGACGACGACGGTTTTTTCGCGGTCAGCGGCGTTATGCGGCTTGGCGAAGATGTCATGGGCAAAGGTCTCGGCCAGCTCCAGGTGACGGTGCGCTACAACGATTCAACCGTCAAACGGGTCATTCAGAAATACGGTCTGGAATCACCGCCGGCAGGCGAGCCGTTTATCTATATTCTCGAGGATTCGGACGGCAACCGCTACCGCGCGTATCAGTACGCGGATTCAAGTCGGCTGATGTACAACTACCGCCGGCTGATATTCGACGGCATTGATTTCAGCGGACGCGAGTATTTTACGCTTTTCATGTATTTTGTGGATGATGTGGATCCCGACAGCGGCTGCATCAGCGCCCTTGAGGTCTGGAACGCGAAGGCTTCGGAAAAATCTATTGCTGTCAGCGAAAAAGACCGCCCCGACGGACCGGATGCCGGACTCAGACTGAATCCGGCATACCTGGACAAGTCGCAGATTTAAGACGGTGACGCTCGATGGTACTTAAACCTCTTGAGGTAATGACCGCCTTCAGGTGTCCCAATTGCGGTGCATGCGTATCCAGTCCCATAGGCTCCTTCACACTGGGCGGCAGTCTTTACAAATTGAAATGCCGATGCGGCAAAAGCGTTATGCAGATACAGGCGGCGGATGACAATATGCTGCGGCTCACCGTGCCCTGTCTCATATGCCCCAACCCCCATTATTTCACGATTTCGCGCAAGCTGTTTTTCGGGCGCGAGCTGTTCCTGCTTGACTGCACCTATTCAGGCTTTCCCATATGCTTCATCGGCCGCTCCGATAAAGTGTGGAAGGCTTTCGACGATGCCACCGAGGAGCTGATGAGCTTCTTAAACGAGGCGGGCTTCGGTGCCGAAAGCGATAATTCCGATAATACTGCCGGCGGCGCCGTTGTGCTTAATGACGAAGTTTTCGAACGGCTTGAAGCGCTAAGGGATGACGACGGGCATGACGGCGCGGAGGAAATCTTCCGCGATGACGAACCGAACGGCGAATATGACGATGATTCCCTGAATGTCCGGAACGCACAGGATGCCTACGATACGCTTTCTGTTGTTCTGAAGTGCTTTATTGAAGAACTGGTCACCGAGAACGCCATCCGCTGCCGCTGTCCAGGTTCCAAAGCCGGAGACTACATGGCATCTCATGACAACGAAAACGACAGTGACGGCGACACCGTCCGCATCACCTGCAAAAACTGCGGTTGCTCAAAATGCTATCCCATACGTTCTGCCGAGGACGCGTCGGCATGGCTTGAAGCCGATGAGCTTGACCTCACCTGACGGGATATCGGAGGGCAGAATCTGTATAATAATAGTTTTGTATCTTTAAGCAATTTTATTGAATTGTAAAAAAATGTTGACAACGCGAGCTGATTGTGCTACAATCTGTCGTTGAACAGATGTATTCACTTATTATCGCTATATTATAATATCTAATATCAGTCTATGCATGTTTGCATAGACCGTTCAGGAGGCTTTTGTGGATAAGACCGTCGATTTAATGCCGGTTCTAAGGAATGTTGCTGAAAAGTTCCGCATCGGCAGCGACATTATCAGTTATGAGGTTGTCCTCAACGGCAACATAAACTACACCTATAAGGTATTATACCGAGCTAAGAACGGCTGTGAGAAATACTGCATAATCCAGCGCATAAACGATTATGTCTTCACCAGACCGGACGAGATCATGGATAACATAGACCATGTAACCGGTCATATCGCCGAACATACTCCGGGTGATATTCACCTCCACTTCCATCACACCGAAGACGGCAAGAACTGGTTCAGGGACGAGCAGGGTCACTACTGGCGGCTTTCGAACTACATAGATTCGGTGACCTACAGTCTTTGCGATAACCTTGACACTCTCCGTCACGCCGGTGCCGCCTTCGGCAAGTTCCAGACCGATCTTTCAGATTTCGATGCATCAAAGCTGGTGGAAACCATCCCAAACTTCCATAATACCCCCAAACGGATTGCCGACCTTGAGAAAACAGTGGCTGCCGATCCCGTCGGACGCGCCGCATCGGTGGCGGATGAGTTAGCTTTCGTAGCCGCTCATAAAGCCTCCGCCTCCGCGCTGTACGGCATGCTTGAGGCGGGTGAGCTGCCCCTCAGAGTTACCCACAATGACACAAAGATAAACAACGTTCTCTTCGACCGCGAAACCCTCACCCCCCTGGCGGTGGTTGACCTTGATACCGTTATGCCGGGTCTTGCCGCCTATGACTTCGGCGACGCCATCCGCGCCGCCGCTTCCACCACCGATGAGGACGAAGTTGACCTGAGCAAGGTCACAATCGACATGCGCAAGTACACCGCATTTGCCGAAGGCTTCATCGGTCAGACCGCCGGTTCTCTCACCCAGGCTGAGATTGGCACCCTCGCCCTCGGCGCATATACGATAGCCGTTGAGCTGGGCGTACGCTTCCTCACCGACTACATCGACGGCGATAAATACTTCCATGTAAATAATCCCGAGCACAATCTCATTCGCGCGCGCTGCCAGTTTAAGCTCGCTTCCGAGATGTTTAAGCGCCTGGATGAGATGTCGGCTATCGCCGCCTCCATTGCCGCAAAGGCAAAGGGCAGCGGTCAAAAATAAGAAGTCGGCGCTTTCGCAATTATTATGCGTCGGGGTTTAATAATTATTATTGAGAATAACACAGCCGGGTCATCCTTTTCGGACGACCCGGTTTTTGATTTGCTTTATCTGCGGCACCCCGCCTTTGTGCGGTTATATCATATCAGGCAGGAAAACCGTGTCGTTTATCCAGGGACCGCAGCCGAAATTGTCGCCCATCATGAAGAAGAACTCGCCCTCGCCGCCCTCTGGAAATTCGACACGCATTCGGATCGGCCCGTTTTTGGTTCCCTTAATGACCATTGAACCTCCCCGGTGGAGTGCAGGTACATACAGGCTGCCGTCGCGCTCAATAAGCAGCTCATCGTCAAGATAAACCGCGAAGGGGCGGGTGGCGGCACAGGTGTAGCGAATCTCCTTCTTGCGAAGATTTGCGTTGTATACCGTTTCGCATGTATATCTTCCTGCCGGAACGGTGAAGAAACAGCCGGAGGTTTCGACCATTGTGCTCTTCCCTTCACCGTCGGTAACCTTCCAGGGAATTGACACCCGGATGTTCATGTCTATGTGGAAAGGCAACCCGTTTACCGTCAGCCGGGCGGTTATAAGGTTCAGCGGACAGCGGTGAGCCTTGTCTTTGACAGTCACCGTGAAGGGGATCCATGCCTTTTCGCCCGGCTTTATCACGATGCCGTCCGACACCTCCGGGAAAACCTTGACATCCCAACCGTCGGGCGCCGAGAAGTCGGCGCATACCGTCACCGGCAGGTCGAGAATGTTTAAAAGTCTCAGCTTATACACATCCCAGTTGCCCGGAACGGCATCGACTCCCGCCGGATACTCAAGGACTGTGAACAGCGGCAGGGCAGCCATGACCGACTCGAGGGCGCCGTCCTGCCAGTCGGTCAGCAGTCCGATGTTCTTATTCGATGTCCAGGGTTTCGACAGCATGAGGGCTGAACGGAGTTTGATGCCCTCGGGGGCAGAGCCGCCGACATCGATACCGGTGTTATAGAAATCCTGTACCTCCATGCCCAGCGCCGACACCTTGTCGCAGAAATCGCCGATGGTTGACAGGTTATGAACGTTGACGATGCTGCGGGTCATGACTATCTCGTCGCCGATGGGGTCTGTCCACTTCGGGTCAATGCCGTCGGGGTTCATTATGCCGAAAACAGCCCCAACCGTCGCGGCGGTGCAGTCGGTATCATACCCCAGCTTTACCGCCGTACAGATTGCGCGATCGAAGCTCCCCTCGCAGGAAAGAAGTGAGAGCAGGATAAAGCAGAGGTTCGCCACAACATCGGTGAAGTTGCTGACGGCGTGCCTCTCAATCACCATGGCACGGACCGCCGGAATATCGCCCGTCTCATCCCACAAGGCAACAGTGTCGGCAAATGCGGCGTGGAGCCGGTTGCCCTCGGGCACGAAGCCCAGCGCGCAATCCACCAGACGGCGCAGGTTGCTTTCCACAAAAGCCTGACTTTCAAGCGCCGCCAAGAACATCGCCGCATACACTCCGTCTCCCGAATGGTCGGTGCAGGAGTCCTCCCGGGCAAACGCAGCGGCAAGAGCGGGATTGCCCGGGGCGATACATGCCCAAAGCTCCGAGCGGATACAGCCGCCCATACCGTCGGTGAAGCGGTTTCGATAGATGCCCGACAGCGGCGGGTTGATATGAAGCACATGGTTGCTGCGGGAAACTCCGTACTCGTCCGGACCGGTGGTGGTGAGGTTGTTCAGCCACATCTCACGCAGCTGACAGCGTGTTATCGGCAGACCGCAGCGCAGTACCGACTCCAGGTTTGTAATCTGCAGATCCAGGTCGTCGTTTGGCAGCATGGCATCGGGTATGGGGTCGTAGTAGGTGATTTCGTCCTTCACTTCCTTATGACCCTCGTATTTCATCCCGAGTGTGCCGCCCACGCATTTGCCGGTGAAGCAGCCCGCCACTCTGCGGCGATAGTCATTAAGTGTAATTGCAAGCATATTGAATCCTCCTGAATGGCAGAGCGGCGGACATGATAAAAGACATGCCCGCCGCCGGATTGGCAATTATTATTCGGCTACAACCGGATTTTTGATGGTTATGCCGCGGCTTTGGGTGTCGCGGGACCAGATAATCTTGCGCGGACACTTTTCGACACAGATGTCGCAGCCGGTGCATTTGTCGTATTTTATGACCGCCACGCCTCCCTCAATTGCGATGGCATCGGCGGGGCAATTTCTGACACATATGCCGCAGCCGATACAGCCCACATCGCAATATTTGCGGGTGACCGCACCCTTGTCTTCGGATGCGCAGCCAACCCAGTGGGCGCTGTCATAGGGTATGAGCTTTATAATGCCCTTGGGGCAGCGGGTGATGCAGGTGCCGCAGCCGGTACATTTGTCGTAGTCTATAGCGGCGACGCCGTCTTTGACGACGATTGCATCGAATTTGCAGGCTGCCACACAGGTTCCCAGCCCTATGCAGCCGTTGGGGCAGAGTTTGTCTCCGCCGCCAAGCCGCGCCGCCGAGATACAGTCCTGAGCGCCGTCATAGACATACTTCTTTACGGCATGCTGTGAGGTGCCGGAACACATGACCTGAGCCCGCATACGAACCATCTTCTCGGCTGATACGCCCATAACCTCGGCTACGGCTTTGGCTACCGAATCACCGCCGGCGGTACATATGTTAGCCTTGGCGCGTCCCTCAACCACAGCCTCGGCATAAGCCCCGCAGCCTGCGTAACCGCAGCCGCCGCAGTTGGCGCCGGGGAGAACATCGGTAACCTCGTCAATGCGGGGATCGCGCTTGATGGCGAAAAGTCGGGACGCCAACGCCAGAAGACCTCCAAAAACGCCGCCCAGCAGAACGAAGGAGAGTAAAGCCCAGAGTATATTTTTCATATCTTTAACCTTTCGGACAGTTTGTCAGCATAACATGACGGCTGCCCTTCGGCACACCGTGTTCATTGCATTATATCTCATGCAGTCCCGCTTGTCAACCGCGAATCTTTAAATTTGATGACCTTCGCACAATTGTGAACAGGCAGTGGAAAAATTCACAAACCTGTGTTATAATACGACAGTATTTCACACAGGTAAGGTTTTTACATGACACAACAGGTAAGCCGGCGCCGCGCGGCGTTGATTTTCGCTGTCTGCTACATAGCATATACTTCGATTTACATCGCGCGCCTTAACCTTTCAATGGCATCGCCCGGACTTACCGGCGGCGGTATACTGACAAAAGCGCAGATCGGGCTGCTGGGTTCGGCATTCTCGATAATCTACGCTGTCGGACGGCTCATCAACGGCACTTTAAGCGACAGGGTGCCCCCATGGTTTATGATGGCAGCCGGTCTCACTCTGGTGGGCGGAGCGAATATCGCCTTCTCCTTCCTGCCGCCTTTTTTCGGGATGATGCTGCTCTGGTCGCTGAACGCCTGGGCGCAGTCGATGCTGTGGAGTTCGGTGCTCTGCGCGGTGTCGGCGGTATACGCCCCCGAGACAGCCAAGCGCCGTACCTCACTGATGGTCACTTCTGTAGCGGTCGGCAATATCCTGGGCATTATAGTCAACACCTTCATTATCTCCCGCATCGGGCTTGGCTTTGCCTTCCTCATCCCCGGCGGATTGACGCTGGTTATGGCAGTGATCTGCTTTGCAACCCTGCTGAAACTTGACGTGTCGGGGGTGCAGAAACAAAAGACGGGCTCTCCCGCCGCCGGTGATGAATCTCCTGAGGATATTGAAAGGGATAAAATCGGACGAGGCAACCTCACCCGGGTAACTCCGGCGGCGTTCCTTCACGGTATGGTAAAAGACAATATCAGTCTCTGGATGGCGGTATACTTCACCGACTGTTTCGCCGTTGATCTTGAGGCGTCGGCATGGTTCATCCTCTTTATCCCCGTGGCGGGCTTTATCGGACGGCTGGTCTATCCCGCGGTTTACCGTATCTGCGGCGAACGCGAGCATCTGGTATCCTTTTTCGGATTCTGCGCGGTGATTATTTTCGCCCTGCCCCTCTGCCTGGGGATCGTCACTCCGCTTATTGCCATGCTTTGCCTCGGAATGCTGTACGCCGCGGTGTCAATGGTCAATACCACCATTCTCTCGATTTATCCCCTGCAGTTCAAAGCATCCGGTCGCATAGCCACAGTCAGCGGCATGATGGACTTCGCCACATATCTGGGCGCCGGCGCGGCTTCGGTGCTCTACGGCTATATAATAGAACCCTTCGGCTATAAGCCTATGTTCATCAGCTGGCTGGCTGCCGGCATAATTTCGCTCATACTCATGCTCCGCCCCGCTTTCGCCGCGCGGCATACGGGTATTCATAACCGAAAGGACTGATATTATGACACAAAAGGAAAAGCTTGACGCCCGCCGTAAATATCTCGCTCAGCCTGTCGAGACGGTGACAGGCTCCCCCGAAAATCCCGAGACCTGTATTCAGAGGTTCACCGACAGCGGTCTATACTTCCGCCGCTTTGTCTGCGACTCGGGCAGAGGCGGCGAACCGGCGGAAATAGTTCAGATAACCGACGTGCATCTCAACGGATTTGATGAGATAGACGCCCGCAACGGGGAGCTGATGCTGACAAAGCAGTTCCGCATGTGGAACCGCGACGAGCAGTCGGTAAAGTCGCTGAAAAAGGCGATGGAATTCGCGTCGCTCTTCGACCAGACGGTCATCACCGGCGACACCCTGGACTTCCTTTCCCACCGGGCGGCTGTGCTCATGCACCGCCACATCTGGGACGTCGACCCCACCGCGCTCATAGCTCTGGGCGGTCATGAGGCGGTTCGCCAGATGCAGACCGGCGTGCGCGACGCCACCTCACTCGAAAGCCGTTATGCTCAACTCGAAAAGTGGTGGAATCACGACATATACTATGTCTCGCGCTTGGTCCGGGACAAGGCGCTCTGCATCGTCCTTGACAACGGTCAGGGCTGCTACTGGGAACGCCAGATCGAGCCTCTTAAATCCGATCTTGCCCTTGCCCGCCGGGAGGGCTATGCCGTACTGATATTCCAGCACGAGCCTGTCTCCACCGGCCGCGAGGAGGATGCGGTGTTGCGCACCTTTTGCCGCTATGACCCCGAGACAATCGACTGCTACAACTGTGTGGGGCGCACCAGCCGCCGCAAAGAGAATACCGCCGCCACCGCCGAGGTTTATAACCTCATCATCTCCAATGCCGACATTGTAAAGGGCATCTTCGTCGGTCATCAGCATTCCGCATTCTATACCGAAGCGGAGGGCTATTTCACCGCCCCCGACGGCACCCGTATACCCCGCCGAATCCCACAGCCCGTACTGGAAGGCAATCCCTACAACGGTCACGCCGGACATGTCATGCGCATTACAGTGAAATAATCAGAAAATAAACAAAGCCTGCCGAAGCGTCACACTCCGTCAGGCTTATACTTTGTATAAAATCAGTCAATCAGCGACCAGTCGAACGCCACGCCTATTGGGAAGTTCTTCCCCTCCGCCAGACGGGCGTAAACCTCGGGACAGTCTGCGGGCGAGTGAACCTCGTTCACCATGCGGGAGAAGTCGAGACGGCCGTCCTCCAGGAATTTAAGAATAACCCTGTAGTCGTCAATATCCGTCCACATGCCGGGATATGACTCCACCGAAGGGCGGGCGTTTGTATGCGCGCCGAAAATCTGAATGCCCTTGCCGTGCACGTCATGATAGAAATCCACGGTGACCGGGTGACGGGTACAGCCCAGAAGCGTTATGCGACCGAAGCGCGCCATCGCGTCAAGCGCAGAGTTCAGTCCCGCGCCCACGCCGGTAACCTCGACAACGGCGTTCGCACCCCTGCCGGTGATGGCTCTGACCTTCTCGGTGAAGCCCTCCTCGGTGGAGTCGATGGCGTGGGTGGCGCCCATCGACATTGCAAGCGCGCGGCGCTCGGGCTTCGGATCGCAGGCTATGACCTCAGCCGCGCCGTTAAGGCGGCAGAACTGCACCGCGAAGAGACCGAGCAGACCGAGACCCATGACCATAGCCGACTCTCCTAACTCTATGCGGAGCTTACGGGTGCCTGCCAGCGAAAAACATGCAATATTGGTAAAGGCTGCGTGGAGGGGGTCGATCTTCTCCGGATCGAATTTTACAACCTTTGTTACAGGGAGATTGTTGTACCGGCAGTGATTGCCCCAGCCGCCAAATACTATATCGCCTTCTTCAAAGCCCTGAACGCCCGGTCCCACCGCCACAACAGTTCCGACGCCCGAGTAACCTCCGCTGGTGCGGGGGAATCTGACAACCGTGCAGTCTGCCTTGTGGGTTGAAACATTCGCTTCGCCGATGAGGTTGGCGCGCTCGGTTCCGGCGCTGACGGCGGTGTAGCGCATCTTAACCTGAATCTGACCGGCGCCGGGATTGCCGATCTCACGCTCGCCAAGTTCGGCACTGTTGGCTTCCGGGAAGTATATGTATTTAACCTTCATGCTTATGTCCTCTTTTCATTTAATATGACGCGGTCGTGTGTCATTTCGCTGTTCTAAATTTGATTATAGCCCCGTCCGCCGCGGCTGTCAAGGGCGTGAGGCGCAATTTTCGAATAAACGACTTGCGCCGGCGGCACTGACAGTGTATAATAGCGAAAGAGAGTATCATTTTGGAGGATTGTATGACATGGACGGCTTTACTATCGAAGAAATGCTTGAAATGCAGCGTGTGCTGCAGGATAAATACAAGAACAAATGGGAGCCTGTGAACGCCGGTACCGGCAAGAACAAGCTGCTCTGGATGATAGGCGAGATAGGCGAGGTAATCGACATCATCAAAAAGAATGGCGGCGAAACTGCCTGCACCGATGAGAAGCTCCGCGCCGACCTGATCGAGGAATTAGCCGATGTACTGATGTATTATAACGACACTCTGCTCTGCTTCGGTATCACCGAGGAGGAGTTGAAAACCGCTTACCGGAATAAGTTTGAGCGTAACATGAAACGCTGGTAAGATATACACGCATAACCGCACCACCGACAAAACACACACATATTCATGTGATTATCAGGAGGTTAACCATGATTGTTTCCTGCTTTGCCGATCATCTGATCGCCGCCGCAAGATATGACAAAATTCCCCTTCCGGAAGTATGCCGGCAGCTGCGCGAACTGGGACTTGAGGCGGTGGATTTGGGTATTCCCCGCAAATCCCCTGCCGATGCCGTGGCGGCGTTCACTCCCTTCGCCGACGGCGGACTGAAATGTGCCTCCTGTTACTGCTTCGCCGACTGTGGTCTGCCCGACGACGAATATGACAAATATATTCTCGAATGCATCAAAGCGGCGAAGGAGTTAGGCTCTCCCTATCTGATGATCGTACCCGGCTCCTGTCCCGATACCCGTGACCGCGCGAAAGAGGTTCCCCTCATCGCCGAGCATTTAGAGCGGGCGGCGGCGCTGGCGGCTCCCTACGGCATAACAATTACCTTTGAGAATTTCTCTCAGCCGATTTACGCCTTCTCAACTCCCGACGAGATAGCCGCCATACTGAAAGCCGCGCCGTCGGTTTACTACACATACGATTCGGGCAACTTCATGCTGATGAATTTCGATTCCAAGGCGGGTCTGCCCTTCGCCGCAAGAACCAGGCACTGCCATTTCAAGGACTACCATATCACCTCCGAGGAGCTGCCCGACATTCCGCCTCAGGCTGACGGGAAGCGGCTGCAGGGCGCCACAATCGGCGGCGGCGACGCCCGCAACGACGAGATCACCGAGGCGCTGCATGCCGCCGGCTACGACGGAGCGCTTACCGTGGAGCTTCACCGTATCAGAGTAGATTTCGCCGCGGTGGCTGAATCGGTGAAGTGGGTGAAGGCTCTCTGTGACAGGCTGAACGGGTAAGTGAATGCGACAGACTGAGGTTGTAATAAATTCATGAAGCTGAGATTTCTCGGAACCGGCGCCGCCGACTGGGGCGATGTGACCGGTCATACAGACCGCGACCACAGGCGGCTTTCATCGGCCGCGGTTGACGATATTCTATTAATCGACCCGGGGCCCTGTGTGCGGGAGTTCGCCCGAACATTCGGTTATGACCTGCATCAGATTAAGTATGTGATAAACACCCACCCCCACGGCGACCATTTTAACGCTGATACCCTTGATTACCTGAAATCGCTGGGCGCAGAGTATATCGACTGCGCCGCCGGCAATGTGTATGAGATCGGCGGCTATACAGTCACGGCGCTGCCGGGAAACCACGGCACGGCGACCCGTGTGCAGCATTTTGTCATCGACGACGGCGGCACGAAACTTTTCTACGCCCTTGACGCCGCCTGGCTGCTCTATGAGGAATTCCAATATATCCGGAAGAACCGCATAGCTCTCGCGGTGTTTGACGGCACTATAGGCGAAGCCGAGGGCGACTATAGAATCTTCGAGCACAACAATCTGCGCATGGTGCGGGAGATGAAGCTGACCCTGGCGCCTTATATCGAACGCTTCTATATCAGTCATCTCGCCCGCACTCTGCACCCCTCCCACGATGAGGTCGCCGCCTCGCTTGAAAAGGACGGCATCGGCGCGGCGTATGACGGACTGCTGTTAGAATTCTGATATTGCTCTTGAAACGGAGGACACAAAATGCTTACTCAAAGACTCGGTTCGTCGACACAGCTTGACCCGAAATTTTTCGGCGAATTTCTCGAGACGGTTAAGGCTCGTCCCGGCTCCTGCGACGAGGTCTGGTTTGCCACCTGCTACGGCTTCCCGCCCCTTGAGACCCACGCCGAGACGGCAGAAATACTAAAAAATCACGCAGCCGCCCTGCGGGAGATCGGAGTGCGGGTGTCGCTGCAGATTTCAAACAGCATCGGACACGGTCAGTATATGTCCGCCCGGGACTGCTCGGGACTGGTATATGACGGCTCACCGGTTCAGAACATAGTGGGTCCCGACGGTACGGTGTCCCGCTATACCTTCTGCTGGAGCGACCCTGTCATGCGCGACTACATCCGGGAGGAGATGAAGCTCTACTGCGAGGCGATAAAGCCCCACACCATATGGATAGACGACGACCTGCGCCCCGGCAACCACAGCCCGGTTCAATACGGCTGCTTCTGCGACAGCTGCATCGAGCGTTTCAACAAACGCTTCAACCACACCTTCACTCGGGAACAGCTGGCGCATGAGATCAACTACGGCGAAATCGCCGTGCGTGAGGAATGGATCGAATATCTGAAGAGCACCCTCTCGGATTTCACCTATTTCGTTTACTCGGTGATACACGAATATTCGCCCGAGACCCGTCCCGGGCTGCAGATAGGCTGGCCGGGGGGCTACACCGGCAACGGGAACGCATACATCTATGAGGCTATGTACCGCGCCACCGGCTTCAATCCCAAGTCCCGCCCCGGCGGCGGTGCGTATAGCGACAACAATCCCGACGACATGCTCCACAAAGCCGACTGGATAGCCTGGCAGAACTCTCACCTGCCCGAGCTGGTGGACGAGATACGCCCCGAAATCGAGAACCTGCCCGATGTGCGATACGGCAAGACTATCGCCGGCACCTGCTACGAAACCACTCTTTATCTGGCTTCGGGCGCCAACGCCATGTCCTACGCCATGCTGATGAACGACTATGAGCCTATGGAGTGGCACGGCGAGATGCTGTCGGCATTTGCCGCGCACCGCCCCTACTGGCTGCGGCTTGCTTCGGTCAGCTCCCGCACCTGCGGCGGCGGTCTAAAACTGTTTGCCGGCAGGTCAATGTATAAGCGCAAACTCGCCCCCGGCGATCAGCCCTTCAGCTGGACAAGCGAGCCGGTCACCGGTGTGACCTCATCGCTGCGGGGGCTGGGAATACCCGTATGCTTCGACGGCAAAAACAACCCGGTTTACATAATTCGTCCCGAACTGGCGGCGCTTTATACCGATGAAGAAATTGAATATCTGCTTGCCCGCCCGGTAGTCACCGACGGCTATACGATGGAATATCTCGTCTCCCGGGGATATGGCGACGCCTTCTCGGCGTCGGTCATGCGCTGCGGCACCGAGCAGCTCAGCGAGCGCTACACCGACCACGATGTGAACTCGGGCATGACCGGCAACCGCAGATGGTCACAGAGCTTCTACATAAAGGAAGGCTGCACCCTCACCGACCGCAGCGGCAAAACCGAGGCGCTTGGCATATACACCACCGCCAACCCCAAGTTGAAGCCGCTGTTTGACAGCGAGGAACTGCCCTTCGGCATCGCCACCGCCATTGTTCATACCGACCGGGGCGGTCGCTGGGCTGTGTTCGGTCATTCCATGTGGAACCGGGTGGTTTCCTCCGACCGCCGGCTTCAGATTCTGTCCGCCGCCGACTATATCTCGAACAACCGCATGCCTGCGCTGCTTGAAACACCGATACCCTCGGCTGTTTACCCCCGTGAGGACAGCGAAGGCAGGACCGTTTCGGTCTCAGTGCTCAACCGCACCATCGGCGCCAGCGGTCTGCTGCGGCTCCGAATCCGCCGCCCCGCCCTGCCCGACGACAGGCGAAAGCTGCTCTTTATGGCTCAGGGTCAGCCTGAGCAGCATCTGCCCTTCACCCGCGACGGGGATGACCTTATAGTCGACCTGCCCTCCCTCGCCCCCTGGACGCTGGGAACCGTTTTTCTCGACCTGTAATTTATTCCTGTTTATACTTTCGGATTTCGGGAGCTGCCGCAAAGACGGCGGCTCCCTTTTTCGCAGGCGGGTTTTTCGGAATTTTTCGGTTTGTGGTTTTGTCAATGATGTGAGACTAAAAAGTGCAAGAAAAAGGGATGGAGTGTGTTAAAGACTTTGCAGCCGGAATGAGGGGCGAAGCCCCGAATGCAGGCTGCAAAGTCGGCGCGTTCAAG
>JAAZAV010000055.1 GCA_012514145.1 Clostridiales bacterium | reverse complement strand
TCTTCATGGGTGATTGAGTCCTTTCTGTTGAATTTTGTTGGGGGCAACATTATTTTAACACGACTCGATCACTTTTTCTACTCCTTTTATGTATGTCTCACATCAATTGTAACATAACAGCTGCCCGCCGGACAAACGCAAAACACGCTTGACAGAGAGCGGGGACGGGTGTATTATATCCCCAACACACAAGGAGGACGATCGAATGAAAACATTTAAGCGGGTAGCAATCATCGGCATAGACGGAGCGGGAGCCTTCTTCCGCAACACCAAAACACCGAATATTGACAGAATATTCAAAAACGGAGCTGTCTCTTACGATGTGCTCACCTCAATACCCACGGTCAGCGCCGAATGCTGGGGCTCGCTGCTGCACGGCGTGACCCCCGAAGTGCACGGGCTCACCAACTCCATCGCCGGCGAGAGAGCCTACGATCCGGAATCGCCCTATCCTTCGGTTTTCCGGGTGATACGCGAGAATGACCCCGACTGCAAACTGGCTTCCTTCTGCAACTGGTCGCCGATAAATCGGGGCATCATAGAGGAAAATCTCGATGTCTGCAAAACCACCGGCGGCGATGCGGAGCTCACCGACGCCATGTGCGCATATGTGAGTGAGAACGACCCGAAACTGCTCTTCGCCCAGCTTGACGAGGTTGACGGCGCAGGACATTCACAGGGCTACGGCACCGAAGGTCATCTTGCCGCGATAACCGAGGCGGACGGATATATCGGGAAAATATGGGATGCCTACGAAGCGCGGGGCTTTGCCGGCTCCACTCTTTTCATAGTCGTGTCGGATCACGGCGGAAAGGGCAGGGGGCACGGCGGCGACAGCGACGAGGAGAAATATGTCATGATTGCCGCCGCGGGAAAGGGTGTGACTAAGGGTGAGATCCGTGACGGACGCATCCGCGACATCGCCTCAATAACGCTTGCCGCACTGGGCTATAAGCAGCCGGAGAGCTGGAGCTCAAGGGTTCCCGAGGGATTCTTTGAGGAGTAATATTTACAAAGCCGGGGCGTGAATTCGTCCCGGTTTTTTGTCGCGTCTATTTTGGATTTTACGGCGAAAAGCATATGTTCATGCGATTTCGCCGCAAAATCACGAGTTATTGAAAGCATTGTATTTACATTGCCGTCGAAATATGCTATACTCGGCATAAACATATAACCACAAGGAGACAGTGAAATGAAGCGAATACGTCCGACCTCGCTTACGCTGCTTGCCGCGATGCTGGCGGCGAGCCTCATCCTGACCCTCAGCGCCTGCGGAGATTCAGGAAATACCCCGACTGTCACCACCGGAGCAGCTGACAACGGCAGCGACAGCGCTGCGGAAACCGAAACCACCGTCATGCAGTATGACTACCCCGATGCCGACTACGGGGGATATGAGTTCCGCGCCCTGAACTTCGAGCTGAACGGCTGGGATATCCGCTGGAACCTGGATGTCGCCGAACTTACCGGCGAAGCACTTGACGACGCCATGTACGAGCGCAACCGAAAAGTCGAGGATAAGTTAAATTTCACCCTGAAAGAGGTGCTGGGCGACGTCAGCACCAACCAGACCCTGGTGCGCACGGCGGTGCTTGCCGGCGAGGACGCATATGACATAACCTTCCAGCGCGCCGATTACATAGGTGCGCTTATCACCGACGGTCTTTTCTACAACCTGCTTGAGGTGCCGGTTTTCGACTTCTCGAACCCCTGGTGGGAGCCTTCGGTTATCGAGGAGAGCGTTTTCTTCGGCAACATTCTCTACTACTCCTGCACCGACTTCAACCTTGACGCGATCGAGGGCACCTGGGTTATCTTCTTCAACGAGAAGATAGTCGACAATTTGGGTCTCGAAAAGCCCTACGACCTGGTTCGGAACGGCAGCTGGACTCTTGACAAGATGACCGAGTATATTGCCGCCGCCGTAAACCTTAACGGCGACGAGTCCTTCGGCTTGAACCCCAACGGCAGCTGCATGTACGGTATTACCTCCTATGACGCCACCCCCTCCTGCCTCATATACAGCGCGGGCGAACGATTTGTCGGCATGGACGACGAGGGGAAGCCTTATTTTGCCCTTGAGACCGACCGATTCTACTCGGTAGCCGCCGACATAGCAAAGCTCTGCGGTGAAAAGGGCTACTACTTCGACTTCAACAACGCCGACGCAAACGGCGGCATAAAATACGAGGGCGTCTTCAAGATGGGACGCGCAATTCTGCTGGGCGGCGAGATCAAGTCCGCCAACGTTTTCCGCGACATGGAGGACGACTTTGGTCTGGTCCCCTACCCGAAATACGAGGAGTCCCAGGAGGAATATATCTCCCCCCTCGGCTCCACCTGTATGCTCTACACCATTCCGATGACCAATCAGGATCTTGAGCGCACCGCTTACATCTCCGACGCCTTCGCCTTTGAGACCTATGTAAACGTCATGCCGGTTTACTACGACGTGACCGTTTCCCAGAAGGGACTTCGCAACGAAAATTCCATCGAAATGCTCGACCTCGTCTGCAATACCCGTTTCTTCGACGCGGGCGTCGCCTACGGCTGGACAACAAGCCTCTTCAACTCGCTTCGCGCGAAGCTTAACGGCGGCAGCGGCGATGTGGCATCCACCATAGCCTCGGCTATTCCCACCATTGAAGCGAATATCGCCAAGACCATGGCGCTCATCGGCAGCTGATTATGACCGACAAAGAGCGCGAACTGCTCGAGTACATAAACGACTGCCTCGACCGCGACGGCGTCCCCCCCAGTATGCGGCAGATTGCCGCGGCGCTTGGGATTAAAAGTACCGCCACCGTATCAGCCCGGCTGAAATCTTTGGAAAATCAGGGGCTTATCAAGCGCGAGGAAAACCGGCCGCGCTCATCGGTTCCGGTGAAGAGCGCGGCATCGGCTCCCCGCACCGTGCGCATACCTATAATACATTCGGGAGCGCTGCGTTCACCGCTGCTGTCGGTGGCTAATTACGACGGCTATTTCGATTTCCCGCTCATGAACCGCGCCTACGAGACCCACCGGCTTATAGCCCTGCGCGCGCCCGCCGACATTCTGCCCGGCATACTTCGCGGCGATCTGGCGACAGTGCTGCTGGGCGGCCATGAGCCCTACCGCTCGGACGCGGCGCCCGAAACGGGCGGACGCCATACCCACCGCAAACCGGCGGGAGTGTGTTTCGGTCTTTCGGGCGGACGTGCCGTATTAGTCTGCTCACCCGACGACACAGACACGATTACAGTACTCGGCAGAGTAATATCGGTCACCCGATATTACTGAAAAGCCGGAACGGCGGCGTTCACAATCAGCTTTTGTTTTGCTTGATTTTGCCGCCGCGCTGTGATATAATTAAAGGGCATCTCTAAAAACCTCATGCAATATTCGCCCAAATATGATATAATATACCTATGAAACAGATAAATTTTTTTGCCGAAGATAATCGCCTTGACAGGCTCAGTAAAATGGGTGACCCACTT
>JAAZAV010000054.1 GCA_012514145.1 Clostridiales bacterium | reverse complement strand
TCTTCATGGGTGATTGAGTCCTTTCTGTTGAATTTTGTTGGGGGCAACATTATTTTAACACGACTCGATCACTTTTTCTACTCCTTTTATGTATGTCTCACATCAATTGTAACATAACAGCTGCCCGGGGTATTTTTAACATATTGACATTGACACTCAACAAAAAGTCTGATAGAATTAAATTTGACGGAATATCATAAGCTGTTCGTGTTTTTGCCGGCTCTCGCCGGCACCGGAGACATATGCGGAGGCATAAAAAGAAAAATGAAATACATAAGCGATAAAGATTCAGCCTATCTGCGTCAGAAATATCACACCGACGACGGCAGCCACAACAACTTCGGCCGTTTTATCTGCCATGACGGGCGGTATGACATGTCCACCGGCTTTGACGCCAAAACGATGAGGGAAAAGCTGTCGGAATACATCGGCACCATCACCGACACCCACCATTCGGTCATCAAAGCGAAAGCCGTTGCGTATGTGCTGGAGCACACCCCAATTGACCTGAACCCCTGCGACTACTTCCCCGGTATTCACTCGCTGAACCGGGTCGTGCAGGGTTTGCTCAACAGTAAGTGGAACTCCGAGGTTTTCGGAAAGCTGCTGCCTGCCGATGTGAGCAAGACCATGAATCTGCTGAGCCGTGACGGGGCGGTGACTATCTGGCCCGACTACGACCACAGCGTTCCCGACTGGGACTACATGCTCCCCATCGGCTTTCCGGGGCTGCTTGAGAACGCCATGAAGGCGAAAGCCGACAAGACAGCCCGCGACGGCGAACTCACCGAGGCGGAAAAGGGCTTCTACGACTCTATTGAGATAGTATTAAACGGCGTGCTGCGCCTGCTTGACCGCCTTATCGCCTATGGGGAAGCTCATGAGAGTGAAAACGAAAAGAGCGGCACCGTTCTGCCTGCCCTTCGCCGGCTGCGCTGCGGCGCTCCCCGCACCGTGTATGAGGTGCTGCTGTTCATATACCTTTACTTTATTATATCAGAGCATATCGAGGTGCTGCAGGTCCGTTCGCTGTCCAACCTCGACCGTGTGCTGCAGCCCTACTATATCGAGGATCGCCTCAGCGGACGCTATGAGGACGAGGATATCCGCACCTTCCTGGCCTATTTCCTCATGCAGTTCCAGGCTATCGACAACTACTGGGGGCAGCCGGTCTATCTCGGCGGCACCAATGACGACGGCACCACCAAGATATGCGACATGTCCTACATGATCCTCGACGTCTACGACGAGCTTGGCATATGGAATCCCAAAATTCAGTTAAAGTACAGCGAGAGCACGCCCAAGACCTTTGTCAACAAGGCGCTGGACATGATCCGCCGCAATCACAACAGCATCGTCTTCGTCTCTGAGGACTTTATCGAGAAGGCGCTGACCTCCAAGGGGTTTACCCTGTCCGAGGCGCGTGCGGCAGACATCAAAGGCTGCTATGAATTCTCCCCCGCACAGACGGTGGGCAGCACCGGCACTCATATCAACCTCGCCAAGCCGATTGAGTATGCCTTTTTCGAGGGCACCGACCCAAACACCGGCAATTTCTGCGGCATATCCATGGGCAAGCTGGAGGACTTTGACACCTTCGACAAGTTCCTCGACGCCTGCATCGGCTACGCGAAGTACTTCTTCGACGAATCCTACCGCTGTACGCAGCAGTATGAGAACTACTACGACTATGTCAATCCTCAGTCTTTATTCTCCTCCACCTATCGCTCGGCGCTGGAGAAGGGGCAGGATGCCTACTGCCGGGGCGCGAAAGCCTACTCAACCTGCGCCCTGCTTTGCAGCATAGGCACCGCCGCCGATTCGCTGGCTATGGTGAAGAAATACTGCTACGACACCGGAGAGGTGCCGCTGAGCGAGATGAAGAAGGCTCTCGCGGCGAATTTCGAGGGCTGCGAGACACTCCGCCTCAAGCTGCTGAACGACAAAGACAAGTACGGCAACGACCGAGATATGCCCGACAGCATAGCCGAGAAGTATACCACCGCGCTGGGCAGCTATATAAAGGGCAGACCCTGCGGCAACTGCCGACCTAACGGTTTCTGGTCGGCTTCGCTGCACAACGCCCGCCAGTATATAGACCAGGGCAGAAAAACCGGAGCGACTCCCGACGGGCGCCGCCGGGGTGAGGAGATGTCAAAGAACGCCTCTCCCTCCCAGGGCGCAGGTGCGGGGGGCGCTACCGGAGCAATTCTCTCCCAGACCAAACTGAACGGTCAGCTTTTCAGCGGCGACTTCCCACTTGATGTCAGCCTGCATCCCTCTGCCGTCCGCGGCGAGGAGGGGCTTAACGCCATGCGCTCCCTGCTTGAGGTGTGGCGCATCCGTGGCGGTCACGCGATTCACTTCAATATCTTCGACGCCCGGACCCTTCGGGCTGCTCAGGCTGAGCCGGAGAAGTACCAGGATCTTCAGATCCGCGTCTGCGGCTGGAACGCTCTCTTTAACTCCATGGACAGAGCGGAACAGAACCAATATATAAGACAAGCCGAGGCATATCAGTGAGCAAAAGTTATCGGTGATGTATTTTCAAGAATAATACCGACAGCCGATACAAACCGGGTGTGCCGTAAAGTTAAACGGGGTATGCCGATGCGGCATACTCCGGGTGTTATACAAACGGTGCGGGATAATCCGGTGATATTGATTTCTGATGAATAATTCCGGTGTTTTCGAGGGGGCGGCGTTATGGCTATGATTTGTAAAGTGTTCGGTCACAAATGGAACGGTTGCACGTGTAAGCGCTGCAGTAAAAGACGTGACGAACAGCACGATTGGAACGGATGCAAGTGTATCCTCTGCGGCAAAACACGCGACGAACAGCACGATTGGAATGAATGTGCCTGCACCCGCTGCGGTAAGGAAAAGGAACAGGCGCAACATGATTGGAACGGCTGCACTTGTGCCCGCTGCGGTAAAAGACGATATACGGGTCATAAATATCGGCGTCTGAATAATATTCCTGTCATCAACGGATACATTTCCGCTTCAAAATCTCAGCCTCTCATAGTTGTGTGTACAATCTGCGGACGGGAATACAGGTTAACAAGTCCGGCAATCTGCCCAAAGTGCTATCATCCCTGCACTGTTGACTACGAAGGCTTTGGGCAGGATACCAGTTATAAAAAACATATCAAATGCACAAATTGCGATTATTCAACTTCATATTCGGTTAATGACAGCTATTGAGGGCATTGCGGCAAAAAAGGGGTATGCCATAAGGCACACCCCGTATATTCAACCCGCCAGTGTTCCAACCAGCGAATATATCAGCGGTATTGTTATCACACCCATGATATTTGCCATCAGACAGAGCTGAGCGCCGGCTGTGGAATCCACGCCGAAGGACTCCGGGAAGACCACGTTGTTTAACCCTATGGGCAGCGCCAGCAGGCAGATGCCCAGCAGCGCCGTGTAGTCGGGTACTCTTAAAAGCAGCATCAGACCGCCGAACACCGCCGGGAAAGCCACCAGGCGGATGAAGGAGGCAATGTAGGTTTTCGGGTTTTTGAACATCGCTCCGAGAGGCGCCCTTGCAAGTACAAAGCCGGTGAGCAGCATTGCGGTGGGCGACATGCATGCCGCCGCGGAGGCTATCGCCGTGTCCATAAAGGCAGGCAGACGCAAACCGGTGAGACCCGCCGCCACGCCTAAAAACAGGGCTATGAGCGTGGGATTGAGCAGCGACTTAACCGACCAGGTGCGATTCGGATTCAGCATCCATATGCCGGCGGTGTATATAAATATGTTGAATGGCGTGGCGAAGACCATGAAATCCGCCAGCACCTCGGCTCCGAACACCGCCTCCACCAGCGGGTAGCCCATGTAGCCCATATTAGGTATGATGAAGCCGTAAAGGTATATGGCGCGCTGCATTTTGTCCTTTGAGAAAAAGCGGACGATAATCAGCGACACCGCCACCACCGCGGCGAAGAGTACGCACGCCGAGAGTATGAGCTTCAGCTTGGAACCTAACACCTCACGGGTAAAGGAGCCGCTCAGCGTCCTGTAGCAAAGACAGGGCAGGAAGATATACATCTCCAGCTTCGAGAGCACCTGCGAGGTCTCGGGGGGCGTGATTTTTAACTTGTTGAAGATATAGCCGCAGAGCATGAAGCTGAACAGCACAGCCATCTGACCAAGTGCGGCGGAAAATGAAGCCATCATGGGCGCATCACCTCTATGTTTTTTGACACGGGCTATATGATACCATTTTGGGCGCCGGTTGTCAAGTTTTTCAGTATACATAAATTGCGAAGGGAATCGGGAAGCATATGAAATTTCATGACATCACCGAAGCGCCGATTAAGATTTACGGCCTTGCGTATAACGGCGAGGGCGGGAATTTCGACCGTCTGCCACGTGAGGCAGCCGCATCGGTCAGCGAGGGCGTAAAAGGCTTGGGACGGCGCAATACCGGCGGGCGTGTGCGCTTCCGGACGAACAGCAGGAATCTGAACGTCAAATACACCCTTAAAACCCTGGGCAACGACATACGGATATCGCTCTGCGGCTCGGCGGGCTGTGACATCTACTCCGGAATCGGGGCGGATTCCCGCTTCATCGGCTTTGTGCAGCCCAACGGATTCGCAGAATCTGACAAGACAAACGAGGTCACCCTGCATCTTGACGGCAGTTTGCAGCAGATTACAATAATGCTGCCCCGCAACGAGCTGCTCGCTTCGATGACGGTGGGTGTGGACGACTACGCCCTGCTGCTTGAGCCAATTCAATATGCCATAGATAATCCGGTGGTGTTCTACGGCTCCTCGATAACCGAGGGCGGCTGCTGTACCCGTGTGGGCGCGTCATATACCGCCATCGTTTCGCGGCTGCTGGACGCCGACCACCGCAACTTCGGCTTCTCGGGCGCCGGACGGGGCGAACCTGCCATGGCCGAGTATATCGCCGGGCTGACCATGTCCGCCTTCGTCTATGACTATGACCACAACGCCCCGAGCGCCGAGCATCTCGCCGAAACTCATGAGCCATTCTTCAAAATTATTCGCGCGGCTCAGCCGAATCTGCCCATAGTCATTATGAGCAAACCCGATTTCGACTGGGATCGGGAGGGCAACGCCCGCCGCCGCGATGTTATCCGAGCCACATATGACAACGCCGTCGCCGCCGGCGACAGGCATGTGCGCTTCATCGACGGCGAGACACTATACGGCGACCGCGACCGTGACGCCTGCACGGTGGACGGCTGCCATCCGAATGATCTCGGCTTCTACCGCATGGCTATGACCCTGCTGCCGGTGCTCCGGGATATACTTGGCTGATGAGGACGGCACACAACGGCTTACGGCATCTCTGTTTTTTTATGGCTGCGGCGGTAATTCTGCCGGTGCTTGCTTTGTCTGCCTGCTCCGGTCCCGGGGCGGCTGAAACCGCCGTGGTTCACCGTATTGCGGACGCGGGCATATTGGCGGTCGAGACTGCTGTAACATCCGCCCCCGATGCTGAAACACCTGATTCGCCGTCCGATGCGATCATTGGGGAGCAGGATGCCGAACCCGAAACTACAACCGAACCTGAGACATCGGCGCCCGACATTGAAACCGCGGCTCCCGAAACCACCGCCGCGCCGGCTGAAACAACCGCCGCGCCCGCAGATACCTCCCCGCCCGCCGAGACAACGGCTGAACGAACTGTATCTGTAACCGAGAATGAGACTGCCGCCAAAACGGCTGAAACCGCCGCCCCTCCCCTGACCTTCCCTCGAACGGTGGTGGTGAATCGCAACTCACGTGTCTGTCATCTGCGCACCGAATGCCGGCATGCTTTGAAAATGTCTGAGGCTAACCGCGTTGAACTGACGGTGGAGGATCTCGCTGACCCGCAGTTATGCGGATATCGTGTCTGCTCGGTGTGCGGGAACGGGTATGAGATAACCGCCGAACCCGAGACTGCGGCGCAGACAGGTGTTCCCGAACGTTCCAATGACCCGGAGAACGCGAAATACCTTGTTATTATCAACGTTTCATCCGGCACATTTCATGTAAATCCCGACTGCTCGAGTGTGAAGAGCATGAAAGAGAGCAATCGGCTTGAATATCCCACCGACAACCCCGCCGAGCTGATTGCCCGGGGGTACAAGCCCTGCGGCCGCTGCTCTAAGGCGTGGCGGGAGGATTCATGACAGAGGGATAACAGATTCGTTTTGACATATCATTGTAAGGAGCAACAAGTGTTTATTATAGGAGAAAAACTCAACAGCAGCATACCGAAAACCGGCGAAGCTATGAAGACCTTCGACCGGGATTATCTGGCGCGCCTTATCGAAGCCCAGGCAGAAGCGGGCGCCGATTGTCTTGACATCAACACTGCCGCCTGCGGAGCCGAACGCGAGACCGAGCTGATGCTCAAAATCATCGAAATGGCGCTGGAGGGCAGTGATTGCTCGATAATGCCCGATTCGCCCGACCCGTCTGTAATTAAAGCCGCCGCCGCCGTCATGAAGGGACGCGAATTTATCATCAACTCCGTCACCGTCTCCGAGCGCATCGACGAACTGGCGCCCCTCGCCGCCGAACACAATGCCGGCGTGGTGGTGCTGCCGCTGGCGGGAGGCGGCATCCCCGGCGATGTGGACGAACGTGTCGAGAACGCCCTTGCCGCCGCCGCGAAGCTGACTGCCGCCGGTGTGAAAAAGGATAAAATATACATCGACGCAATAATCGAGGCTATCTCTACTTCGGATAACGGCGCACTCACCGCGCTTGATACAATTCGCGGCATAAAGGCAGCCGACCCGGAACTTAAGACCGTCTGCGGGCTCTCCAATGTCTCATTCGGCCTGCCCAAGCGCGCCTCGCTGAACGCTGCATTCCTCAGTATGGCGGTGCTATACGGACTGGATGCCGCCATCATCGATGTGCTGCCCAACAAGAACGGCGAATCTATTCTGCAGACCCTGTATGCCGCAAAGGCTCTCGCAGGGCGGGATGAGTACTGCATGGACTATATTACCTATATTCGTTCTCTGCAATGACCGGCTTTAGCGAGATTCTCCGCCTTCCGCGCACCGCTGTCTATTTGACTAATGACAAGATCCCATCGGATGAGTTAATTCTTCGCTGCGCGGAACTCTTTGCGGGCGACACCGCTGCCGGACGGCAGATAATCCGTCCGAAAATGGGCAAACCGCGTTTTGACGGCTGCGAAGGGCTTTCCTTCTCGATCTCACACAGCGGAGGGCTGACCTGCTGCGCAGTTTCGCGGGACGAGGTCGGCTTCGACATACAGCAGACCCTGCCCGGCTTCCGCTTCGCAGACATCGCGCGGCGCCTGTTCTCCGCCGCCGAGCATGAGACGGTAACCTCGGTCGGGGGCGAGGAGCAAATTCAACGCTTCTATAGTATCTGGACGGCGAAGGAGGCTTATGTAAAGCTGGACGGCGAGGGAGTTGTACGGGGCTTCCGCGTCTTCTCGGTGGTCAGCAGTGACGGTAAATTTCTCACTGAGGTCAACGGCAGACAGCTTATTCCCGTCACTGTGCCGCAGGGATACCTTGCCTGTCTGTGCATTTTGCCACGATAACCGTCGCATTATACAATTATACCACCCTCTTTTTATGCACTATTTTTCACTGCTCCACTTGAAATCCTACGCCCGATGTGGTATAATAACAGCGTTCGGGAGCATAGCTCAGCTGGTTAGAGCGCATGCTTGACATGCATGAGGTCACTGGTTCGATCCCAGCTGTTCCCACCAATCAGAGCTTCGGTGTCTGCATCGGAGCTCTTTTTGTTTCTTATAACACTTTTCGACAAAAACAAACGGCACCCCGGTTTGCTTACCGAGGTGCCGTATTTACATATGTGATATCTTACTTTGCCCGAACCAGGAAGGCGTTCGGAAGTCTGCGGCCGAGCGTGGGATTGTCCGAGCAGTTGCGGTTAACCACCTCGCCGTTGTACGCCATGACCGAGCTGGAGCCTCCGTCGCAGCAGGCGGCGTTTATGCAGCCGTACTCCTCCATTAGCTCTGCCAGTGAACCCACCATGCAGCCGATGCTGTATCTTATGCTGCGTCCGTCTATGACCGCCATTACTATGACGCCGTCGGCGCGCTGACCGATGGCGGTGCGGGGTTGAATGCCGTAGCCCGCCGAACCGCTGACAGTCTTTTCGCCGTCGGCAATAAGCACCGGTCCAAACTGGATTCCGTCGCGGACAGCCATGCTGTTCCAGATTGTATTGCTGCCCACCACCAATTTATCTTCCAAGGTCAGTGCGATGCTGCCGTATGTTTCAACCAGATCGCCGGTCATCTGACCTTCGGACATCATGATACCCACTGCGCCGCTGCCGTCCCCCTTGCCCTGGGGGTCAAAGAAGCCGCTGGCATTGATACCTGCTATGGCATTGTGAGCCTCAAGCAGTTCGGGAATTCTGGTGCCCTGGTCATTGTAAATCGTGGAGCCGACAAAGACGCGGCTCGGGTCGTCGATGAGCATTATCTTGCCCTTGAATCCCTCACGCGCTGCCTCGGAGATAACTATGCCCTGCTCCATGTCGTTGACGGCTATGGTGTTGCCTGCATAGTCGCTGTCTCCGACACTGAGATTTGCCTGTCCGAGTATGTCGCCGGGCAGACTTCCGAAATTGCTGTCAAGACCGGCAAAGGGAGCGGTTTCCTCCGGCTCTGTCTGAGGAATTGCGGTGACCGGTGTTATGTCGGCTGCCGGCAGTTCTGTTACCGGCTGCGCCACGGATGAGGAGGGTTTATTCGGTATCGGCGGTCTGACTATTGTCGTCTCGGGGGCGGGCTTGCTCTCCGGCTTTTCCGGCGGGGTCAGGTTTATAAACTCGGCGCCGCCCAGTATTTCACCGGTATGGGTACGGCCGCTCAATACTTCATCGATCACCGACTTGGGAAAGAAGGAGGTGGCGAGCCACTGATGATTGTCGGTGGTCATCGCCGTCTCGATCCATATGCCGCGCCAATAGGCTATTGCCGGCGAGCCGCCGAACACTATCATCATATACATGCCCGTCAGTATGACAAGGGGCAGCGCGAGTGTCAAAAGGCTGCGCGAGACCGCCCGAATCGCTCTTTCGCGGCGCTCTGCGTATATTCTCGGTATTCTCATTTCGGGGGTTCTCCTTTCCCGCTGTTTTTCGGAATTTAATTCGTGTCGGAAAAGAGAATGCGCCGTACTTATTCCTTCGCAATTTCGCCGGTAGCGAGCCGGTCGCAGCGCTCATTGTACGGATGGCCGCCGTGTCCCTTTATCCACACTGTTTTGACGCTGTGTATCTCGGAAAGTTCCAGCAATTTTGCCCAAAGCTCGGGATTTAACGCCGGAGAGCCGTCGGATTTCTTCCAGCCTTTGGCTCGCCAGCCCTTCGCCCAACCCTTGCTCAATCCGTCCGCCACATATTTCGAGTCGGTATAAAGAGTCACCTCGCAGGGCTCCTTCAGCGCTTCAAGGCCGGCTATGACGGCAGTCAGTTCCATGCGGTTGTTGGTAGTTTCGGCGCAGTAGCCGGATAGCTCCCGCTCTATGCCGTTGTACACCAGTATGGCGCCGTAGCCGCCCGGGCCGGGATTGCCCGAACATGCGCCGTCGGTGTATAGTTCCACATGCTTCATATTGCCTCCGAAAAAGGGAGCGGCTTGAAGTGCCGCTCCCGTGTATTATGCCGTTTATCAGTTATTCTCGCGTCTCGGACGTCTCCGGTAGTCGTCGGAGCCGCCTCTGCGGCCGGACGGCGCGCTGCCGCCCGATTCGCCCGAAGATCTCGGACGACGCTCAGGCTGAGGCTGTGCATCGGGGTCCTGGGGGAGGGTATCCTTGTGAGAAAGGTTCATTCTGCCCTTCTCGTCAACGCCGAGGAACTTGACTTCCAGCGAATCGCCCACCTCGACGATATCCTCCACCTTCTCTACACGGTAGTTAGCCAGTTTGGAGATGTGAACAAGACCTTCCTTGCCGGGAGCGAACTCGACGAAAGCGCCGATGGGTATGATGCGGGTGACCTTGCCGGTGTAAACCGTTCCCACCTCGGGCTCGAACACTATGCTCTCGATGATCTTCTGGGCGGCAATACCCGAGTCGCGGTCGACGGCGGAGATGTAAATGGTGCCGTCCTCCTCAACGTCGATCTTCGCACCCGTGTCGGCGACTATCTTCTGAATGACCTTGCCGCCGGTGCCGATGACGTCGCGGATCTTATCCACTTCGATCTTCATGGTGATCATCTTGGGCGCGTACTGGGAGATCTCATCACGCGGACCGGGGATGCACTCGAGCATTATATCATTTATGATATATTTTCGGGCTTCGTGGGTGGTGCGGAGAGCTTCCTTTATGATCTCGGGAGTAAGACCGTCGATCTTTATATCCATCTGAATAGAGGTGATACCCTTATTGGTGCCGGCGACCTTGAAGTCCATATCGCCGTAGAAGTCCTCAAGACCCTGAATGTCTATCATGGTCATCCAGCGCTCGCCCTCGGTGATAAGACCGCAGGAGATACCGGCTACCGGAGCCTTTATCGGCACGCCGGCATCCATGAGCGCGAGTGTGGAGCCGCAGACCGACGCTTGGGAGGTGGAGCCGTTGGAGCTTATCACCTCGGATACGCAGCGGATTGCGTAGGGGAACTCCTCAACCGTCGGGAGAACCGGCAGAAGCGAACGCTCGGCAAGAGCGCCGTGACCTATCTCGCGGCGGCCGGGAATGCGGGGGGACTTAGCTTCGCCGGTAGCATAGCCGGGCATGTTGTAGTGATGCATGTAGCGCTTGTACTGCACCTCGTCGATACCGTCCAGCAGCTGCTGCTCGTCAATAGGTCCAAGGGTGCAGGTTGTGAGAACCTGGGTTTGACCGCGGGTGAACATGCCGCTGCCGTGAGTTCTCGGCAGGAGCGCGACCTCTGCGGCAAGGGGGCGTATCTGGTCGAGACGGCGGCCGTCTACACGCTTGCCTTCAACCAACAGCCATTCGCGGACGATCTCCTTCTGAACCTTATAGAGTATCTCGTCGAAGAGGGCATGCTGATCAGGATATTCATACTCGTATTTCTCGTATACCCTGTCGATAATAGGCTGGAGACGGGCGTCGCGAACGTTTTTATCGTCTGTGTCAAGCGCCAGGCGGACATCATCGATAACCATGTCGCGAACCTCGTTGTAGAGGTATTCGTCAACCTCGCCTGATGGATAATCGAATTTGGGCTTGCCGATCTCGGCGACTATGCCGTTGATGAACTCGCATAGACGCTTGTTCTCGGCGTCGATTGCCATAATGGCTTCGAACATATCATCGTCGGCAACCTCGGATGCGCCTGCCTCGATCATTACCACCTTATTGGCGGAGGATGCCACCGTCAGCTCAAGGGTGCTCTCCGCGCGCTGAGCCTGTGTCGGGTTGATTACTATATCGCCGTTGATAAGACCCGCGTGAAGACCGGATATGGGCCCGCTCCACGGGATGTCGGATATGGAGAGAGCGATTGACGCGCCCAGCATGGCGGCAATTTCGGGCACACAGTCCTGCTCAACGCTCATTACGGTGAGAACCAGCGAAACGTCATTGCGCAGATCCTTGGGGAAAAGGGGACGTATGGAGCGGTCGATAACGCGGGAGGAAAGAATCGCGTTCTCGGTGGGACGGCCTTCACGCTTGTTGAAGCTGCCGGGTATGTGACCGACCGAGTAGAGACGCTCCTCAAAGTCAACCGAAAGAGGCAGGAAGTCGATACCGTCGCGGGGACGGGCGGAAGCGGTGGCTGTGCAGAGGACTGCGGTGTCGCCGTAGCGAACCAGGCAGGAGCCGTTTGCGAGCTGTGCCATTTTACCGGTCTCGATTACCAGGGGGCGGCCTGCGAGCCGGTACTCAAAGGTTTTGAATTTCTCGAACATTTTTTATGTTCCTCCGATTAAATTGAATGTCAGCTTATCGTCCGCCCTTCGGTAAAGCACTTAAATACCCATCCGACGGCGTGGTCGGGTATGTATTTAACTGCTCACCATCAGGCGAACGGCGCGTTTAATGTGCCGGGGTACATGCGAATAGGGATATGGGATAGAGGGCAGAGGCGAAGGGTATGGGTTGCAGAGGCGCGGGGGCAGAGGCGCATGGGGTCGGTGTGCAGGGGATGATAACCCCGGAAAACAAGGAACGGGCGGGAGACCGGCAGCCGGACTCCCGCTCCGTCGGGTGCAGAAATTACTTGCGGAGACCGAGTTTTGCAATAATTGCTCTGTAACGCTCGATATCCTTTTTCTGAAGATAAGCAAGGAGCTTGCGGCGGAGGCTGACCATCTTCAGCAGACCGCGGCGGCTGTGATTGTCCTTCTTGTTGACCTTCAGGTGTTCGGTGAGGTTGTTGATACGATAGGTAAGAATCGCTATCTGAACCTCGGGCGAGCCGGTGTCGCCCTCATGGACGGCATGCTCTGCGATGATCTGGGTCTTGATTTCCTTAAGCATGGTTTTCACCTCATAAAATATTTTACATCGCGGACTCAGCAGGCGGCGGGTGATATCTGCCATACCGTATTGAAGGCTGCGACATTATCGCTGATACCATTATACGGCAGCGCCTGCCGCAGGGACGAACTCTCGTTCCGCGCAGCCGGGCGGGCACATTTATCCGCAAACCGGGTCCGGAATGCATACACGATATTATATCACAGTCGGGGTGCTAATGCACAGAATGTTGTTGGAATTAACAAATAATTAACAATGGAATTCTCATCGCCCGTCATGCGCCGCGCATCCCGAATAACGCGTTTCTTTTAAGTCCGCGTCACTCGAGAGCCAGGAATTTCTCGTTGACCTTCTTGTACTGCGCAAGCACCACAGGTTCGTATTTGGCGTAGACGGAGGCGAAGCTGCGGTCGGGAGTCTTTGTCAGATACCAGCCCACACTGTTCAGGTCGTTGGAGTTGTCAAAGAAATAATAGCCGATATCGAATACACGGCCGGCGCGGATGATGTCTATCATATCCTCCGACTCGGCGTCGCGGGTGAATTTGGTGGTCAGCACCACATCATAATAGGTGGGCAGTACGGTAAGGTAACCTTCGTAGCAGAGCGCCTCTAAAATGACCGATGCCTGCTCCGGGTCGGCGTTTGTGACCGGAACTATAAAGAGATTGCAGCCGGCGTCGACATTGGCGTAGTATTTATCGATGGTCTCATCAAATTTCGGCCAGGGGATGATGCCGAAGTCCTCATCCATGTCGCGCAGAGCCTTTACGCCGCCGATGTTCACATCATAGAAGAGGGCATGTCCTGCGCGGAAACAATCTGTTACACCGGAAACTCCGTCCTCACACTGAATATAGCCGCCTTCGGCATCGGTGATGGCGAAGAACTTCTCGAAGGCGTTGACGGTGGTCTCGGTGTTGAGGGTCAGGTAAAGCAAGTCGTTTTCGTCCTTGCGGGCGATGCGCTGGTTGGCGGAGTAGAGCACCTGTATCGGACCGCTCCAGTGGGTGGTTATGTAGCCGTAGCGGTCGTCGGCGATATTATATTTGCCGTCGCCGTTAAGGTCGGCCGCCGCGCTCTTTGTAAGTTCAGCCATTTTGTCCATGGTCCATTCACCGGAGTTTACCATGGGGTAGGGCGATGCGAGACCTAACTGACTCAGTATGTTTTTGTTGAAAAGCATTGACTTTGTGGAGCCCAGGTTGGTGTAGCTGATGTCGCCCACCATTGCGAAGAGGTTGTTGCAGAGCGAGAAGGCGGCACGGGCGTCGTCGTTCCACCAGGGCTTGTCAAGGTCGACCCAGATCAGATCCGTCTGCCAGTCGTAGAGCAGTCCCTCAAGGGCGTAGGGGAAGACAAAGCGGGCGTGGGGTATCAGCAGATCAATGCTGTCATCACCGGCCAAAACGGCGGTGCGGGCGGTGTTCAGACCGAAGTTGTCGCCGTCACGGATGATCTCAAAGACAATGTTAAACTTTTCAGCGACCTTCGAGTTGCGCTCGTATACCGCATCGTCTATGGTGTCGCCGGAAAGCTCGGCCACATCAAAATCACAGGCATAGCCGTCGGATTTGCGCATATACATGGTAAATATGTCGCCGTTATAGTCGACGTCGGGCAGGTCGGCTTTCAAAACCTCCTCTGTTGTCTCCTCAGCCGCATCGGTTATGGCAGCGGTGGTGTCGGCAGCCGCGCCCTCCCCGCCTGAGCCGCCGCAGGCGGCTAAAGCCCCCATAAGCATGACAAGCAGCAGAAATATTGCTGTAATTCTTACATTTTGCATTGACAGAACCTCCTGTAATATGTTTATTTATTTGGATTACTCAAATTAATCATGTGGATTACCTTAAACGCTTCAGCTTTTCAATGTTGGCTATGACGATGAGCCGCATGTCTGATTCGAGCACCAGATCAGGTTCGATATAACTTGACACGCGATCCCCCCGGCATATGGCGACGATGTTAATCGAATGCCTGCGGCGCAGTTCAAGCTCGCGGATAGACTTCCCCGCCCACTCGGGGCGCACGTCAAGCTCCACCATCGATATGTCCTTTGAAAGATCAATGATGTCCACAAAGCCCGAGCTAAGCAGGTTCTTCGCCATACGGGTACCCGACTCACTCTCGGGAAATACTACGCGATCGGCGCCCACCCGAGTGAAGATGCGCTCTTGGGTTTCGTTCGCGCACTTGACTATTATTGTTTTGGTTCCAGCCTCTTTGCAGAGCATGATAGCCATGACATTAGCCTCGAGATTTGATGCCATGGCTATTATAACCACGTCGATGCTGCCTATTTCAAGCCGGCGGATAACCTCCGCGTCGGTAACATCGGCGCATTTTATAACCGGTATTTCATTGGCAAGCTCGTTTACGATATCCTCGTCGATGTCTACCGCAAGGACGTCGGCGCCGCTTCTCACAAGTTCGGTCGCCACGGCTCTGCCATAGCGCCCCAGCCCCAGTACGGCATATGTTTTTTTAAGACTCATAACTATAATTCTCCCGTTGCATTAACCCACGCTTATATCCGCTGTTGGGCTCTTTATCAAATCGGGCGCCGTTTTGCGTGTGGCAAAAGCAAGAGCCAGGGATATGGGTCCGATTCTGCCGAGATACATGGTCGCGGTGATTATCAGCTTGCCCGCGAAATTCAACGCCGGCGTCAGTCCTCTCGTCAGACCTACGGTGGCTGCTGCCGACACCGATTCATACATAACATCGGCTATCGACGCGTCGGCAACCATGGAAAGCAGCAGTATCGACACAAAGTTTATAATAAACGACATGCTGACGACCGCCGCCGCCCGGCTGACTGTTGCGCGGGATATCGTGCGGTCAAAAAGGGTGACCTCGCTTTTGTTCAGCACCGATGCCAGCATAGACGCCATCAGCACAGCCATAGTCACCGTCTTTACGCCGCCCGCCGTGCCTGCCGGCGAACCGCCTATGAACATCAGCAGCAGCGACAGTACCGCGGAGGGATTTGTCAGATTCTGCTGAGGGATGGTGGCAAAGCCAGCCGTTCTTGTGGTCACCGACTGAAAGAGCGAGGCTCCCAGCCGCTGCGGCAGGCTGTATTCCGCCATGGTCAGCGGGTTCGAAAATTCGAATATGAAGATTCCCAGCGCGCCCGCGGCAATCAGCACGGCTGTCGATATCAGCGCTATCTTGCTGTGGAGAGTCAGCCTGCACAGACAGCGCAGGCCTTTGACCCGCGCTTCTCTTATTACCCGCAGCACGTCCCACCATACGATGTAACCGATACCGCCTAAGATTATCATTGCTTCGGTGACGCCGTTGATAATCGGGTTGTGTACATATTCGCATAGGCTGTCCGAACCGATTATATCTATTCCGGCGTTGCAGAATGCCGAAATGGCGGTAAACACCGAGACCCAGATGCCCTTTAAGCCGTACCGTGGGACGAATACGGTCATATACATAAGCGCGCCGGCCGCTTCGACGGCTAATGTGCCGTGAATGGCTCGCCTTGTGAACCGCACCACCCCATCCATGGAGGAAAGGTTTAACGCGTCGGCAAGCATCACACGGTCGCGCACGCCGAGCCGCTTATTCATAGATATAACTATGCCGGCAAGGGTCGTAATAACACCCAGACCGCCTATCTGAATGAGCGCCAGAATGACAATCTGCCCGAAAACACTCCATGCGGAGTAGGATGGCAGGGTCACAAGTCCGGTTACGCATGAGGCTGAAGTCGCGGTGAAAAGGGCATCTAAAACAGATACCGCCTTCCCTGTCGCCGAGCTTATTGGCAGTGCAAGCAGCACCGTCCCCGTGGTTATGAGCAAAAAGAAACTCAGCATTACCGCCTGTGCCGCCGTCAGCGTAAATTTGCGTCTTGTTTTCAAAGCTCCTCACTTTCCGGCTCAGACATTTCCGCGGCAGGTATGCCGAACAGATAGAGCCGCGCCGACTCCACCGCCCCGTCATCTTCGGGCATGAAGCGGCCGTCAATCTCAAAGGTATGCAACAATCCCCGGTAGGTGCCCGAACCGCCGTCATCGGCTGTCATCGAGGGCACGGCGAAAACCGGCTTTCTGTGCAGCCCGAACACCGCTATACAGTCGGTGACGGCTGTCACAATCATCACGGCGACCAGCACCGCGGCGGCTATAAGTATCGCTTTAATAAATGTTTCTCTTTTCATATCCCTCACAGGGTCGATTGACCTATTACCAGGGCATGTTGAACGCGGCCGCCAGCCTGTTGTTCACGTTTTTAACCGACGCCGCATACACCGAATCCAGGTCGGATGATCCTTTGACCGCTTTACGCACCGAATCGACTGCGGCGGCTTGCAGCCAGTCATACTGTCCTCCGTACATAACGGAGAAATCGTAATATCTGAAACAGCCGGCATTTACGCAGGTGACATAGTCCAGCATATTCAGCGTATCGCTGTTTCGTATGGCATTGCGGGTCAGATGCTCGTAGAACACGTCGTTTATGTAGCCGTAGGAGGCGGCATTAGCTGCCTGCAGGAAAAGTCCGGCATTGTCAAGGTTCGCGCAGTTCTTAGGCACGCACAGCACCGGAGCCGAAGGCGACACCGGAGTGTACCAGTCGCCCCGCCCGTCAAGCCGGGGCATAGGCAGTATGCACCAGTCGTCCGCCATGTCTGCAAGCCATTCAGCCCGGCTAACCGTTTCGGTCAGGAAGAGAACCCCGCCGCCGTAGAAGCTCTGTATTCCGGAGTTCTTCACCCCGGCATAGGAGCCGTCGTCGTAAATATAGCTCTTTAGCGCCGAAACCATGCGCTTCAAGCGCAATGACGGTTCCTTGAGAGTGGGTATGACTTCCTTGCCCGTGGAGATCATATGCTCACCCGATGAGGCGAACAGCAGATCTATATAGGCGTCGACCGACATTCCCTCAGGACCGGCGTGACCGTCCACAGCCTCCGAGGCAGCAGCGGCTTTCGCGTATTCGCGCAGCTTTTCCCAACTCCAGTAGCCTTTGTTCACCAGCTCAACCGGATCGTCAAGTCCGAGTTCTTCCACAAGCCTGAAATTTACATACATGCAGTACATGTAACCGGGATCGTATATATACTCGCCGACGGCGGCATATACGCCGTATCCGCCCGCCGACTGCAGCATGGCTTTCTGGTCGAAATAGGGCTGCGAATAGTCGGTGAAGGGCAGGCTCTCCAGGTTGAGCAGCAGACCCGCCGCCCTGAAGTATCCCAGCCAGGTCACGGGTATCGCCAGAAGGTCGGCATAGAAGTCATCAGCCTTTACCGCCGCCGCCACATCGTCCAAAACAGACTGGGCTGTCGCTTCGCTCACAAGTATTTTTGTGTTGTAGTATTCACAGACCATAGAGTCACGCTCGAGTCTCGCCGCGTCGATAAGTGAATGTTCCTCGGAGTCACCCACGGCAAAGGGCGTGATATCGCTTCCGGTTATGCTCACCGCCACCCCCTGCATGTCGCGTTTAGACAGCGATTCAAGATAGCTCTTTGCCTTCGCCAGACGGTCGGGCTGGCTGACGGCGGCAGGTTTTTTTCCTGATTCGGTTCCCTTCGGAGCCGCCGCGCTGTCTCCGGTCAATGCCGGTGCCGTATCATCGGCGGCTGTATGGTCGGGAACATGCGAGACAGCATACGATCCGCCGGCAGAGGTCTCTGCACTCCGTTCGTTTATTTTGATTATGCCACAACCCGACATTATAAGACACAATGCGGCAAGCGCCGCCGCAATTCTGATTTCAGTTTTCATTAAGAGGTTTTCTCATCCTTTGTTTTCATATGCATATGCCTGTTTATTTTTATTATACGTAATTATACGTATCACGGCGTCCTATAACACGCCGGGGTCATTTTTGTTTACGCTTATTTTACACGCGTAAACAGTCGGAAAAGACTCTCACTCCGGCGGTCAGACACACAGCCGCACACGTTGCTATTTTATCACAAAACCCGCGCTTTTTCAAGAGCCGCGCATAAGAAATTAAATAGCCGCAGTTTACCCGGAAGGACTTGTAAATATTGAAAATATGTGGTATCATGACAGAGTAATAATGTATCAAACGGGAGGAATATTACTCAAATGAAACACGCAGACACAATAAAGCGCTTAGCCGCGCTGCTTCTCTCTGCCGTGATGCTCCTGTCCCTCGCTGCATGCGGCGGCGGGAACGACACCGCAGAGGCAACCACTGCGGCTGCCGGAACGGCTGAGGAGACCACGGCTGCCGAGACCGAAACCACCGCCGCAACCCCCGACCTGCCCGATCTTGACCTGGAAGGCGCCACAATAACCATACTCGCCAAGGTTGAGATAGATGTAAAAGGTCAGTGGTCGGACAACGACCTCTGCGTCAGCGAATTGAACGGTGACATCCTCAACGACGCCGCCTTTGAGCGCAACCGTCTGGTCGAGGAAAAGTTCAACTTCGTATTCGCAAACGGCAGAATGCCGATAGGAGGTCAATACTCCTATTCTATGCACCAGGGCATAACGAAACTGATACTGGCAGGCGACTCCACCTATGACATCGTCTTCCCCACCATACGCGACAGTGCCTATCTCGCCCGCGACGGCATGCTCCACGACCTGGGCACCGAGGGATATGTCGACCTCGACAAACCCTGGTGGAACCAGCAGTTCACCGAGGACACAATGGTGGGCGGCAAGAGCCATTATGCCAACGGCGACGTGATGCAGTCTTTCATGCGCTCGGTTTATACCATTCTCTTCAATAAAAAGATCATCAACGACATTAAGCTTGAAAATCCCTATGACCTGGTCCGCGATTACGAGTGGACTATGGATAAGATGCTCGAATTGGGCGAGGCCTTCTCCGCCGATATGAACGGCGACGGCGTCATCAAGGACGACGACCATGTGGGTCTGCTCACCCTCAACAACCAGGTTGAGGCACTTTATACCGCGTCGGGCTGCAAGCTGGTAACCGTGGACGGCACCAACTTCACCTTCACCGGCAATTCAGAGAAGTCGCTCAACGTCTTCCAGCGAATCTTCGATCTCTGGGAGAACAGGGAAGTTGTTATCTGCTCCACCGATGTGACCCGCCGCGGCGAGTCCACCAAGAGCATGAGCCACAACGATGCCTCTGCCGCCGCTTTCGCTGCCGACTGCGCCCTTTTTATACTGGGCACCATGAACAATGTGCCGCGTATGCGCAACATGGAAACCGACTTCGGCATTCTGCCCCTTCCGATGTCTGCCGACGGTCAGGATTCCTATTACTCATATGTGCAGACCTGGGCTTCCGGCTCTGCCGCAGTTACAATAACCGCCACCGATGTGGATCGCTCAACTATCATTCTCGAGGAGATGGCATACCAGTCCCGCGAGCTGACAACTCCCGCCTACTATGAGGTCTCGCTTAAGACCAAATACGCCCGCGACGAGGAGTCTGCCGAGATGCTCGACATCATCTACGACGCCCGTACCTGCGACCTGGGCAACCTCTACAACATCGGCAACATCGTCTCCGAAATTACCACCCGGATCAACAACCGCCAGGACGGCTTCGCTTCCTTCATGGAAAGCAAGGTTCCGCTGGTCGAGAGCACTCTGCTCGAAATCTCCGAAGCATATAACAAGTGACCGGCAACACTCACCGCGGCAAATATAATGCCATGACATTATATGCCATTTGTTTGATATTATAAAATTATGGCGAATCAGACAGGATTCCCTTCTCTGCTTTATCTCAATCCGGAAGAGCGTCCGGAGCAGCCCCGCCTTCAGCCCGATGTCATCACCGATATCGGGCTTGAGCGCGTTATGTCCCCATCGGTCACCGAGGTTCTGAGAACCCCCGCGACCAGGGAGGACATTTCTGCGCGCCGGGAGCTTTTCTCCTGCCTGCTTGACAGCGGAGATGTTTCGGCACTCGAATCGGCAGGAAAGTCGGCGGGAGAAGAAACGGAAGCGGACGCCGAAACAGAGACCGAATCTGAAAAGGTTTTCGGGGAGCTGAGGTCAGCGCTTGTCGAGCTTGCCCGCGCGAAAACCGCATGTGAGACGGCTCAGACACCTCTTGAAGATTCCTTCCTCTTTGTCTGCTACTGCGAAGCGCTCTGCGATGCCTATGAAGCGGTGTCGCGCTTCAGCACACGGCTGCCGAAAAGCTGCCGCATGGCGGCGATACTCGCCGATTACATGGCGTCCGACGCGCTGCGCCAAACCCTTGAGGATCTGCGGGCGCGGACCGCCGAAGCCAGAGAGCTTGCCGAAAGCATCACCGGCGCCCGTTTCGGCTTTACCGGAAACGGAATCCGCCTCAACCGCCCCGACGGTGACCGCTCATATATCGAGCGCATTGCCGACGCTGCCACAACTCTCGGCTACCCGCCGCCCGGAAGCCTTGCCGCCGGTGAAGAGCGTATAACCATGGCGGTTTCCAACGCCTTCGGGCGGCTCTATCCATCAAAGGTCGCCGAGCTGGCGAATATCGCTGCACGGGGCAGGTATCTTCTTGAATCACCGCTGCATATTCTGCTCGGTGAACTTGAGTTCTACCTGGGTGCGGCTGACCTTATAAAACGCGCCAAACGTGCGGGTATTGCCGTATCATACCCCGAACTGTCCGATGAACCGAGGCTCTCCGGGCAGGGGGCATACGACATCACCCTCATCCGCGCCGCCGAGACGGGGAGCACTCTTGTTCCCAACGACCTTTTCTGGGATGAGGGGCGGCGCTTCTGCTTCATAACCGGCGCAAACGGCGGCGGCAAGACCACTTACCTGCGGGCGGTCTGCGGCAATCTGCTGCTGGCGCTTGCCGGCTGTCCGGTTTTCTGCCGGAAAATGACCGTATATCCCTTTACCAAGGTGTTCACCCATTTCCCGGACGATGAGCGCTTCGGCCCCTCCGGCGGTGCGCCCGGCGGAAGGCTTGCCGATGAAATACGCCGCATGGACGAGATTTTCAAATTGGCGGACGGCGACAGCTTTGTCTTTCTCAACGAGGCTTACTCCGGTGCCGAGGAGGCGAAGGGCTGCGCTCTGACGCTGGCGGCTGCCCGGGAATTCCTCGCCCGGGGAACAATGGGGCTGTATGTTACCCATTTTCATGAGGTGAACGATATCGAGGGCGAAGAAGGCTGTGGCTTTCTTTCGGTATCCCGGGACCGCTCTTACCATATAACCCTTTCCCGCGGGGTGCGCCGCTCCTTCGCTGACGACATACTCCGCAAATACGGTCTCGACCGCCAGACTCTGGAAAAGCGGATATCTCTTGACAGGACAGAGGGGACGAACACAGTCTAATCGGCATAGAGACAGGATAAATAATATACACGTAAAACCAAATCAATAAACGGAGGTGCAAGAATGAATCCTGTTAATCGTTTTATACCAGCAATTCTCATCTGCGCCCTTGTGATTTCACCGGTTATTCTGACATCCTGCGGTTCTTCTGGCAAATCATCGAGCGATAGCGCCGCCACCTCTGTCGTCACTGCTGAAGAAACGACAACCGAACTCACTGACGGCCTTCCCGACACCGACATGAACGGTTTTACCCTCAACATGCTGCATCACAACGACGAGTGGCTTACCTGGGCGAAGATTCAGCTCTCCGCCGAGGAGGAGAACGGCGAGCTGATAAACGACGCCATCGTCGCACGAAACCGCGCTATTGAGGAACGCTTCCACTGCACTCTGAATCTGGCGCTTATAAAGCAGACAGCATCGGTTTTCAAGAATATAGTATCCGCCGGCGACGCCTCATATGATATCATTTTCCAGTATGGTCTGAACGTCACCGGAAACGCCGAATTCCTGTCAAACTTCTCGGAACTGCCATATATCGACTGGGATGCAGAATACTGGAATCCCAATGCCACCGGTGTTTTTAAGGTTGGAAAAGTACGGCTGGCGGCAGCTGGAAATCTCACTCTCAGCTACCTCTCCGGCTCCATGTGTTTCCTGTTCAATAAGGTGGTATACGAGAACTTCAACGTCAGTGAAGACTTCTATGGCCTCGCCGATGCCGGTCAGTGGACCAGCGATAAGTATTTTTCGGCGGCAAAGAGTGTCTACTCCGACCTTAACGGCGACGGCATCGTGGGCAAGGGCGATATTGTCGGCACCATATCTCAGGCAAAGGCGTATTACAACTCCATGATAATCGGAGCCGGTTTCCGCTATGTAACCTTCGACGCAGATCATTATCCTGTATTCAGCCTTGCGGACGACAAGGCGATGCTCTCCTTTATCCAGAATATAGTGGACAGGGAGAAAGCAACTCCATCTATCTACCCGGTGACCGCCGAAATGCTGGCTCAGTCCTATTATCCCAATGCAAGCCAGGGCAACAGTGAGATGTCATTTATAAACGGTGAGTCGCTCTTCACGGTTGTCACACCCAATGGCATTGAGGGTGCCAATCTGCGCGAGATGGAGGACGACTTCGGTATTCTGCCGCCTCCCAAGCGTGACGAGTCCCAGGATGGGTACATGACCTACGCCAATATCGGCGAGATTATGACCCTGCCCCGCAGTTACGATATAAGCCGCTCCGAGTACATTGGTATGCTGCTTGAAGCAATGTCCTTCTACTCCCAGCAGCACATTGTACCCGCATACAAAAAGACCGTACTTGCCGTCAAACTCTCCCGCGACATCGACTCCGCGCGTATGCTGGATCACATATTCAGTAACATCGTATTTGACTACGGTACTGTAGTCTGGGAGAGCCAAATCACCGGTCCTATTATCACAAAGTATATAATACCTCGTTCTGATACACTAATCTCAACTGTTGAGACAATCGGCGCCACTGTCAACACAAATATAGAAAAGCTGTTAATCGCCTGTGAGAATGTACCTTAATTCTGAAGGATGGAATATCAGCAATAACATGACAAAACATCAGCCGGATTAACTGTCGTAACAATTTGCTTATTGATACAAAATTCCCCGACTCGAAAGCCGGGGAATTTTCATATGTCATTTTATACTAACCCGATACGGTACTTAAGCCCATGCCGCCCTGTTCAGCCGAACATTCCCGGGTTTACGGCAGGATATTACTCGTCCTTGTCTTCTACAGCGCCTTCTTCAGCGCCTTCTTCAGCGCCTTCTTCTGCGGCTGCTTCTGCGACTGCTGCGCCTGCGACTGCCGCGCCTGCGACTGCCGCGCCTACGACTGTGCCGCTCTCGTCGTCATCTTCTGTCACTGCGGGAGCCTCGAGAAGAGCGCGGATTGAAAGTGATATCTTATGCTTTTCGTAATCGATATCGGTGATCTTTACATTGACTTCCTGACCGACCTCGAGAACCTCGGAGGGCTGGTTGATGCGGTGGTCGGTGATCTGAGAGATGTGAATCAGTCCGTCCACACCGGGAACGACCTCGGCAAAGGCGCCGAAGGTCATAAGACTGACAATCTTAACCGGCGCCGTGTCGCCGATAGAATATTTAGATGTAAAGATATTCCACGGATTTGTCTCTTCGGTCTTGTAGCCGAGGGAAATTCTCTTTCTCTCGGGGTCGAAATCCTTTACATAGACATTGACCTTCTCGCCGATGGAAACCACCTCGGAGGGGTCCTTGATTCGGGTCCAGGAAAGCTCGGTGCTGTGAACCATGCCGTCCACACCGCCCAGGTCAACGAAAGCGCCGAAGCTGGTAAGGCTCTTTACAACACCGTCGTATCTCTTGCCAACCTCGATATTCTTCCAGAACTCCTCCTCTTTAGCCTTGCGTTCCTCGCGCAGAACCGCACGGATGGACGCAACAGCGCGGCGGCGCTGCTCGTTCAGATCGATAATCTTGACTCTCTGTACGGTGCCGACAAGGGTGGAAAGGTCTGCATCCCTCGGGAGACCGCTGTGGGAAGCCGGAATGAATACACGTATGCTGTTGAGAACTATGATAACGCCGCTCTTAACAACCTCGACTATCTTGCCCTCAAGTATCTCATCATTATTGTACGCGTTGCAGATCGCGCGCCAGCTTATTATTGTGTCAATACGCTTTCTCGAAAGCGTGGCAACGCCATCAAGATCCGAAACCTTGACAACGATAGCCTCTATCTCATCGCCGACCTTGTAAACATCCTCAACATCGCCTTCAAGGTCGTCCGGAAGCTCGGACTGGGGGATAATGCCGGTAACCTTCGTGCCGAGATCGACGTGAATCTCATTTGCTGATACGGAGGTTATGATACCCTTAACCGTGTCGCCGTTACTGAGTGTCTTAAGGGAATCCTCAAGCATATCGGCGAAGCTCTCGCTCTCAGCCGTCGCTGCCTCGATGATTCTGTTTTCCTGGTCCATTGTTTCCAATACCTCCAATATTATAGCGCTGGGCGTGGACGCACCAGCCGTAATGCCCACTTTAGGGTATTTCGCCGCCGTCGTAAGAACAGATCGGAGTTCCCCACAACTCTGAATTAAATACGTTTCAGGCTGATTTGCCTTGCAAATTTCATACAGCCGGTTCGTATTCGAGCTCTCCGGGTCCCCGATCACAAGCATAAGTTCGACATTACGTGAGAGCCGATCCGCCTCAGCCTGCCTACTTTCGGTAACGACGCATATTGTATCATAAACGAGTGCTTCTGTATACACTGTTTTCAGAAAGTTAACAGAAAATTCCCAAATACGCAGGCTGCCGGTAGTCTGTGCCACCATCAAAATCGGCAGCCGGGGGGCGTTTTCGCCTTCAAGCAGCGCTTTCAGCTCATCATGGTCGCGGCAGACATCCGCGCCGGAATGGGCGAAGCTGAGAATTCCGACCACCTCGGGATGCCCCTTGTGGCCTATTATTATCGTGTGACGTCCGTGAGATTCCCGGTCAACTATGCGGTGTATGCGCGCCACATTGGGACAGGTGCAGTCTATGAATCGGAAGCGCCCGGCATAGGTCTTAGCTGCCTCCGACAGCTTTTCGCTCACCTCTCTGCGTATGCCGTGGGCGCGGGATATGACGGTAGTCATGGCATAATCATCCGATGATGCGATTATGCCGTCGAGCTCCTCCTCACTAATGACAACCACGCCCCGCTCTGCAAGCTCGCCCGTAACATGGCGGTTGTTTATCAGCTGCCCCAAGGTATATACCCGGCAGCCCTCGGGGATCCCTCCCTCGCACTGGGCGCGCGCCGTATCGACCGCCCGCGCCACGCCATGACAGAATCCGGCATGGGCGGCGCATATTATTCTGCTGTTTTCTACCATTTATTACTGTTTGTTACTGTTATTCGCGGCCGTATTTCATCTTGAGAAAGAGCAGCAGCGACGCCACATCCGCAGGCGAAACTCCGCTTATCCTCGACGCCTCGCCGAGTGTGGCGGGACGCTGAGCCGCCAGCTTCTGACGCGCCTCAAGCCGAAGTCCCGCCATCGACATATAGTCCATATCATCCGGCAGTCGCTTGTTATCAAGCCGCGCAAGGCTTGCCGCCTCGACACGCTGACGCTGAACATAGCCGGCATATTTGATCTCGGTCTGAACGCTGAGCTTTTCATGGGCGCCTAATTGCGGGCGGTTTGTGTCCACCGCCGCCAGCGCGTCATAATCGAGCTGCGGGCGGCGCAGCAGATCCGCCAGTTTCGCTCCCTGGGGAGCCGGTGCGGTGTCTCGGGATATGAGGAGTTCGTCAAGCTCGGGGGAGGGCTTTGCCACTGTGGTTTCAAGACGTTTTATCTCGCTCTGCACATTTTCGATGCGACGGCTGTATATCTCCCAGCGGTGGTCGTCCAGCAGCCCCACCTCACGGCCGAAACGGGAAAGCCGTTCACCCGCATTGTCCTGACGCAGCAGCAGGCGGAATTCAGAGCGGCTGGTCATTACTCTGTAAGGTTCATGGGTGCCCTTGGTGACCAGATCGTCGATAAGCATGCCTATGTAGGAGCTGTCGCGGGTCAGGGTTACCGGTTCCTGCCCTTTTATGCGACGGGCGGCGTTGAGTCCCGCCATGAGTCCCTGAACCGCCGCTTCCTCATAGCCCGACGTGCCGTTGAACTGACCCGCGCCGTAAAGCCCGGGAATACCTCTGAATTCCAGTGTATGATTCAGCGACAGGGGGTCTGCGCAGTCGTATTCTATGGCGTAAGCGCCCCGGGTCATATGGGCATTCTCGAAACCTTCAAGACTGTGAAGCGCTTCGATCTGAACGTCGCCCGGCAGGGATGTACTGAAACCCTGGATATACATCTCGTCGGTATCGGCGCCGGTGGGCTCGATGAAGAGCTGATGCTTGTCCTTGTCGGCGAAGCGCACTATTTTGTCCTCCACACTGGGACAGTAGCGGGGGCCTGTGCCCTTTATCATGCCCGAATAGAGGGGCGAGCGGTGCAGGTTTGCGCGGATTATGTCGTGGGTGCGCTGATTTGTGTAGCATATGTGGCAGGGCAGCTGTTTGAAACCCTCAAAAAAAGCGGGGTCGGTGAGTACCGAGAAGGGCTCGAACTGCTCGTCGCCGTACTGCACCTCCAACCGTGAAAAGTCTATCGTGTCCCGGTGAACCCGCGCCGGCGTGCCCGTCTTGAAGCGCATGAGCGGAATACCGGCGGCTTTCAGCGATTCGGTGAGGGCGTTGGCGGGGAGCAGGCCGTCCGGACCCGATTCAAAGGAATTCTCACCAACAATAATCTTCCCCTGCAGATAGGTGCCTGTACATATGATGGCCGCTTCGGTTTCCCAGCGGGCGCCGAGAGTGGTCGTCACCGCGCTGACCTTGCCGCCAGCCAGCTCTATATCCCCCACTTCCGCCTGAACGATGCGGAGGTTCGGGGTGCGCTCCAGCTTCCGCTTCATAAGCCTGCGGTAGAGCGCCCGGTCGGTCTGTGTCCGCTTTGAGCGGACGGCGGCGCCCTTGCCCGAGTTCAGTTCACGGCTCTGCAGAGTAGCACGGTCGGCAATATACGGCATGACACCGCCCAGGGCATCCAGCTCGTAAACCAGATGCCCCTTGGCGGTGCCGCCTATCGAAGGATTGCAGGGGAGGTTTCCCACCGCGTCAAGGTTCAGCGTGAATATGACGGTATCGATCCCCAGCAGGGCGCAGGCGTAGGCTGCCTCTATCCCGGCGTGTCCCGCACCTATAACCGCCACCGAACAGCGGCCGGCGTTATATATCATCTGCCGTCATCTCCGTTTTAATAAGCATAAATTCAGTTAGATAAATATAGTGATACGAATATAGTGATACGCAAAAAGGCATGATCATGCTGTCTTTCCGCCCGGAATCGGGGCGGCGGTCACGCCAGCTTGTTGAGCAGTTTCCAGCCGTACCCCTCACGCCATACCGTTATGACGCCCGAGGAAACCTCGGAAATCTTGTCGTAAATGAAGGGGATTATCTCGTTGCCCTCGGTGTCTATCATGCCCTTCATGCCCCCGGTGTACCCGAGGACACATAATCCCTCGCTGAAAGGTCCCGCGTAGGTGTAAACCGGCTGGGCTATCCAGCGGCCGGAGGTATTCATACAGCCGTAGTATTCGTCCTTCTTCAGTGTAAGAATTCCGTCGGAGTACCACACCAGCCTGTAGCCGGCGGGGATATTGAAGCGCGTGCCGTTGGAACTGATAAGAAGATCCTCCGAGATAACCGGCTCCAGGTCGTAATAATCGGTGTAAAGTTGACGCACACGCATAAGCCCGTTGTCGAAGTAGAACATGCCCCGCTGCTCCGGACCGTTTGTGACCGGCATGTAGTAGCCGTCATAGGTGGGGCGGCGGTTGCGCTCCTCGGGATAGAGGATATTGCTGTTGACGTTGATTATCGTCCGTCCGCTTTTGTTTATTAGCCAGAGCTGGCGGTCGCGGTTGCCCACCACGGCAAGTCCGTTATCGCTGAAATTGAAGGCGTAATGATACTGCGCCTCTATCGCCACTTCGCCGCTGGCGTACATATAGCCGAAGAGACGCACCGGCTCCTCGACAATTACAGGCTCGGGAACCTGGCGGCCGTAATGCTCGGCGTAGGCTATCTTTTTGGTGTTGGCTACATACACCTCGGTGGTGTCAACATAGTAGAGGTAAAGATTGTTATTCGCGTCGCCGTAGCCCGACGGCGAATCGAAAAGCAGCCCCGGTGCAAAAGCCTCGTTGTAGCCGCTGGGCACCAGCGAACGGGTGGCTCTGTCCACATAGAAAAGCTGCTTGGCGCGGCGGAAAAGCGGGCGCTGATATTCATCGCGCATATACGCCGGCGTATAACCCTGGAATTTGGTCATCAGCAGTCTGCCGTCGGAATCCATCAGGCTGTGATTTGTGCCGTCGTCATAGATAATGAAGCCCATATAAGGCTCAAGGGCGGGGCGCACCCTTGTGGATTCTTCGGTATTCCACACAGCTTTTGAATCGTCATAGACCTGTGTGGTCACCTTCTCCTCCCGATGGCTGTAATTTTTCGGCAGAGCAACATCGCTCACCTTCACCTCGGCGATACGGTGAACCGAAGGGATGTACTTTGTAACATCCAGCTTATAGCCGGAGGCGTACAGGGATGACGCGGAGGGGTATGAGTAGTTCTCCGCCGTTATCTCAGCCGGAGCGGAAGGGGTGTTCCCGGACGAAACCGCAGTTTCGCCCCGGTTCTGCCCCGGCGCCCCGGAGGGCGCGGTGCTTTCCGATGGATTGGAAGGATCGGCGTTGCCGTCGTCGGAATCGGTGTCCGCATAATCCGATACGATTTCGTTGTCCGACACTCCGGAAGCATCCGGCGCGCCGGTATTTTTATCTCCGCCGCGCTTGATGAATGAGATATCGTAATAACCTTCGGCGTATAAAGCCACCGCCGCGGTTATAGATACGAGAAGGGTAATTGTAAACAGCTTTGTTAAAAAGCCCAATAATTTTTTCATAGAATAACGCTTGTCTTTATCCTGAATGATTATTTGTGATACGCTTTGCCAGCGTTTATGGTAAAGGCGCGGTAGAGCTGTTCCAGCAGTATCACGCGCATAAGCCGGTGCGGGAAGGTCATTTTTGAGAAGGACAGCCGCAGGTCGCATGCCGCCTTAACCGATTCGTCCAGTCCCTCGGAGCCGCCGATTACAAGGTCAATCATGCCGCGGGAGGAGGACGCCGCCTCGGTCAGTCGGGCAAACTCCTCGGAAGAGTACTGCCTACCCTCGACGCAGAGAGCTATTTTATACGCCCGGGGGCGAAGTGAAGCCAACTGACGCGCCGTCGATGTCTTGTCGTCGGGAAGCTCTGTCGCGGTCAGCCGGCAGAAAGCCGAGAGCCGTTTTTCATATTCGGCGCATGCCTCGCGGAAATAGCTCTCTTTTCCCGTGTGGCTGCCGGTGACTATGAGATTTACGCTCAGCATACTATGACACGCTTCACGGGTTCGTCCGCCAGTATGGTGGGGGTTCTCGCGCCCGCCACGGATACGTGGCAGTTCAGTCCCGCCCGGGCTATTGCGGAGGAGGAGGCGATGGCGGCGAGTTCCGGGCGGTTGTTCTCCTCGCTCAGGTGCGCCAGCATGATTCGCTCGACTCCCTGCTTCGCCAGTGCCGCCGCACAGCGCGCCGCGCTGTCGTTCGAGAGATGACCGCAGTCCGACAGTATGCGCGCCTTGAGGTATTCGGGATAGCTGCCGTTTTTAAGCAGCTCGGTGTCGTGATTCGACTCCAGCACCACATATCGGCAGGAGCAGAGCCTGGCGAATATCTCCTCGGTGACATAGCCGAGGTCGGTGGCGTAACCCAGTGAGAAACCCTCGCCCCGAACCACATAGCCGCAGCTTGCCGCCGCGTCGTGGGGAGTTGGAAATGCCGTGACCTCCAGCCCGCCCACCGAAACCGGCTCACCGTCGAAGATATCCTCGGTCTCGCAGTCGATATATTCGGCGCAGGGCGGAGGGGCGTAGACGGTCAGGGGCAACTTTGATGTGAGCACCCGCAGACCCCTAATGTGGTCGCAGTGCTCATGGGTGACGAATACCGCCTTTGGCGGGTATACAGCGCCGAGGGGCGCAAGCGCAAGACTGCGCTTCAAAGCCCGAGCCGAGATGCCCGCGTCTATCAGCAGCGCATCGCTGCCCTGACAGATATACATGCAGTTGCCCTTGGAACCCGACGCCAGAACCGCCGCGATCATCTGAACATACCCTCAAACACAAACAGTCGCATCGTATCGTAAGCGAAGACAATAAGCAGCGGTATTATCACCAGCAACAGCTTCTTCGCTATATTCTTGTCTCTTATAAGCCTGGCTAAATAGGCATCCTTTTCGGTGTCGGTCATTTTGTCGCTTAACTGCGATTTCTCGGGAATATCGGAGCCAAGCCCGCGGTTCAGCAGCGCGTATGCCGCGACAGCCGCCAGCAGCAGACCCATGTATATCGGATATATGGGGGCGAACTCGAACAATATGGAGATTTCGAACACCAGAACAAAGAAAGCCGTTGTACCAAGCAGAATCAGCAGGAGCTTCCAGTTGAAGCCGCTGAGGTTCGCCTTAACCTTGTCCCATTTCGTGATTCGGCGGTACTCCTTTATGCGGTAGCGTTTGCCCCGCTTTGAGCCTTTTGACACGCCGTCAGAGTTTTACCGCGCCGTCTGCGCGGACATGCAGCACCTTGGTTCTGCCCTCGCCCATGAGTCCGTCCATGTAGGTGACGAACTCGTCCACGTCGCAAAGGCGCACGAAGCACTGTATGGTGCCGGCGAAGCCGCCGCCGTGAACTCTCCAGGCGCCCTCGCGGCCTTCAAGGAACTGAGCCGCCAGCGCCAGCGCAATGGTCACTCCCTGTTCCGCGTAGTTGTGACAGGTGTAGACGTTCTGCAGCAGCATCATCGAGGAATTGCCCGACTCAAGCTCGGTGGCAAGGAATGCCTTTATATCTCCCTTTTTGATGTTCTCAACCTGACTGAAGACCCGCTCGTTCTCGGCGATGAAGTGCATGCCGCGGAGAATCGCGCGGTCGGATATGCCGCTCCGGCGCAGTTCATATATCTTCGAGCGCAGGGTTTCCATCTTCAACGGGCGCAGATACTCGAGACCGAACCTGCCTGCAAGCTCGCGCATCTCGCCGGGAACCGACGCATAGTCGGGTGACAGGTCGGCGTGATTCCCGCCGGTGTCGACGATACAGAGGGCATAACCCGCGCCGGTCAGGTCGAAGTCCAGTTTGTTTATTACCGGCTTCTTCGGGTCCTCGAAGTCTATATTGACGAATCCGCCCACAGCAGCCGCTGTCTGATCCATCAGGCCGCAGGGCTTGCCGAAGAAGACGTTCTCGGAATACTGGGCTATCTGGGCGATGACGGGCGCATCGATCCCGCCGTCGTTGTAGAGGTGGTTGAGGATATTGCCCACCATGACCTCGAACGCCGCGGAGGAGCTTAATCCCGAGCCGCGAAGTACGTCGGAGGTGGTATAGGCTTTGAAGGCGCCCGTCTTGTAGCCGCGATTTTTGAAGCCCACATTCATGCCGGCGATGAGCGCCTTGTCGGAATAGTCGGGATAATCGCCGGGATTCTGTTTGGTTATGTCGACCACCGCCACATCGGGGAAACCCTCGCTCTTGACTATGAGCTTGCCGTCGATTGCCGGCACCGCCACGGCGATAATATCCAGGTCGATAGCCGCCGCCACAACGGCGCCGTGCTGATGATCGGTGTGATTGCCGATGATCTCGCTGCGTCCGGGGACGCTGAAGAGCTGTGCATTTTCAAGGTCGCCGAATTCCGCGGCGAAGCTTTCGGCTGCCGCCGCATAGCGCCCGCGCTGAGCCGCTGCCTTATCCGCGCCGTAGAGTGCCGTCAGCCGCTCGTCGTAAGCGCCGCTTCTTATTGCCTTTGCAAGCTGTACTGCCTTCATGTTTCCTCTCCGTTCTATAATATCCGTGTTGATCCTGTCGTTTTATCATTAAACTTCTGTCTTTTCATAGACATACTGAATAAGTATATACCGCCCGGGCGTTTATTTCAACGAATATTTTGTTAATTATTGCTTTAATTCGGCTTCGCCCTTTACAAACGGCTGTATTTTGCGTATAATATCAGATATATGTCCCTTTCGCATCGCTTTAATTATCCTTTAACAGGTATTATTAAATCATAACCAAACAGCCACGGAGGTAACCATGAACATCACCGCTACAAAACGCATAACCGCGCTTTTTCTCGCACTGCTGTTTGCCCTCTCATGTATTACCGCCTGCTCCGGCTCGGGAGGCGGCGGAGCTGACGGAACTTCGCCGGCAAGCGATGTCACCGAAGCCGCGACAGAAGAAACCGCCGGCAAACCGACCCACAATCTGCCCGATAAGGATTTCGGCGGCAAAGAGGTCATGTTCTTAACCGAACTCAATACCGGCTTCGACTGGTATACCAGCAAGGAAATTTACGCCGAAGAACAAAACGGCGAGCTGTTCAATGATACGGTATACAACCGAAATGTTATCATCGAGGACAAATACAACCTCAAGATCGCCCAGACTCAGCTGTCATCCGCTTCAAACGCGGCAAAGAACTCTCTTACCGCAAACGATACTGTGTATGATGTCATAATGTCATATATCAATCCCACACTCCCGCTGGCTCAGCAGGGCTTCCTTCTGGATCTCCACGATGTTCCCTATCTTGACCTTGAGCAGCCCTGGTGGGATCAGCGCGCCAACGAGAACCTCACCATAAACGGCAAGCTGTTTATCACCACCGGAGACATCAGCATCTTAGACAACGAGTGCACGATGGTAATGTTCTTCAACAAGAACATCATTGAGGACTACAAGTTAGAGTCGCCCTACGATCTTGTTAAATCCAACGACTGGACGATAGACAAGGTGGGCGAGATGTCAGTCGGTGTCACCTCCGACATCAACGGCGACGGCATGCTGAACAACGACGATCTCTGGGGCATCTCGATAGCCGGCAACGCGCCGATATCCTTCTACTTCTCGCTGGGCGAGCGTGTGGCTAAGAACAACTCCGCAGGAGAGCTTGAACTGGTGATGGACGGAAAGCGCACCAGCCAGGCTGTTGAGAAAATTATGAACCTCTGTCTTAATGAGCTGGTTCTCTCTCCCCACACCGGAAAATCCGACTTTAATAACGCCTGCGTGGCTTTCAACGACAAGCGTATTCTCTTTACAACCTTCGCGCTGGTCGACATAAACGGTCTGCGCGACGCCGAGTTTGAGTTCGGAATCCTGCCCTACCCCCTCTATGACGAGAATCAGGACAGCTACAATAACCTGATAAGCAGCGGGCTTGTCAGCTCCACCAGTGTTCCCTACAACTGTAAGGATACCGAGATCGTCGGTTTCCTGCTTGAGGCGCTTGCCTTCTATTCGGTGGACACCCTGACGGTCGCCTATTATGACAACGCCCTCAAGACCCGCTATATCCGTGACGATGAATCGGCGGATATGCTGGATATCATCTTCGCGACCCGCGTTTATGACCTGGGCTTCATCTTCAACTGGGGAGGCGCCGGACAGCTCATCACCACCATGTTCAACTCCAAGAAAACCGAGTTCGCGTCCTCCTACGCCGCCATAGCCGAGAAGGCCCAGACCGAGATGCAGAAGACCATAGACGCTTTCGGGAAATTCTGATATAGACGGGAGTGCGTGCGGTACACACACGTATAATCACCCAAAATATAGCCGTACCCGCCGATCATTCGGCGGGTACGGTGTTTTTGTCGGCAGTTTAATTTGAACAGAGAACCGGGACCATGCCGCTCATCGTCATTAAGTCCCGCGCCGGCTTTATCAGCCGGAGAGCTATACACTTCACAATTGCTGACAGCAGAATTTTATTGTCTCACATTCAAAACTGTTTTGCATAATGTTCCAAAAAATCTATTGCATTTCAGCAATTAATCTGCTATTATGTTTGGTATCGCGCCAATTTGGGCTTTTTGACGCGGCGGATTCGCGGGTGTTTCAAAGCACAATACCAAATATCCGCGGAACAGGTATAAATCGCATTTTTCCAAAAAATAACACCCGAAGAGGGAGCAAGGAGACGGATAAGCAAGAAATGAACAAAAGCCGGAACAAGATTATCGAACTGAAAAGCATCTCAAAATCGTTTGACGGAGAAACGGTGCTGAACAATGTATCGCTGGACATCCACGACAACGAGTTCATGACGCTGCTGGGGCCATCCGGCTGCGGCAAGACCACCACACTGCGCTGCATAGGAGGATTTGTCATACCCGATTCCGGAGACGTGCTTTTCAACGGCAAAAGCATAAAGGCGCTTCCGCCGTATAAGCGTCCGGTCAACACCGTATTCCAGAGGTACGCGCTTTTCCCCCACCTCAACGTATACGAGAATGTCGCCTTCGGACTGCGTGTTTCGGGCACACCGGATAAGGAGATCGCATCCCGTGTCGGCAAAATGCTGGATATTGTGGAGCTTGAAGGTTTCGAGAAGCGCGACGTAAACTCCCTCTCGGGCGGTCAGCAGCAGCGTGTAGCCATTGCGCGCGCGCTGGTAAACAATCCCCATGTACTGCTGCTTGACGAACCGCTGGGAGCTCTTGATCTTAAGCTGCGCAAGGAGATGCAGATCGAGCTGAAGAAAATTCAGCGCCGTATGTCGATTACTTTCGTATATGTCACCCACGACCAGGAAGAAGCTCTCACCATGAGCGACACGGTGGTGGTAATGAACCGCGGTGAAATCCAGCAGATCGGCACACCTCAGGATATATACAACGAGCCGAAGAACGCCTTTGTGGCTAACTTCATCGGCGAGTCAAACATACTGCCCGGCATAATGCACGAGGATCACCTCGTGGAGTTCGCCGGCAACAACTTTGAGTGCCTGGAAGGCGGCTTCGCCCCGCTGGAGCCGGTGGACATTGTGATACGCCCCGAGGATATCAAACTCACCCCTCCCGGCATCGAGGTGCTCAACGGAGAGGTTCAGACCGTCACCTTCAAGGGCGTCCACTATGAGATGATAATCAAGGTATATTCGGACATCTGGCTGGTACATTCCACCAAGGCCGCCACCCCCGGCGAGATAATAGGGCTTTCCATAACTCCCGAGGATATACATGTCATGAAGAAGTCCGAAATGCCCAAGATCACCCGCTATACCGTTGACAGTGAAGCGGCACTGACAAAGGGGGGCAACTCAGTTGACTAGAAAGAGCCGGTTTCTTGCCGCTCCCTATCTCGTCTGGCTGGCAATCTTTACGATTATTCCGCTGGCTCTGATAGTTGTCTTTGCCTTCACCACCACCGTTACCGTGGATGAGACAGGCAGGATCATAACCGCCGAGGAACTTCTCAGTGCCGAGGCGGATGGAGTTGTTCTCGGCGAACTCACAGAAAAGACGGTGTTCACTCTCGACAATATAACCGCCACCTCCGCCTATATGCCGGTTATGGTGCGCTCCATCTGGCTGGCGCTTATAGCCACCGTGCTCTGCCTGGTGATAGGCTATCCCACAGCCTACCTCATATCCCGTCTCACCTTCTCGCGTCAGAAGATGATGCTGATGCTGGTAATGCTTCCAATGTGGATGAACTTCCTGCTGCGCACCTACGCCTGGATGACGCTGCTTGAGCGCAACGGCTGGATAAACAAGCTGCTGGGGCTTATAGGGCTTGGTCCCTTCGAAATGATAAACACCCAGGGCGCCGTGGTGCTGGGTATGGTTTATAACTACCTGCCCTTTATGATTCTCCCTCTCTACTCTATTATGACAAAGATAGACAACAGCGTCCTTGAAGCCGCGGGAGACCTGGGCTGCAACCCGATCAAGACCTTCAGCCGGGTCGTATGGCCGCTCAGTCTGCCGGGAGTGGCGACCGGAATCACCATGGTGTTCGTTCCCGCCATCTCCACCTTTATCATTTCAAGGATGCTGGGCGGCGGCACCAATATGCTCATCGGCGACCTTATCGACCTGCAGTTCCTGGGGAACGCCTACAATCCCAACCTGGGCGCGGCTATCTCGCTGGTGCTCATGGCGGTCATTCTGCTCTGCATGTCGATTACCAACGCGCTGGACAACGAGGACATGGAAGGGGGTGCGCTGCTGTGAATACTTCGGGAACCAGATTTTCGCCCCTGCGCAGGCTGTACCTTGTCGCCATCTTCGCTTTCCTCTATATCCCGATTCTGGTGCTTATAGTCAACTCATTCAACGCCTCCAAGAGCCGCACCGTATGGACGGGCTTTACCCTGGACTGGTACCGCCGGCTCTTCTCGAATGAGACTATTATAACCTCGCTGATAAATACCCTGGCGGTGGCTCTGATAGCGTCGGTCGTCGCCACGATTCTCGGCACCATGGCGGCGATAGGTCTTCACAACATGAAGCGGATCACCCGCTCTCTCGTCATCAACCTGACATACATGCCGATTCTCAACCCCGAGATCATCACCGGTGTGTCACTGATGCTGCTCTTTGTTTCGCTTAACATAAGCTTCGGATATCTGACGCTTATTCTTTCGCATATCTCCTTCTGTGTACCCTATGTTATACTGAATGTGCTGCCTAAACTGCGCCAGACAGACCGCTCCCTTTATGAAGCCGCTCTGGATCTGGGCTGCACACCGATGAAGGCTTTTACAAAGGTGATAATCCCCGAGATAATGCCCGGCATCCTGACCGGCTTTCTCATGAGCTTCACCTATTCAATCGACGACTTCGTTATCTCCTACTTCACCTACGGCCCCACATCACAGACCCTGTCGATAACCATATTCTCGATGACCCGCCGCAAGGTGTCTCCCGAGGTGAACGCCCTCTCCGCTATTATCTTCTTAGTGGTGCTGTCGGTGCTGCTCATTATGAATCTGCGCGAAATAAACGCGGAGAAGAAGACGAGAATGGCGGTGTCCGCCGCAATCCGAAACGAGTCCAAATCTCACAAACATGAACATGCCGCCGACAGCAACGGAGGTGGCGAGTGATGAAGGCGACAAGAATATTTTCGGCGTTCTTCACCGTAATCATGCTGCTGACGCTGCTGACCGCCGCTCCGCCGGTCTTCGCCCTAGAGTCGGGCTGGGAGATCGACTACTCCGACTACGACTGGACCCGGCTCGCCGGTGACAACGTTACGCTGAACGTCTACAACTGGGGCGAGTATATGTCGCTTGACGGCGGAGACGGCGAATTTGACGTCAACGGCGAGTTTGAGAAGCTCACCGGAATAAAGGTGAACTACACAAACTTCGCATCAAACGAGGAGCTTTACGCGAAGCTGCATTCGGGCGGCTCAACCTACGATATTCTCATCCCCTCCGACTATATGATCGGCCGTCTCATTGATGAGGGGCTGCTTGAGAAGCTGGACTTCGACAATATCCCCAACTTCGGGAACGTCTTCGATATCTACAAGAGCCCCGAATATGACCCTGCGAATGAGTATTCGGTGCCCTATCTCAGCGGTATCATCGGCATCGTATACAACACCACTCTTGTCGACAAGGATGATGATGTCGAGACCTGGGACATACTCTGGGACGAGAAGTATGCCAACAACATACTCATGTTCTCAAACTCCCGGGACGCATTTATGATCTCCTGCTTCAGGCTGGGTTACTCGCCCAATACTACAGACGAAAACGAACTGCGCGCAGCCGCCGAAGAGCTTAAGAAACAGAAACTGCTGGTGCAGGCATATGTCATGGACGAGATATATGACAAGATGGGCGGCGGCGAAGCCGCTCTTGCTCCCTATTACAACGGCGACGCTGCTGCTATGATAGCCGACAACCCCGACCTGGCATTTGCCATTCCCCGGGAGGGCACCAACCACTTTGTCGACGCCTTCTGCATTCCCAAAGGTTCAAAGAACAAGGAAGCCGCCGAGATTTATATCAACTTTCTCTGCGAAACTCTGGTCGCTCTGAAAAACAGCCAGTTCGTGGGCTATATGACCCCGGTCAAAACCGCTTACGAAGCTCTTACTCCCGAACAGCAGGCAAATACAATGGTCTATCCCAGCGATGAGATTCTGAAAAACACGGTGACCTACACAACGCTTTCGCCGGCGGCTAAAAATCTGATCGACAGTCTCTGGACCGAGATTCTTTCCGAGGTGGGCGCCAGCCCCTGGATGACTCCGGTTGTTCTTATAGCCGCCGTGGGTATTTCGCTCTGGATAAACATCCGCCGTTATGTGAAGAAGAAAACCGCGACCAACTGAAAAGCACAGCGAGGCATTTCCGCAGGTATGGGGAAATGCCTCGCTTATGCTTGAAATAACGAGCACCTTAAATATTTGAGGTAATAGATTATATGAATTGTTTTATAAGGTCATGGAAGCGCTCCACGGCATGGTCGGGAGTCGTCAGCTTAAGATGTATGCAAGACAAATAACACTTTTACCAGACTATACTGTATTTTTATCAGGTCTATTATATTAATCTGATATACAGATACTAACTTTGCAGCCAACTCATATTTTGGGGAACAAAACAGTCGACAGTTAATAATCAAATCTCACTCAGAATATTATTCAATACCACAATCTCAATTTGATCCGGCGTAATATCGGCACTTTCTATAATATCATTAACAATTTCAGTGACTTTTTTTGTAACTCAAGCATATAACTCACCGAAAAACACCTTCTTATTGATTAACTTTTTTCCATATCCTTATCGGCAGGGATAATATCATATTTCAAACTAATGGCATATAAATTATCCAAAACGCTCGAAGTATTATTATTTTTAGCTGATAATATACATCCTTAAATATATTGTGCTATATACTCCTGCGTGCAGCAAGAAGAAAAATCGAATTCATATCTTTATATTTGCGCAATATTAACTGAACCATTTCCATTGTTCCCATCTAATATATACTTTTCGGCTTGAATTGAAAACAACTCAGCGTATTTACCCTTTTTCATCATTAGTTCGTTATGTGTGCCTTCTTCGCAAATTTTTCCCGAATCAAGATAAACAATTCTGTCACAATGAATAACATTTGCAAGCCGATGAGTAATAACAACAGAGGTTCTGCCTTGTATAAGATTTAGCGTGGTATCAAAAATTTCATTCTCCGTCACTACGTCAAGTGATGCGCTTGGCTCATCAAGTACCATCAAACCATGTTTGTACATAAAAGCTCTTGCAAGAGATAACTTTTGAGACTGTCCTCCGGACAATACAACACCGTTGGTATCAAATACTTTGGTTACCTGTCTGTCAATGTCATTATCAAATGAGGTTCTTTCAAGACGACTCATGTCAATGGCGTTTAAAATATCCTCATCATCTCTGATATTTATTATATTTCCGAAAGCAACATTTTCTCTGACAGACAATGAATATGTGCAGTAGTCCTGAAAGCATGCTGAAGCGTATCTAAAGTCATTCGATACTGTTTTTACATCGTAACCATTAATCTTAATAGTTCCTTTCTGCGGATGATATAATCCTAAAATAATCTTTGCAAGCGTTGTTTTTCCGCTCCCGTTTTCGCCGACTATTGCAAGTTTTTCACCGTTTTTTATTCTGAGATTCAATCCGTTCAGAACATTTTTATCAACACCGGGATATGAGTATGTGATATCGGTAAGCTCAATTTCCACCCCTTCATCGTCGATTTTCTTTGTATTTTTCGCCCCCATTTTCTTTTCATTCAGATCAGATGTTGACAAAAAATGCAAAATGTTATTAACGGAATGTCGGGCTTCATTTATTGAACCAAATGTATATACGGCATTTTGGACATTATTATAAATGCTTTGGCAAACACCTACAAAAAGTACAGCGTCGCCGAGTGAGATATTGCCTTGTGCCGCCTGATAATAAGCGTATGTTATTACCGACACTGTGCCAACGGCGTGGAAAATCGCCATCATGACACCTTTCCAACAGTTTTTTGCATTAAAGCTTTTCAACTCTTTATAGTATTCACCGAATAAACCGGAGTATTTTTCTTTATATACAGGTGTCGTGTCGTATATTCTGTTTTCTCTGTATGCACCGATAGAGGATAATAATGAGAAATAATACCCGATTTTTCTTTGCAGCGGTATTTTTGAGGTGTTGAATTCCCAGTTTTTCCTGCCAAATGAAGCCTGATGCAAAAAGCCCGGCACACAGCAAAGAATTGATAACAATACCGCCCAGGCGCTTAAACGGAACAGCAAATAGGAAAGAAACGCAGTCGTGGCAATAACGCTTATAAGTGTGATACTGTTTATGTAAATTCCCAAAAGATTCCCACCGGTAATCTCTCTCTGCACCGTAGTGATATAATTGTAGAATTCATTTTCTTCAAAACGGTCATAATCAATTTTACCGATCCGGCTTATCGTCCTTTTTTGTAAGGATGTACTTACTATTGTTTGTGCATATGTGACGGTAATATCTTTTATTCTGAACAGAGCAAAAACAAAGAAATTGTAGCAAAAGTACAGCAAAACAATATATAATACTTTCTTCCATTCCAATCCGTCGCCATAACTTTGCTGAATAATATCAAAAATCAATTTATCTATCAATGAGAACAAAGGCGACAAGCCAAGCGACAAAGCGGTAAACAGTCCGAGCAGCAGCATCAGCAGCGGAGATATTTTAAAAAGCAATTTGATTGAATATCTTATGTTCTTCATTTCAAGTCCGCCCCCTCGTTTGACATATAGTGTTTTGCCTGCATATTAAACAGCGCGGCGTATTCACCGTTATTAATCAACAATTCAGAGTGATTCCCGCATTCAATTAGTTTGCCGTCTTTAAGAACAAGTATCAGATCTGAATTAACTGCCGTTGATAATCTGTGTGTTATCATAATGCCGAGTTTATCCTTTGTCAGTTGAGCATAAAGCCTGAACAAATTACGCTCCGCTTTTGCATCAAGAGCGGCGTTTGGTTCGTCGAACAAGATTATCGGAGCATTCTTTGCCGTTGCTCTTGCTATTGCGATTCTGTTATATTGTCCTCCGGACAATTCCACTCCATTTTCATCATATTCTCGTGAAAGACAAGTTAGTTCTTTATCGGGAAGATCTTCAATAATATCTTTGAGCCCGGTCTCATTTACTATTTCATTGAATTTTTGTTCGTCTATTTTTACATTCGACATAACAACATTCTCTTTAAGTGAAAAGCCGTATTTCATATAATCCTGAAAGCATACGGAAAACAGCCTGAAATAATCTTCCGGACGGTATTTTTGAATATTGACGCCGTTAATCAGAACCGCACCTGAAGTCGGTTTATAAAAACCCAACAAAAGCTTCATGATCGTTGTTTTCCCCGCTCCGTTTTCACCGACCAACACTGCGGATTGGGGGCAGCGCAAGGTAAAACTTACATCTTTCAGTGTTTCGTTTTCCGCGTTTGGATATGAGAATGACACGTTTCTGAATTCTATGGTCTCAACGGTATCTGGGATATTGAGATAATCTACTGAATCCGTATCATCGGCAACTTGTTTCTCGAATTGCAACAAATTGTCGAAGTATTTACCTGATTGTATAACATTATTGAATGAAGAACCGAAATTTTTGATGGCCAGCTGTAAATCGCCTGCAACAGCGAGAAAAAAGCTGAGAGAACCGATTGCAATTTTACCTGCGCCTGTGTTTGAAATAATCAGAAAATATCCTATCATAAGGGTACACTGAAGTATAAGCCAGAAAAATGAATCAACGCGAATCTTTGAGTTTATAAGTCGGAAATATTTACGGTTGTATTCTTTCAAAGTTGACTCGTGTTTTTCAGACAAATAACAATCGGTCTTAAACGTCCTTATTTCTTTAGAAGATGCCTTGTCAACAAATAATGAGAATAAATATTCCAACAGCCGCTTTTCGCGCGTTGCCTCCTTATCAAAGGCATATACTTTTTTGTTAAACCTGCCTTCCCAAATAACAGCAGGTATAGAACTTATCATAAGCAAAATTGTTACGGGAATGCTTATGGAAATCATAACAGAAAACGCCGTAACAAAACTTATAACCAACGAAATAAAACCGATAACATTGTTTACCGTGTTTATTGGCTGACGATCATTTGTCTGATCTAAAGCTCTTTTATATGTATCATAGTTTTCCGCATAATCAAAAAAGGATAAGTGGACTTTTTCCATAACGGCTGTAATTCGCTGCTTTGTCTTGTTGCTTATTTGAGCTAACATAAGCGTCTGGGTATAACTGTTGAGCGGCCACCAAATTCTGTTCAGCAAAAAACAAAGGAAAAACAAGATGATATATATCCAAAACGATTTTTGATATGCTGAAAATCCGTTTTCAGAGGACAATACGATAATATCAACAATATTTTTAACAGCCAAAGCGCGCAGCGGCCATATGGCGTTTCGTATGAGATTGTTGAAAATCATAAGCAGAGTCAAGGATTTACTTGACTGCCACAGTATTTTCATCATTTCGCCTATGCCGGCAAAAAATCCAGATAATTTCTTCATTGAACCCTCTCAAAGGAATAAAATTTCCATAATGCCTGTATTGTTATTGACAGAATATTCGAAGCGCTTATGTTCAAGAGCTATGTTTTTCATTATTCTTGTGTCGTTGAAAAATCCTTTTTATATGTTTTGTCAGCGTGTATTTTTCAATGGCACAAACATATTTTTATCTGCCGTCATCTTTCAAATATTGGCTCGCTTGAGCGGAGAACAAATCATAATACATACCGCCCTTTTTCATTAATTCTTCGTGTGATCCAATCTCCTCAATCATACCGTTATTCATTACTATTACTTTGTCAACAAATCTGGTTGTAGTAAGTCTATGAGATATGATCAGCAGCATTTTCCCTTGTGTTGCTGACATAATCTTCTTATTAAAATCTGCTTCCGCTTCGGGGTCAAGCGCGGAAGTTGGTTCATCTAATATATAACACTCGGCATTTTTGTATATTGAACGAGCAATAGCAAGTTTCTGTTTTTCTCCTCCAGACAAAATTACACCATCATCATTAAACTCTCTCGTCAAGAAAGACTCATATCCGTTTTTTAACCCGCTGATTTTTTCATCTATACCGGATATTTTACTCACATAATCAAGCCTTGTTTTGTCATCTATTAACGAATCCATACAAATATTCTCTGAGATTTTACACGCATAAACATTGTTTTCTTGAAACAAACAAGAAAACAGTTTTCGATATGATTTAAGATTGACTGATGATGCCATGCTTTCATCAATCAAAATAGTGCCTTGAATTGGATCGTATAGTCTAAGTATAAGTTTCACAAGTGTTGTTTTTCCAGACCCGTTTGCGCCAACAATTGCGATTTTTTGTGGTTTATTTATAGAAAAAGATACATTATTTATCACATTCTTCTCTTTTTCATAAGCAAAACAAACATTTTTTAGCTTCAACACCTCTGCTTTCGTTGCTTCAATTCCTTTATCGCAATTCGCAATCAAAGGCTTGTATTCCCAGAAAATTTTTATTTTTTCAGCATATAATGAGGATTCCGCAAAAGAAGTTAAATGTCCCAAGATAAAAGATAAGCTGGAATACACAATCTGGATGCCATTATAAGATGCAACAAATGCACCTATTAGAATTTTACGTTTTAAAACCTGCCAAGAAAGCACGACTATCCCTAAAAACAATGAAAAGAAATCTTCCCCAAAAAACTTTTTTAATAAATCCATACGCCAAAGTTTTTTGTTCGTTTTTTCGGTTTCCGCTCTCAATTCCTGATATGATTCGTCAAACATTTTTTTAATTGGTTTAATAATTTTGCTGGTTCTTATCTCCTTTGCATAATCAGGCAATACAATGGTTCGTTCAACATATCCTAATACCCTTGATATCGTATTTGCTTTTTGCCGATAGGAAAATTGCAGTTTATTTTGCAAATTGATAATTAAAAAATTTATAATGCAACTCATCGCAACTACAATCAGAATTGATGTGTTAATGCCTGCCATCAAAGCACACGTTGATGAAATCACAAACAACCGTTGAACTAACGATGCTGAATTTTGAAACACACCAAATGCCTGATCTCCAATTTGCCCTGCCGTCCAAACATAATTTTCATAAAATTCCGTATTGTCATAACATGAAATGTCACAATTTATTGCTTTTTCAAACAATTGAAGTCTTATAGAATCAAAAAATCGCTGGCGATAGTTTTTTTCTAAAACTTCAATAAACAGTGCATTTACTATTCCAACCACAATAGCATAACCACAAAACAGCAACACGGGTTTCACTATGTTCTGAAAATTGTTGTCAATTATTGCAGCGTTAATTACTTTTTCTATCAGCCAAACATTTGATAAAGATTGAAGGAATGCTTTAGCAACATATAATAAAGTCGTTATTACCACATATCCCGGTATCAATTTAATCACAAACGAAAGCAACCATGCATTGTTACAAATTATTGTTTTAATCTTGCGTATTTTTTTCATAAAGACTCCTCAACATACGCCTTGGCTTGTGTATTATAAAGCGCACAATATACTCCTTTTGATTTCATAAGTTCTTCATGGGTTCCCATTTCAACAATGGATCCTTTATCGACAACTATTATTTTGTCGGCCTGAGCTGCACTTGTGATCCGATGAGATACAAATAATATAGTTTTGTCTTTCATTTCTCGGTGTATTTTATGATAGATCATTTGCTCTGATTTGACATCCAGTGAAGCGGTCGGCTCGTCCAATACTATAATAGGTGAATTTGATGCAAATGCTCTGGCTAAAGATAATTTTTGATTTTGTCCGCCGGACATAAGTAACCCATCCTGGTTAAGTTCCTTTGTAACCCTGTTTTCCAATTTGTGGGGTGATTGCTCAACGATTTGTTTCAGCCCGAGTTCATCCAACGCTCGCCATATTCTATCATCTGATATTTTGTCCCCCATTGTTATATTATCTTTTATTGATGTGGCAAAAAGTCTATAATCTTGAAATACGGGAGAGAATAATTCGTTGATTTGACTATAGTTGATTTTTTTAACATCCACAGAATCGATCGTTATTGAACCACCGGTAGGTTCATAAAGACCTACCAGAAGTTTAATTATCGTACTTTTCCCCGATCCGTTTTTTCCAACAATTGCTATTTTTTCGTTTTTTCTTATTGAAAAGCAAATATCCTTTACTGCATACTCGCTATCTATAGAATATTTGAAATTCACATGCTCAAATTTTATTTCAGTAAAGCCATCAATTGTTTTGTCTCTATTGCTTTTTTCAATTGCCGGCTTTTCCTCCATATAATCATTAAAATCAACAATATATAACGAAGCCTCTTGAATGGTATAAAAAAGATTAATAGAAGAGTTGATTTTCCCGTTCATATTATTTATTGCACTTACCAAAACGGCAAAATCACTGACAACAATGTCTTTTCTAAAAAAGAAACGCCACCCAATATACAAATATGAAAACAATAACGTTAAAGTTGTGAGCATAAAATCCGAAACCAACCTTAATGCCCCTAATACAACTCCATACTTTTTATTATTGTTTTTTATTTGTTTTGAACTATTTAAAAACATTTCTTTAAGCGCATTATAAATGTTCGTAAGACGCAACTCTGTTGAATATTCTCGAAGATAAACTATTCTGTTGACATAGTCTTGTTGCCTTCTATATTCTTTGTTCTCCGTTTCTAAACAATGTCGTTTCTTCGAACTTACTTTAAATGCCACACTTGTAACAACTGGTATTATTGCTAAAATCAACAGAATTGGATCAATAGAAACAATATACACTAACACAATAACAGTCGATATTATATTACTGAACAACAGCACTGTGCTATCAACAATTTGAAATGCACGAGTCTCGATTTCCGACATGGCTTTGTAGTATTTTCCATGAAACAGTGGATTCTCATACTGTATCAAATCTAATGACAAAGCTTTTTTATATGTTATTTCCTTAATATGTTTTGATATGTTCTGCACATCCAACGGCTTGATTCTTATCGAATAAAAAGACTTTATTAAATTGACTGACAGTTTTGCGATTAACGCAAAAAACGTTACCAAAACAATTGTACCAAAAGGTCGAGAGTTCTCCAATAATACAAAAATCACCCGTAACAACAGGATATTAAAAACAAAAGACTCAACAGCACTAATTAGCTCAATGATTGAATTTAACACTAAATACCGAGGACATTTTTCAGCAAACAAAGAGTAACAAAACTTAATAGCATAAAAAGAACTTTTAATGTTATGTTTTTTCATAAATTCCGGTTGGTCATTGTATTAAGACCATCGCTCCTTTGGTTAGCAATGATTTAGACCCTCAGTATATTGTTAATTACATTATCAAGGTCGTTTTTATCTGTTGCACCGATCAGATAAGTTTTTTCATCTTTAATAAATTGCACACAGTGATATCCATTTAGTTCGTAACAGAAACAAGTGACATCACGGTAAATTACTGCTTCTTCAGCCACATGTTCATCAATGTCATTGAACAGTTTTACGGAATAAAACAGATTGCTGTTATTGAATACAAACGACACTTCACTTCCATTCGCATCATCAGTCAACAACACGGATGTTACATAAATACCTTCCGGTAATTCTGTCGGAAAATCTATATCAATGTTCTCTGTTCTGAGCAGCTCTTCAACATTTTCATACTCGGTTATATGGTCAGATGAATACCGTTCAAAGGTTATACCCCCGATATCAGTCTCTTTGTTGTATGGCAAGTTTAAAACTGTTTTACCGACTTCTTTTAGTATATCAAACGGAGATTTCTTCTCAACTACGGCTTTGACTGCGATCGGAGAGGACAGCAAAACGAAAAATATACAAGCAGCTGCGACAACTCTTTTCCACAAGACAACACCTGCTTTTTTTGTTGTCTTC
>JAAZAV010000053.1 GCA_012514145.1 Clostridiales bacterium | reverse complement strand
GGTCGGCTTTCTCGCACTCAACCACAGCCTTGCCGTCTTCGACATAGAAGTCCTTTATCACCGGACCGCAGGAGGAGTAGAAGGCGCCTGCTTCAAGGGCTGCTAAAATGGCGTTGATGTTGTTCTCGGCGTTAACCATTACCCAGCCCTTGCAGTGATGGGACATACCGTGACCGTCGTCAACGGCAACTCCGAAGATTTTCTGACCCTGACCAAGCAGCTCATCCCAATAGGCGGCATCGGTATCCATGTTGCAGGAAATAGCGCAGCCTGAGTTCCATATCTCCATGGCGAAGTTGCCCTTGAGCTGTTCGAAATATCTTGCCGGTGTGCTTGACCACTCGGGATGGCAGTATATTGTAAGATTCTTCTTTGCGTGCATTTCGTCCAGATAAGGCTGATATTCGGCCTGATTGGTCGATTTGCCTGACGGCAGTTTCTCATCCTGTTCGTAACCGTTGCCGTCCTCGCGGGAGGGACCTATACATATCGTATGGAAACAGCGGAAGCCCTTGCCGTCGTGATGGAAGGTACTGTCGAACTCCATACCCGGAATGATGGTGATGTCAACATCGGGGGCAAAGTTCTCATAGTTGTAGATACGGTGGTCGGTGAGTGCCAGGAAGTCGTAGCCGTGCGCCTTATGATGGCGGATAACTTCATCCGGCTTGCCGGCGCCGTCCGAACGTGTGGTGTGGCAGTGAAGACCTCCCTTAAGCAGTTTCAGATTACCGCCAAATGCCTGTTGTCTTATCATTATAACCTCTTTTCCGCACCTTATCCCGGTGCATATTCGATTTCTCGTATTATAACACTCTGTCCAGGTATATTCAACACCGAAAATAAAATTCGGCACGCCGGATTTTGCTCCGGCATGCCGAATGACACATATATGTTTTTATATTGTTATTGCGGTATATGCGGTTAAGCCAGCTGATCGAACTTCTCGAGGGTAACCAGACCGTCAGGCATTTCACCCGCGCGGATGCGGCGGTACTGGGTGATGATATAGTCCGCCATGTGGCGCACCTCCCTGCCGATGGTTCCGGCGATGTGGGGAGAAAGGAAGACGTTCGGCATACGCAGCAGGGGCGAATCGGGCGCGGGCGGCTCGGGATGGGTCACGTCAAGAAATGCCGTGATATCCCGACGGTGCTGCAGAACCTCTATCATCTCTTCCTCGCAGACGGTAGCTCCCCGACCGGTGTTGATGAAGCAGGCGCCTGTGGGCATGGACTCAAACATGGCGCCGGTGAGCATCCGCTCGGTGGAGGGGATGTTGGGCGCGTGGTTTGAGACGATATCGCAAGTGGCGAAGAGCTGCTCGAGCGACATTTTATCGGCGCCGAACTCAGCCGCGTCAATCTCGGGCATGAAGGGATCGTAGACATGCAGGCGGCATTCCTTGTCGGCAAGACCTGCCAGCACCATACGACCGATATTTCCGGCGCCGATGATGCCGATGTCTATGTCGAAAAGACCCTTCGGCGCAATCCTGGGCAGAATCTCTGCGTTGTTATAGCCGTTTGACTTAAGCGTGCGGAAATAGCCCTTGGCTGCAAGGGTGATCTGCGCCAGAGTGAAGTCAGCCACCAGCTCGCCGTTGGCATATGCTGCGCTGACAACGGTGATTCCCCGTTCAAGGTAGGGCTTGGCAAAGAACTTTACCGAACCGGCACCGTACATGATGCAACGCAATGAACGCATCGAATTGATTGCCTCCTCGTTCAGTACGGGCATGCCCCAGGTAGTAAATATAACCTCCACATGCTCCATGCATTCGGGGTGGGCGGCATAATTTTTATCGGTAATGATTTCGGGGTAGAGCGAGCATATCTCACGAATGCGTGCGATGCGCTCATCACCGTAAACGCGGTCTATATTGGCTGTGTTACTGCAGAAAAATGCTGCATACGGCTTCATATTATTTCTCCTATTTGAAAATTTGTTATTCGGCAGACAATTTGTAAAATTGCCCGTCGCACAGAAAAAGTACATAGCCGGACGACTTCAAATCTCAAAACCATGTGCTTTTATTTTTAACCGATTAACCGATGTTTTTTCGATGATTCAGATGAATACCGATGTGACCGATGCCAAGAATTATTACAGCCGCAAACAAGAAGGGATTTCGCCCGTAAACAGCTATTAAAATGCAGGCTGCCACAGGCAAAGTCGCTCCCGGAACCGGAATTCCCAAAAGACTGCCATAAAAGTCTTTCATGGTTTTGGCACTTTTAAAGTAACGAACCCAAAAAACTTCATACAGAATCATCAATACGAGAGCAGCCGCCAACCAGATAAGCCAGGGGGAAATACCCTGGACATTGAAGTCACTGAAAATCAGTATCAGGCAGGAAACAGCTACCTGCCCCACCCTTTCAAATGCAAGAAGTATCTTGTTTTCGTTTTTAACATATTTCTCGTAATCAACGGGTTGATTTTTTGTCCAAATCAAATTCGGAATCGTAAGCATCAAAAGAAATATCAGTCCCGTGTATGAAAATCCCAAGTTCATGGCGAATCTCCCTGAAAACCTATGTTTATCAAGCGAACCGCTCCGACACTCTAATTAAATTATACCCGGAATATGTGAACTTTTCAAGGGAGCCGCTCTTTCAGATCATCAGATCATTGGATATTTCACGGCAGGACAGGTAAACCACATCTGCCATTCCCGGTCGCTGAGATGTGTTTCACATACTCCGAAACCGAAGGCGGGGTTGGGGGTGGATTCGATCACCCCGCCCTCTCCGACATATATGCCCACATGGGTTTCCATATACAGGCAGAGCCCGGGTACCTCGGGCAGGGATGATATATCGCCCTTTACCTCTGCCTTTTCAAGCAGCCGGTTGGCGTTCATATCAAGGCTTGCATCGTAGTCGTAATATTTCAGCCCGCCCATCATGTAGCGCTTGATAAGTCCGCTGCAGTCGAAACCGTAAATATCGCCGGAAGCCGCACAAGCTCTCAGTCTTGAAATCGTTGCGACATCGAAAATTTCCGGGTACTGAGCGATTTTTTCGTCAATGACTCTGTCAGTCAGCAGAAAGCCCAGTCCGCCCCAAAGATAAGCGGTTTTAAGCTTGAGGCACTCCCGAGCATGATCAACCAGACCCGCCGCTGTCCTGCGTGTGAGTCTGCGCATTATTCTTCGTTTCAGGGCTGCTGCATATCTTTTAATTTTCATTCCGGTATTTTGCATTGTCTTACAGGTTAAAGTAGCGCTCGAACTCCGCGGGATGGGGGATTGCGGCAATGCTGCGGCACTCCTCACGCTTTGTCTCAATGAAGTTCTTAAGTAAATCCTTCGGGAAAACTCCGCCGGCGGTGAGATAGTCGTTGTCAGCTTCAAGCGCGTCAAGCGCCGCATCCAGCGAGGTTGGCAGACCGGTGAGCTTTGCCTTCTCCCCGTCGGAAAGCTTGTAGAGGTTGAAGTCATAGGGTCCCCAGCCGTTCTCATGGGGGTCTATGCGGTTCTTTATGCCGTCCAGACCTGCCATGAGGATTGCCGAATAGCAGAAGTAGGGGTTGCAGGTGGCGTCGGGGTTGCGCAGTTCGAAACGGCGAAGGTTGGGCTGCTTTGCATATGCCGGAATGCGTATGACCGCCGAGCGGTTGGAGGTGGCATAACCCACCGTTACCGGCGCCTCAAAACCCGGGATAAGACGTTTGAAGGAGTTGGTGCTGGGATTTGTAAGGGCGCAGAGCGAGGCGATATGCTTGAGCAGACCGCCCATGAACCAGTGGGCTTCGCGGCTCAGATATGAATAGCCGTTATCGTCCGAGAACACCGGTATATCGCCCTTCATCAGCAGCATATGCACGTGCATGCCGCTGCCCGCCTCACCGTATATCGGCTTGGGCATAAATGTGGCGCACATACCGTACTTTGCGGCGACATTGCGAATGATGTATTTTATCATCATGGTATTGTCTGCCATCTCGGACATTTTGCCCAGCGTCGGCTCGATTTCAAACTGTCCCGCGGAGCCCACCTCTGGGTGATGGTAATTTATGTGTATGCCTGCTTTCTCCATCTCGAGGCACATCTCGCTGCGACACTCGAAGGTGCGGTCAAAGGGTTTCGCGCTGTGGTAATGCCCCTGAAGCGGTACGACGCTGCCGGTTCCCTCGCTGCCGCCGTTCCAGTGAGCCTGCTTCGCGTCTACAAAGGCGCTTATGTTGTTGTGGCTCACCTTCCATCCGGCGCTGTCGAAGAGGTAGAACTCAAACTCGGGGAGTATCAGCATTGTATCGGCGATGCCGGTGCCGCGCATGTATTCCTCGGCGGCAAGCGCAATGTTCCGCGGGTAGCGGGCAAGCGGCTTGTTGGATGGATAGCCGATGATCATCGCATTGCCGGTCATTGATAGAGTGGGCACCGAGCAGAACGGGTCGACAATCGCCGTTGTTGGGTCGGGTATGAAAACCATATCGCTCTTCTCGACTGCCGCGTAGCCGTAGTTTGAGGCGTCGAAGCCGATACCGTTTGTCATTGTAGTCTCACTGAAGCTCTGAGCCGGGATGGTGACATGGCGGTACTGACCCGCCATGTCCACCATCTTGAAGTCCACCATCTGTATGCCGTTCTCACGGATAAAACCGATTACGTCTTTCGCTGTTCCGGGCATTGAAAATGTCTCCTGTGTTGTTTGGATTTTGCGCTATATTTTACTCATTTCATGCTTTTATGTCAAGGGCTGGGACATAATTTCTCAGTCGAGCGCGTCGATTGCGTCCATAGTCTCACTTATGGCGGCGGTAAGCGCCGACTCGTTTGACGCCCAGAGGGTGGGCAGACTGTTGGTCTTATCCTTCGGCAGGATAAGGGTAAACCATTGAGAGCAGCTTTTCCAGTTGAAAACTATCGCAAGGTCTGTTGTAAGGTTGGCGAAGATGAGATCAAGCATCTCGCCCGACTCCACGTCATAGGTATACTTTGTCTTGAGAGTGGTCTCATAGTAGACGGGCATGATGTCATAAAGCCCGCGTTCGGACAGCAGTTCCATCATGAAGCCGGTAAAGTCGTATTCCACATTGGTCATTGGCACCGCCATCAGCATCGCGCCCACCGGGTCGAGCGCCGACAGATAGGCTTCCTGGGATTCGTCCAGCTTAGGATTCGGCACACATCCGTAGTCAATCTCGGTCTTTTCTGACAGTGTTGCGAAGCTGTGACTGAAGTTGGTCTTGAAGAGGGCGCGATTATCATAGAATGTAAAGGATGATGTAGACCAGTGGTCATATGTGACTTTACCCTTCCATTCGTCGGGTATCATGACCACACTTCTGTCGTTATAAAGATCGAGCAGCTTGTCGGCTGAGAGCATGGAACGGTCGTTCAGCACATCTATTACCGGACAGCCGTCGTTGTCCTTGACGCACATGACATTTCCGCAGCCGATCCAGTTCACATAGAAGGCGTTGTATGAGTCTGTGCCGTAGCCGATGCGGTCGTCGATATCCATCTCGCCGTTGCCGTTCAGGTCCGCCGCAACCGTGCGGCAATATTCTGTCATAAGGTCAATTGTCCACTTACCGTCACGCACCGTCTGGTACAGGTCACCCAGATTGAAGTCCTTCATCAGATCCTTGCTGAAAACCATGGAATAAGTACGGTTTTTATCCATGAGGTTGAAGTATGAAGTGGTGAAATATACCTTGCCGCCCAAAGACAGCTTGTCGGTCACTTCCCGGCTCCACCATGGCGCACTCAGGTCGATATACTCCAGGCGGTCATAGTTTACAAAGTAGCCTTTTGTCGCCATTCCGCCCGCCTGCTGAATCTGAACGAACATCATTTTTGCGAAGTCGTCGCCTGCAAGGATCTGCTTCTGCGCCGTGTCGGCGGGATTGACTACCAGGTTCTGCGCCACCTCGGCGTTGTATTTGGTGCTTATCTCAAGGTTTCGGTTGAATATTGCGTCGTTTACCAATTCTCCGGTTAGCTCTTCGGCGTAGATTTCGAAGTTGGTAAACTGGTTGTGAGCACTGTCCGTCCTGCCAAGCACCATGAACTCTCTGCCCTCCCAGTCGGTATCGGGCAGCTTGTGGCGCTGTACCGTTGACTCGGCAGTCTCGGTTTCGGCAGCTGCGGTTGTGGTAACATCCGGACTTTCGGATTTCCCGCCTCCGCAGCCTGCAAGCATGCCGAGGAGCGTAACGGCGGCAAGCGCAGCCGAAAGAATACGATATTTTTTCATCGCTTTAATCTCCCTTATAAAATAAGATGACTTTCTCTTTTCAGATTTCGAACGCTTATTTATACATCAGCTGTTAAGTCTTTCGCCTACAGCTCCGCCCGGATGAATCAGCCCGAACATCGAAGCTGTAAATCCTGTCACTTCAATCAGCGCGCAAAGCAGCGCGTCGAATATGCCTATGGTCTGCACATAAGAGGCGGTCGCCATGGCGTTCAGCGAATCGCCTTCGGTGTCGATTTTAAGCGGCAGGATAACATCGGCGGCGCGTGCCAGAGGCGAGTCGTAATTTTCGGTCACCGCTATTATCTTGGCTCCCTTCTTTACGCAGACATCGATTATCGGCAGCAGTTCGACCGTCTTTCCGCCCCGAGAAACCATAACCATGGCGTCGCCGCCCTTGATGCCGCCCAGTCCGCCATGTACAGCCTCCGAGGGGGGCATGAACATGGCTCCCCGCTCGATACAGCACAGAGAATGGGCGAATTTCTTTGCCGCGCAGCCGGAGGAACCCGATGCGCAGGTCATTATCCGCGGCACCGACGCAAGTATATCCACCGCCTGCCTGAACTCGGGAAGCCTGACTATTTCCGCCACCCGCGACAGCGCCTCGGTTTCGACTTCCACACAGCGAAGTGCCGCTTCAAGTGCTGTTTTATCCATATTCCGACCACCTCTATCCTATATTTTTGTCGATTATTAACACACCGTATTATATCACCCGATAATGTATCTGTCAATCGGTGACAAGGTTGATTTTTAACACTCCGATAAAATATTTATTAGGTGAAAGTTTTATGAACATATTTCGCATTGTATTGTTTTTTCTGCGGTTCTATGTTACAATAAATGATAGTTTCGAAAATTCGCCTCAGGGCTGATATAAGGATAGGAGACAATAATTATGACAAAAAACAAGTATGTACTCAGCTGGATTGAGGAAATGGCGGCTCTTACCCAGCCCGACAACATCGTATGGATCGACGGCAGCGACGCTCAGGCAGAGGCTCTCCGCGCCGAAGCATGCTCCACCGGTGAAATGACAAAGCTCAATCAGGAGCTTCTCCCCAACTGCTACCTCCACCGCACCGCCGTCAACGACGTGGCGCGCGTCGAGGACCGCACATTCATCTGCACATCAAAGAAGGAGGATGCGGGCAGCGTCAACAACTGGATGGACCCCAAGGAATGCTACGATACCCTGTCCAAACTCTACCGCGGTTCCATGAAGGGCAGAACGATGTACATTATTCCCTACTCCATGGGCATCGTCGGCTCCGAATTCGCAAAATACGGCATTGAGCTCACCGACTCCATCTATGTCGTGCTCAATATGCTTATAATGACCCGTGTCGGCACCGATGTGCTCGACGCGCTGGGCGACAGCGACAACTACATAAAGTGCCTGCATGCCAAGGCTGATATTGACGAGAGCAAGCGTTATATCGTCCACTTCCCCGAGGACAACACTATCTGGTCGGTAAACTCGGGCTACGGCGGAAACGTTCTGCTTGGCAAGAAGTGCTTTGCCCTTCGTATAGCATCATATCTCGGCCGCAAGGAAGGCTGGTTCGCCGAGCATATGCTCATCCTCGGCGTCGAGTATCCCGACGGGAAGGTCAAATATATCAGCGCCGCTTTCCCCTCCGCCTGCGGCAAAACCAACCTTGCAATGCTCATCCCGCCTGAGTTCTACCGCAAGAAGGGTTACAAGGTCTGGACGGTGGGCGACGACATCGCATGGCTGAGAATAGGCGCCGACGGCAGACTTTACGCCGTCAACCCCGAGAACGGCTTCTTCGGCGTTGCCCCCGGCACCAATGACAAGTCCAATCCCAACGCCCTTGAAACCTGCAAATCAGACACCATTTTCACCAATGTATGCCACAATCTGGACGACAACACCGTTTGGTGGGAGGGTCTGGACGACAACCCGCCTCACAACGCCCTCAACTGGCGCGGTGAGCCCTGGGATTACAAGAAGTACAACAAAGCCGACAAGGTGGGAACATCGGGCGCTCATCCCAACTCCCGCTTCACCGCCAAGGCTACCAATTGTCCCTGTCTGTCCTCCGAGTTCGACAATCCCGCCGGCGTTCCGATATCCGCCATCGTATTCGGCGGCCGCCGCGCCAAGACCGCTCCGCTGGTTTACCAGTCGCGCGACTGGCAGCACGGCACCTTCGTCGGTTCCATAATGGCTTCCGAGACCACCGCAGCCGCTGCCGGCGCAGTCGGCGTAGTCCGCCGCGACCCCATGGCTATGCGTCCCTTCACCGGCTACAACATGGGCGACTATTTCGCACACTGGCTTGAAATGGGCAAGCGCATCCCCAACCCGCCGATGATTTTCAATGTCAACTGGTTCCGCACCGACGACGAAGGCAACTTCATCTGGCCGGGCTTCGGCGAAAACCTCCGCGTTCTGCTCTGGATCCTAGCCCGCTGCGATGGTGCCGTTGAAGCCGTCAAGGCTCCCATCGGCTACCTGCCCAAGGCTGAGGATATCAACATTGAGGGGCTCGAGGATGTCACTCTTGACACGGTTCGCGAGCTGCTCTCAATTGACCATGAGAACTGGCTTGCCGATGTTGAGAACATCAAGGAGTTCTACGCCTTCATCGGCGACCGCGTTCCCGCTGAGCTGTATGAGGAACTTGCTCTCCTCGAGGCAAACCTCAAGGCGTAAATTCGTATTCGCATCTCAGCAATACCGCGCTATAAGTTAATACAATAATATCAGCCTCCGACAGGACGAACCCGTCGGAGGCTGATTGCTATTCGGTTATCCAGTCACCCGATTATAACGCCGCCGGTCAGTTCACGCGCCGCCGGCAGACCGTTAATCGCGCAGTAGTCCGCGATTCCGTCTCGGATGCGGATGGGAGCCAGGGGATCGGCGAACATGGCGGTGCCTACCATTATTGCATCGGCGCCTGCAAGCATCATTTCGACGGCATCTTCGCCGGTGGAGATTCCGCCCATGCCGATAACCGGAATCTTTACCTTGTTCTTTACCTGCCACACCATTCGCAGAGCTACCGGGAATACCGCGGGTCCCGACAGTCCGCCGGTGATATTGGCGAGCATGGGGCGGCGGGTACGGATATCTATCCGCATTCCCAAAAGGGTATTTATGAGCGATATCGCGTCGGCGCCCGCCGTCTCCACAGCCAGAGCTATCTCGGTGATATCGGTGACATTGGGGGTGAGCTTTACGATAAGCGGCTTGGAGGTACAGCGGCGTATCTCGGAGACAAGTTCTGCTGCCATGTTCTTATCGGTGCCGAATGCCATACCGCCCTTATGCACGTTGGGGCAGGAGATATTCAACTCTATCATGTCGGCATCGGTGCCGTCGATTATCGACGCGGTCTCGGCATAGTCGGACACCTGACGTCCGGCTAAATTGACTATGACAACCGCTCCTTCACTTTTAAGGCGCGGCAGGTCGTGTTCGACGAAATGGCGAACACCTTTGTTCTGAAGCCCTATGGCATTGAGTATGCCGGAAGGGGTTTCGCAGATACGGGGAACCTCGTTGCCCTCCCTGGGTTCAAGGGTGACCGCCTTCACCGATATGGCGCCAAGTTCGGCTGCCGAATACCATGGTGCATATTCCTCGCCGCAGCCGCAGGTACCCGAGGCGGTTATGACCGGATTGCGGAGATTGACACCGCAGATATTGACCGAAAGGTCGACGCCTTTGATTATATCCTTCTTTACATGTTCGTTCATTTGAAGCATACCTCCACGGCGTTGAACACCGGTCCGTCGGCGCAGACCCGCTTGTAGCCTACCAGCGTATGGCAGACGCACGCCATGCATGCGCCGACGCCGCAGCCCATGCGTTCTTCAAGCGAAACGTAATATTCCGCCCTGCCGCCCACTATATCGTTGACGGCTTTGAGCATGCCCATGGGACCGCAGGCGTATACCGTGTCGATACCGCCGCGATCGAGTTCCTCCGCCACAAGCTCGGTGACAAAGCCCTTTCGCCCCGAGCTGCCGTCATCGGTTATTATCGACAGTCCGCAGCCGTATGACTCGAAATCGGATATCGAGTTGATAAGCGACGAATTTCTGAAGCCCAGCAGCGCCTTGCAGCCGGCGCCCAGAACCTTTGCTAAGAAGAGCACCGAATATATGCCGGTTCCGCCGCCCACCACGAGGCACTTTTTCCCAGGCTCGACAGGGTAGCCTTTTCCTAAAGGACCGATTACATCCAGCAGTTCTCCGGTTTTCAGTTCCGCCATCCAGGCGGTTCCGGCGCCCTTTATGTCGAATCGAATGTCGACACAGCCGCTTTCACGGTCGGCGCCGGCAATCGAAATCGGACGTCTGAGAATATGGGAACTGTGCTCACCGCCGCAGGCAATGTTGACAAACTGCCCGGGTGAGCAGGTCGAGGCTATTGACGGGGAACGAAAGACTATCTGTCTGACGCCCGAATCGCCGAGTACGGCTGTACCGACGATTTCGGCAGGATAATAGTTGCTCATAGCTATGCCTCTCAATTTGAATAGTATCAGATATACATACAGACCGCTGTCAATCCCATGAAGCGGTCTGTGTGTTTCGTTTGCTTTGATAAGATATTGTTCAGGCTTGCCTGTGTTCAGGTGTTTCTGCTCTCTGCACGTTCACGCTCCGCCTGGGACATACGCAGATAGAGCGGGAGCAGTTCTGCGGCCGATACCGCGCCGCCGGCGTTATAAAGTTCCAGTCCGCACTCTGCCACCGAAGCGGCGTTCTGCCAGCGGGCATACTCGGGAACCTCATGCAGCGCCGGCAGGTAAATCGTTCTGCGAGCCACTTCACAGCCGTCGCCCACAAGCAGGATTTCTTCGGCGTCATATGTTCCAAGCTCGGTTTTCAGTTCATCAGCGGAAATCAGCCTGTCCTCGGTCAGCCGCTGTCTGCCGCGGAATATGGCGTTATAAAGCTGGGAACGGCGGGCATCCATCACCGGCACGATTATACTGTCACGATGAGCCTCGAATCCGTTCAGATTCCGCGCCAGCGCCTCAAGTGTGGAGACCGGCGCGCAGGGTATATCACGCTCGAAGGCAAGTCCCTTCACCGTCGCAACGCCGATGCGCACGCCTGTGAATGAACCGGGACCCACCGTCACCGCTATCAGTCCAAGATCGGAAATCTTCTTTCTCGTAAAGTTCAGCAGCTGCTCCACCGCGGGCAGTATAGTCTCACTGTGGGTAAGCCCGGCATTGATTGTTATGAGACCGAGCAGCCGCCCGTCCTCGGTCAGCGCCGCCGATGCGGTCAGCGCCGTTGTGTCAATTGCTAATACTATCATTGTTTTTTATGTTGCAATCGCCGCCTGCTCGCTCTATGGTTATGAAGCGCGTCTCCTCGCCCGAGCCCTCGATGGTGACGCGTATATAGCGCCCGGGGAGAACCGACGGCAGTTTTTCACACCACTCCACCGCCGCAAGCCTGCGTATTCCGTCACCGCGATACTTTCCGTCAGGCATATATTCGTCGCAGCCTATGGAGTAGAGATCGTCGTCATCCTCTAGGCGGTATAAATCCATATGGGCAAGTTGTGTACTGCGGTCGGGGTTGGTGTAGAGATTTACAATGGCATATGTGGGGCTGTGGACATAGGCGCCGGGGGTGAGTACCGAGGCAAGTCCCCGGACGAAGGCGGTCTTCCCTGCTCCCAGTCCGCCGTAAAGGGCTATGAAGCTGTCATTTTCATCGAGAGCCGCTGCCAGCGCCGCGCCGATTTCCTCGGTGCGCTCTGCCGTCTCGGTTAGCAGCCTAATAGGATTATGCGATAGTTCGGGAAATTCTGTCATTTACGCATGGGACTTAGAAGAGGTTTGAAATGGTGCCGGCGTTGTCGATGTCTATTGAATATGCCGCGGGCTGCTTGGAAAGACCGGGCATGGTCATGATGGTGCCGGTAAGAGCCACGATGAAGCCTGCGCCCGCCGAGAGCTTGATCTCGCGCACAGTCAGAGTGTAGCCCGCGGGTCTGCCCAGCTTGGTCGGATCATCAGAGAGAGAATATTGTGTCTTTGCCATGCAGACCGGGAATTTTGAATACTTCGGGTCGAGAGCCTCAATAGCCTTTAGTTCGGCAGCTGCCGAGGCGTCAAATTTGACTTCTGCCGCGCCATATATGCTCTTCGCAATTGTATTTATCTTATCGGTGATAGACATGTCATCGTCATAGAGCAGTCTGATTCTGCATGGCTTTTCGCAGGCTTCAATCACCTTCTCAGCCAGCTCGATACCGCCCTCGCCGCCCTTGGTAAAGACTTCAGAGATAGCCACTGATGCACCGCGGGACTCGCAGACGTGGCGGATGATGGCAAGCTCGACTTCGGTATCGGTATCGAAGCGATTGACCGCCACGACAACCGGCACTCCGAACTTGGAAAGATTGTCGATGTGAGCCTCAAGGTTGCATATACCGTCGGAAAGTGCGCCGACATTCTCGGTTTTTAGCAGGTCTTTAGGAACGCCGCCGTTGTGCTTGAGTGCGCGGACGGTGGTTACCAGTACTACCGCCGAGGGGCGCAGGCCGGTCATGCGGCACTTTATGTCGAGAAACTTTTCCGCGCCGAGGTCCGCACCGAAGCCCGCTTCGGTTATGGCGTAGTCTGACAGCTTGAGTGCCAGACGGGTGGCGCGTACCGAGTTGCAGCCGTGGGCTATATTGGCAAATGGGCCGCCGTGGATAAGGGCGGGTGTGTTTTCTGTGGTCTGAACCAGATTGGGCTTTATGGCGTCCTTAAGCAGAGCCGCCATCGAACCCGCCGCCTGAAGCTGACGGCAGTAAACCGGCTTACCGTCATAAGTATATGCGACAAGAATGTCGCCCAGCCGCTCTTTCAGGTCGTCAAGCGACTCCGCCAGGCAGAGTATCGCCATGACCTCGGAGGCGACGGTAATCATGAAGTGATCCTCGCGCGGCACTCCGTCGGCTTTTGACCCCAGCCCCACAACGATGTTGCGGAGCGCCCGGTCGTTCATATCGATAACTCTCGAGAAGGTGATACGCCGGGGATCGATATTCAGCGGGTTTCCCTGGTGGATACTGTTGTCGAGTACCGCGCAAAGCAGGTTGTTAGCTGCGGTGACTGCATGCAGGTCGCCGGTAAAGTGGAGATTTATATCCTCCATTGGAAGCACCTGTGAGTAACCGCCGCCGGCAGCTCCCCCCTTGATGCCGAACACCGGGCCCAGAGAGGGCTCGCGGAGGGCAACTATTGCCTTTTTGCCCAGCTTCGAAATAGCCTGCCCCAGACCTATGGTGGTAGTGGTCTTGCCCTCGCCGGCGGGGGTGGGGTTGATGGCAGTGACGAGAACCAACTTGCCGTCAGGACGATCGGCGTTGCGGGCGATGAACTCGTCGGTGATCTTTGCCTTGTATTTACCGTACTGTTCCAGCTCATCGGGCAGTATGCCGAGAGAAGCGGCTATTTCGGTAATCGGCAGCATTTTCGTTTCGTGGGCGATTTCGATGTCGGTTTTCATGTTAAATCCTTTGGTTTCACATTTAACGGTTTTCCCGATTCCTATAATTATATAACTAATTATTCATGTTTGCCCGGCTGGTACCGGACACTCCAATCACATCACCGGAATATGCAGCAGACGCGTTGCTATCCAGAAGAAGAGCGACACCGCACAGGCGTCACATATAGTTGTCAGCATCGGAGATGACATAATTGCCGGGTCAAGATGCAGGACTTTTGCAAGAATCGGGAGGCAGCAGCCGAGACACTTCGCAAGAACAACCACAAAGAACAGAGTTATTCCCGTTGTAAGTATAAGCATAAGAATCTGTTCCTCGCCATGATACAGGATAAACATCCGAACGGAGTTAACAAGCGCCAGCGCCAGTCCTATAAGCGCCGAAACTCTGAGCTCCTTAAAGAGCACCTTAAAAATGTCACGGGGACGGATTTCCGAGGTAGCAAGTCCTCTGATTACTAATGTCGATGTCTGGGAGCCGGAGTTGCCGCCGGTGTCCATCAGCATCGGAATGAACGACACAAGGATCGGAAGACCCGCCACGGCAACTTCGTAATGGGATATTATCATGCCGGTGAAGGTCGCTGAAATCATCAGTACAAAAAGCCAGATTATACGCTTACGGGTGTGGGTAAGAACAGAAGTTGAGAAGTATGAATTTTCGAGGGGCGAGGTTGCCGCCATGATAGCGAAGTCGCGCTCCGCCTCCTCGGTAATCACGTCGATGGCATCGTCTACCGTGACGATACCCACAAGCCGATGCTCGGTGTCCACTATGGGGAGCGCCAGAAAGTCGTATTTGCGGATCTGTCCGACCACGTCCTCCTTGCTGTCGGTAGTGAGACCGGAGATAACATTTGTCTCCATCAAATCCCCGACAAGCTGATCCTGATCGGCGAGCATAAGCGTTTTTGCCGATATAACACCTATCAGTTTGCGTGCGTTATCAACCACATAGCAGGTGTAAATTGTTTCCTTGTCCAGCGCCGTGCGGCGGATCGTTGCGAATGCCTGACCGACGGTCATATCCGCCTTGAGATCCACATACTCGATTGTCATTATGCTGCCCGCACTGTCTTTGGGGTACTGAAGCGCCTCATTTATAGCGGCGCGGGTGCTGTGTGAAGAATTGCGAAGAATACGATTGACCACATTTGCGGGCATCTCCTCGATTATGTCAACCGTATCATCGAGAAAGAGCTGATCGAATACTGCCTTGAGTTCCATGTCGCTGAAGGCTTCGATGAGATTCTGCTGAATATTCGGCTCCATCTCGACGAAGGTTTCTGCGGCCAACTCCTTCGGAAGTACACGGAAGAGAATTGGGAGCAGTTCGTTGGGGAACTCCGCGATAAGCGCCGCGATATCCGCCGCAGGCATATCGATAAGCAGTCCCCTAAGCTCTCCGAATTTCCTCTCGACCAGTAAAACCATTACTTTTGCTTTCATAACCGTTTCCTCCTTTGCAAAGTTGATAATTGGAGGCAGGCGCATGTATTGTGCGGGCAGCCGGAAATGCCGGCTTGCACATTCGCGCCCAGTTACGGTGCTATGGCGGGCTGATTAACTAACCCTTAAAATAATGTCAATTCAGCGGAACGCACACGCGTTCACCGGGAGGCACATCCGCCGAACCATCAAGATCGTACGGGCATAATCGACCGCCGACCGTACTGCCACCAGAATCCATTTGCGTTCCACTCCTTTTTTTATTATTCCGCCGCAGCCGCAGAGCGGCACGGCACAAAATATATTATACTTTTTTACAGGGTAAAAGTCAATAGCAAAATGGTTAAATCGGTTGAATTTCGCATTAATATGTGTTATAATCGCCGGCAAACGATTCATTATGAAAACGGAAGTGATTTTTCTGAAAGGCAAGCCGAAGGGTTCCGCAGGACAGGCAAGCATATTCGATTTTGCCCGTCCATATCTCCGGTATTTCATTATAGGCCCGATGTTCAAGGTCATCGAGGCAATATTCGAGCTTATCGTTCCGCTTGTTATGGCGGATATCATAAACCAAGGTATATACGCCTCGGACAGAGGGTTTATACTGCGCCGGGGCGGCGTTTTGCTGCTGCTGGCTGCGGTGGGGCTCTCCTGCACCCTTGTCTGCCAAATAGTGGCTTCAAAGACCTCGCAGGGCATGGGCACCGACCTTCGACGCGCGCTGATGAAGAAGGTCACCGAACTGTCCCACGCAGAGCTTGACCTCTTCGGCACGCCCTCCCTGACCCAGCGCATCACCACCGACGTCAACCAGATACAGTTAGCCGTGGCAATGGTTATCCGTCTGCTTATACGGGCGCCCTTCTTAGCGGTGGGAGCAGCCGTCATGGCATGTACCATCGACGCCGGGCTGTCGCTTGTACTCTTCGCCCTTATTCCGCTGCTGGCGCTGGTGCTGTGGTTCGTCATGTCACGAACCATACCGATTCACAGGACGAATCAGAAGCGTCTTGACGGCATATCCCGGCTGGTTCGCGAAAATCTGTCGGGCGCACGGGTCATCCGCGCCTTCTCACGGCAGAAGTCGGAGGAGAAGCGTTTTGACAATGCCGCAGACGAATACGCGGTCACCGCAGCCCGCGCGGGAATACTGTCGGCGCTGCTGAACCCCATAACAACGCTGATTATGAATACCGGAGTTCTGCTGCTCATCGCCCTGGGTGCGCTGAGGGTCGACTCGGGGCATCTGACGCAGGGCGAGCTTGTGGCTTTTGTCAACTATATATCGCAGATTTCAATCGCCGTTGTGGTGGTTGCCAGCGTTGTGGGTATCTTTACCCGCGCCTCGGCATCGCTTACCCGGGTGTTTGAACTGTTAAACACCGAAATATCGGTGACCGAGGCTGCCGGCGCCCTCCCTGTTCAATCAGCCTCTGATGCTCCTGCCGTTGAGCTGCGAAATGTGAGTTTCGGCTATACCCCGGAACGCAATGTACTTACGGATATAAGTTTCACTCTGCCACGTGGCGCTACGGTCGGCATTATCGGCGGTACCGGCTCTGGCAAATCCACCCTTGCCGCGCTTATCATGCGCTTCTACGACCCGGCAGGCGGACAGATATTTGTCAACGGCTGCGATATTAAACAGGTAACCCTAAGTTCCCTCAGACACACAATAGCCATAGTTCCTCAGCGTCCCGCGCTTGTGTCGGGTACCATAGCTTCAAACCTGCGCTGGGCGAAAAGCGATGCCTCGGAGGACAAACTCCGGGAAGCTTTGAGCATCGCACAGGCAGATGATTTCGTCGAACGGCGCGGCGGTCTCGAATCATCGGTGGAGCAGAACGGCGGTAACCTCTCGGGCGGTCAGAAGCAGCGTCTTTCGGTCGCCCGGGCACTTCTGAGCCGTCCGGAAATACTGATTCTCGACGACAGCAGTTCGGCGCTGGACGCGGGCACCGACTACCGTATGCGCGAGGCTATCAGGCGCGAGCTGCCGGACACAACGCTTCTTATGATTACCCAGCGGGCGGGCAGTATACTTAACGCCGACATGATTATCGTGCTTGACGGCGGCAGGATTGCGGGTATAGGGAGCCATAGCGAGCTTCTCTGTTCCTGTACCGTATATCGTGAAATCTGCCGTTCGCAGAATATCTCGGTTCCCGGAGGTGAAGAAAAGTGAAGCGAAAAGTAAAAACGAACTCGGCTTCGGGAAGTCTTATGCGGCTTTTTGCCTTCACCCGGCCTTATATCACGCTTATCGTTCTCTCGCTGTTCTTTGCGGCTCTTGGTGTTGTGATGACGCTGGCGGCACCCGTGCTTATCGGCGACGCGGTCGATCTTATTGCAGGTCCCGGAAATGTGGAGTTTGAAAAGCTCCCGCCGGTGCTTATAAAACTCGGCATAGTCATCGCCGCCGCGGCGATATTCACCGCTCTGACCGCTTTCTTCAACAATCTCATCACTCACCGCACGGCAAGCGATCTGAGGGTAAGTCTGTTCTGCAAACTGAACCGCGTTCCCCTCTCCTACACCGACAGCCGTTCCCACGGAGATATCATCAGCCGCGCCACAAGCGACATCGAGCTTGTCTCCGAAGGTCTGCTTCACGCATTCACCCAGCTGTTTACCGGCATTTCAACGGTTATCTGCACACTTGTGTTCATGCTCCGCGCTACACTTCAATCAAATCTGCATATAACTTTAGCGGTTGTGCTGCTGACGCCCCTCTCACTCGCCGTTTCGACGGTGATTGCCCGCGGCTCGTATAAATATGTCTCCGAACAGACCCGTGTACAGGGCGAGGTTCTGGGTTTCGCCAACGAGTATGCCGCAAATCAGAAGGCTGTCCGCGCCTTCGCCTGCGAGGATATGGTGAACGGCGGCTTTGAGGAGATAAACACACGTCTCGGGAAATGCGGCCTTGCGGCGCAGATATACGGCGCCCTCGTCAACCCGGTTACCCGCTTTGTCAACGCCATTATCTATGCGGTGGTGGGAGTGCTGGGCGCGCTGGCTGCCGTGTCGGGAACCATGAGCGTCGGCGCTCTGTCCATGTTCCTCGCCTATGCAAACCAATATACCAAGCCCTTCAACGAAATAAGCACGGTCATCGCTCAGCTCACCTCCGCAATGGCGGCAGCCGGACGTGTGTTCGAGCTGCTGGACGCACCGGACGAGACTCCCGATCCACCCGATGCGCTGAATGTCGTATCCTTTGAAGGCTCGCTGTCGCTGCGCGATGTTGCCTTCTCTTATGTTCCCGACCGACCGCTGATATCCGGGCTGAATCTCGAAGTGTCTCCCGGCATGCGCATCGCCATCGTGGGTCCTACCGGCTGCGGCAAGACTACTCTCATAAATCTGCTCATGCGCTTCTACGAAATCAACAGCGGCAGCATCCTCCTTGACGGCAGGGATATAAGAACACTGACCCGTGACAGCCTGCGCTCGGGTTTCGGTCTGGTTCTGCAGGACACCTGGCTCTTCACCGGGACCGTCCGAGAGAATATCGCCTACGGCAGACCCGACGCCGACGACGCGATGATTGAAGACGCCGCCCGCCGTGCAAGGGCTCACAGATTTATAAGCCTGATGCCCGAAGGTTACGATACCGTAATAACCGAGGACGGCGGAAATCTCTCGCAGGGTCAGAAACAGCTGCTCTGCATAGCCCGGGTGATGCTGCGCGACTCGCCCATGCTGATTCTCGACGAGGCGACCTCAAACATAGATACTCTCACCGAGCTGGAAGTTCAGCGCGCCTTCGACGAACTTATGCGCGGCCGCACCAGCTTCATAGTGGCGCACCGTCTCTCGACCATTCGAGAAGCCGATCTCATCCTCGTCATGAAGGACGGCAAGATTGTTGAGCGCGGCAGACACGCTGAACTCTACGCGGCGGGCGGCGAGTACCGCAGGCTCTGCGAAATGTCCATAATGGCTCCCGGGGTCAACGCCTGATTTCGTTATTCTCCCTTGCCCGGTGCAATATGGTAATCGGTTCGGTCAAACAGTGATATTCGCTGTTGCATCTCGACCCGATTGAGGGTATAATAAAGGCAAATACAATACACAGGAGAGACTGAAATGTACAGAAATCTTGACCAATCGGTTCTTTATCAGATGTTCCTGCGCACCATGACCCCGGAGGGCACCTTCAAGGGGGCGGAGCGCATGCTGCCAAATCTTGCAAGCCTGGGTTTTGACATTGTCTATCTCTGCCCGATTGCTCAGGCAGACCCGGATGAGGATCAGACCCGCTGGTCCAGCCGCCAGCACAAAGCCAAGACCTTCAATCCAAAGAATCCCTACCGCATTTCAGATTATTTCGCGATTGATACCGATTACGGTACACTGGACGACTGCATTTCCTTCGTGAACAAAGCTCACGAACTGGGAATGAGAGTGATGGTAGACCTTGTTTATTATCACTGCGGTCCGAAGGCGGTCTTTATCGAAGAGCATCCCGAATTCCTCAAATACGACAAAGACGGGAAGGTCATCGACGGCGAGTGGCACTTCCCTCAGTTAAATTTCGATTGCGAAGGGCTGCGCGAGTACCTGTATTCCAACATGCTGTGGTATATCAGGGATCTGGACTTCGACGGCTTCCGCTGCGATGTGGCTACGGGGATACCCCTTGACTTCTGGCGGGAGGGGGTGCGCCGCTGCCGCGAGATTAAACCCGACCTCATCATGTTAAGCGAGGGCGAGAATGCAAGCTTCCTGCTTGACAATGTCTTCGACCTGAACTACGAATTCTCCTTCGGTCATAAACTGCTCGATTCGCTAAAGTCGGGCGACGTCACCGAGCTACGCGCCCGCTGGGAGGCTACCGAGGCTAAGAACCCCCGCACCGGCGCAGTCGTCCGTTTCTTCGATCAGCACGACTTCGCGAATGAGTCCTATGACATCCGATATGAAACGCTGGTTGGCGGCGCGGCGGTTGAGGCGGCGCTCACCTTTGCCGGGCTGTGTGACGGGGTTCCCTTTATATACAACGGCTATGAGGCCTGCGACCGCGCTCGTCACTCGATTTTCTCCGATCGAAATCACGGCAGGCACTGTATCGACTGGAGCGGCGCTCTCACCGATGCCGGGCGCAAACGCTCCGCCCTGCTTCGCCGGCTTGCCGATCTGCGCCATGACAATCCCGCTCTCGGCGCGTCGGCGGCAACAAAATGGCTTGACTGCGACAAGCGTGTAGCCGTCATCGAGCGCACCGCCGGAGACCAGCGCGTCATCGTCGCTGTAAACTTCTCCGCAGAGCCCGTATCAGCCGTCATCGAGTGCAGCGGCGAGCCGATGCGCGAGCTGCTGAGCCGCGGCACCTCCCGCAGGAAGGGCGATTCGCTGCTGCTCGAGCTTGACCCGCGGGGCTTTGTCGTCATCGAAATGAAATAATCATCTGTTTACAGCGCACTAATACACGACATATCCGGAAGGAGATGTATAGCAGTATGAAAAAACTCAATGTCGCGCTCGTCGGTCTCGGTTTCGGCGGGGCTTTCGCGAAAATATACAAAGTACATCCGAATGTCGAAAGCCTGACGCTTTTCGACACCGATGACGACAGGATGAAGGCAGTATATGACAATATAAGCGAGACGGACGGCGCCGCTCTGAACTGCGCATCATCTTTCGGGGAGATTACCGAAAATCCACAGATTGACGCCGTGCATATTGTCACACCGATTCCTTATCACGCCGATCAGTCGGTCGCCGTGCTGAAAGCCGGAAAGCACTGCGCCTGCACCGTCCCCATGGCAACCTCGGTTGAGGATATTGAGCACATATGCGAGGCGAAACGCGCTTCGGGCAGGAACTACATGATGATGGAGACTACCCTTTACACCTATCAGTATCATTATGTGTCCGCCATGAAAGCTTCGGGCGAGCTGGGGCGCATCCAGTTCATGCGCGGAAGCCACTACCAGGATATGGAGCGCTGGCCATGGTATTGGCTGGGTCTGCCGCCCATGTGGTACGGCACTCACGCCATAGCGCCGATGGTGGGGCTATCGGATTCCCGCATCAGCCGCGTTTCCTGCATCGGTTCGGGCACCATGAATCCCGAATACTCAAAGCAATACGGCAACCCCTATCCTGTGGAGTCGGCGCACTTTGTCTTCGCAAACGGCATGACGGGCGAGGCTACTCGTTCGCTTTTCGAGACGGCGCGGGTATATCAGGAGGGACTTTTCGTCTACGGTTCAAAATCCTCATTTGAGTGGGGGTTTGCCGACGACGACGCTCCCTATATCACCACCCTCGTGCAATCTGACCTTGCAAGGCGCGGGGGCAGCACTCCCGTCAAACAGATAGAGCTGCCGAATTATTACGAAAATCTTCCCCAAGAACTGCATCCCTTCACGGTGGGCGGCAATTTCGACCCGCTAAATCCTCAGGAGTCGCTGAAGAAGGGCGCGGGAGGCGGCCATCACGGCTCCCATCCCCATCTCGTCCACGAATTTGTAATGAGCTGCGTCGAGGAGCGTCCGCCCGCAATCGATGAACATATGTCCGCAAATATCACCGCCGCCGGGCTCATTGCCCACACCTCGGCAATGAACGGCGGCGAGTGGATGGATGTCCCCGAATTCTGATATATAGACAAAAACGCCGAACGGTCACGGGTAAATCTCCCGCACCGTTCGGCGCATTTTTTATGCCATCTATTACTTCATACTGTCATACACGGTCTGCATGTCGGCAATAATCTTTTCCTTGTGCTGGGCTATGGTGGAAGCCACGCCGGGGCCCTTCTCGCCGGTTATCAGTGAGTTTATGGCGGCGGTCAGCGCGGTGGTGACCCCCATCACCTGGCAGAATTCAATGGTGAGGCTTTCGTTTATGAGCGCCAGCATCTCTATGGAATCGTCATTGCGAAGGCCCTTTTGTGTCAGCGTTTTCTCCGAATACTCGGGGAACACCGTCTTATAACTCTCGTAGGTCTGGGTGTCAAGGATTATGCCCGCACGGGCGGTATCCTTCTGAGTTATCGGCATAGTCAGCAAAAAGGAGTTGTAGCTGACAACCGTCAGGTGATCGTCCTGTTTCTCGTCCATCTTGGGCGTCGGCAGAAGTCCGAAGCTGTCCTCCATCTGGCGCAGTTCCAGCGCCGCCTTCATTTCGCAGGTGATGAACATCGATCTGCCGTTGTTGAAGATATGGAGATAGCCGCCCGGAGTCTTGGTATCGCCGTTATTAAAACGCACCGACCCGTCGGAGGTTGTGAATATCGCCGACACCTTATCGAAGGCGTTGTAGAAGTTGTCGTTCTCCACCGACAGCTCAAACAGACCGTCGGCGGTTCGCTTTGTAAGTGTGTTGCCCGCGCCGCAGACATAGGCTATGGGCATGTCGCTGTGACCCGCTATGCCGTAGATGCAGTTGCCCTCTTCGGTGTATGCCCAGCCCGCATCGCCGTTGAGCTGAGCGGCGCCCTTCACATACTCCGAGAACTTGTCGAGCGTCCACTTGCCGTCGCGCACAAGCTGGTAGGGGTAATCCAAACCGTACCGCTTCATCATCGTCTCGTTGAAGAGCAGCACGTCGCAGAGACCGATGGTATTGAGGTTCAGCGGGCTGGATGCCGTCATGCACTTGTCGTTGACCGTCAGCAGACTGATAATGTTGGTATCCCACCACTTCTCGTCAAGCTGAAGTTCCGGAATTGAGCGCAGGTCGCAGAGATAGCCCTCGGTGACGATGCCGTTCTTCCAGTATACCGACAAATACGCCGCGTCATAATCGTCGGTACCCGCCAGCACGCTGGTTTCAACCAGACTGATCAGTTCCTTCTGGACGGTGCTCCATCCGGTGTAGGGATGCTCAAGCTCCTTCCAGACGAAGTTGTAACGGCTCTCAACGCTGCGGTTGCGGTTGTATACCGCGTCGTCAAGACCTTCGCCGGTCAGATTCTCAAAATCCAGGTGGATGTAGGTGTTCCACGCTTCCGCGAGATTTAACACCCGGAATTCGTATCCCTCGTAATTCACCTCCGGGTAGCTGTATTCGGGAGCCGCGGTGGTTTCCTCGCCCGCCTGAGCTTCTGTAACCGCAGTGTCGGAGGATGTGCCGCCGCCCGAGCCGCAGGAGGCAAGAGCGGACACGAGAATACATGTTGTCAGAAGCAATGCCATGAGCTTTTTCATGATACCTGTCCTTTCTTTCGGTAAAGAATACCCGAATAATGCGTCAGATTCTTCTGATTTGTATATAATTTGACGATGTATCTGATTGTTTTTATGTTCAGCAGATTATCGGATCAGCCAGCAGACGACTTCTCCCTTTTCGTGCAGCGAAACGGGTATCGTGAAGCAGACACAGCCGTCCTCAAGGGTGAATTCAACCGCTTCGCCGTTCAGCGTCACGCCTGTGATGCCGTCGGGATTGTGCACCTTCACATAGAGCGGCACCAGTCCCGGCATTTGATTGCGGGTTTCGGTGACGGCAACGCTTTCCTGATTCTCCTCCATATGTTGCTTCTCTGCGACGCAGGTGTATGAACCTGTGCGTTCGGAAACAGTAAGTATGTCGCCCGACAGCGTGAACCGGGTCTTTGCCACTTCGCCGTTCTTGTAGGCATAGGTCTCGCCGTCGTCCTCGCAAAGGATGAACTCGCCCTGTGCATTACCCGGGAAGATGTGCACATCATAATGGGTCGGGTCGTGATGGGTGAGATAAGGCGCCCAGGGCTGGGTCACGACTATGCCGCCGTCTCGCACCATAAGCGCGCCGCCCTTGTTCTTCGGCGGGTCATAAGTGAAGCTCTCGCCGCCGCCCTCATAGGTCTTGCCGGTGAACCAGTCTGTCCAGCGACCCTCGGGCAGTGTCATATTCATATCGAATGCGCAGACCAGCAGGCTGTCGCCGAACATATATTCGTTCAGTACCTCGTCGAAGCGGCTGTCGCCCTCGTAGGCAAGGCTGAGAGGACGGACTATCGGAAGTCCGCACTCCGCCGCCTTGTGCGCCGCCGAGTAGATGTAGGGGAACAGCGAGCTTCTTAACTGGGAGTATTCGCGGTATATGCCCTCCAGCTCATCGCCGAGGAACCAGGGGTGCTGCCAGTTGCGCCAGCCGAGATGCTGGGTCCAGGGCATGAGGAAGCAGTAGTGAATACTCGAAAGCTGTGTCACATCCAGGTCGCAGGAGGCGTTTGTGTGGCCGCACATGGCAAGATTCTGAATAGATATCATTGTCTTGTATCCGCCGCCGGTGTCTCCCGCCCAGGTAGCGCAGTACTGCTGCTGTCCGGCGTACATCGATGGGGTGTAGATGAGAGCCCGCCTGCCGGTGTGCTCCTCAAAGCCCTCCTTCATCTGCTTGCCGTAGATGACAGGATAAACATTATGAACCTCGTCGTCGGTATAGCGCCCCGCCCAGATCCTGTCGGGATGCTCAAGCACCTGATTCGCGCCGTCAAGCTTGAAGGCAGCCGCCCCCTGGTCGACAAAGCGTTTCAGATGCTCGAACCAGTCCTCGCCGGGTCTGGTCAGCTTGTCCATGTAGATATTGCCGGCGAAGTGCTCGTCGGTGATTTCCGCCCCGTCGTAATCAGCGCCCTTCTGTTCTCTGACCGTTTTCTCCTCCTTCCAAAGGAGGTCATAATCGCAGCAGAGCCAGAGCGAGAGCTTATAGCCCATCTGACGCAGATTGTAGAACATCGACCAGCTTCCGCTGTAGTTCTTCGGCAGCCAGTAGCACTGATAGAATCTCTCGTTTGCCCAGGTTTTGTCTGTAGAAAAGTCGTAGTGCTTCGACATCCAGCCCGGCTCCAGACCCATGATATCGCAGGGAATCTTCTCCCGTCGGAACATGAGACAGTTCTCCAGCAGATCCCGGGCGCCCTCCTCCTCGTTGTTGACGAAGGTGAGACCGTAGGCGGCTTTCGGCAGCAGAACCGGCCGACCGGAAACCGAGGTATATTTATCGAGTACGCCCTTCATGCTCCCCGCCAGGAAGACATATATATCCGCCATACCCCGGAAAGCGTCGATACGCAGTTCGTCGGCTTTGTCGCATCCCATGTCGTAGGAATGGCGGTAGGTGAGGTTCATCATAATACCCCAGCCCCGGGAGGACATGAGATAGGGTATAGGACCGTAGCTCTTTACATTTGCCTGCCAGAGATCGGCTTTTCTGCCCCGCTTCATCAGGGTCTCCCGCGTCTCATCGCCGAGTCCGAAGAGCCTTTCGTCAGCTTCAAGTGGGATTCGCAGCCGGAAGCCGCCGTCCTCATAGCACGCCGAAAGGGTGTCGCTCAGATCAAGTGTCAGCGAAACGCCGCCCGATTCGATGCTTATTACCACACCGTCTTCACTGACAGCGCCGGTCTCGGGAACAGCCGCGCCGGGAAGTTCGGTTTTGATGATACCGTAGCGGGTCAGCATCGACTCGCGCTGATGGCGGGAGCGGCGAAGGCGTATTCTGTATATCCCCTCCGCCAAAGCGTCGACGGTCAGAAGTCCGTCTCTGCCGTCAAGCTGTCTTTTGATTGTGTTCATATTATAACCTTCCTGCTGATTGTTCGTGTTATCCGAACAGATTTTGAGCATCAGATTTTATAGGCTTCAAGGAACTTGGCAAATGCTGTTTCCTGTTTGGTTTTATTGGCAGCGTAGAAGGAAGCAATTTCCTGTTTGCCCTGGATGCAGTCGCGGATTATAAAGCCGGCGCGTTCGGTCTGAACGGCATATTCGGCGGCGAAGTCGAGGATTATGCCCTCACGGATGATATCCAGCATTACCTGTGAGTCCTCGTCGCGGGCGGTCTTTCCCTTAAGCACTATGTCGTGATAAACGGGAATGACCTCGCTTCTTGACAGGGTACAGAGCGCCTCGGCAATGAAGCCGCTGAATTCCGGGTCTGCGACGTCTATCGGTATGGTGAACATAGAACGGCCGTCGCGGCTGGCGGTATAGTATCTTTCCTGTGCCTCATCGCCCTTCGGGTAAGGCAGAATGCCGAAATCGTCGTCCATGGCGCGCAATCGCGATGAGTAGGTGAGTGTGGTGTGCAGGAACAGGCCGCGCCCGCCCATGAAAATATTCAGAGCCGTATCGCGGGTCGAGAGGACATCGCCGTTGGTAAAGTATATGTCGGTGTTGTTGAGCGCAAGGTCATATACCTTCTCGCTTATTGCTATGATCTTCTCGTTATAGTTGTCCAGCGATACGCTGCCGTCGTCGTTGTGCCTTGTATATGGTACACCGAAGGCGTTGTGGAAGTTGTCAAAAGAGAGGGAGTCATAGTATACCGCTCCGAAACTGTCCTCCTCGCCCGACTTTGAGTCGCCGTTCACGTCGCTGTAAAGTCCGGTGAGCATCGACAGATAGAGATCGTATACCCACTTGCCGGAGGTTACAGCCTCATATGGAGATTCCAGCTTGTAGGAATCGCTCAGAACCTTGTTGAAATAGATGACATGAGTATTAGCCCAAAGGTCGTAGGCTATATCGCCCGTAATGGCGTAGAGGATGCCGTTTACCGTCAGCTCATCGCGGATGATCTCCGACCACCATGGCTGATCAAGACGCAGCGAGTCGATTTCGTTGAGGTTCAGATAGATCCCCGCCTCAAAGCCCGCGCCTATAGTGGCTGCATAGCCCTGAACGATATCGAATGCACCGTCGCCGGCAAGCACCGAGGAAGTTATCGTCGCCAGGAATTCATTGCGCTGCTCCCACTCGTTGGGCTTGGGCACCGATTTGATTGTTATGTTGTAGCGCTCCTCGACGGCGCGGTTACGGGATTTGACTGCGTCATTGAGGGCGTCGCCGCTGTCCTCTTCAACATATATGACGTTTTCGCAGGCGGCGCGGGTCAGCATGGTAAAAGTTTTGCCGTTAAAGTCCTTGCGTTCCAGACCGTAATAGGGGTCAAATTCCGTCTCTGCCGCCGTTATGGCGGTAGTGTCCGCCGAACCGGTATTTCCCGACCCGCCGCAGCCCTGCAAAGTAAGCAGGGGAAGACAGATGATAATGAATGTCAGAATACCGGATAAGGTGCGTTTAATCATTGTGGTTTACTCCGTTCGTAAAATATGTTTGCTGTAACTCAGTAGCATGTGAATCCTCCGCCAAAGCGTCGATGTTCAGAAGCCGTCTCTGCCGTCATGATGTCTTTGGATTGTATCTATATTATGTCTGCCCTGTTAACAGTTCGTGCGATTCGACCTGTTTCGGCAGTGTCGCAGACTCATGTCAGCCTATCTCGTAAGCTTCAAGGAACCTCGCAAAAGCGGTTTCGAATTTGGATTTATTTGCAGCGTAGAAGGAGGCAATTTCCTGTTCGGTATATATGCAGTCGCGGATGATGAAGCCGGCGCGTTCGGTCTGAACGGCATATTCGGCGGCGAAGTCGAGTATTATGCCTTCGCGGATGATGTCAAGCATTAACTGGGAGTCCTCATCGCGGGCGGTCTTACCCTTTAACACGATGTCGTGATAGACGGGAATAACCTCACTGCTTGACAGGGTGCAGAGCGCCTCGGTAATGAAACCGCAGAATTCCGGGTCTGCGACATCTATGGGAATGGTGAACATGGAACGGTTGTCGCGGCTGGCGGTATAATACATGTCCTGCGCCTCGTCGCCCTTCGGATAGGGAAGTATGCCGAAGTCGCTGTCCATAGCGCGCAGTTGTGACGAAAGATGAAGTGTGGTATGCAGGAAGAGACTGCGGTTGTTCATGAATATTTTGAGAATCGGATCGCTTGTTTCGTGGATGAAGTAGACATCGGGATTTTTGAGGGCAAGGTCATATACCTTCTCGCATATCTCGATGATCTTCTCATTATAGATATCGAGAGATACGCTGCCGTCGTCGTTGTGCTTTGTGTAGGGGACGCCGAAGGCGTTGTGGAAGTTGTCAAAGGAGAGGCTGTCATGGTATACGGCTCCGAAACTGTCCTCTTCCCCGGACTTTGAGTCGCCGTTCACATCGTTGTAAAGGCCTGTGAGCATCGACAGATATAGGTCATATACCCACTTTCCGGAGATTACCGCTTCATATGGCGAATCAAGCTTATAGGATTCGATCAGCACCTTGTTGAAGTAGATAACATGTGTGGCTGCCCAAAGGTCGTAGGCTATATCGCCTGTTATGGCGTACATTATGCCGTTTACCGTCAACTCATCGCGGATAATCTCCGACCACCAGGGCTGATCAAGACGCAGTGACTCTATTTCATTGAGGTTCAGATAAATCCCCGACTCAAAGCCCGCGCCTATGGTGGCTGCGTAGCCCTGAACGATATCAAAGGCGCCGTCGCCAGCAAGAACCGAGGAGGTGATCGTTGCGAGGAATGCTTCGCGGTCATCCCAGGCATTGGGCTTGGGCACCGATTTTATCGCTACGTTGTGCCGTTCTTCGACAGCGCGGTTGCGGGATTTGACTGCGTCATTCAGGGCTTCACCGGTTTCCTCTTCGACATATAAAACATTTTCGCTGTCGACGCGGGTGAGCATGGTGAAGATCCTGCCGTTAAAGTCTTTGCGTTCAAGACCGCAGAAGGGGTCGAATTCCGTCTCTGCCGCCGTGGCGGCGGTGGTGTCAGCCGAACCGGTACTTCCTGACCCGCCGCAGCCCTGCAAAGCAAGCAGGGGAAAGCTAAGGATAGCAGTTGTCAGTATTCCGGCGATGATGCGTTTAATCATTGCGTTTTACTCCGTTCGCTTAATATATGTTTGACGTGAATTATTTAACGGCGCTCTCAAATAACTCGATTACCTGTCCGTAGTGCGCCATTATTGCTTTCTCGTTTGATGCCCAGTGAGACTCGAAGTTGGTGTCCTTGGCACCGAGCAGACGCTGCATTATGAAGGATGCTCCCTTCCAGTTGTCGTAAACATAGCCGATATCGAAGCATCGGGAAGCCAGAATGGCGTCCAGCATGGCTACCGACTCCTCGTCGCGGGCGCCTTTGACTTTAAGTACTATATCATAGTAGACCGGAACGACCTGCTTGTAGGTCTCGGCGTTCATTACCTCGGTCATTATGCCTATGAACTCGTAATCGGTGGCGGTCATAGGCACCGATTGGGCTGTGTGTGAGCCGTCAGCCATGGTGTAGTAGTTCTCCTGCACCTCGTCCCACTTCGGATATGGCAGAATGCTGTAATCGTCCTCCATATTGCGGAAATCGTCTGAAGCTGCGTGTCCTATAAGTCCGTTGGCAAAAAGCGTGTGGCCTGTATAGAACATGTCATAGTTGTAGTGATGAACGTTCCGGGATGAAGGCGCCCAGGTGGGCTTCTGGGTTGAGGTATGCATACCCTCGCCGCTCCAGAATAAGGTAACCAGCTTCTCGGTTATGGCGGCTATCTTGTCGGTGTGGAACACAACCTCCAGTTCGTCACCGGTATTTTTTATAACCGGGTTATCGAACGCCCAGATGTAGGTATTGGCGTTCGACTGTGAATTTGTGATGTAGCCGTATAGATCGTCGTCGTCCTGTATTCCGTTGCCGTTGACATCGTCATAGATTTCCTTTGACACGCCGGCAATATAGTCTATCGTCCACTTGCCGTCATGCACCACATCGTACATCTCGGGCAGACCGTAGTCGGCTGCGATCTTCTTGTTCATCAGTACGCAGTAGGTGGTAGACAGTGCGGACATGGAGAAGTCGCCCACCGCGATGAAAGCGACATTCTTATATGTCAGGTCTGTCATGGTCGCCGGCGCCCACCAGGGTTTGGAAAAGTCGATGTTCGGGATTTCGTAAAGGTTCATAAAGCAGCCCTGCAGCGCCATACCGCCCTGCTTGACCACCTGATGGTTGACCAGGTCGAAAGCGTCGTCACCGGCTAAAATTGTGTTGGGGATGCGGGTGTTCATAGCCTCGTATTCGTCCCAGACCGAGACGATTTCGACATTGAAACGCTCCTCTATAGCGGAATTCCGCTCGAATACCGAGTCGGTCAGCACGTCGCCGGTTGCTTCCTCGATATCGGTAAAGTCGGCGTTGCCCTGCCCGTATGTGGCTATGCGGAAGCCCTTGCCCTGCAGGTCGGGATTCCCCAGTTCATCGTCCACCAACTTTCGCGCTTCAAGCTGGTCTGCCGGCTCGGTTTCGACAGCCCCGGTCGCCTCCGCCGATGTTGAAGCGGTCGATGTGCCGCCGTCTTCTCCTCCGCATGACGCAAGCGCCGCGGATAACAACAGGAGCATTGCAAGCAGCAGCGATATAATTCTGATTTCTTTTTTCATATAAAACTTTCCTCTGAAAATTATAAAATTTCAATATTTCCCTACCCGCTTGACCTCGTCAATAATCGCCCTGAAATTCTCAAGCGACACCGAGTTGGGTATGGAGTGGTCGGAGGCGAATATGTATCCGCCGTTCTCTTTGAGTACCGGGACAAGCCGCTCGATTTCCGAAATAATGGCTTCCCGGTCGTCCCAGAGCACCGCGTTGATGCCGCCGTGGAGGGTCAATCGGTCGCCGTATTTTTTCTTCAGCGTCAGCGGCTCCATGCCCGCCTTGACCTCCAGCGGGTTCAGAGCGTCGATACCGGTCTCCAGCACGTCGGGGATTATGCTCATTATGTCACCGCAGGAGTGCAGCCGCGCGGGTATGCCGTGGTTGTGCGCCCAGTCAACCGCCCGCTTCTGAATCGGCTGCAGCAGCTCGCGATAGAGCTGCGGTGAGAAGAAGGTGCGTTCACGGTAGCCCATATCGTCCGGCCAGTTTATCTCGTCGAAGTGATAGCCCGCGTCCCAGACCATATCGAACAGCGCTATGCAGGAATCGAGGTAGGTGTTCCACATGTCGCTGACCCATTCGGGCTCCTCCAGCATGGCGACGAGAATTGTCTCGGTGCCCGACATCCAGGAGTGGGACACGTCGAAGCCGAACCAGAAGGACGCCGAAATCCACTGCCCCTCCGCCCGCCAGCGGGGATAGGCATTCGCCAGATATTCCCAGTTGACCCGGTCGCGTGTGTGTGTCATGCGCGCCTTCGCCTCTTTCCAGGCTTCAGATGTGTTCACCTTGTAGTCTAAAAACTCCGGCGTGGAATCCTCATGCAGGAAGTTCTTAAGCGTCACGCCCCAGGGCGTGGTTGAGATAACATAGCGGTCGGTGCGCTCAATCTCCCTGACTTCAAAGCGGGGCGAAATGTCCACCCCGATGGACGCGCATTTGTCGGTTTCAAAGAAATCCCGCCAGTCGGCATTTGCAGGCATTCCCTCCCGACGCCAGCGCGAAACGGTTCCCTGCCAGGGCGTGTCAATTATAGGCACTCTGTCCGCCTCTTGATGGGCATACATGCGCGATATGCGTTCGTATGTAGTCATGTTCTCCCCTTCTCTTTAACATCATCGTTCCGGCTCTACGAATATTCGACACAGGCAAGCACCGAGTAACCCCATTCGGTGTCCCGCGCATCGGCTACACTGAGAATATAAACCGAGATTATCGAACTGTCTGTGTCGTCGCGGTAGTTCAGGTATGCAGTCCAGGCATCGCCGCTTCCCCGGGTCACATCGGCAAGTTCAACCGAACGCTCGGGCAGAGACGCAAGCTCTTCGGAGGACGGGTCAATGTCAAGTCCGTCGGCAAGACTGCGGGGCAGCTCTGTGCGCTCCCCGAAACAGGCGGCAAGATACCCTTCAAGCTCCTCACTTGAAACTCTGAACGGTTCGGTGCCGCCATTTTGGCTTAAAGCGAGACGGGAAAGCACCGCCGTCACAAATGTCGGGTCTTCGCTGCGGTAGCCGCCGTCGCCGCCGTTAAGATTTTCGTATTCTATGGCGCGTATTATTGCCTCAAACGCGGGGGTCATATGCGCCATGCGCTCTATCAGCGGAATGCTCTCGGTCACCGGTTTGGTTTCGCGGAAGCTCACCGAAACGGTCACGCCGTCGCCTACATTATCACCGCCGATACCGAGCTGACTGCATGAGACGAGACCTGCCGCAAGCATTATCACAGCCAGTGTGAGCGCTGCCGGCCGACGGGGAACTATCCTTTTCATATCAGGCGTGAGTGACGCCCCAGAAATGGGTGACATTCATGTCCTCGGTGATATCCTTGCCGTGACTGCCTCTGCCGTCGGGTCCGTCGTGGGCGCCGTGGTCGGTTATCCAGGCGCAGAGGCGGTCAACTCCCGCCCAGCGCTTGTCAAATGCCTTTACCAGCCTGTCGAAACATGCGGCGTTGTCCAGCAGCGCGTCAAGTGAGGTCTGCGCCTCGGTGCCGTCGCCGTGCATGGTGCTGTCATAATTGCCCTGATAGCAGACTATGATATCGTAGTCGTCCTCATTTATCAGCTTAAGGGCTTTCTCCGCCGCTTCGAGGTCGCTTTCGGTGATGAAGTAGTCGATTTCCCGCTCGAGGAAAATCCGCGACATTGAGCAGCCGTCAACTGCACATATAGCCGTCTTTTTTCCGGCTCTCACCGCCGAGTCAAAGAAGGAGTCGGTTTTTATCACCGGCTTCTCGTATTTCTGTATGCCGTGAACGGCGGGCATGGCGCCTGTGTATATGGTGCCGAAGCACACGGGTGTCACCGACGGCATCACCGCGCGCATGGGCAGTGTCAGCTGGGTGTGACGCTGTACCGGCGCGAAAAAGTCGGTATAGCGCAGATAGAGCCACAGCGCCACCGCGTCGGGGTTGAATATCAGCAGCTTGTCGGCTTTGCCCGACACCGTATTTGCCTTTACGAGGTTAAGTACCGCGGGTATCGGCTCCTCCGACTGTGCCGGCGCTTCGATTCCGGCAGCCAGCGCCAGGGTGGCGCCCACATTGGCAAGCGTATAATGCGGATACACGGTTTCATTTATCTGCCCCATAATATGTGCCTCCTGTCATGTTAAAAGTGCATCAAGCGTTATCAGTATTATAATGCTATTTAGGCAGATTGTCAACATAAATGTACCCCGAGATTGACTCGGGGTACATTTTGCGGTTATATCTTAAATCATTTGATCAGTTGATTTTATCGTAGGCTTCGAGAATCTTGTCGAGAGCAGCGTTTGCCGAATCAGCAATAGCCGCCCACTCGGAGGCGATATTAGGCTTCTTGCCGAGACAGATGGCGCGGGTCAGCACATGAACATTGCCGATACTGAATGTACAAGTCCAGTCGTAGATAACATCCTTGTAAATGATGTCAAGCATCAGCTTGGAGTTTTCGTCGCGGGCAATTTTCTCCTTGAGGGTGACCTCAAACATGAGGGTGCCGACCTCGGTATAGGAAATGAACGCCATGGCATCCATAACTGCGCCGGGCATGGTGGTATCGACAACAGTCACCGGAATTGCCACACCCACCGGTCCGAAGCCGGAACCCAATGTGCGGTATTCCTCCTGCTGCTCATCCAGCTTGGGATTCGGAACGAGACCGTAGTCATCCTCCATGTCGCGAAGCTGCGATATGTAGCCGTTCATATTATAGGCACAGAAGAGGGTCTTGCCAATCTTAAACTGATTGGTCTTTTTTGCCGCGGTGGAGGTGAAGCCCGAAAGACCCTCGGAGCCGAGAGTGATATCGGGATTGCCGATGTACTCGGCTACCTTTGCAAGTCGGGTTATGTTGGCTTCCTCGCCAAGGACAAACTGCGGTCTGCCGTCGACAATGGCGTCATGACGTCCGCCGATACCGATATAGAAGGCCTGTGCCGACAGTTCGTCGGACATAACGGCGTAGAAGTCCTCTGTGGTCATCTTGCCATCGCCGTCCAGATCGCGTGACATATCCTTGATAATACCGGCGAACTTGTCAAAAGTCCAGCTGCCGTCTGCAACATAGTCATAGAAATCGCCCAGACCGTTGTTATCTGCCACCGTGCGGTTATACGCCAGTGCGCAGGGTGAGTAGTAGTAGGCAAGGGTTATGGGACCGGACTGAGCGAAGAGCTTGCCGTTATAGGTGAGGTTTTCGGTCAGATACTGATTCCACCAGGGTTCTTCGAGACGGATATTATCCACATCCCATAGGTTTTTGATAAATCCGCCCACCGAATGCTTGTTCATTCCGTCCGCCATGGAGGTGATGACATGATGCCAGGGGCAGTCGCCGGCGGTTATGGCAGCCTGCAGATCGGCGTTCAGCTTCCCGCGGGAGCCTACCTCGTTGTACTTCTCATTGGTATATACGATGTTGATGTTCATCATCTCGCTTATCGTCTTGTCCCGCTCGTAAAGGGCATCTAAGACCTTCTCGCCGGTGAGCTCCGGCGGCGGAACGGTGGGCTGCTCGTTTTCAACGTGCTGCGCGATGATGTTGTAGTCGGCGCCTTTGAAGTCAAAATCCTTGTAAACCGCCAGCGGGTCAGCCGTGGTGGTTTCTTCAGCTGCGGTATCGGCAACTGTTTCCCCTCCGTCGGCGGCATCGGTGCCGTTATCCGAACCGCCTCCGCAGGCGCTCAGGCTGAGGATGAGAGAAGTAATCACCAGGGCGAGCAGGAGCAATACGGCAATGCTGCGGGCAATATGCTTGCGTTTCATTGTAACCTCCATATCAAATTATTCCAACCGGCGGCATCCGGAGAAGCCGCCATTGTTTCATACATTTTATCACAACATAATACCACTTGCAAGACGCTGTTTGCGTTTTGTAGCATAATACAATTCGTTGAAGATGTTTTTGTGCGGTATGCCTTTATTCCGCAGCGGCAAGCACCACATCCCAGTCGGGATAGCAGAGAGGGCGCAGCAGCCTCAGCCGCTTCTCCGGCAGTATTTCATGCACCCGGAGCGGCAGCATGAAAAGATCCTCCGAGCGGTGATAAACCGACATCAGCAGATCGAGCCGGCAGTCGGAAATCAGCCGCTTTGCACCGCTGAGCGCCCGCATCTCCGCTCCCTCCACATCCAGCTTGATGAGGTCGGCAGTGTCGACTGCCTCGTCGGCGGGCAGCGCGTCCACATAATGCACTGCGGGCGGCAGTCGGTCGCGGGGCGGCTCGGGCAGCGGCATATCGGAGGTATACATTCCCCTGCCGCCACGCCCAAGTACCGTCAGTGTGTCGCGCTTGTCCCAGGCGGCGGCGTGTATCGGACGGAAGTCGATGCCGGGCAGCTCCAGCGCCGACAATTTCGCGTAACTGCGGCGGTCGGGCTCAAGCGCCGTCAGGCTTATCAGGTTCGGACAGCGCTCTGCGAAAAACCGTGCGGTGTCACCCGTGTATGCACCCAGATCGACAATGTGCCGGTATTTTTCCCAGGGCATAACCGTTTCAGCCACCGCCTGACGCAGCCAACACAATTCTCCCGTCATACGCCACTGCCATATCGCCGCATAAAGCGCCCGGGAGCGCTCATCCCACAGCAGCCGGCTCACCTCTGCGATTTTACTGTATTCCCTGTCATAGTCCCCCCGTGTGAAAGGACGGTATTCACCCTTATTATCGGGGGTTGCCGGTATATGGGGCGCGAAGAAGCATGCCGATTCTTCGGCGACCGTGTCTATTTTGTCCATAACCTCGGGCAGTGCCGTCGCAAAGGCAAGTATTGTCACAAAACCGTCGGGGAATATAGCCTTAATCTCGTCGAAGGAGTGCACCGTATGACCGCGGAAGCTGCGGTTCCTAACGAAACCGTCGGAGGCGAAGCAGCCGGAAATCACAATCCCGCGCCCCTCAAGTACCGCCGCTATGCGGTCGGCTCCGTCCCCCGTGCCGTATAGCACCACCGGAAACCCTTCCCGGTATGCCGCTTCGATACGCTCCCAGACATCGGGAGTGCCGGGTGGCGGCAGAGTGCATGAATATCCGCCTGCCGCATTGAATTCAGTCATATTCTCACTCATACAAATAAAAACGGCAGCGCAAATGCGCGCATGCCGAATCCACTTAAAAAAAACGAAAGCCCCCGCCAAGCCGTGTGACCGCTAATTAAGAAACCCTGCACGTATAAGCAAGGCAGGTATCCTCTCCCGCACTTTGTGCTACCAGCGTCCAACGTACACGTGACTGACATAATTACTACTGCAGGCGTACGCGAGGAGGTCTGCAATACCCATAACGGGAAGACCAGATTCCATTTATTCTTTGTGGGTTTAATTATACGATCATCACAAACCAAGCAGGTTGGCTTTCAATGTGATTGTATTATATCACAAACGCGTAATAAATAATATAGCCGAAATATACGAATATTTTATGAATATTTTGTGCATATATTATATTTACACACCGTTTCGTGATGAAAATGAGGTTAATGTGTGTATAAACATAAGATAACAAAGCACCCTCCGCTACCCGTACAAGCCGATAAACCGACTTGTATGGGCGGCGGAGGGTGCGCTGTAGGGCTTTTAATGCTGCCGATTACTCGGCGTCGTGGTCGATATCGCTGAACAGCTCGTCTTCGAACAGGTCGGCAACCTTGTCAAACTCATCATCGTCTTCGATAGTGGCAAGTATCTCCTCGCCGTCCTCATCGACCTCGATGCGGAGAATGACATAATCATCGTCATTTCCGTCAACCGGCATAAGAGCAAGATATGTATTGCCCTCATACTCGCAGCTGCCGAGCAGGGCGAACTGGGTCTCGACACCCTCCTCGTCGGTCAGGGTGAATATCTCTTCCTCGTAAAGCTCTTCTTCAGACTCGTGTCTCTTATCTTCAGCCATGATGTTTCTCCTATCTATTCCTTTAATATTTTGACTTATTCAATGCAGAGCTCAAGGGCGCTGCCTTCCCAGACCACCGTATTGCGGGCGATCCGCCGCTCGGTGACCTCGCACCACATACCGGAAACGTTGTTGTGGGGGATGTATGCCGGCCAGTAGGATGAGGCGATATCGAGACGGATGCGTTCACCCTCCTTTATCTCAAACGCGGTCAGGTCAAACGCCATATCTATGCCAACCGTCTCGCCCGGGATATACTTCCCTTCACCAAGTTCATATGAGAGTGAGGTGATGCGGTCGCGTATGCCGTATGCCGTTCCGTCACGGCGCACTAGGCTCACGCGGGCGTAGAACGCGGTATCCTCGCGGTCGGATTTTACGTTGAGGTGCAGCCGCTGCACGCCCTTGACGGTTACTGTATCGGAGAAGGGCTCCGAAAGGAAGCTCAGCACGTCGTTCTTCGTTCCTATGCCGTGCTGCGCGGCCATGGCGCCGAACACGTTGCCGCAGCTGCCGTTGAAGGTGGAGGGGTGATCCGGGTCGTATGTGTATGACGTCTCGCCCGACGAGTCTGTGTCGTTGAGACGCCCTCCGCCGAGATACAGTCTGTGTTTTTTGGCGCCGTCGGTGATGAATTCCTCGGCGATCCAGCGCCCGCCGAAAAGCACATAGCAGTTGGTCTTGCCCAGCTCGAAGCCCTGCATATCCACGGGAAGCCGTCCGGTGCGGCAGTAGTCAAGCCATATGCCGTCGATTTCCGACAGGAACTCGCTGCGGTCGTTCTCGAACTTATAATTCCCGCTGAGCCAGCCGTGTGAGTAGGGGGTGATTACGAACATGCTCTTCGCCCTTGTCTCGGGCTTTAGCTGCTCCCACATACGCGGTATGCCGATGGTGTATATGTCATAGTGGGCGGTGCAGAGGAAGAGGGGGAAGCGGATGCTCTCGGGCGCCTTGAGTCCGTCCTTTACGCCCTCGCGGGTTGTCCACCAGGGATCGCTGCGGTCGGGATGCATGAAGGCTTCCTCCGCCTCGGTGAGAGTCTGAACCGGGGAATCGCCCAGCAGACGCTTCGCGAAATCCTTTGCGGGCAGTTCGCGTATCGCCTTTTCTTTGTCATATCTGCCGGCAAGTTCGGGGTGGCGCTTTATCATGTTGCCCACCGCCCAGCCGTAATGCAGACCTACCTTATATTGACCGTTCTCATAGTGTATGTTGTAGCGGTCGCAGTCCTGTATCTTCAGCAGACCGCCTCGCACGTCCGAAGGGCAGGTGTCAAGGTACATCAGGTGCACCGTGGACAGGTAGGAACCGCCGATAACGTAAATCTCGCCGTTGTAGAAATCCTGTCTGCGTATCCATGACAGGGTGTCCAGACCGTCGCGGCGCTCATTGACATAGGCGATGATCTCGCCCTGGCTCCCGGCCGTGCCTCTGCAGGACTGGTATATTGTGACATATCCTTCCCTGGTTCCGCCGCCGCCGTAGTTTTTCGGGTCGTCATATGGCGAACGAACCAGTATGACGGGATACCTGCCCGGCTCATCGGGCATCCAGATATTCGTGAAAAGCTTTGCTCCGTCGCGCATTGCGACAAATTCGATCCTCTGTCTCATATCTTTCACTCCGCGGCAGATTATTCCAGGCACGGGTGCTCCTCATGATTGAGCAATCCCGTACGGGTGTATTATTGTATACCGAATCTTCCGAATTGTCAACCTGTTACGAAGATTTTACTATAATAATCAATTTTCCCTGTTCGCACTGTCAAGGGCATCATCTGTCGGCGGCTGCCACAATCCCGCCCGTTCGCAGAGACGGGCGACCGCGTCGGCGATGTGCTTTGCAGCATCGGGACCGACAGAGTTTGTCTCCTCATAGTGGCGTATCTCGTAAATCTCGCTGGCGTTCTTAATGTACGGGTAATCCTTATGCAGCAGGAAGTCGGAGGGAGTGACAATATAGCCGATTTCGTCGTCGGAGAGACCGACAATCAGAAAATCTTCGCCTAAATAATCCTTCAGCGGCGGGGGATTCGGAATTTTCGAGGTGTTCGGTATGCCGGGACCGGTATCGCCGTATGCCAGTTCGGGGAAATACTCACCGGGTATCATTACAAGGCTGAGATCCCCTATCCTCACCAGGCTCACTACCGTCTCCACCGACAGACCGTATTTGCCGTCACGGCTCTCGACGGCGCGGGTGGGCAGCACTCCCACCGCCGCCATTAAGATAAACAGCGTGTTGTCAAGCGGAATCCGAACGGCTGTCGTATCGCACCACAGGCGCGGCTCGAGTTTTCGTTCATTTTTTATGGCAAGTGCGGTCTTTGCCAGCAGCTCGCCGGTGAGCACCACATTCGTTTCAACCGGGTATTCTTCGCCGTTATCATCGCGCAGCACATGAGTCATGATAAGTCCGCCCACCGCACCGGGTACATACAGCGCCCGATCCTTTCCGGGCGAATCCCGTTCAACCGCCTCCCGCAGGTAACGGGGATAGTCGGCGCTTATCAGCGAGTTTGCGCCTCTCAGCGATTCGGCATGAGCCGCGTAGTCGAGCAGCCGTATACCGGGGGAGCCGTCGGAGGGCTCAAAGCGGAGCTGATGTATTTCCCTGTCGTATATCTGCGGATTGCGGGAATCGCGCTGCAGCTCCTCTATGCCCTTTCCGTTGTGACCGTAGTAGAGTTCGCCCGGTCGGCGGTCGGCATATGCGTCAAGTGCTGCCTTTACAACTCCCTGATAGAGCACCTCCATGAAGCCCTCGTCCTTGCCGTCACGGGCTAACTCGCCCCAGAGACCGAAGGTGTCGATGCCCGCATGGTCGTGCGTTGAGATGATGTGAATACGAAGCGCCGATTTATCGCCATCATATGCGGCATAGATCCTGTCTTTGATCTCATCCGTCTGGGTTTTCGCCAGCGCAACGCAGTCAACCGCCACAAGCAGCAGCGACGCTCCGCCCGTCTCAAGCCACATTGCGCATGCCTGCTGATAATCCAGCAGTCCGGTGGCTCGGTTGCCGTTGCGGTAGCCGGCTACATAATAATCGGACAGATTGGAGGAGGGGGGCACCAGGTCGGTAACGCCGTATCCGGCGATCCATTCGCTTCCCTGCCCCGACAGCGGCTCGGGCACAGCACGGGAACAGCCGCCCAGCGATGCCGTCAGCAGAATAGCGACCGCCGCGGCAATCGAGGGCAGGCGTTTGGTTAAGTCGTGTATATCCATTTGTTATAAAACCTTCAGCGCTCCGGAGCTTACAAAATCCATAATAATCCTAATCAGCGTATAGAGCGGCACCGAGTTTATCCGCGCGGTCACCAGTGTTACCAACACTCCCGCGATGACGATAATCACACATCCCAGAGCCGCAAGCAGCCGGTGACGCTTTGCCTTCATAAAGAGCAGCACTGCCGCGGCGACAAACAGCATCGGCAGGATCAGTATCAGACTTACATCGGCGCTTTTCCATTGAGAGAACACCTCGCCGATCAGCGGGTCGACAAGCAACGCCAGCGGTCCGACTGCGAATATCAGCAGCCTTACGGCAAGGCAGATTATGGCGGCAAGCAGTACCGCGGCAGCCGCTCCGCGTGTGAACACACGGACGAATTTGTTTGAATTTTCTGAGGTCATATGTTTGTCCTCTGCCCGGTTATCTCTCGACCAGTATGGTCTTTATCTCAAAGGGTCTGAAGCTGAGGCTCACGGCGCCGTCGGTTAGTTTCAGTTCTTCTGCCGCTTCTTCAAGCATATTGGTTAAGGTGACCTTCTTCGCTCCGGGAAGGGTGAGAATGCAGTTTGTCGCCGAACGCTCGCACTCATAGAGGCGCAGCACATAGGCGCCCTCAACATCCTCGGCGTGCTTGACCGCCTCGCAGATGATGTTTGACTCGGACAGCCCGAACAGCTTCGGAACCTCAACAGCACCGGCGGCAAACACAGGCAGGTAGTTGAAGCGATATGCCGGCAGCACCACATTCTCAGCGTTGAAGGGACCGATGTGGGGCAGGAGAGCGTAGCGCATATACAGCTCGCCGAAGCCGTTGAAGGGGTCGGGACGGGTGCCGCCCAACGCCAGCGTCAGCATGATATTTGAACCTTCGCAGGAGATGCCGTATTTGCAGTCGTTGAGCAGCGCCACGCCGTAGTTGGTCTCGGACAGATCCGACCACTTGTGGTTGCAGACCTCGAAGCGGGCATTTTCAATACTGTTGTTGCGGGTGGTGGGACGGTCGACATGACCGAACTGAATCTCATTCTTGATGAATGCCGAACGGATGTTCACGTCGAATCCCGCCTTGACTATCGAATGGCGGTCGTGCCAGTCGAGTTTCACCTCATAGTCTATGCGGCGGTCGTCGGCGTAGAACACCGTGTCGATGTACGCCTTGGAATTCCTGCCCAGAGCGTATTCGCTGCGGATGCGGTACTCCACCGCGCCGTCGGTTACCACGCTGCGGTTAAGCAGGCTGCGGGTCTGACTGAGCTTGGCGAACACGTCGTCCTCCAGCTCCCAGTTGTCATACCGGGTAGGCATATTTTCTCCGAACCAGAGTGTGCCCAGAGGCGCGGCGTTGCCGCTGAGATTGGCGATTTCCCTGCCGTTCGCTTTATCGATGAGCGAGGATATATAGCCTGCGACGTCGAAGGTGACCTTATAATAGGGTGTCTCCAGCTTATTGCCCTCGGCGCAGAAAGCGCTGACCGAGCCGGTGGGAGCCGCGTATTCAAGCGTGACTGCCGACATCGGGGGGATTTCGGCGGCAAATACCGTCACATCCTTGCCCATAAGGTCGGTATAGCTCTGGGCATCTCTGCCTGCGATGCCCGTTCTGCCCGGGATTACTGCCGCGCCCTTCTGAGCGGTTGAAAGCGAGTTAAAGAGCGAGAAGCTGTTTTCCGCCCCGGACGACATGCCGCTGATGTAACCGCCCGATGCTGCCGCGATGTCATCGAGCAGCGCGCTCATCTCTTCCTTATATATATCGTAGACCTTGGGGATGCAGGTGCCGGGGAGAATGTCGTGGAACTGATTCTTAAGCATTACTTCGTAGAACTCATCCCGCTTCCCGTCGACAGGTCTGCCCGACAGCACATTCAGAAGCTCCAGGTCGTGGAGAGCTATCTCAGCCAGACGGTTGGAGCGCTTTACCACATGCATTGAGGTCAGCGTTCCCCGGTGGAATTCGAGATAAAGTTCGCCGTCGTAGAGCGGCAGACGGTCGCGCCGGGCTTCCAGCTTTTCGTTGAAGCCGGTTATGGTGGTCTTCTCGATCTTCGGCAGACCGTCCAGAGACCTGACACGATCCAGATACTCAAGCATTCCGAAAGTGGGTCCGCCGCCGCCGTCGCCGAAACCGTAGGCAGCCAGACGCATATCGCTTGAACGCTTGTCCTGAATGCCGGTGACCGCACCCGTGAGGCCGGCGACATCGGGCATCATATGCATGCGGTTCAGGTGTGTGATAACCTCGGAACCGTCAAGACCGCGCCATCTGAAGCTGTCCGCCGGGAAGTTGTTCAGGTCGTTCCAGCTCATCTTTGTGGTGTAGAAATACTTTATGCCCGACTGCAGCATGATCTGCGGGATGGCCGCGTTGTAGCCGAAGGTGTCGGGCAGCCAAAAGGAGTCGGAGCGGTAGCCGAGATGCTTCCCGGTATAGCGCTGACCGTAGAGGAACTGGCGAACCATGGCTTCGCCGCCGGTGACATTGCAGTCGCATTCGACCCATACGCCGCCGTTCGGCTCATAGCGTCCGTCGGCAACCCGCTGCTTTATCCCCTCGAAGATGTCGGGGTAGTAACGGCGCATCCAGTCCAGGTGCAGCGCCGAGGACTGAACGAAGGTGTAGTCGGGATATATATCCATCAGCGTCAATGCCTGTGAGTAGGTGCGGGCACACTTGCGTATCGTCTCGGACACCGGCCAGAGCCAGGCTGTGTCCATATGTGAGTGTCCGATCACGCCCACATAGCCTCGGGAGCGGTCGCCGCTTCCCTTCGAGAGAGCGGGAGCCAGAACCTTGCTGATTGCGGCGCAGGATTCGCGCAGTTCGTCATCGGTGTATGAATCGGGGTCGGCGATGAGCAGAGGGAAGGCGTCGGCGAGGCACTCGTGAGCTTTAAGCGACACGAAATTCTCCTGCGGAAGACGCGCCAGCTGCAGCACGGTCGTAAGGTCGAAACAGAAGTCGCAGAAAACCCTGTCAAGCAACACAAAGCGAACGCCCGAATAGCGGTGTCTGAAATCGCCTGAAGGTTTCGATTCGTCGGCGCCGTAGCTGTCGTATGGCTGGGTACCCAGGCAGGTGTGGCCGGCGTAGCACTCGAAGGCGAGTTTATGAGTGTTGCCGGGAACCGCGTTCTCCTCGATGTAGATCACGCTGTGCTGACCGCCGATGAAATTGTTCTTTGAGTTGATGATGCCGACCGGTTTGCCGTCGATGAAGCCCATTATCTCCGAAGCGTCAACGTCGGGTATGGCGCAGAAGACCCCGTCCGCCGCGCACTCGGGCACCGTGACCTCGGTCACAAGCCAGATATTGTTATACTCGCCGCCCCAGGTTGTCCCCGGTTCTATGGCGCTTAATCCGCAGCAGGGAGGCGTGCGCAGATGCTCCTTCGTCTCGAGGGCATAAACTTTCTCCGCCCTGCCCACGGTGGTGAACATTTTGCGCGCGTAGAGGTTTACTATGTTATCGAATTTCGTATAAGTTCTGTTGATGTATTTTTGTTCGTTCATGGTTTTTCCTTCTTCTTTTTCTTTTGTTATCTTTTATCTTTTGATCCATTCGGGAAATACAATCTCAAGTTCGGGAGCCGCGCCGATGAATTCAAAGGCTTTAAGCCGACCGTCACTGACTTTGCAGTGCAGCTTCGAGCCGCCGATAACCGGCAGAGTAAATTCGAAGGAGCGCCAGCTCTCGGGCACGCCCGGGGCTATAAGCAGGCGTCCGTGTTCCGACTGAACCAGCAGTTCGTTTATGCAGTTGAGCATGATGCCGGATGAAGTTGAGAACCAGGGTCTGATGCGGTGGTCCGGCTCGTTTATCTCATACATCTCCGAGAAGCATCCGGCAGTAGCTGCAGCTTGTCCAAGAGCGGCGGCGGCAAGCTCCGGCTCCTGCCAGCGGGAATAACTCAGCGACTTCCACAGCGCGTACCAGGAGGAAACGCCCGAACCCATGGCGTACATGTTGCCGTAGACATGCTCATGTGCGCAGTAGTCCTCGGCGGCGCGGCGCTGTTTTTCGTCCGACGGGTCGAGAACATAATAGGGGAATGTGCCGCAGAAAACGCCGATACTCCGCTGCTCGCAGCCGGGATAGGGCACATATTTCTCGCCGTCGTGCGGCAGGTCGCGCTTCAACTCGAACGCCAGCTCGGCGCATTCGGCGGTCATCTCGTTCTCCTCGCCGAGAATAGCGGCGGCTTCGGTAAGCGCGTTGAAGGTGGTGATGACCGAGCATGTGGTCATGAAGGGATTCTTGATTGAACTTCCAAGCCGTTCGAGATCGGTGCAGCTGCCGATTATCGTCCTGCCGCCGGTGACGCCCGAATTGTCGCGGTAGACCATATGCCGCCTGAAAAACTCGGCGCAGGCGGTGATTATGGGATATGCCTTCTCCCGCAGGAACTCCAGGTCGCCGGTGTAGTGATAATACTCCCACGCGCCCCTGGCGGCATGTGCCATGTGGAAAATATGCTGCATCCAGTAGCCGTAGGGAGCACCCTCGGTGCCGTCCTCCAGAGTCTCCCAGGGGTAGTAGGCTTCCCGCACGTTCTTCGACGACTGACGGGTTATGGCGTGTTCCAGCCCTTTGAAGCGGAACTCGGGCACCCTTCTTGCCAGATGCATATGACCCGAAGTCAGCAGTCCGCGCAGCGAATAGTATTCGTCAAAGGCGAAATAGCGGCCGTGCCAGTGGGTGTCGCAGAGGTTGACGGGTATCGACCAGCGGGTGGTGGTGATCCGCAGATGGTAAGCCGCAGTGTTGTAAATCTCCTGCAGCTTCTCGTCGGGCAGAATCACACTGCCTTCGGCGTGATACGCCGACCATGCCGCTTTGTGGGATTCAAGCAGCGCCGTGTAACCCTCGGCAACCATGCCGTTCAGAACAGCCGAATCGGCTTCCGGGTCTGTGCCGTATCTGTCGTCGGTCAGCGTTATGAAGAAGGTATATACCCCGTCTGTCAGTCTGCCCGACAGTATATTTTTCGCGCCGTCAACGGCACATTCGGCGTTGAAGTCGGCGCTGAGAGTGATTCTTCCCCGGCTGAACCACCTGCCGTCATGGGTATAGCTGAGGGCTATTTTTCTGTCGGCAATTGTCGGAGTGCTCGAGAGCCGTTCGGTGTCAAGCTCGTAAACAAAGGCAAACGGCAGTCCTTCCGCCGGCAGACCGCACAGCTCCTTGCGTATAACTATAATATTCCGGTCGGCGTGTACGAATGCAACTGTCTTTACCTTCACTTTGCCGCCGTCAACGGGATATACCGTCTCGCAGGTTATCGTCCCCTTCAGCGGGTCAAGTGTTTCGGACCATTCGCCGCACTCACATTCGCATCCAAGGGAAAATTTAAAGAATCCGAACGGAGAGAGGGGGGCGGTGTGGCTGTTCGCCTTGCGACGACCTGCCCACCGTATGCCGATATCGGGTCGGGTATTGCCCTCGCCGTCGATAAACAGGGCAATTTCACCGTTTCCTGCCATTGGCGGGGCGTAATCCTCCCGCGCTTCACTGCTTCTGTACGTGGTCATATAGTAACCTCCCTGTTGTTAGTGTATTCCATTATACCCGCCGGCGTTCTCACTGTCAATGCCGATTATGTGTAAATAAAAAAGCAATTCCTCGACAGACAGGAGGGCAATGCCCCCGAAAGAGCATTGCCCTCGATGTTATGAATGGCAGGGAATTACCCTCCCTGTCAGAGATTATATTTGCCGTACATCATTCATCGTCTGTGGTTTCAGTCCTTTTCCGATACATAAATGCCGCCTTTTTCTCGTTGAGCTTATCAAATACACCGAGCAGATACAGTATATTCAATACTAAAAGTGCAGTCGTGAAGCCAAGTGTAAAACCCATAATGCTCCGACATTTACTTTCGATAATAAAGCCGTTAAAACCGTTCGTTCCGTACATTACGGAACTGAACACCAATAGAATTACGGAACAGGATAACATCATCGCCATCCTCTTCCTCAATTTCTTCTTTACCACTGCTGTGTACTCGGCAACTTTTTTCAGGGTGTCTCTTGTGTCTTGATTCATAATCTCGCTTTTCCTTTCTCCGTCAATGATTTCACGGATGTCCACATTGTAAAAATCTGCAAGTTCTATGAGTATGCTTAAATCGGGCATATTGCTCCCCGTTTCCCAGCGTGAAACGGTTCTGCTCGAAACAAAAAGCTTTTCAGCCAATTGTTCCTGCGTCAGCCCTTTCTCTTTTCGGAGAAGTTTCAATAACTCTCCCGTTTTCGACTGGTTCATTTGCTCGTTAACGCCTCCTTTCGCGATAATGATACTATATATGTCCCGCAAATACCACGACACAAAGCGAGAAATGTCGGTTTTTGGGCGGACATGCTGTGTCTTATGTGTTGAATATGCCTGTTTTATTCTAAAAACAGAATTGTTCCTACGGATTCAATGTAAATCAAAATTTCAGAGCCTTCTGGGAGCATTGCTCTGTATGCTCCACACAGATAATGCAATCCGTTCGCCTATAAGCTTAACGGATTGCATTATCTATAATATAAATAATATCATTCAGTCAATAAATCGCCTGATTATCACGAAAGCCAGACAGCCTCGAACTTTTCGACCTCGGACAGAGCTTTCTCGCGCACCGCCTCGATCTGGGAGGTCAGTTCGGTGCCGTTATATATAGACCTGCCGATGATATCTTCAAGACCGCCGAAGCGATAGGCGGTGCCCAAGTCGAAGTATATGCTGTCATACACATAGTCTATCATATCGGTGCAGTTCTCGTCACGCGCCACCTTCTGCTTGAGAACTATGTCATACATTACCGGACGCACATTTTCGTAAGAATAACGGGTGAGCGCCTCGGTCATGAAGCCGGCGAACTCGGGATCGGTGTTTGCAGCGATGCCGCAGAAGAGGGTGCCCCAGCCGTTGACCATGGTGCGGTAGTCCTCCTGCTGTTCGTCGTACTTCGGGAAGGGCATGTATGTGAAGTCGCTCTCCATGTCGCGCAGGTTGGTGCCGATGTAGGTCTGCACCGCAATGGCGCGGTCGGACTTGAAGGTGAGGTTGATATAGTCGCGGCGGTCGTCGAACTTGTCTTTAATTACAACCTGCCTGATCTTCTCAACCACATCCGTCATACGCTCGCTGTAAATATCGTCGATGGTGACATGCTCGCCGTCGTTGTTGGCCGAGGATATGCCGCAGCCCACCACGAACGCCATGGCGGAAAGCCCGTAGCCGGTGGAGTCATTGGCAAGCCCGAAGAAGTCGTGGGAGGTGTGCATAACGCCGTCGCCGTCAAGGTCCTGCTTGTACTTTGCGATTTCGATCAGTTCGTCTATGACCCACCTGCCCTCACGGACAAGCGTGAAGTAGTCGGTCTTAATCTGATACTGTTCAAGAAGATTGATGTTGAGACCTATGACGCACTGGGAAAGATACATACCGGTCACAATGTCGCCGGAAGTAAAGTAGAGCTTGCCGCCAAGGGTAAAGCTCTCGTTCATAAGGCGGCTCCACCAGGGCTGATTCAGCTCAAGATATGGCATATCCGCCATGTCAAGCAGCGTTTTCTCCTCAGCCAGCATGGTCAGCGCGCCGCCGCCGGTGAGACGGGAGTAGATAATGTCGCAGATGTGGTCGCCCGCCATATAGGAGGTTTTGTAGGCGGCACAGTCGGTGGCGCAGGAGGTGCCTGGGATATATTCGATAGCCGCATTGAAGCGATCGGTAATCTGGATATCCCGCTCCACCAGCGCATCGTTTACCAGGTCGCCCGCCTTGTCCTCGCGGGTGAGGTTCATGGAATTCTGGGGGTAGTCGTTGGCATCGTAGATGATGAAGGTCTTGCCGCCGAGATCCATGTCACCCATGGCATCAACAGCAGTTGTGCTCTCCGCCGGTTCGGTCTCGGCTGCGGCAGTCGTCGTTACGTCGGAGGTGTCGGTTTTGCCGCCGCCGCAGGATACAGCCATGACGGCAAGCAGCAATATAATCAGTGCCGAAGAGATGATTCTCATTCCCGGTATTCGAATATGTTTCATATCCTGCCTCCTGTTATAAATTATTGAATGACGGAACGGTTAAGCTTCAGTCGATAAGCCCCAGGCGCTTGGCGCCGTAAAGGTAGGTCAGCATACCCGTCGAGTACCAGGGCGAGCAATTTGAAGGCTCGCCTGTCACGGGGTCAAGCTCCTGCCCTACCTTTAGGGTATCGCGGTACTTTGTCCACTGCTCTACCCAGCGGGCACAGAGGTTGTCAAAGTCGCCGCCCCAGCCGTAATGATCCATCCAGAGGGTGCAGCGCAGCTCGATATTTCCCTGGGTGAAGTAGCCCCAGCAGTTGCGCGTGGTATGCTTGCGCCAGCTCGGGTCGGATATCGACATCGACGGGAAGGGATAGGGCGTCTTAAACTCATTGGGATTGCCGATATAGCGGGTATATATTTCTTTGATAATTTCGGCATCGGCTTCGACATCCAGCACCCGCTCAAGAAACAGATGAAATATGGTGGATGAGCGGTATTTGCGGTGATTGCCGTTTTTGTCGGCATCGTAGAAGAAGCAGTCGTCTTTATCGAAGCAGTGCTCAAACAGCTTTACCTTGACACCGGCTGCCTGCGCTCTCCATTCTTTTGCCTGTTTTCGATACCCGAGAATATCCGCCATTTCGGCGAGGCAGCAGAGATTGCCGTAGAAGTTGCAGTTCATGTCCACCGCCAGAATCGGGGTGATGTCGTCTTCTTCGGGGGGTGTGCCTGCGTTCAGCGGATTGCCGCCGGCGCTGCGGTTGCCGTGGTACTTCATGCCCTCCAGCCTGCCGCTGTTGTCATGTCCGGTGTCGTAGCCGACGAACATCTCTATAAGACCGCGGTTTGAGGTCATGCGGTATTTCTTAAGCCAGTTCACCCAGCGGACTGTGGCGTCGTAACACTCTTTGAGAAGTTCGGCGTCGCCGGTCAGGTTGTAGGTCATAAGACACATGCGTCCGAAGGAAACGCACTCCTGTATCTGACCGTAGCCGATGAGCCGCTCGGGGGGAAGGTTTATTTTGTCGCCGTTCCAGACATAGCAGGGCAGCTGACCCTCGGCGGTCTGATGGGACATAAAAAGCCGCAGGGTATTCTTCGGCAGCTCGGTATGCTCCGGGTACAGCTTCGCATAGGTGACCGAGTCGTAAATATGCTCCATCCATACGCCCGGATAGGCGTTTGATATGAGGAAAAGGGGTATATCGCTGTCCTTGAAGCAGGCGATATGCACATCGGTTATATGCTTTTCGATCTCCCGCGCGTAGCTGCGCACCTCGTCTTTAATGCGAATTAAATCGTTCATGCTGACCTCCTGATTCACGGTCGTTAGCGGCAGATGCTTCTGCGATTTTGTATGCCGTCACATGATTACGGCTTTATTGTATCGTCACATGATAATGGCTTTCTTGGTTGTATGCGCTTTTATTACTTCCAGATGCTCCGCCGCCGTCTTCTTGTCAAGGAACTCACGGTTCTGATAGGGCTGTGTCTTGCCGAGATTCTCCGCCTTGGAAGTGCCGAGAGGATGATATGGCTCGAGATTAACCTCGTATATGCCCTCAAGCGATTCAGCCAGTCTGCCGAGAGCCGTTAAATGCTCCTCCCGGTCGTTGAGCCCCGGGATTATCGGACAGCGCAGAACTATCTTTGAGCCGTTGTCCGACAGGGCGCGGAGATTGTGCATAATCAGGGTGTTGTCGACACCGGTATATTCCTTGTGGCGGACCGGGTCGGTCTCCTTGCAGTCAAAGAGAAAGATATCAACATATTCCGCGGCGGCAAGCAATTTGTCGGTATCGACATAGCCGCATGTCTCGACGCAGATGTGAAGTCCCGCCTCTTTGCCTTTTTTGAGCAGCTCAAGAGCGAAGTCATACTGGGCAAACGGCTCGCCGCCCGAAAGGGTCATGCCGCCGCTGCCCGTCTCATAGAAAATCTTATCTTTCATAACGTCGGCGATAACCTCGTCGGCGGTATATTGCTTTCCGCAGAGTTCAAGTGCTCCGTACCAGCAGCGGTCGGTGCATTTCCCGCAGGTCACGCATTTAGAGCGGTCGATTTTGTGCCTGAACTTCTTGTCGGCGTTTTCATCCGGCTCGATGCTGTGGACATTGTTTGGACAAACCCCCACGCAGCCGCCGCAGCCGGTGCATTTGGCGGGCACGAAGTTTAGCTCGGTACGCTTCTCCCAGCTTTCGGGATTATGGCACCATATGCAGCGCAGAGGGCAGCCCTTGAAGAATACCGTAGTGCGTATGCCGGGGCCGTCATGTACCGAAAAATGCTGAATATCGAATATCTGAGCAGTAAGCATTTGTTACCTCGCTTGTTGCAGGCTCTTTATGAGCGCAGCTGTGCGCCCAGGGCGTCGAGAGCCTTCATTATCTTTGCTGATGCCTTTTCGGCTTCCTCGTCGGTGAGTGTGCGGTCGGCGGCGCGGAGGGTCACCTTATAGGCAAGCGAAACCTTGCCCTCGGGGATCTGCGCGCCCTTGTATACGTCGAACAGCGAGACATTCTCAACCAGCTTACCGGCTGCCTTTGTTATCGCCTCGCAGATAGCGGCGCTTTCAATGGTATCATCGCACACAAATGCGAAGTCGCGGGTGACCGCCGGATATTTGGGCAGCGGGGTGTAGAGGCGCCAGAAGGAGGCGAGATCAAGAACCATATCGGTTTTAAGCGTGCCGGCGTAAACTCTGGTGTCGTCAAAACCGTATTCCGCTGCGATTTCGGGGTGCAGCTCGCCGAATACCGCAAGAAGGGTCTCGCCGTCCTTGCGGTTTACCGTTGCCTTTGCGCAGCGTCCGGGATGGTAGGTGGGGTTGTCGCGAACGGCGGTATAGCAGACGCCTTTTATTCCGGCGTCGGCGAACACAGCCTCGAAGGTACCCTTAAGCGAATAGAAATCGCCGCAGCCGTAGAAGGCAAGAGCCGTCTCGATATGCTCGTCCACACTGCCGTCGGCGGCGCTGCTGTAGACATTGGCGGTCTCGAACAGAGCGACTGCCGGCTCGCTGTGGTAGTTGTTGTTGCGCTCCAGCGCCTCGAGAACAGATGGCAGAATTATGGTGCGCATTACGCTCGTATCCTCGCCCAGTGGGTTGCGTATAACTATGGAGGAACGAAGCGGCGAATCGGCGGGCAGACCTATTCTGTCGTAGAAACGGGGGCTAATGAAAGAGAAGGTACATGTCTCGTCGAAGCCCCGGTTGGTGAGCAGACCGGCAAGGCGGTTCTTGTACTGTCCGGCGGGGGTAAAACTGCCCGGACGCACTCCCGCCGTGAATGCGGTGGACTGAATCTCGTTGTAGCCGTAGATTCGTATAATCTCCTCGGCTATATCATTCATACAGGCTACATCGGCTCTCCAGGAGGGAACCTTTATCGTATCACCTTCAACTCCGAAACCGAGTGATACCAGGGTCTTTACCATGAACTCGCGGCTTATATCAACGCCCAGGAAGGCGTTGTAGCGTGCAGGCTCAAGGGGAAGCACCGTCTGCGCGCGCTTGCCGGGGTAGACATCGGTGATTCCGTCCACCACCTCGCCGGCGCCAAGCATCTCAACCAACTCGCAGGCTCTTTCGACGGCGGGCAGCGTGCACTCGGCATCAAGACCCTTCTCAAAACGGCCGGAGGACTCGGTGCGCATGCCCAGCGCCTTTGAGGTGATGCGAACCGAAGCGCCGTTGAAGTTGGCAGACTCAAACACCACCGTGGAGGTGCTGTCAAGGATTTCGCTGTTCGCGCCGCCCATTATGCCCGCCAGTGCCACCGGCTTTGTGCGGTCGGCAATGACCAGCATATCGGAGCGCAGTGTGTGATCCTTGTTGTCAAGCGAAATAAATTTCTCACCCTCGGAGGCACGGCGAACAACGATCCCGGCGCCGTCGAGACAGGTGTAGTCGAAGGCGTGCATTGGCTGACCATACTCCAGCATGACATAGTTTGTGATGTCGACGATATTGTTTATCGGGCGGACGCCGCAGGCGCGGAGCCTTCTGCGCAGCCACATCGGAGAGGGAGCTATCTTTACGTTCCGAACCACTCTCGCGGTGTAGCGCGGGCAGAGGTCGGGAGCTTCGATACTGACGGTCAGATAGTCGGATATGTCTCCGCCGGAGCCCTTCACCTTCGGTGTGTGGTATACAGGAACCTTCTCGTATGAGGCGCCGGTCTCGCGGGCAAGTCCTATGACCGACAGGCAGTCGGGGCGGTTAGGGGTGATCTCAAACTCAACTACGCTGTCGCGCAGCGCCAATACATCCCGGATATCATCACCCAAAACATGACCGGCGATCTCCTCGTCGGTGAGTATCAGTATGCCGTCCTCAGCCGCGCCGGGCTGGTCGTGCAGGGTAAGATTCAGTTCCTCTATTGAGCAGAACATGCCGTCCGACGGCACGCCCCGCATCTTGGTGGGCTTGATCTTTACGCCGCCGGGCAGGTCGCAGGGAGCTATAGCCGCGGGGACATACGCCCCCTCGAAAACATTGGTGGCGGCGGTGACTATCTGCAGGCTGCCGCTGCCGGTGTCCACCTGACAGACAAGCAGACGATCGGCGTCGGGATGTTTTTCTATTTTTGTTATCTTAACCAATTTGACGTTGGTGATATCCTCGCCCAGCGTCTCCCAGCCTTCGACTTTTGAGCCGGTTGCGGTCATGCGGTCGCAGTAGCTCTTTATATCGGTTTCCGAAACGTCAATAAACTCGGAAAGCCATTCCATTGAGAGCATCATTGTGTGTTATTCTCCTTTGACGGTTTTGGTAATATAATTGTAAATGACCTCGGCGCCGACCTCGTTGAACACGCCGTTGATAACCAGGTCGGCATGCCATCTTGACGGCTCGACGAACTCATTGTGGCGGTAGCGGACGGTGTCGAGATAGCGATCAGCCACCTCATCTATGGTCTGTCCGCGCAGTTTCATAAACTTGTGAACCCTGCGGATAAGACGTTCGTCGCTCGGCAGGTCTACGAACAGCTTCAGGTCGCACAGTTCTCGGATGCGCTCCTGCTGAAGAATCAGCAATCCCTCGACAATCAGCAGATCGCCGGAAGATGCCTTCGCCGCTTCCACATCGGCGTAAAATCGGTCAAGTTCGAAGGAGTCGGGGTGATTGTGCTCGGGATACTCGATGCCGGTAACCGGAGCTGTTGTCGTCGGACACTGCTTCTTGAAGTAGGCGTCCATGTGTATGACCTTGACGCTCAGCCCGTCGGCGGTCAGCATTTCGGCCAGCTTGTTTGCAAGGGTGGTCTTGCCCGAACAGGTGCCGCCCGCTATTCCAAGTGTAAACACAATTTTTCTCCCGTATTCTGACTTATGACCGGCTGCGGCTCAGAACTGCTCAAGGAAACGCGTATCGTTCTCGAAAAGCAGGCGCATGTCGTCGATGCCCAGGGTGAGCATGGCTATGCGCTCAACGCCCATGCCGAAGGCAAAGCCGCTGTATTTCTCGGGATCTATGCCCGACATTCCAAGCACGTTGGGATGTACCATGCCGCAGCCGAGAATCTCTATCCAGCCCTCTCCCTTGCAGACGCGGCAGCCCTTGCCTCCGCAGACGAAACAGGAGACGTCCAGTTCAGCCGAAGGCTCGGTGAATGGGAAATGATGGGGGCGGAAGCGGACTCTCGTCTTATCGCCGAACATGCGGCGGGAGAAGATTTCCAGAATCCCCTTCAGGTCACCCATTGTGATATCCTCGTCTATCACCAGACCCTCAAGCTGATGGAACATGGGGGAATGGGTGGCGTCCACCGCGTCGGAACGGTAAACTCTGCCGGGCGATACTATGCGTATCGGCGGCTCGCGGTTCTCCATGACATGAACCTGTACTGTTGAGGTCTGGGAACGCAGCAGCAGGGTGTCGGTTATGTAGAAGGTATCCTGAACATCGCGCGCCGGGTGATTCTCGGGGGTGTTGAGCGCGGTGAAGTTGTAGTAATCGGTCTCCACCTCGGGACCCTCCACGATGTCGAAACCCATTGAGCGGAATATATCGCACATCTCAAGCTCTACCTTCGCCAGCGGGTGACGGGAGCCGACCTTTATATCTTTGCCCGGCATGGTCACGTCTATGCGCTCCGCTTCCAGGCGCTTTGATACCGCCTCGCTTTTAAGCCGCTCCGAACGTGCGGCTATCTTTTCCTCGATAAAGGTGCGCACCTCGTTAGCCAGCGCGCCGATCACCGGACGTTCCTCGGCTGACAGTGCGCCCATGCCGCGAAGCACTGCGGTCAATTCGCCTTTCTTTCCGAGAAACTTAACGCGCAGTGCCTCAAGTTCGCCCTCACCGGTTACGGCTTCAAGCTGCTCTGCGGCAGCCGCGCGGATTTTTTCAAGCATTTCCTTCATTGTTGCAACGCCTTTCCTTGATTTGATTTTCGTATTACATGTTAAATTCGGTGTGTGCGGCGCCATATGGCAAATAAAAACGCCCCTCGCCGAGCCGGTCATGCCGGACGACAGGGACGAAATAAATCCGCGGTACCACCCCGATTACCGCACACCCGAAACGGCATACGGTCGCTTACAGGACAGATAACGGCGTCCGCCCGTTCTCCGCTTGTCACGGAGACCGCCGCAGCCCGGATAGATATATGACGGGTAACCGGATGCTGCCTGCCGGGTGAAATGCTGACATGCCGACGCACAACCCGCTTTCAGCCTGTGGTATACATTCGGTACACCTTCGGTTTACCGAAGTATATCCCACCCGGCGGGTCTCTCTGTAGAACGTCAGCGGCATGCCGCCGACCGGCAATGGCGTTTAATATATTATTGTAGCATTATATCATCATCCCGCCGTTTTTGCAAGTCCTTTAAACGAAAATCTCAGATTTCGTATGCATGCCGACAAATCTGCCGGGATTGCCGCGTTTTTTTGTAGACCTGACTGAAAATCCCCCTCGCCACTTGACAGGCACTTTTTTTTGAGTTATTATGTATAATGAGATAGAATGTTATATTATGGGCGGCATGGAAGTCGGCCGTACGCAGCATACGGTATGTATGCGGAAGGGAAATCCTATGGACATTATTACAGTCTTTCAATTGTGCGGCGGTATCGCCTTCTTCTTATACGGAATGAATGTCATGTCGCACGGTCTTGAGAAGATGTCGGGCAGCAGGCTTGAATCCACCCTCCGGGTCATGACCAGCAATCCTTTCATGGGACTTGTGCTGGGCGCCGGCATAACAATCGCCATTCAGTCCTCATCTGCCATGACGGTCATGCTGGTGGGTCTCGTCAACTCCGGTATAATGGAGTTCTCCCAAACAATCGGCGTTATCATGGGCTCCAATATAGGTACCACGTTAACCGCCTGGCTGCTTGCCATGACGGGTATCGAAAGCGACAATATCATCCTGAGACTGCTCAAACCCTCATCATTTGCACCCCTGCTGGCATTTATAGGCATAATCCTCAACATGATAAGCAAGGAAGGCAAAAAGCGCGATGTGGGCGCTGTCCTTATCGGATTCGCGGTTCTCATGAGCGGTATGGAGGTCATGGGCGACGCAGTTGAGCCGCTCGCCGAACTGCCTCAATTCACCGCCATACTCACAATGTTCAACAATCCCCTGCTTGGCGTTCTGGTTGGTACTGTCTTCACCGGAATCATTCAGAGCTCCGCCGCCGCCATCGGTATTCTGCAGGCACTCTCCATGACAGGCACGATAACATTCGCAATGGCATTCCCGCTGATTCTGGGTCTCAATATAGGCACCTGCGTTACCTCGCTGATTTCGAGTATCGGCGTCTCCAAGAATGCGAAACGCGTATCGGTTGTACATATCTTATTCAATGTCATAGGCACGATTATATGCCTCGTAGCCTATTATATCGGTGTACTTGTAATACCCTTTGATTTCAGGGATATGGTAATCAATCCCTTCGGGATCGCCCTCTGCCACAGCCTTTTCAACATTCTCCTAACCATAGTGCTCTTCCCCTTCGGCCGTCAGCTTGCCGCTCTCGCCTGTTTCGTTGTACGCGACAAGCCCGGTGACGGGACGGAAACCGAACAGGTCATTCTTGACGAGCGTCTGCTGAATATACCCTCGATTGCCATTGCCGAGTGCCGCAACAAAACCGTACGCATGGCACACATCGCACGCGACACTCTTATTTCCGCTCTCGACACTATCGGCAACTACAGCGAATCGGCTAAAGAGCTGGTAACCCGAAACGAGGATGTTCTTGACAGATACGAGGATGTACTGGGAACCTACCTTGTAAAGGTCGCTACGCTCAGTCTCTCCAAAGCTGACAGCGAACAGGTGACCAATCTGCTCCACACCATCGGCGACCTTGAGCGTATCGGCGACCACGCCCGAAACATAGTCATGTCGTCCGCTGAAATGCATGAGAAAGGCATATCGTTCTCTGACGAAGCAAAGGAAGAAATCTCCGTAATAGCCGACGCCCTCCGCGAGATTCTGGGAGTTACCGTTGAAGCCTTCGCCTATACAGACCTGCCGCTTGCCGGACGGGTAGAGCCGCTTGAACAGGTTATCGATAAGCTTAACGATGAGATCAAGCTGCGCCATATCGAGCGTCTCAAGAGCGGTAAATGCACCATTGAGCTGGGCTTTATCCTCTCGGACATTTTAGCCAGCTTTGAGCGCGTCGCCGATCACTGCTCGAACATGGCTGTAACATTGATTCAGATCAGCGCGTCTGCTCTTGACACTCACAGTTACCTTCATGAGGTCAAGAATGTGGACAGCACCGATTACGACGAATATCTGAGCAGCTTCTCAAAGAAATACTCCCTGCCGGAACTGCATTCGGTAAACAGTTAGACTAATCAGAATACAATCTGCCGCATCCTGTCAAAGGATGCGGCAGATTTTTGCGTCTTGGTTTGTGTTTATTAAGTATCAGTATACTTCAGCTGCCTGTTCAAGTTTTGCGATCATAACAGTGTCGATCGACGCGGCAACCGACGTCAGATTCCGGTTGTTCGTCTTAAACATGTCGGCGAATTTGCCGTCTCGTATGTCATTGCACCAGATGGTGTCTCCCATATCGTATGTACGGGTGTCGTAGATGATGTTGAGCATGCTTTCCGAGCTGGTATCCCGGGCTATCTTGCCTTTAAGACCTATCTCATAATATGCCGGCAGCAGGTACTTCATATTCTCGCATGCCACCGCCTCGATTATCATGCTCACATAATCGGTATCGATAACTGTAACAGGCACCAGCGGGAAACGCGTACCGCCCTCAACCCGGCTGTAATACGCCTCCTGCGCCTCGTCCCATTTGGGATATGGCAGCAGTCCGAAATCGGCGTCAACACCCCGCAGCGTCTTTACATAGTGGAAGGTTGAGTCGCCGAATAGCACCTGATCGCTCTCCAGGTGGTTGGGCAGCTCCGGAACCGTGTTGTTGCCCACGGTGGTATAGAACCACAGACCGTCGTCCCACAGAACTTCAAAGCATTTATTGAACACGGCTGTGAACTTCTCATTGCCGGTAACGGCGAAATATGGGCGGTCATCGGCATCCTTGCGTATCGAGAACTCACCGCAGGACATCCAGAAATTCGGCAGAACCTGCTTTGCCGTGGCGTCGTAACCGTAGATATCGCCGTCCTCGGCTACTTTGAAGTCGGGATTGTTCACCACCGCCTTCATATAGTCGGTTATGACATCGATAGTCCAGCCGCCCTCCTCAACTATGTCATATGGCTCCTCGAGACCGAAATTCTCAATCAGTTTCTTTGAGAAAACCAACACATGGGTATAGTCAAAATGGGATAGATCGAAACCGCCGAGAGCATAATAATGCTGACCGTTTATTGAAATCTTTTCGTTAAGCGACGCATCCCAGTAGGGCTTCCCCAGGTCTATATAGGACAGGTCGGAATAGTTGTGCACCAGGCTGTTCTGCACGAAGGCAAAGGTACTCAGGTCGTTCGGCAGGTTCACCTCGCAGGCGTCGTCGCCGGCGAGAATGGAGTTCCGCATGTTGGTCAGACACAGGTCGGCGTTGAGTATTTCCTTTAGAACGATGTTAAAGCGGTATTCGATGCGGCGGTTTATCTCATACATTGTGTCGCTGACTATCTCGCCGGTCTGCTCGGCGACCACATGTATGCCGTTGCAGTTTACCGTCTCATAGGATATCATGCGGAATTCCCTGCCGTCATAATCCGCCTCGGGCAGGTTGTCGGTCATTTCTGTTACTGTCGGTTCGGTTTCAACCGGGGCGGTCGTTGTTGCGGATGCGGTCTCGGCGATATCGCCCTTCCCGCCGCAGCCGGCAAGCGGGACTGTCAGCATCAGAACAGCAAGTATTGCGGCGAGCAGTTTAATAATCATGTTGTCACCTGTTCATATCTTACATTGTTGGCACGTCAATATTACGGCTCGATTGCCACAACGGTATGCACGTCGATACGGTCGATTTTCACTGTCAGCGCACCGGCTTCCCATTCAATCGGAACGGCTGTGCCCTCAGGCTCAAGAGACACCGATTTCGGCGGCTCGGGAAGCCTGACTCTCACCGTCACATCCCGTGCGGGAGGCAATGATGCGGCGGTACGGCAGCGCGTGTCGGCGTGGTCGCCCATGCGGTTAAGCAGATTAACAAGCAGTCTGCCGTTCTTCTCCATATATGCGACTTCCAGCGGATAATCGCACTCAAACTCCACATCCGGCGTGCATAGCGAGGTAACAAGGGAACGGATAAAGTCGCAGACAACCGCGGTTCGGCAGTCGTTGTAGCTGCCGAGATCGAAATAGACCCCGGCTGCCTTGCCCGCACCGTAGTCCGCAACCGTGGCGGCTATGCAGGGATTTGATTCGTCGTAATCGCTTGTATTGAAGCTGCCGAACGGAACCGTGCTGCCGGATATGGTCCGCACCCTGTAATAGGGCGACGGGATGCAGCCGCAGCGCTCGCCTTCGCGCAGGAAGAGGGACGCCGGCTTAGCCGAACCGCCTATAATATCCACGTCAAGATATGGCAAAAGCTGGGTTGTGGACTCGCAGCCGACCACAATCAGCTTGCCGCCACGCTCGGCGTATCCCGTCAGCGCCGTCTTGAGGGAACCTTCAAGCGCCACGCAGTCGGGAACGACGATTGCCTTATAGCTGTCCAGCCGGTCGGCCGGCATGGATGTAATCATGTAGTTCATCAGTACTTCGGCGGAAAAACCGGCGTCAAGGAGGGCGAACAGCGTCCCTTTCAGCCGACGGACAGCCTTGGAACCACCGACATGGAACAGTGCGGGGTTGCCGGTGTAGTAGGACTTTGCAGAGTAGACCACGGCTATCTGCGGAACCGGCTTCGAGCGCCAGCACAGCTCCTCACGGGCGCGTGCAAATTCCGCAACCTTTGCGATGGTGGGGGTGTTCCAGCGCTGGAAGTCGCCCTTGGGCTGTCGGTTGTATATCTGGAAGCCGCCGCCGAGCATAATCACGCCGGCTGCCTCCTGGCAGAGCTGGGAATACTCCTTGACACAGGAGAGTCCCACACCTTCCACCGGTCCATGTGAGAAACCCCAGCACATAAGGTCCCACGGCTTACCCTGGTTCTGTATGCAGCGCCCCTCGAATCGCACCGAGTTCAGACTGTTGTTTGGAGAGTAATCGCCGGAAATCCAGTCGATGGGCACCACCGGCTCCTCCGGGATGTATGAGGTATACATCCAGTTGCTGGTTATCTCAAAGGCAGGGGCTTCACGCTTCACCGCAGTCATGTAGCGTTTGACATATTCCTTGAAACCGTCGCGCATGAAACGCTCGAACTTTGGGTAATCCTCGGTTCCGGGCTGGGGCAGATCCTCGTCGAATTTCTCGCGATATGCCTCTGCCGCCCACTCGGAATAGTCGGGCTGGAGTCCCCAGCACTCTCCGTCGACCCAGGCGCCGTCAAGCCGATAGTCAACCGCCATCTCTATTAACTGGGGGGCAAGATATTCGGAGGCATAGGGTCCGAACACCGACAGCCCGTTTGGGCTGTTCTCCCCTTTTGCGTTTACACTCGCCCATTCCGGGTGTGATTTCGCCACTTCGGCGTCCAATATGCCCGAATGGTGAGCATAGAGCGCCACATCCCGCTCTTCGGTGGCGTCGCGCCAGATGCGCAGGATGTCCTTCGCCGGTTCATCCGGACCGCGTCCCACCTTGGTGGGGTATGAGGACACCCCCGGGTGACCCTTGGTGTCACATTGAACATAATCGGGTCTGACCGCCTCAAGCATCTCCCCGATTGCGTCGCCGTCGGTATTTTCACCGATGCCCGTCTGCCCGGGCGAGGCGTGAAAGTCGAAGTGAAGACCGAAGAATGAATCTGCTCTGAGTTTTTTCATGGTTCCATACCACCGCTTCGCGCGGCGCTAATTCACTGCCGCTCTCCTGCGTTCTCCTTCCGTTTCCTTTTCATATATTATATTATACCCGCCGTCACATTGCAACAGACAAATAAAGAAATTGCAGGCACATGTCTTTTTGGGAGCATATGCCTGCATATTTGCATGTATGATTAACAGTTTAACGGCTCAGCTTCGGTCGCCGCCGCCGTCCTTATTGTCAGGCTCTGAGGGATTATCGGCGCCGTCTTTGTCGGAAGATGCGGTTTCCGTCCCGTCGGCGGGTTCGGCCGGGCGAGCCATGCCCATGCGCTCAGCCTCCTCGTCGGTGAGCCGGCGAATGTTGATTCCGTATTCCTCCAGCTTCTTCAGCCTTTCGGCTTCCGCCTTTTCGGCTGCGGCCCGCTCTTCATCGCGCCTCTTATCCTCAGCCTCGCGGCGTTTTTTCGCTTCGGCGTTCTCCGCCTCGGAGCGGCGGCGCTTGTCGTCCATCATGTCATAAAGCTCTTCCATCGTGGGATTGCCCGACATTGCGGCGGCGAACTGGCCGTCATCCATGGTCTCATATCTGAACAGGAACTCCGCGATGAAGTCAAGCTTGTCGTTGTACTCGATAAGAATCTTCGTACACTCGTCATAGGCGCTGTCTATTATGCGTCTGACTTCGGTGTCTATGCGTGAAGCGGTCGCCTCGCTGTAGTCACGGGAGCTGGTGAAGTCGCGGCCTAAAAACACCTCATCCGAGGAATGCTCGCTTCCGTAGACAACCGGTCCCAGTTCGTCACTCATACCGTAGCGGGTAACCATTTTCTTCGCAATCCCGGTGGCGCGCTTGAGATCGTTGGAGGCGCCGGTGGAAATGTCGCCCAGCTTAAGCTTCTCGGCTACACGGCCGCCCAGCAGGGTAACCAGTTCGCCTTGCATGGTATCCTTTGTGCTGTATGACTGATCCTCGGTGGGAAGTGACATCGTAAAACCGCCGGTGCGTCCCGCGGGGATTACGGAAATCCGATGAACCGGTGTATCGGGCTGACGGACATAGGTGGCGACCGCATGGCCTGCCTCGTGATAAGCGGTCAGTCGCTTCTCCTTGTCGGAGATGACCTTCGACTTCTTGGCGGGACCCACAACCACCTTTATCATTGCTTCTTCCAGGTCGTTCATGCCGATGAGCTGTTTGTTCCGTCTGCTGGCAAGAAGGGCCGCCTCGTTAAGCAGGTTTGCCAGATCCGCGCCGGTGAAACCCACCGTCGTGCGGGCTATTATGCCCAGATCCACATCAGCCTCAAAGCTCTTGCCCCGAGCGTGAACCTTGAGAATCTCCTCACGTCCCCGCACATCGGGATAGTTTACGGTGATCTGACGGTCGAAACGTCCGGGACGGAGCAGTGCCGGGTCGAGTATATCGGGGCGGTTGGTAGCCGCGATTACTATAACCCCCTCGCTGCCGCCGAAGCCGTCCATCTCCACGAGTAGCTGGTTGAGGGTCTGCTCGCGCTCGTCATGACCGCCGCCCAGACCCGCGCCGCGGTGACGTCCCACGGCGTCTATCTCGTCGATGAATATGATACTCGCCGGATTCTTGCGTGCGGTCTCGAAAAGGTCGCGCACGCGTGAAGCGCCGACGCCCACATACATTTCAACGAAATCCGAACCTGAAATCGAATAAAAGGGCACGCCTGCCTCGCCGGCAACCGCCTTTGCAAGCAGGGTTTTACCGGTACCGGGAGGACCCACAAGCAGCACACCGCGGGGAATCTTTGCTCCGAGCTTGGTATATTTGTCGGGGTTGCGGAGGAAATCCACCACCTCGCTAAGTTCTTCCTTCTCTTCATCGGCGCCGGCTACATCCTTGAAGTAGACCTTGCTCTTTTCATCGGCACCGAGCTTGGTGCGCGCCTTGCCGAAGGAGCCGATTCTGCCGTCCTTGCCGGTCATCTGACGCATAAAGTAGAGCCAAAGCCCGATGAAGACCGCCATCATCAGCACATAGGGCAGCAGGCTCACCCACCAGGGGTAGGTCGCCGGCGCTTCGTAATCGTAGTATGTGATTACGCCGTCGGCTACCTGCTGCTGTATTATATCGTTGAGATCATTGTAGAATATGCCCAGGTCAAGCAGCTTCTTTGCGCCGATCAGCTTGTCATCCTGAGACATCATGGTCAGCACATTGTCATCGCTGACGGTAAACTGCTTCACATCGCCGCGCTTGAAGGCCATGACAATATCCGAGTAGGACATGGGCTCGCTCTTCATGCTGCCCAGCAGCGCGCTTGACATAACAACAATGACCGCTATCAGCGCGATGTAGAATATTATTGCCTTAATGTTGCTTTTCTTCATCTTAAATTATTCCAATTATCTGTCATGCGGCATCATACCCGTCACCTGATACTTCGGGTGGAACCGCCCGGGCAGGTTTTTATGCCCGATCCGCATTTTCCAACCGGTCAGGCGATAACCTCGGGTTTCGGAACTCCCACATAGCCCAGCGCCCTGTATTTCTGATTGTAGTCGAGCCCATAGCCCACGACAAACTTGTCCTCGATCTTCGCTCCCGTATAGTCGGCCTTAAAATTTTCAAGTCCGGGCAGACGGCGCGAGGGCTTGTCAAGCAAAGTCACGCTTTTTACGCTGCGGGGCTGATACTTCTCGGGGAAACGCTTGTTTACCAGCCAGTTGAGGGTGTTTCCGGTGTCAATGATATCCTCAACAATGAGGATATCCGAGTTTCTTATGTCATCCCGCTCCAGAGTCAATGTCTCGGTTGGCTCGCCATCGGGATATGTGCCCTTATATGAGGAAACGCGCATAAAATCGATCTCCACCGGAATGGTCAGATTCTTCATCAGTTCACCCATGAAAACCACCGAACCCTTGAGTATGCAGACCAGTATGAGTTTGTGCTCGACACCGTCGATATATGAGTAGTCGCTGGATATCTCCTGACCCAGCCTCGCCACTATAGCTCTGATTTCTTCCTCGCTGAAGAGTATCTCCCCGATGTCGTCATGTACTCTGTGTCCGGCCATGTTGTTCTCCTTGAGTTATTTCGTCGGCGGATTTGCTGTTACGGCGCTCCGCCTCACCGTAAAACCAGTGCAGTGCGCAGGTTCCGCTGCCCGGATTCTTATCATCGACGGCCGCGCCGTCCCGCACACCGATGCCGGGAATCCAGAGAATCCCTTCTTCGTCCCGGAATATCGGTATCGAACCCCGTATATCGGGCGGAACAGCCGCCTCGTTCATGAGTTTTCTCACACTGCGGTTCAAACCGCGCAGTTTTATCCGGTCGCCCGGCAGACGCGCAGATACAGAAACAATGCCCTTTATTCTATCAGAGGCAATAGTGATATTTATAGACTTTTTGTAAATATTTTTCAGAACAGTTAAATCTTTACCGCATTGTTCACATACTTGAATGCATAATCGCGCATATGATGATGCGGGGCAGCATTGAATCGCCGAACCGCCCCGATAAATTGTTCCGTGGGGCAGGCGCAGCAAGTCCTCGCCAAACGGCGGGACGGAACATTTCTCCGGCGACAGCCGAAGTCCTGCCGCATCAAGCATTATTGTAATACCCGGCAGCGAGGCGCGTTTCTCGCCTCCGCGCCAATCTCTTATAAGACGCACGACAGCGTCCAGGTGAACCGCCTCGGGCATACCCGCCTCTCCGCCGCCGTGAGAGGCAATAAAGCGCAGAATATACCGCCTCATAAGCGGCTCCGGAAGCTGCTTCAGTTCCTCCGCTCCGAGGCAATCGGGCAGTTTTTCGGCGAGCGAGTCCAGATATGCGCAGTCCTGCCGCGCCGCATCCGACAGCCGTCCCGCCGCCGCGCAGAAGGCGGGATTCAGCTTCTCCAGCATGGGAAGCACATCGTTTCTTATATAGTTTCTTGTATATGAGTTGTCGGAATTTGTGCTGTCTGTCACATATTCCAGCCCGTTCTCGGCGATGCAGCCGAGTATCAGCTCCTTGTCACAGCCGATTAGGGGGCGTATAATATTGCCGCGAACCGGCGGGATGCCGCCCAGCCCCCGCACCCCGCTGCCACGCACCAGATTGAAAAGCAGCGTTTCGGCGTTGTCGCGGGCGTTGTGCGCCGTTGCGATTTTATCTATTCCCTTCTCGCGGCAGAGCCGGTCAAAGAAACCGTAGCGCACCTCCCTCGCCGCCTCCTCGATGGATATACGGTGACGGGATGCCAGAGCCGGAACGTCCTCCCGCAGAACATAGAGCGGTATATCGAGCTTTTCGCAGAGCGAACGGCAGAACATCTCATCCCTGTCGGCTTCCTCGCCGCGTATCATATGATTTATATGGGCGGCGCTGAGAGTGATGCCCCTCGCGGCACATTCCTGCCTCATGATAAACAGCAGCGTGACCGAGTCGGAACCTCCCGACAGCGCTATCAGCAGCGAGGAGGTGCCGTCGAGCATTGAATGTTCGACGACCGCAGCCCGCATTTTGTCGGTGAGCCGACGGGTATATGTCTGAGCCATTTTACTTTTTGGGTTCGGGTTCTTCAATACTGGTAACGAATTTGGTGAATTGTGGTATCCAGCCCATCTCAACCTTGCCGGTGGAGCCGTGGCGGTTTTTGGCTATGATAATTTCCGCCTTATTCTGCTCATCCTTTTCACCGTAGTAATCGGGACGGTATAGGAACATTACCACGTCGGCATCCTGCTCTATGGCGCCCGAGTCGCGCAGGTCGGAAAGCATGGGGGTCTTATCGGTGCGTGATTCGGGACCGCGCGACAGCTGGGCGCAGGTCACTACCGGCACCGCCAGCTCCTTCGCAAGCAGTTTCAGATTGCGGGAGATGTCCGCCACCTCCTGAACCCGGTTTTCAATGCGCCGCTCGGACTGCATGAGCTGCAGATAGTCGATTATAACCAGCCCCAGATTCTTCACCCGCCGCAGCTTCCCCTTCATTGCCGACACGGTAATACCGGTGGTATCGTCCACAAGTATGTCGCATTTTGCCAGCATGGCGGAAACATTCGCCAGGGTGCTCCACTGTTCGGGTGAGAGCTTGCCCGTACGCAATGCATACGAGTCTATCATTCCTTCGGATGAAAGAATCCGCGTAACTATCTGCTCCTTCGACATCTCAAGCGAAAATATGCAGACCGCCTTGCCTGTGCTGCTTGCAGCCTGTGTTGCTATGTTCAGCGCGAAAGAGGTTTTTCCCATACCCGGGCGGGCGCCCACGAGTATCAGATCGGAGGGCGCCATACCTACCAGAAGATTATCCAGTCCCGAAAATCCGGTGGGGGTGCCGAGTACCGATGCCGGGTCGGTATTGAGTTTCCTGAGATGCTCGAACACGCCAAGCAGTATATCCCGCACATGGGAGAAGTCGCCTGTATTCTTGCCCTGCGCGATATCGAAAACCTTCTGCTCGGCGATATCAACGATGGCGGAGACATCCCCCTCCTCGGCGAAGGCGCTGTCGGTTATTTCACTGCAGACCTCGATAAGCCGGCGCAGTGTGGATTTATCCTTGACAATCCGGGCATAGTCAATAAGGTTTGCCGCAGTCGGCACTGCAGCGACCACATTGCGGATATAATTCTTGCTCTCATCGTCGCTCAGGTCGCCTGAGCGAACCAGCTCGTCGATAAGGGTGACATAGTCGATATTCCGGGAGCTGAGGAATAGCCGCTGCATGGCGTTGAAGATCGCCGAGTGCTGGGAAATATAGAAATCATCGCCGGTAAGCAGCTCGGAGGCCTGCGGAAAACACTCGGGATCGATGAGTATCGAGCCGAGTACCGATTGCTCCGCGTCAAGTGCAAACGGGAGCTTTCGTCCGTATTCTTCAAGTGCCATTGCCTGTCATCGCGAAGCCGGCAGACGCCGCCTCCGTCTCCTTTCTGTTGTCATGTCGGGCAGCCGTGTCGAAAACGCTTTACTTTTCGTCACAAACCACGACGCTGAGCTTTCCGCTGATCTGGGGGTAGAGCTTTACATCGATCACATATGTGCCATGGCTCTTTATCGGCTCGGGCAGCACCAGCTTGCGCCTGTCAAGTTCCAGACCTAACTGCTCCTTCGCGGCGTTTGCGATGTCGATTGCAGTCACTGCGCCGTAAAGTTTCCCGTCAGCTCCCGAAGCGTTGGTAATCCTCACTACCGCCGACTTAAGTTTTTCAGCCATCTCAAGAGCAGCCGCGCGCTCAATCTCCTTTTTGCGGGCGGCAGCCGCTTCCCGATTCTTAAGCTCGGTCAGCGCGGCGGAATCCGCTTCTATGGCTAACCCTCTCGGAAGCAGGTAGTTGCGTGCGTAGCCGTCGGATACATTTATAAGTTCGCCCTTTTTGCCCTGGGCTCGCACATCCTGTGTCAGTATAACTTTCATTGTATTATATGTCCTTTCGGTATTGCTATAGCGCGTTTATATATTTTCCCTTATTGTGGGAACGGTTATTTCGCAGCGGTTGCCAGATATGCGAGGAAACGGGCGCGGGTGTCAAACTCGCCCTCGTGGAACCATATTCTCCAGCGGTAGGTCAGCGATTCACCCGCAGGGATAGTCAACCCGCCCCGGAAGTAGAGGTTGTTGGCTGCGAAAAGTCCGTAGTTGCGGATATGCCAGGTGGTGGGGTAGCGCTCGTTTCGCTCGTCGTCGAATACCGCAACACCGCATTTAAGACCGTCGATCTCGCCGAAGCAGTCGCACCACTGTGCCGGCTTGCCCCAGCACTCGCCTTCGCCCTCGGCGCCGTAGCTGTTGACCATATGTCCGCCCTTGTCTACCCGAAGTTGCTCGTTGATGCGCACGCCGAGAGGACCTGCCTCCTTTGTGGCTCCGAACACGATATCCCCGTACTGCGCGGTGAAGGTCAGCTCCATATCGACGCAGCGTCTGCCTTCGGGCTGAGCATAAAAGGTGAAAGTGCGGGATTCGGCGGCTGCCGGCACGCCGTCGTTTTTGATCCAGGTGTTGGACGCCGTGAAGCGGGCAAAAGCCGCTCCGTACTCGAGACCTGAAAGCGCATCATGGCGCTCGCGACCCGGCTCCTTAAGCTCGTTCCAGAAATCGCATCCGTTTACATCGCCCACGGCGGCTATTATCGAACGCTGATGAGGATGCTCCTTAGTCTCAAAGTCGAGACGGGTATAGGAGGTCCCAGCCGAGGTCATTACCGGACCCAAATAGGGTTTAAGGAACTTGTCGGTATATACATAGGAGGTGAAGTACTTGCCGTCGATAAGCACGTTCAATTTGTCCTCGCCATCAACCGGCTCAAGCTTTACGCCCTTGTCAGCGGCGCAGCAACCCTCAACCGCCTCAAGTGTAAGCTCCTCGCCGGCGGCGGCGCTGAGGATTACGCATATCGAATCGCCGGCAGCCTGCGCCGGGAACCTGCGGCCGTCCGCCGTTTTTACGGCGACAACCTTTTCTGACAGGTTCTCGGCTTTTATGAAAACCGGCTCATTTTCAAGTGTTCTGGCAACTTTATAGGTAAATGTCATTTTCGTATCTCCTTCCTTTTATTAAAAGGTTATTAAAAGGTTACCTTCATAAATTCGTATGCCTTTGTACATTCGGCTGCGAAATCGTTAAATGAGCACTCGGCCGTGACCCTGGCGGCATAACCCGCCTCGTCCAGACCCGCCGCGAAGGCGCGCAGGTACTCGCCGCCGGAAGCGCCGGGGTATGTGCGGTCGGGCTCCGATACATGAATATGAACTATGGCATCGGCACATGCGGAAAGGTTTGAAATCGGCTCGTTTCCGCAGTACATGTGGAAAGCGTCGGCAAGCAGGGCGATATTCGGCAGCCCCAGACGCTTCATCAGCTCATAGCCCTCGGAAACATAATTCATGAAATCTGTTTCCCGGGCGTTCAGCGGCTCCAGCGCCACGGTCACGCCGTGCTTTTCGCCCAGCCGGGAGCAGAGCGCAAGGAAGTTCTCAAGATATTTGATATTCTTAGGATCGCCGCCCAGGCTGCGGGCTTTGCCGCTGCCGAATATTATCAGGCGACCGCCGAGACGCACCAGACGCCTCATGGCTTCGTCTACATAGGCATCCAGCTTCTCAACCGGCGTTGAAACGATGGGCAGGGACGGCGGGATAAAGCTGTTTGCCACCTCGATAACCACGCCCTCCGATACCAGACGGTCAAGCTCTGCGGGTTCAAGCTCCATAAGCAATCCCACGGTGGCTTCGGCATAGTCGTAGCCGGCGTTCATAATCGTGTCGTAACCGAGTCTAAGCCGTGAATAAGCCGACGCGGTCGCACCTTCGCCCTCGGGCATGAAGGAGCCGCCCGGCATGCAGCATCCGAGTCTTCTCATATTGTTATCCTCCGGATTCTGTGTTTAACTGTTTACTTTTTCATCGAATCGAGTGCGGCGTCGATTGCCTCGCGTATAAGCACGAGCGCCTCATCAAGCGGTGTTTCGCGGAGCTGTGCCGCAGCCGCGTCGAAATGACCGCCGCCGCCAAGACGCTCGGCAATTAACTGCACGTTGATGCTTCCCGCCGAACGCGCGGACAGATATGTCGTTCCGTCAAGTTCGTATGCCGCGAAGCTGGCGGCTATGCCGTCCACGCTTAGCAGCCTGTCGGCAGCCTTCGCGGCGGCGACACGGTCGGCTGCGGTACACGGCGAGTCGTTAACCGCGATGGCTATTCTGTCACGGTATATGGTGACATTGCTCTCAAAACGCGCCGCCCGCATGAAGTCGTCAAGATCGCTGTTGAACATTGCCTGCGATGCGCTGGTTGAGGCTCCCTCGTTGCGCAGATAGAGCGCCGCGCTGAAGGTGCGCACGCCTGTGTTTCGGGTGAACTGCTTGGTGTCCAGCATGATGCCGGCAAGCATTATCTCCGCTTCGTCGCGCAGCAGCAGGTTGCCCGGTGCCGACTGCTCCAGTATCTCGGCAATAAGCTCACAGGTGGAGGATGCCGAAGGCTCGATATACGACAGCACCGGCTCGGTGCGAAATTCCGCAGTTTTACGGTGATGGTCGATATACACCACATCCTTGACATTATCCGCCACATCAGGCGCCTCGAACTGGGTGCGGTTGTTGACATCGACTATGATAAGCAGAGTGTCGGCGCGGATAAGCTCCTGAGCAGATACCCCGTCTATGAAACACTCGGCGTAATCTTCGAGGGGTTTGAGCTTTTCGAAGGCTTTGCGTATATTGGGGTCGTTGCGGTTGACAATGATATGCGCCTCAACTCCCACATATTTGGAAAGACGGTATATCCCTACGCCGGCGCCGATGGAATCGTAGTCGCCATAACGATGACCCATTATAAGTACGTTGGAGGCCCTTGCCATGAGCGACACAAGTTCTCTCGCCACCACCCGGGCGCGAACCTTGGTGCGCTTCTGCACGCCCTTGGTGCGGCCGCCGAAGAATTGGGTCTCTCCGTCCTCCCGCAGAACAACCTGGTCGCCGCCTCTCTGCAGCGCAAGGTCGAGAGCCGCCCGTGAAGCGCGTTCCTTCTCCGCAAGTGTGCCGCTCATACGCTCGATGCCTATTGATACGGTGACCGGCAGTGAGCCGTCGCCTATACGCACATCACGGATGCGGTCCAGCACATCAAATTTATTGTTTTTCAGCTCTCCGAGGCAGGAATACTGGAAAAGGAAGATATACTTGTCCTGATCGTATTCCCGGAGTATGCCTCCGTAAGATGCCGCCCAGTCCTCAAGTATCTCCTCGACTCTGAGAGCCGCATCGCGGGAGTCCTCCCTGGTATACTGCTGTATCTCATCCAGATTGTCTATCGTAATGAACGCCACCAGCGTTTCGGTCGCCTCGAGGCGGTCGTAAGCCTGCTTCAGCTCGGTTATGTCGTTCCAGACGATGACTGTACATTTCTTCTCAGCCGCCGTCATCTGATAGCAGCGCAGACGATAACGCCCTTCGAAGGCGTCTATCTCGGTACCTTCAGACGAAGCTATCTCAACAAGCTGAGACAGCTCCATACCGGCAAGCTTTGAAATATTCTGCCCGTAGAAACTGTGGCGGGAGCCGGAACGGCTTGCCATTGAGCGGTTGTGCCAGATTATCGTACCGCTGTCATCGCAGATCATGGTGGGATGGGCAAGCTTCACCATAAAGGCGAGCGTTACCTCTTTAAGCAGGTCATCATCGTTGATTCGGGTCGGGTCGCTGCGGTCGATGAGATAGCGCATCAGCAGCGCCAGAGCCAGCGCACAAACGAGATAGAGCGGTGTCAGCTTCAGAACGACCGAAGGCACCGACTGACCCGCCGATGCAAGCAGCGCGCCGACAATCATAAAGAGTATTGCAAGCAGCGCCGACGAGCCGAGGTGCAGGATTTTGTGTCCGCGGAAGGTGTCGCGGAACAATTTTTTCAGAAAGATCAGCATTTTCATAGTATTTTGTTCAGATCGGCAGAGTTGACGGCATATACGGTTCAGCCGGTTACGGCACTGGGAATCTCGATGCCGCCTTCGGGTGTCAGTCTGCAGAGGTCGTGTACATCGCCGAACGACGCATATCTTTCATCCACAGGCGAGGAACTGCCCGCGTCAAATACGATAAGTTCGTTCTCACCCTCCCGCAGCAGCGGCGCGGGAATGTAGAGGGTCTGCTGAGTGGAATCGCGGTAGTGGCGCCCCAGGTTGAAGCCGTTGAGCACCGCGAAGCCCCGGGTCAATCCGCAGAGCCGCAGGAAAGTGTCGCAGGGCTCGCCCTCCACCGCAAAGGTTGAGCTATAGAGCATCGGCACCATGTCGGCGGTGCCGGGCAGTGCGCCGAAGCGCTCCGCTTTCGGCATTACATCAAATGGCAGACGGTAGTTATCCCAGTTGTGGAAGGCTCTGGTACGGGAGAACTCAACGCCGTCCGGCAGACCCTTCATCTCATTTGACAGCAGATGGAGGGGAGCTGAATTGAGCCTTCCCGAGTTCTCGACGATGATAATAACCGTCTTTCCGCTGTCCCCGGGAGTGAGCAGAACCGACTTTTCCTCCTCCTCGCCGCGCCGCAGTGTGTCACGCAGTATGCCGCCGATATAGATGTCGGCGATGTCGCGGATGCGGGGGAAGGTGAGCGGTATTTCGGAGTAAATACAGGGCAGCCGTCTCGAATACGCCACATATCCGTAACCGTAGCCCAATTTCTCCATGGGCAGGCAGCTATGACTGTGTACCGGCTCGCCGTAGAGGTCAAGATTGTCGAGCAGCGGAATACAGGAAGTGAAGTCGACTCTGCCGTAAGCCTTTCTCGGAGCGGCGCTGCTAACCGTCAAGGGCACCGGAATTCCAGCGGCGCGGCAGAATTCCTTCTGCTCCGCCAGATATTTCGGAGTGATGTCGCCGTATTCGTTCAGAGGCGCGTCCACGTCGTATGAGGTGGTGCGGGGATTGTATTTCGGGCGGGATATCGCTCCGTTCATGAAGCCGAAGTTGGTGCCGCCGTGATACATGTAAAGGTTTACGCCCTGCGCCTCGTCCAGCAGGTGGCTGAGAGCTGTGATTACCGGTTCGAGGGGCACCGGGGCGAAGGAATCGTTCCAGCCGTGCTGACGGCCGTTCCAGTATTCGGTGACCATAGCCGGCTTGTCGGGCTGAAATTTTTTGAGATTGTTAAGCTGCTCGTATTCGGTGCGGAAGTTGGCGGTTAACAGCGAATCCCCGGTGCCCGACCAGGAAAGGGTCTGGGCGCTCGGGTAGTCAGACACGAACAGCGGCACATCTATGCCCTGTCCGATGTAAAAATCGCGGATGTGACAGAGATATTCGTCGTCGCAGGCGCGCCCGCCGTATTCGTTTTCAAGCTGAACCATGATTATCGGACCGCCGTTTGTCACCAGAAGCGGGCGGATGATATCGCATACCTTTTTGAGGTAGGCGTCCATCGGCCCGATGAATTTCGGATCCATTGAGCGGAGCCGTATCCCGTCTTCAGCCAGCAGCCACCAGGGCAGACCGCCCAGATCGCATTCCGAACAGATGAAGGGTCCGGGACGGATTATCACATTCAGCCCCAGCTCACCGGCGAGACGCACATATCCGCCCACATCCAGCATGCCGGAGAAGTCATATTCGCCACGCCTCGGCTCATGATAGTGCCATGCCATGTAGGTCATCATCGTGTTGCAGCCCAGGAGCTTAAGCATCTCCATACGCCGGCGCCAGTATTCCGGGACTATGCGGAAATAGTGCATCGAACCGGATAACAGCTTGAAGGGCTTGCCGTCGCCGAAGAACTCTCTGCCCGATATTTCAAAGCTTTTAAGCATATTAATATCCTTTCCGCAGCCTATTCGCCGCTGTCAAAGAGCCTGCGTCCGCCGGTCATGATATCAATCACACCGATGAATGAGGCAAGTGTGAATATCATGAATATGTTGAGGAACGCCAGCACAAAAATCACAATTCCGTATAATACCGCCACCGGCAGTCCTTTGGGGGAACGTATGCGGCGCAGCATGTGCTTTACACCGATCACCGCCAGTCCCGGTGTGAGTATGATCACCAGATTGCCAGACGCCGCCGTTATTGTGTTATCCACAAGGTTTCCGCCGAGGATGTTGAGTACATACGAAACAATAAATACAATTGCCGTGACCCGGCTCAGTGTAAAGCGCCAGCCGTCCTCGCCGAGAATATATGAACAGCGGGTCGTCTTTGCCAGCAGGCGAAAGAACAGGGTGGCTGTATATGCAAATACCGAAGCTGTCGTGACGAAGATTGACGGCAGCATCAGGCGCAGATAGCCGACATAATACTGTATCATATCTTCGGTATATTTCGCGATGGCAGCCATATTTTCGTTCCCGCCGACATTCCCCGCCTCCGCCGCGGTTTCGGTGAATGAGCGGAGGATATCGGCAAAGCGCTCGCTCTCGGAAGCGGTAAATTCCGCCACGGTAACGCCCGAGGCGCGTATTGCGATATACAGCGCCGACAGCCCAAGAATGAGGGTCAGGACAGTCAGGGCTATTATGCATTCAGTTCTTGTAAGGCGCAGCGAAAACAGCTTGGATTTACCGCCGAAAATGCGCTTCTCCGCCGGCAGACCGCCCGACAGCGAGAGAATTATAACCGCCGCGGCGGGAAGCGGAAAGAGATAAACCAGCGCGCTCAGAAACGACCCCGAGGCCAGAGCCGCAAGCATATAGCCGCCGACACAAATCGACAGCGGTATTATTGACGCAAACGACAGCGAGATAAGCGCTGCCGACGCCGCCGACATTGCGCACAGCGGCATTATGGAAAGCCCGGAGGGATCAAATCCCGCCGTCAGGTGCAGCAAAAGCACGACCGCCGCAAGTATTGCCGCGGCAGGCACGCTCATTCCTGCCGACCGGCTGTTTTTGCCCGGCGCGGGCGTGTGCACGGGTGACGGTGAGGGTATGCCTCCGGTGTTGTTATCAGATGTGTTGATAAGCGAATCTCTCCTTCGCAAAACTGATTCGTTACATTATATCATAGAGCCCGGCTATAAACAATAGAAAATCATTAAAATTTACGCTTACATGCACCGTTATTTTACAAACCGATTCCCAAAATTCAAAATCCGGCATTGCATAACGCCTGCATATCAGGTATAATACAGGTATAATAAATGATATTATCATATCCGTGAAAGGAAACCGCTGCATATGTCACAGACGAAAAAAAGAACAAGAATAGGAATTTTCGGCACCTGGAGAGGCTCAAGCTTTATTTCCAACTGTGAGGCTATGACCGACGATTTCGAACTGGTCGCTCTCTGCGATAAAAACGAAAAAACGCTGAATGATGCCCTAAGCCGTGTGAAAGGTGAGGTAAAAACCTTCTCTGACTTTGACGAGTTCATCGAGTGCGGGCTTGACGCCGTAATTCTGGCTAACTACTTTCATGAGCACGCGCCCTATGCCATCCGCTGCCTCGAGAGGGGAATCCATGTGTTCAGCGAGTGTACCTCGGCATCGACCCTCGCCGAGTGTACTGCTCTCTGCGACGCCGCCGAAAAAAGCGATGCCGTCTACATGATTGCCGAGAACTATCCTTTCAGCGCTGCCAACCTGGAACTGCAGCGTCTTGCGATGAGCGGCAAGCTGGGGAAGATACTCTATGGTGAGGGCGAGTATAATCACGGCTGTGACCGGGAAACTCTGCGCCGCCTGACCCCGGGCAAATATCACTGGCGGGGATGGATGCCGCGCACCTACTACTGCACCCATGCCCTCGGTCCGCTTATGCATATGACGGGCGCCATGCCGGTCAAGGTATCCGCACGCGCCGTGCATTCGGATGTACTTGAAACTTATGACGACTTCCGGCACAACTACGACGCCTATGCCATGATGGATGTCTCGATGGACGACGGTTCCATGTTCAACGTGACCGGCTGTGCCGCTATTCCCTCTCCCAGCCGCTACCGCATAGTCGGCGAATACGGCAGCGCCGAGACCGGCGGACATCTTGACGGCAAGGTTCGCAAGTATTACTACCCCTGGGAGACTCCCGAGGGCGAGAGCAACGATTTCTATGCGCCCGAGTGGCCTTTCAACGCCGAAATGGCATCAGCCGCCGGCCACGGAGGCGGCGACTTCTGGACACTCTGGAATTTCGCTCATGCTATAAAGAAGAAGGAACAGCCCTTCTTCGACGTCTACCGCGGCTGCGCCATGTCGGCGGTGGGGATTTTAGGCTGGAAGAGCTGTCTTAATGACGGCGCAACCTACCTAATTCCCGACTTCCGCGACAAGTCTGAACGTGACAGACTTGCCGAACAGTACGCCGGGTTCTACACCGCCACCCCCTTCCCTGACAGCGAAGGGCGCGGAGCCACTCTCCCGCCGGCTGTCGGACGCCGTCCCTGCGACGAGTGATATGTAAGATGTAAGACGCTTGACATTTCAATCTGTTGAAAACCCGGTGATAATATAAAAAAGCGTTATCTCTGATGTTTTATTTGCTGATGCTCATGACGGCTTAATCAAGACTGCAGGGATGGAAGGGGATGAAAAATGTGAAAAATCCCCGCTTTGTGGTTTTGTCAATGATGTGAGACTAAAAAGTGCAAGAAAAAGGGATGGAGTGTGTTAAAGACTTTGCAGCCGGAATGAGGGGCGAAGCCCCGAATGCAGGCTGCAAAGTCGGCGCGTTCAAG
>JAAZAV010000052.1 GCA_012514145.1 Clostridiales bacterium | reverse complement strand
TTATAATTCTTCATGGGTGATTGAGTCCTTTCTGTTGAATTTTGTTGGGGGCAACATTATTTTAACACGACTCGATCACTTTTTCTACTCCTTTTATGTATGTCTCACATCAATTGTAACATAACATTTTCAAAAATATTTTTCCCTTTTTTCGCTTTTTATCCATAACCCACGCTTTTTGTTGAAATTTATCGATGGTTTGAGGGCGGAATTTTCAAATAATCGATGCAGCCGCATTTCTTTCATTATTTATATTGCATTAACCCGCCGCCGGTGTTATAATGTAAACTCCAAATTCAAAGCGAGCGGAAACCGATTACAATGATTATACTAACCTTCAGACGCGGCATGACCGACGGGATACCGATAGCTCTCGGTTATCTTTCGGTGTCTTTTGCCTTCGGAATGATTGCATACGGCCACGGCCTGCCCCTGTGGGCGTCGTCGCTTATATCCGCCACCTGCATAACCGGCACCGGACAGTTCGTGGGCGTTGGGCTAATGGCGGCAGGCGCGGGGCTGCTGGAACTGATATGCACCATAGCCGTCATCAATGCCCGATACTTCCTTATGTCAATGTCGCTGCAGCAGCGTCTGCCCTCCGATATGACCCTTCCGCAAAAGCTCATCATCGCCCACGGGAACACCGATGAGATTTTTGCCGTTTCAATGATGAAGACCGAGCCGCTGAACTTTCGCTACATGTGCGGTATCATCCTCTGCTCCTGGCTGGGCTGGGTGGGCGGTACTGTGCTTGGCTCGGCGGCGGGTGCCATATTCCCCGCTATACTGCTTGACGCCCTCGGCATCGCGCTCTATGCCATGTACGCGGCGCTGGTGATACCCGAAGCGAAGCGGAGCCGCACCGTTCTATTGGTAACCCTTATGGCTGCGGCGGTGAGCTGCCTGTTCACCTTCATGCCGGCGCTGTCCTCGGTAGGCGGCGGTTGGGTGATCATAATCGCGGGACTTTCCGCTTCGGCACTCGGAGCGCTGCTCTTTCCCGTTGACGATAGCACCGGAGAGACGGAGACGGGTGGCTGACATGAAGGTTTCCTTCATTATTATATATATAGCCGTGATGGCGGCGGTGACCTATTCAATCCGCGCGCTGCCCATGTTGCTGTTCAAAGGGAAGTTCCGAAGCCGGTTCCTGCGTTCGCTGCTCCATTACATCCCCTACGGCGTACTGTCGGCGCTTGTTTTCCCCGGCATCCTCTATTCCTCCGATTCGAAGGCGGCGGCGCTGGCAGGCACGGCGGTGACCCTGATCCTCTCGTTTTTGGGGCAGAAACTCCTGGTTGTATCCGCCGGAGCGGTGCTGACCGTTTTTCTCACCTCACTTTTAGAAACCTGGCTGAGGTAAGGGCAGGTGATTTGCCGGTCGCCGTATATCGTTTTTCAGTTATAATTTATTAAATCATCATATAACCGTCACATAATCGGGTTATAATATAGCCACAAGAGCAAACAAATATTTACCCGTTTTACATACACATCGGGAACATAACTGCAAGGAGGAGCACCAGAATGACAAACGAAAACAACGCCAATCCGAACCTTAACGAAAACGAGAGCAGCCGGCAGACAGCCGACGACGGTGCTCGCAGCGCCGCCGAAAACGAACAGCCGGCAGACGCCGGACAGGAGCAGCCGCAGGCGCAACAGCAACAGCCCCAAGTTCAGCAGCAGGGGCAGACCCGGCCGCAGCAGGCGCAGAATCCCTATGGGGCAAACTACTCAAGTTCATACGCATATGTATATTCGCAGAACGCACGCCCCGCCGCTCAGTCTCAGCAGGGCTATGCCGGACAGCAGAATGCCTACACAAACCCGCAGCAGGCTTCCTACGGCAATGCGCAGCAGACCGCGTACGGTAATGCGCAGCAGCAGACCGGCTACGGACAGCCGCAGAATCAGCAGACGGTTTACGGCGCGGGAAACTTTTCGGACTACGACCCCCAGACCGGCACATACGGCTACACCCGCAGCAATCCCGCGGCGGCCATGACAAACGAGCCGGTTTACGGCGCTCCCGGCAATGTGAAATATAAGAAGCCGGGCATCGGCAAAGGAGCCATCGCGCTTCTGGTCTGTTCATGCATAATATTCAGCTTCATCTTCGGAGCGCTCGGCGCATCTCTTGTGATCGGCACCAAGGGCGACAGCGGTCTTATCCCCTCGATATCCGAAAGCGGAAGCGCCGAGGGCGGAACTACCGTTCACACCACCATAGGAGCCGTCGAAAACACCGGTCTGCTTGACACGGAGAACGCCGTTGTCAACGCAATCGGCGCTTCCTACGACTCGGTGGTCGAGATTTTCACCGAGTCGGTAACCACCTCAAAATTCTTCGGCAACTATATAACCGAGGGCGCCGGCAGCGGCGTTGTAATCTCCAAGGACGGTTACATAATCACCTGCGCCCATGTTATCGACGGCGCGACCACAGTCACCGTCACCATGACCGACGGCAGAAAGCTCGAAGCTCAGATAATCGGCTCCGACACAATGACCGACATCGCCGTTATCAAGGTTGAGGACGATAATCTTAAGCCCGCGGTCATAGGCAACTCTGACAGCCTTGTTATAGGCTCTACCGCCATCGCCATCGGCAACCCTCTCGGCGAGCTGGGCGGCACCGCCACCACCGGCATCATCTCGGCTCTCGACCGCGAGGTCATCATCGAGGGCGAGAATTACTCTCTGCTCCAGACCAACGCCGCCATCAACCCGGGCAACTCGGGCGGAGGACTTTTCAACATCAACGGCGAGCTCATCGGAATAGTAAACGCGAAATCCGCCGGAAGCGAAATCGAGGGACTGGGTTTCGCCATACCGATAAACGACGCCATCGAGATAGCCAACCAGCTTATCACCAACGGCTATATCAAGGGCAGAGTGATGCTGGGCGTCTACATCAGCGAGGTCACCTCCGCCACTTCCAGCTACTCTCTATACAGCCAGGGACTGGGCAATCTGGTGGACTACATCACCGACTACGGTATATATTTCGTTGAATACATGGACAACCAGACCGGCGATCTTCAGTTCGGCGACCGGATTGTCGCAATCGACGGCGTGACCGTATCCAGCAAGAGCGACATTACCGCTCTGCTCAAGGAATATGACGTGGGCGACACCGTGACAATAACGGTAGCCCGCATTACAAACCGGGACAGCCGCACGCCCCAGAGCAAGATGGTAGAGGTCTCCCTCACCCTGCTTGAGAACATTCCCGCAGAAGCCCCCAAGGGCTGATATCTGCGGCTTCCCCAAAAACCGACCGCACCATCCCCATAAATAACTGCCAACGACATGCCCGCCGAAGCCCTTGACTTCGGCGGCGCTGTCATGATTGTTCGATTAGCCGATTAACTAAATTATATATGTCATTATGTCATGTGCTTGCGCACGGCATATCCGTCTCACGAATCCTATGATCCGGGCATACCGGCGAAACGAAAGGAGCGCGCCGATGTATAACATTCTTGTAGTCGACGACGAAGAGAAGATACGCAAACTGATACGCAAATACGCCGAATTTTCCGGGCACAAAGTGACCGAAGCCGCCGACGGCATGGAAGCGGTATCTCTCTGCCGTTCGGGAGCTTTCGATATCATCATTATGGACATCATGATGCCCGAACTTGACGGCTTCTCCGCCTGCCGGGAGATACGGCGCTTTACCGACACCCCCATACTCATGCTCTCCGCCCGGGGCGAGGAATACGACAAGATCTCCGCCTTCGAGCTGGGAATTGACGACTATGTGGTGAAGCCCTTCTCCCCCAAGGAGCTGATGCTGCGCATCGAAGCGATAATGAAGCGGGTCAGACGCTCCGATAATCCGGACGGCCCCGAGAACCGAAATGAGGTCTTTGCCTTTGAGGGGCTGAAGGTCGACTTCACCGCCCGCCTCGTCTACATCGACGGCGAACGGGTGGAGGGCATGTCTCCGAAGGAATATGACCTGCTTTTCTATATGATACGCAACCGCAACATCGCCCTGACCCGGGAAAAGCTGATAACCGAGGTCTGGGGATACGACTTCTACGGCGACGACCGCACCCTTGACACACATATCAAGCTTCTGCGCAAGAGTCTCAGAGAATACGCAAAACTGATAGTCACCCTGCGGGGCGTGGGCTACCGTTTTGAGACCAAGTAACGCCGGAGGGCATTTCCAATGAAGCCTTCAGCAAATCACGCCGATGACACGCGCTCCGGCATAGGCGCCGGAACGCCGAACAGCGCCGCGTTTTCCGGAAACAATGTCTCTTCGCAGTACAGGGGAAAGGGTCCGCGGCTTATGTGGCGGCTTTTCTTCTACCTTGCCGTCTTTACCGCCGTTATTCTTGTTATACTCTGGCTGTTTCAGGTGGTTTTCCTCGACAGCATCTATAAACTCATCAAGATAAGCGATATCCGCGTCTGCGCCGAGCGGCTCACCGACCTCATCGCCTCCGACAACATAGAAGAGCTGGAGTCCCGCTCGCTTGAGCTGGCTCACAGCCGGGAGTTATGCGTGCTTATACTGCGCATGACCGACAAGGACACCGCAATCGAAGTGGTGTCTGTCGATACTCAGCTGGGCTGCGTCATTCACAATACCGACAAGGCGAGCAAGTTCACCCTCTACGATTCGGCCGTAGCCAACGGCGGCTCGCTGACCCAGCGCTTCCGCTTCGACAGCCGCACCCGATCTTATTACAGCACCAGCGACGGCATTATGGCCGAGACCACCGACGATCGGGAGAGCATCGTCTATACCCTTCTCGCCAAAGACGGCGCCGGTCAGGACTATCTTGTCATGCTAAACTCTGTGATTACCCCCGTCAGCGCCACCGTGCGCACCCTGAACACCCAGTTAATTATCATCTCCGGGCTGCTGCTCGCTCTGTCGCTGCTGATGGCGCTTATCATCTCCCGCACCATCTCCCGACCTCTTGAGCGGCTCAACGCCTCTGCCCGCCTGCTTGCCGGCGGCGCCTTTGACACCCGCTTCAGCGCCGACGGCTGCCGGGAGATAAACGAGCTTGCCGACACCCTGAACTACGCCGCCGTGGAGCTTGGGCGGGTCGACGACCTCCGCCGGGAGCTTATCGCCAACATCTCCCACGACCTGCGCACCCCTCTCACCATGATCGAGGGCTATGGCGAGGTAATGCGCGATCTCCCCGGCGAAAACACTCCCGACAATGTGCAGATCATAATCGACGAGGCGAAACGCCTAACCTCTCTCGTAAACGACATTCTCGACATATCAAAGCTTCAGTCGGGCAACCAGGAGCTTGTTCTCTCTCAGGTGAACATCACCGCCGCCCTTTCCGACATGCTGGGGCGTTACAGCCGTCTTATATCCGAGGGCTACACCATCCGCTTCGACTATGACCGGGAGGTGACCCTTGAAACCGACGAGTCTCGATTTATCGCCGTTGTCTATAATCTCGTCAACAACGCCGTCACCTACACCGGCGCCGACAAGCTGGTCGCAGTCACTCAGACGGTCTCAGACAACGCCGTGCGCATATCGGTAACCGATACCGGCGAGGGGATTCCTCCCGATAAACTCGAAAACATCTGGGACCGCTACTACAAGGTGGATAAGGTCCACCGCCGCGCCTCCGTCGGCACCGGTCTCGGGCTCTCCATCGTCAAATCCACCATGGATATGCTGGGCGGCACCTATGGCGTCATCACCTCCCCCGGCTCGGGCAGTACCTTCTGGATAGAACTGCCGTATTGGGGATAGGTGATGCGCGGCGGACAAAGTTCGCCGGGGAATATTGTTTTAGCGACGGGAATTGATTGTAATAACAATAGAAGCGGATTCAAGCTGCACTTGAATCCGCTTCTCTGTTTATGCGAATTTATGCGAATTTATGCGAAGGCAGGGAACCGCGCTCGCATAATTCCGCTTCAACCTTTAACGCGGAGGATCCGTTCTGATGAATGCGAAATTGCCGCGGTAGAACCAGGACCAGGTGGGCTTCTTCTCGAACAGGATTGTGCCTTCCGGGGTAATTGTAACATCCTGACCGATCAGCTTAAAGGTTGTAAAGCCGTAAGCAAAATCCGGTCCGCGCAGGTCGCTGAGTCCCGGGGCTCCGGAAGCTTCGATAGCCGCGACCATCGCAGCCTGCTTTTCGGCGCTCAGTTCGATTTCGGTCCAGATGACAAAATTGCTGCCCTTCTTGAATATGGCAAGGTTGTAGCCTTCAAGATACTTGGTGGTGCTGTCGCACTCGGGAACCCTGTTGAGGTTCTCGACCACGGCGGCGTATTCGGCAGCGGCGGAGGTTACGGCCAGCACTGCAAAGAGCATAACCGCAACGAGGATTGCGGATACGAGTTTCTTCATAATTTCTCCTTTCAAAACCAAAGAATTAAGTTTAGCAAACTTACGAGTTTAACGGTGTAAGTTATATAATAAACACTCGTATTGTTATATTACTACATTGCGCAAGATTTGTCAATAGGTTTAACAAAAATAATTGTTTTTGTTGCCAAGTCATAGAATTATTAAAAATTCAGAAGCGGCGGAAGTTAAATATATAACGCAAGCAATAATTTCGCCGTCCGAAGTGCTAAAAACAAATGATCCGAACATATCCCGCCATCATGGAAGAACCGGTTCGGATCACTTTTTCAGACAGTTTTTCGGTTTGTGTTGCCAAGCAAACACAAACCGGTAGATTTTTATATACAGCTTATAATAATACACGCATACACGCGTTTTTTGTATTTTTATGTCATTTTCATGACAATGTATACTTTACGCCAACGCTTTAATATATGATTTTCAGCAATCAAAGCCGAATATATCAGTCTCAGCACAAGCCCATGCATGAGGGCAACACAACTGTATATATATACATTTATACGATTCGGCATGTCCGGCGTATCGGCTCAATAAAAACTGACACCCCTCAAAAAGGGATGTCAGTCCGGCACCTTATATTTTATTCCGCTTCCCGAACAGTTTAATCGCCAGCTTCACAAGCTCATACCAGAACACCGCCAATGCGGCGATGCCGAAGGCTTGCAGAAGCATCACCCCGGACAGCGGAGCCAGCTTGAGGAACCCGTTCAGCGGAGTGTAGAGGACAAGACCCAGTATGACAAGCGTTCCGATATTCACCGCCCACATCACCCTGTCTTTTACGAGACGAACCATAGACTGAACGGCAAAGTCATGATCGGAGCTGTTTACCTGCACCAGGAACAGGTTGGAAATCATGATGATCGAAATCCCCATGGCGCGGGCGGTAAGGGCATTTTCGGTATTATTCGCAAGCGTCAGATAGTAGGTTCCGAAGGATGCGGCGAAAATTACAAGACCCTGTATGACGCTTTTCAGAAGGACACGCGCCGTCAGCAGCTTTCCCTTCGGGTCGCGGGGTTTTCGCTCCATGATATCTCGTTCCGCGGGCTGGCGCTCAAGTACAATCGAACAGGTGGGGTCAATCAGCAGCTCTAAAAGAACGACATGCAGCGGCAGCAGAAGCAGCGCCGCCGGAGCAATTCCCAGCATCGGCGCGAAAAGGGAGGACAGCGCAATCGGGATATGTATTGTAAACACATATCCGACCGCCTTGCGGATATTGTCGTAAATCCGCCTGCCGTCCTTGACCGTTTCCACTATTGTGGTGAAGTTGTCGTCCATAAGTATCAGGTCGGCAGCCTCGCGGGAGACCTCACTGCCCCGCTTGCCCATGGCAATGCCGATGTCTGAATATTTAAGCGCAGGCGCGTCGTTAACACCGTCGCCGATCATGGCGACGATCTCGCCTTTGTCCTTTAACGCTTTCACAATGCGCATTTTATGCTCGGGTATGACGCGCGAAAAGATATTTACATGCTTCGCCTTTTCGCGCAGCTCCTCATCGGTCATACTGTTCAGCTCATCGCCGGTTATTATCTTATCGCTGTTCGGCATGCCGATTTTCTTCGCGATGGAGGACGCGGTTATTCCGTTGTCGCCCGTAATCATGACGACGCGGATGCCCGCTCTGCCGCATACGGCGATGTCTTCCTTCACGCCTTCGCGCGGCGGGTCAGCAAGGCCGACCAGTCCGCAGAGCGTCAGACGGCAATCGGTGAGCCGTTCCGGAACTTCCGATTCACTCCCGGGATATGCCGCCGCCACCGCAATGACTCTCAGCCCCTGCCTTGACATTTCGGTGACTTTGTTTTCAGCCGCTTCTCTCTCATTCCCGGCGAACTCGCAGATGGTGAAAATACGCTCCGGCGAACCCTTTGCCGCGATAATTATGCCATAGTCCTTCCGCCATACGTGACCCATCATTTTCAGCTCGTTGGTGAACGCGTATTCCCTTATCATTTCGCCGCTGAAAAGATGTTCTTCGGTAATGCCCAGCCCTTCGCAGTGTCTGAGCATGGCTTTTTCCATTGGGTCATAGGCATCGATTTCGCAGCCCAGCCCCATCACTTCGCACAGTTTATGTGTGTCGCCGTCGACAGCCAGGGTGTCCTGTACGGTCATCTGATTCATGGTTATGGTGCCCGTTTTATCGACGCACAGCACCGAGATAGCGCCCAGGGGCTCCACCGAATGCAGATTTCGCACAAGCGACTGCTTTTTCGCAAGCCGCCATGCGCCCATGGACAGGAACACCGTGAGAATTACCGGGAACTCCTCAGGTATCATCGCCATAGCCAGGGTGATGCCCGACAGAATGCTCTCGACCAGCCGGTCGCCGAAACTGTGATCGGGTATGTTGAACCAGGTGAACACGCCTACAAGTACGAACAGAAATGCCGCTATTATGACGCACAGTCTGACAAGGCTGTCGGTCTGCTTCTGAAGCGGCGAGTCCTCGTCGGGAGCCGCGGCGACATGCGTGCCGATTTTTCCGTACTCTGTCGCGGCGCCTATTTTGTCCACCAGCACCGTCGCCGTGCCCTGTGTGACTAATGTTCCCGCATAGCAGCAGTCCTTGCGCCAGTAGTCGGAAGCGGCTTCGGCGTTTTCCGTCTGTACCTTCCATACGCCCTCCGCCTCGCCCGTCAGGGATGACTCGTCCACGCGCAAATCATTGCACTTTATGACAACGCCGTCCGCCGGGATTTTTACGCCCTCATAGATAATCATCAGGTCGCCCGGGACAAGGTCGGCGCTGGCTATCACCTGTTCAACGCCGTCCCGGATGACCGTTATATGAGGAGCGGACAGATCCTTCAGCGCGTTCAGCGTCCTGTCGGTTTTCCACTCATGAAAGACCTCGATGCCGACAATGCCCAACACGAAAATGAGCATTATCGCGCCGTCCCCCGGCTCGCCGAGAATGAAATATATGATTGCGGCGCCCAGCAGAAGCAGGAACATCGGTTCGCTTATGATGTGTAATATTTTCCGGAGAAAACTCTCCTTCACCCGCGGGGGCAGTTCGTTTTTGCCGTATTTTTCCTGCAGGCGCTTCGCTTCCCCGGCGGTCAGCCCTGCCATGTTTATATGATTATTTGTCATGAGAATACCTCCGTATGAGCTTTCAGGCGATTTTTGCGTTTCCGTGTCTGCGGCACCCTGTTTTCTCGGTTATTTCCATATGGGTACAAAAAACGCATCTATGGAACATACTACTGTCCCACAGATGCGCCAAAATGCAATCTGCTGTCACAAACAATGTGACCCGGCCCCATGTCCTGCCGTAAATAGGATCATCGCCTGCTCAGGTGTAATAATACCCCGCATTCCGGGAAGAGAATGCGGCGAAATGTCAGGAAATCCGCCGCGAAGTTTATCGTATTATACACGAGTGTCGCGGATTTGTCAACCGGTAAATTTGGAATTTTTACGTATGTTTCCGTATGTTGACATATGATGCCGTCATCTCCGCCGGTTCCATATATGGACGATTTTTCGGTGCTCATGATTCACGACTGATTTTTTAATAAAATATTTAACATTCCTTGATTTTTTGTATATTGCATGATATAATTTCTGAGATGTGTCATGGCGTTCGTCTGCAAGTCAATTGTAAAATATATATTTATATATCCTACATTCGGGAGGTCAGCGAAAATGAAACGAATCAGAATCATAGCCATGTTGGCGGCGGTCATGATTATTATTCAGTGCGTGCCCGTAAATGCGATGGGCGGCGCGTTTGCCAAGGAACCCGCGGCTTTTATGTCACCCGGCTTGGGCGGAGAGGCGGCTGAAACCGCAAGCATACCGGATAATTTCAGCCAGTTTTACTCGGGCGAGTGCGGTGACAATCTGACCTGGACGCTTGATACGGTTACGGGTCTGCTTGAAATCAGCGGAACGGGTGAGATGTGGGATCTCCCTTCACATATATACGTACCGTGGTATGGTTATAAATCTTACATAAATGAGGTTACAATAGGTGATGGTGTAACATCTATTGGCAGCGGTGCGTTTTATCCTTGCAGCAGTTTGACTTCCATAACCATACCTGACAGCGTTACTTCCATTGGCAGACTTGCGTTTTGTGAATGCAACAGCTTAACGACCATAACCATACCCAACAGTGTTACAGCGATTGGCGAAAATGCGTTTGATAGATGCAGCAGCCTGACTTCCATAACTATACCTAACAGTGTTACAGCGATTGGCACATATGCGTTTAATGAATGCAGCGGCTTGACTTCCATAACTATATCTAACGGTGTTACATCGATTGAGCGGGGTACGTTTTTTTATTGCAGCAGCCTGACTTCCATAACTATACCTAACAGTGTTACAGCGATTGGCGAATATGCGTTTAAGGGCTGCAGCAGCTTAACTTCCATAACTATACCTGACAGTGTTACAGCGATTGAGCCGGGTGCGTTTTCTTATTGCAGCAGCTTGACTTCAATAACTATACCTGACAGTGTTATAGCGCTTGGAGACCATGCGTTTTCTTATTGTAGCAGCTTGACTTCAATAACTATACCTAACAGTGTTACAGCGATTAGCAAGTTTGCTTTTTATAATTGCAGCAGCTTGACTTCCATAATTATACCTGACAGTGTTACAGTGATTAGAGACCATGCTTTTGATTATTGCAGCAGCTTGACTTCAATAACTATACCTGACAGTGTTTATAGGCTTGGAGACCATGCGTTTTATCATTGCAGCAACTTGACAAGCGCATATTTCATGGGAAATTCACCTCAATTTCCATCGGCTGCTCCTTTGCCAAGAACTGTTCCCGGCTTCACCATTTATTACATTGAAGGCAAATCCGGCTGGACTTCACCGACCTGTGACGGTTATCCTGCGGTGGCTTTAAAGTATATAATCCCGCCGAAAGATACATCCGTGCCGGATGACAAATACGCGATTATTGTGCGGGACAGCAAAAGTAATCCCATACACGGAGCAGCAGTCACATTCAATACACAGAACGGCACCACCGATGAATACGGCAGAGTGCTTTTCGACAGATTAACAGTGGGGGAGCCTTCAATTACGGTAACCTGCCAAGGATATCACTCTTACAGTAATGCGAATATTAATTATTCGAAAAGTGAGTTGGGATATGAGGTCATAAAATTATATAAAGAAGATGAATCCGTCTATCATATTTACTCCGCTATTTATCAAAACATATTTCATGGTAATCCGAGCGGCTTAAAAACAAATCTGTTGGTTGATACAAAACGATTAACCTTACCCACTATCGGAATTGATATATTCAAAATTGAATGCGCGGCTATTGATGCGTCGACTGCGATCAGTTATGAGCTCTGGCAGGGAGAATATAAGATTGCCGAAAGCGCAAACGGAATTTTTTCGGATTTAAACACCGGAATGTTCTCCAAGGGCGGCAATGTCTTTGTCAGGGTATATGGGCAGGATCAAACAACTGCTGATACAAAAATCAACCTGTTGTTTGTTGAAAACAAATCGGCAGCTGCATCGGGAATTTCATTTTTTGATAAAACCGAGTTTGATGTTAACAGCGATGTCCCATTTTTTGGTAATTTCAGGTTTTCTTTTGATTTTTCGGTCGTGCCGCTTGAAATACGTGTTATTGAAGATACAGTCCATGTCGGTGTAAATGTTAATTTACCCTTTGACAAAGCGGCTTTTAAAGAACAGTACAATGACTTTAAAAAAGAGTTTAATAAAGTCTGGAAGAAGTTTGGAAATATAAATCTCAGCAATACTCAACCCGTAGGAAATAACCTGCAGGCGTATCTCAATTTCCTGATGAAAGATAAAAACCTGCTCGCAAAATGGGGTCCATGCAAGTCAAAACTATCAGTATTAGGATATGGCGAAGGGAAACTCGATAAAAACGGTTTATCTGAAATTACGTTATACATAGGTTTTGTTGGAGAATTAGAAACAACCCTGCAAGGACCTACAATTGTAATCGTAGTAGTGCCTGTAACATATTCAATCAAATTATCCGGAGAAGCCCGACTTGGTTTTGAAGGCAGCTATAACATCCATACATCAACACTTAACGGAGATGTTATTTTGGGCATGAAGGCGGGAGTGGAAGCCTTTGGCGGTGTGGGTGTCGGCAGTGTTATCGGTGTAGGCTTATACGGCTCCGCGAAATTTGATACTGAGATTCAGCTTATTGGCACGACGAGATCTCCGGGATTGAATTATGTTGATCTCACCGGCGAATTGGGTATGAAAGCGTATATTGGACCATTAGAACATAAGCTAAACTGGGCATATAACACCTGGCATCTATATACCCGTACAGGCGCAAAACAATCGATGCAAATCCCTGATGCTTATAACAGCAGTCCATACGGTATACCGGGCTCGCTGTATGATGAGTCGCAATACTCAGTGTCCGATCTCTCATATTTGGCTTACGAGTCCGGCTGGTACGGCGGCGGCAATACGCTTCGGGCCTTCCCAATGGGCGCGAAATCCGGAAACACGAATCTGGAATTGACTCCTCTCCTTGAAAATACCTATCGTAATGCACAGCCTCAGATAGCGGCTTCGGGCAATACCCCCGTGATGGTATTTACCCGCGGCAATACCGATCGCGGAACATATAATGCGGCTCAGCTGGTGTATTCCGTATATAACGGCGCCGCATGGAGCGAACCCGCACCGGTGGATAACGATAATACGGGCGATTCCGGTATGTCTCTTTTCACCGCCGAAGACGGAACTCTCTGGCTGATCTACCAGAATGAGAACACAGTATTCGCCGACGGCGCTCCGTTTGAACTGTCGGATTACGCGCAGGCATCCACGGTCGCGGCGGCCAAGTTTGACCCGGTGACCGGGGTGTTCACTGATCACACGGTTTTATCCACGGACGGCGTATATGCAAGCCGCGCTAAGATTACATCTGTTAACGGTGTGCCGACGGCTGTATGGGTTGAGAACGCCAACAGCGATTATTTCGGAACGAACAACACCAACGCCATATATTATTCCCGGTATGAGAACGGCTCCTGGAGCAGCGCGGAACTGCTGGCAAGCGGACTGAACTCGGTGATAGACATAACTGTCGGTCAGCTGAACGGTGCTGTTTCCGCAGCTGTAATCACCGACGGAGACAACGATCTCGCTACCATAGATCGCACAATGACAGTATATTCCTTGGACGGCACCGGCACAACCCTGTCCATTGCATCGGATGCTTCCGCGCCTCAGTATGCCGTGTTGCCCGGTGAAATAACCGGCTCTCTTCTCTGGTATGAGGGGTATATGTTAAAGAGGTACAATGGAATTGAAATAAATGATATCCTCACAAACAGCGCTATTTCCGAAGGCTTTACCGTCCTCTCTGACAGAATCATATACAACAGCCCCGTGGAGGACGGTTCCGCTCTCTTTGCTCAGTTATATGACTATACTGAAGCTGTCTGGAGCGAACCTGTCCGGCTTACTAATCAGGATAACTACCTGCAATCTTATTCAGCGGCAGAGATCAATGGAACTACATACCTTACAGCGATTCGAGCGGATACTACCATAACAGAGAATGAAGTGATTGACAACTGTACCCTCTGCTGGGCAATACTGGGAAGCTTTGTCGATCTCGAAGTTCAAGCCGCGTTCATTGAACAGGGCGATGTAAAATCCAACGCCACTGTACCCGTAACAATAGCTTTGAAAAACAAAGGCGATACTGTTATCAATGAAGTATACATTCAGATTTCAGATGCCGGCGGTCAGCAGCTTACCTCACAGACAATATCCGGTCTGTCTTTAGCCCCCGGGGAGTATGTTGAACAGGATGTTGAACTGACCTTCGGCAGCGAGATTGAAGTGGCTGAATATACTGTCATTGCTGTTGCTCAGAATGACAAGGACAGTGCAAACAACACAGCCACATTCACCGCTGGATACGGCGACTTGACCGTAAACGCCGAGTTTCTTATGATTGGCCGCAGCCATAAAATCATGGTTCAGGTCTCCAATAACGGTGCCTCCGCCCTTCCAGGCAAGCTTCACGTTACTGCCGATGGAGTGTCTACCTTTGTGAAGGATATATACCCCATAAATCCAGGTGAGCACTACATCTTCGAAATCCCTGTAACCGAGGCGCTGTTGAATAACACGCAAGAGAACCTTGTGTCTCTTGAGATTGTTGCGGACTTGGATGAATATGAACTGTCAAATAACACCACTCAGTTGTATACAGCGGTGTATATAGCGGGTGAATGTACCGTGACATATGATTCCAACGGCGGAAGCGGCTCTGCACCTTCTGGTTCTGCAGCAGTCGAAGGAAGTTATATCACTGTAGCATCAAAAGGAGATCTATACAGAGAGGGATACAATTTCGTTGGATGGAATACTGCAGCCGATGGCACCGGCGACACATATCAGCCCGGAGATTTGATGCCCGTTGAAAGCAATGTAACGCTTTATGCAATATGGCTTTCATCCGAGGCATCCGAAAACGCTGCTGCTGTAGCTGCGGCAAAATTAACCGTAGAGTCATATGATTGGACAGTTACACAAGAGACCGCAAACACTATTGAGTCAGTGAAAAGCTGGATTGAAACACAACTGTCTGCAATGGAACTAAATGGTGTAAACTACATTGTAAATATGACAGCTGATAGTTTTGTTGCTGCTATAGAGGGCACCATTATCGATTTAAACGGTACAAACGGCAGCTTCGGTTTTGCGATAAAACTCACTAAGGGAGCGGATGATACTCTTGCAGAGGAAGAAGCTACCGGTTTAGCCGGTGTGATTACCGCTACAAGGTATACCGAACCGGGATATTTACTTGGTGATGTCAACCGCGACGGTCTCGTTGACGCCGCAGACATCGACGCCCTCCGCGCGCAGATCGGAGCCGGCTTCCCCGGGGAAATCCCCGCCGAGCAGCTTCTGGTCTCCGACTTGAACCGCGACGGTCTCATCGATACCCGCGACCTGCTTATCCTGAGAAAGTTCCTCGGTACTTTGTGATTGCCGCATGGCGTAAGTTTATATGACACAATCCCCTCAGATCAGCCTCGAATCTTTCGATGTTTCTAGTGTCCGCTCTGAGGGGATTGTATCAGCGGCATGCGCGGCGCAGGATTATATTATGACAATTCAATAATATCGGCGGTTTCGGAGCAGTCGGGAACGAATAACCTCGATTGCCCTCTCCCGTAACCGCTGATTATAATCCGCCGCGCTTTCAAAGGGAAATCAGTGTATATCCAAAACAACGATTTCCGGATGGTTGAAGAACCTCGGGAAGGGAGTGCTTTCTCTGGCGAGCCCCCGGCTGACCGCCATGACGCTTCCGTTGGAAAGGGTATATATGCCGCTGACGTATTTCGCAAAAAAGCCCTGATTAGGAGCCAGAAGTCCTCTGTTGAAAAACGGAATCCGAATCTGACCGGCGTGAGCATGTCCCGCCAGAATCAGATCGAAATCGTATTGCTCATACGCAGACACTCTTTCGGGGCGATGGGTGAGAAGGACACGAAGGTGCTCTCTGTCGGTCTGCGCGTATGCCCCGGCAAGACTGTCTTTCCAGGCGGCATCTCCTGTTCCCGCGGGGTCGTCAACGCCGCAAATATCGATTGCGCAGCCCTTCAGCAACAGGGTTTCACAATCTCCCTCAAGGACACGGACGCCTTCATCCCGTAAAAACGATTTGATATGATCGGCACGCATATGTGCGTGCACATATGCGTGCATTTGTCCACTCCGGTATTCATGGTTTCCCGTAACATAATAGCACGGGCAGAGCTTCGAAAGCTGCCTGACAACCGTTTGAGCATTGTCATCGGGCAGTCTGTCGTCGAAGATATCTCCCCCGAACATGATGATGTCCGGAGCTTCCTTCTTCACCATTTCAATAAGCCGACTTTGGTTCCTGCCGTATTTGCAGGAATGCAGATCGGTAATCAGAAGCATTCGGACATTCGCGGTTTCTCCGTCAAGCAAATCAAGAGAAAATCTCCCGGTCACGGGAATCAGGGATATAGCGGACCACGCAATCAGCAGAATTATCACTGTTAAAATAATAAAGCCCATTTTATTTTTCCCGCGGGTCATATCAAATCACCGACAACTCTCATTAAATCTTTGACATACAATAATCGAACTTTTCGGAAAAACAAGAACGCCGATGTTGAAACATATCGTATCAATATCGGCGTTCTTATGTGGTGCGGGTAACAGGAATTGAACCTGCATGACCTTGCGATCACTAGAACCTGAATCTAGCGCGTCTGCCAGTTCCGCCATACCCGCGTAACCGATGCTTTCGGTCAACGTGCGCATTATAGCACAAGGGAATCGGCTTGTCAAGGGATTTTGCGCAAATTCTCGCCGTATTTCAAAAACGCAAATTCACGAATCAGCCGAAGCGGCGGCGTCCGAAGCCGCTCTCACATCGCAACACGCGAAATCGTTCTCAGCCGGAATCGAACGTTATTGCAATTTGCCGCCGCCTGTGATATACTGTGACTACATTTTAACAAAACAGGATCGGAGAAAATCGACATGGCAGATTTGCTTGTAAAGCTCTATGAGCTGCCCTCGCCCGAGCCGCTTGTCGCGGCGCTGGCTGAGAAGAACATCATTATACGCCGTCCCATAGGTCCCGAGAACTACGCCGTCATCAACTGGATTAAAGAACATTTCTCCTCCGGCTGGGCAGGCGAGGCGGAGAATTCCTTCTTCCGCTCGCCCAAGGGCATCTTCATCGCCGTCCGCGAGGAAAAGGACGGTCCGAAAATGCTGGGCTTCGGCTGCTACGACGCCACCGTAAAGGGCTTCTTCGGTCCCACCGGCGTGGCGGAGTCGGAACGGCATCAGGGCATAGGCAAGGCTCTTCTCATGGTATGCCTCAACGCCATGAAGGAGGAGGGCTACGGCTACGGCATTATAGGCAGCGCCGGACCGGTGGACTTCTATAAGAAGACATGCGGCGCCGTGGTTATCGAAGGCTCCTCCCCCGGCGTTTACCGGGGAATGCTGCGCGGCTGACGCACCCGGCGCGCCGTAATACAGACACAGACAACGGAGACAATAATAATGAAGCAAGAAAAGAACCTCACCGAGTCGCTGCAGGAGAATGTCAACACCTTCTCCTCCCCCTCGGAATTAAAAATCACCGACCTGCGGGTCTGCAATCTCACCGACGCCCCCAAGCACTGCCCTCTGATAAAGATATATACCAATCAGGGTCTGGTCGGTTTCGGCGAACTGCGCGACGCCTCCTCCGCCACCTATGCCCTTATGCTCAAGAGCCGCATACTCGGCGAGAATCCTATTAATGTCGACAAAATCTTCCGCCGCATCAGGCAGTTCGGCGGTCCCTCACGCATGGGCGGCGGCGTTTCGGGCGTGGAAATAGCCCTCTGGGATCTGGCGGGCAAAGCCTGGGGCGTTCCCCTCTGGCAGATGCTGGGGGGCAGGTTCCGCGACAGGGTCCGCGTCTACTGCGACACCGACGTGGAGGGACGCCACACCGGTCACGACATGGGCATGGCGCTGAAAAAGCGCATGGAGCGGGGATTTACCTTCCTCAAAATGGATCTGGGAATCGAACTGATGTTCGACATCCCCGGCTGTCTCAACGCCCCTCTGGGTCTTTTGGAGGACTTTCAGAAGTACTCCGCCAAGGCGCTGCGGCATCAGCGCGGCTCGGTGGACATGGATATGATGATGGGCAAAAACTACGAGACCTTCACCATCCCCCACCACGCCACCGGAATTCATGTGACGCAAAAGGGCATGGACTATCTCGAGGGTTATGTGCGCGAGGTGCGCGAGACCATAGGCTATGAGGTGCCCCTCGCTCTCGACCACTTCGGTCATGTGGCTATCGACGACATAATCGCCTTCGCCCGCCGGCTCGAGAAGTACAATATCGCCTGGCTGGAGGATGTGGCGCCCTGGCACTACACCGACCACTACGTCAAGATAGCCCACGCCACCACCGTGCCAATCTGCACCGGCGAGGACATATATCTGCACGAGAACTTCGAGCCGCTGCTCTCCCGGGGCGGGGTATCGGTGGTTCAGCCCGACCTGCTGTCCATAGGCGGCGCCCTTGAAATGAAGAAGCTTGCCGACCTCTGCGAGAAGTACGGCGTGGGGCTTGCCCTGCATATGGCAGGCTCTCCCGTCGCCGCAATGGCTGCCATTCAGACCGCCGCGGCGCTGCCCAACGTGCTGGCTATGGAGTATCACTCCTCCGACTGCCCCTGGTGGAACGACCTTGTCACCGGCATTGACAACCCTCTCATCGTGGACGGCTTTGCCCGCGTGTCCGACAAGCCCGGTCTCGGTATCGACGACCTGAATTATGAACTCATAGCCGAGCACATCCACCCCAAGTACCCCGGCATGTTCGAACCCACCGACGAGTGGAACAAAGAATGGGCAAACGACCGCACCTGGTCGTGATTCGTATATTTTCTGTATATTATCCGCTATTATCCTTATAATGCCTGTATAACCGCCCGGTTTTACGCATTATTATTCATTATTTACGATTTGTTAATACATTCACGATGATATGTTAATATTGTCGTTGTATGATGTTGCACATATTTTCTAATTCGGGAGTGATTTCATGACTCACGACAAGGCTATACAGCTTGACAGTCAGTACATAATGGGAACCTACGGGCGCTACCCCCTGGTGCCCGCCTCGGCGTCCGGTTCGATGATAACCGACGAGAACGGAAAGAAATACATCGACTTCACCAGCGGCATCGGCGTCAACTCGCTGGGCTGGTGCGACGAGGGATGGCTCCGTGCCGTCACCGGTCAGCTCGGGAAGTTCCAGCACATCTCAAACTACTTTGTCTCTGTTCCGACCGCCGAACTGGCGAAAGAGCTTGTCACCCGCTCGGGGCTCCGCAAGGCGTTCTTCGGCAACTCGGGGGCGGAAGCGAACGAGGGCGCCATAAAGACCGCCCGCAAATACAGCTCCGACAGATATCCCGACAGACCCAACCGCCGGACGATAGTTTCGCTTGACCGGTCCTTCCACGGCCGCACCATTACCACCCTTGCCGCCACCGGACAGGACGTGTTCCACAGGCATTTCGACCCATTCACCGCCGGCTTCAAGTATTCGCCCTTAAACGACATCTGCGCGCTGAAATCGGCTCTCACCGCCGACGTCTGCGCCGTCATAGCCGAGCCGGTTCAGGGCGAGGGCGGCGTCAACATAATGACCGCCGAATTCGCCTCGGCTCTCCGTCAGCTCTGCGATGAGCGCGATCTGCTTCTCATCTTTGACGAGATTCAGACCGGCATCGGGCGCACCGGAACCCTTTTCTCATTCGAACAGTATGTGAAGCCCGACATCCTTACCCTCGCCAAGGGACTGGGCGGCGGACTTCCCGTCGGCGCCTTTGTCTGCGGCGAAAAGTGCGCCTCGGTTCTGGGTTCGGGCATGCACGGCACCACCTTCGGCGGCAATCCGGTTGTCGCCGCCGGCGCCTGCGAAGTGCTCTCCCGCATCACCTCCGGCGGCTTCCTCGCCTCTGTGCGTGAGAAGGGCGCCTATATCCGCTCTGCGCTGGCGTCAAAAAATCTGCCCGTTAAGGACATCCGCGGCCTCGGCATGATGATCGGCATCGAGGTCGCCGACGGACTCAGCCACAAGGAGATAGCTCGTACCGCCTTCGACCGGGGGCTTTTAGTGCTCACCGCCGGCAGCAATGTTGTCCGTCTCCTGCCGCCGCTGAATATCACCTATGAGGATATCGACGCCGGCATCGGAATTCTTGCCGGGTGCTTTGAAAAGGCGTAATTATTTAATACCGCCAACCGAATAACCGCCCTCACGCGTTCGCCGCCGACGCAGCACGTGAGGGCTGTGTATTTCACTCATACATATGCCGGTGCGGCACGGTATACATGTGCCGTATATACGCATATACCCTGAATTTTATCGGCAAAATCGCCCTGTTTTGCAATCAGCTATTGACTTTTCCGCGTAACTGTAATATAATGGAAATCTGTTTTTATCGGCGCATTATGCGCCAGAGCGGTATGCCATATCAATATGACCCGCCGCGGCGTTCAGGCGCCGGACGGTAAACACGAATTATCTTATCTGAATTATCTTATGTAAAAGGAGATATGGAAATGTATATGCATCTTCTTAAAATGTCCGATCTCAACCGCGACCAGCTTTACGAGGTTCTCGACCTCGCCGTCCGGCTCAAGGCTGAGCGCAAGCAGGGTATTCCCCATCCTCTGCTTTCCGGCAAGACGCTTGGAATGATATTCCAGAAGTCCTCCACCCGCACCCGTGTCTCCTTTGAGGCCGGCATGTATCAGCTCGGCGGTCAGGCTCTCTTTCTCTCCTCCCGCGATCTCCAGATCGGCCGCGGCGAGCCTGTCGAGGACACCGCCCGCGTGCTCTCCCGCTATCTGGACGGCATCATGATCCGCACCTTCGAGCAGCGCGAGGTTGAGCAGCTTGCCGAATACAGCTCCATTCCGATTATCAACGGTCTCACCGACTACGCCCACCCCTGTCAGGTTCTCGCCGACCTTATGACCGTCCGCGAGTACAAGGGCGGTTTCGAGGGTCGCAAGCTCTGCTACATCGGCGACGGCAACAACATGGCCAACTCCCTTATCGTCGGCGGACTCACCGCCGGTATGGCTGTCTCGGTAGCCTGCCCCAAGGACTATCGCCCCGCCGCCGACGTTCTCGAGTTCGCCAAGCCCTACGGCAGCCTCTTTACCCTCACCGAGGACAGGTTCGAGGCCGCAAAGGGCGCCGACGCCCTCTATACCGATGTCTGGGCTTCCATGGGTATGGAAGAAGAGGCCGAGAGGCGCCGCTCCGCCTTCAAAGGCTACTGCATCGATGACGATGTCATGGCTCACGCCGCTCCCGACGCCATGGTTATGCACTGCCTCCCCGCCCATCGCGGCGAGGAGATCACCGCCAAGGTCTTCGAGGAGCACGCCGACGAGATCTTCGACGAAGCCGAAAACCGCCTCCATGCCCAGAAGGCCGTGCTTGTCAAACTGATGAGGTGACGGGGGATACGGTCGCTTTTCGAGAAAAGCTCCGCAAAAGCTTTTATGTGCGGCGAGCTTTGCTCGCCGGGATTATGGGTTTATGTTGGTTTCTCGGACGATTGACGAACGGTTCCGCATTGGTATGAAAGTGAAGTGAAGTGAGGTTATTATGTTATCTGTGATATTTGCCGGCGACGTCGCCTTCAATTCCATTGAGGATACCTTCGACTACGCCTATTCAAAAGAGGTGCTTCGCGAGCTGCGGCCAGTGCTTTTCGGCGCCGACCTCCGCGTAGTCAATCTCGAGAACCCGCTTGCTCCCGCCGGTATGGGCGCTCCCATCCGCAAGAGCGGTCCCAACCTGCTTGGCAGACCGAAGAATATCGGTTTCCTTACCGCCGGACGTTTCGACTGCGCCGTTCTCGCCAACAACCACTTCGGCGACTACGGCCCCGATGTCTGTATAAACACTCTGCGCCTGCTCCGCGAGAGCGGCATCGCCTATGTGGGCGGCGGTCGCAACATCGACGAGGCTTACGCCGCCTGGCGCGTAGAGAAGAAGGGCGTCAGGTTCTCTCTTGTCGCCGTCTGCGAGAACGAGTTCGGCATAGCCACCCGCGAGGCTCCCGGTGCCGCCGGCTTCTCCTACAGCCGTCTCGGCGCCCGCCTGCGCGAGGAAAAGGCTGTCTCCGACTATGTTGTCGTCGAGTTCCACGGCGGCTGCGAGCACAATCCCGTTCCCTCCCCCGGAGCCGTCGAGCGCTACCGCACCATCTGCGACCTGGGCGCCGACGCGGTTGTCGCCATGCACACCCACTGCCCCCAGGGCTGGGAGATGTACGGCGGCAAGCCCATCATCTACTCTCTCGGCAACTTCTACTTCCCCCGGTCCTCCTCTCCAAAGCCCGCCGGAAGTCCCTGGTACTACGGCTACATGGCGCGCTTGAGTTTCGACGGCGGAACCGTCACCCCCGAATTCTTCCCCTATGTCTGCGCTCCCGACGGCTCCCGGCTCCACGCTTTTGTGGGCGAGGATTATGAGAAGTTCATCGACTATCTCGAGAAGATTTCCGCTCCCATCGCCGATGATATCACTCTTGAAGCTCTCTACTCCGGCTGGGTCGCCGCCAACAGCTATCCCCGGGGTCTTCAGTTCCGCGAGGGCTTCACCTCCGACGAGACCTCTCCCGATGAAAAGAGTCTGCCCGGCGTCAAGAATCTGCTTGGCTGCGAGGCGCACAACGAGGTGTGCAGGACCTATCTCCGTCTCGCCTTCGAAGGCCGTCTATCCGAATCAGCCGCTCAGACAGCGCGTCTGAACGAGCTGAAGGTCATGCCTGTATAAATAATGTATTGAATAAAAGGAGCGGTGAACCGGGGTTCGCCGCTCCTTTCGCGTTTTGCGATGATTTTTGCGCTGCTCTGTGTTCGCATTAACAATCGGAGTTAGTTTTTGACATAAAATGTAAATATAACACATTTGCACAAAAACGCACCGTATTTTTTTAAAATTTGTTGTTTACATTTTCATACATCTGTGCTATAATCGGGTCAGGAGCAGGGGAGAAGGCGGACACGCCGCCCGAAACCGGCTCTCTCACTTCAGTAAAAAGGCGGTACGAAACGATGAAGATTACTACTATCGGCAGACAGATGGAAGTCCCGGCCGAGATTAAGGCTCTGCTGGAAAAGAAGCTCGCCAAGTTTGACAAGTTCTTCCGTGACGACGCGGTTGCCTATGTCACTCTTTCGAGAAAACGCAACAAGGAAATTCTCGAGCTTACCATCTCAAGCGGCGGTACACTTTATCGAAGTGAGGAGGAAAACACCACTTTCAACAATGCGCTCGATGAGGCGATGGACTCCATCGAGCGCCAGATCCGCAAGAACAAGACCCGTCTCGGGAAGCGGCTGCGCGAGAGCGCTTTCTACAAAGAGCAGGAAGCCGCCGCCGCCATCCCGGTGATTGAGGAGGAGCCGGAGTACCAGATCCGTGTCAAGTCCTTCAATCTCCGCCCCATGACTCCCGAGGAGGCGATTCTGCAGATGAACCTGCTGGGTCATGAGTTCTTCGTGTTCACAAACGAGGCGACAGGCGATGTCAACGTTGTTTACCGCCGCAAGGACAACAACTACGGCATGATAGTTCCCTCCTCCAACTGACAGAGATTTATTACACACGGGGGAGGTGATGCCCTATGCGGCACGCTTGCGAGGTGTGTTCCTCCCTTCGGTATAACAAAAACATGGCTTGCCCTCCGCCGGCTTTGTTTCGGTTAATCCCGACATATACCCGGTGCTTCCTTTCGGTGAGTTTTTAGCGGTAAGAGATTTTGCAGTTCTTCCGCGGCGGCTCCCGATTTTCGGGGAAGTGCCGTTCACTGCAAACTGACCTGTTTTTATCAGGTCTTTCACCTCCTTTTGGTCGCCCCGTCCCGCATCTCTTGGGACGGGGCGGTTCTTTTTACACATACCGATCAAGTGGTTGTGTGCATATGTTTTTTAGAGTGACTTTAAAATCACCAAGGGTACTTGAGATTTGCCGCATTTTCGGTGTTTTTTCACATTTACCGTTGCAATCGGGCGCGATTTGATGTATAATATTCCCATAAAAATCACTTTAGGAGGCTGTAAAATGAAATTTCGGGCAAAATCAACCGCCGCGCTGCTTCTGACACTGTTAATGCTCGTACCTTCCTTTGCCGCATGCTTATCCTCCGACCCGTCCCCCGGCACGGCAGAGACCTCCTCCGTCACCGAGACCGAGGCTGAAACCACCGACGGCACCATCCGCGACGATCTGCCCGATATGAATCTCGACGGCCGGCAGTTCAACTTCCTGCTGCGCCAGGAGGTCAACTACGAATTCTCGGTCGAGCAGACCGGCGACATCGTAAACGACGCGGTTTATCAGCGCAATCTTGACATCTCCGAGCGCTTCAATCTTGTGATAAACTACATCGAGAAGCCGGGCAACTGGGACAATCACGCCACCTTCCGCGAGCTGATAACCTCCTCAGTCATGGCGGGCGACGGCGCCTTCGACATAGTGACCGGCCAGAGCAATATCACTACCCCGCTGTCGGCGCAGAAGATTTATGTCGACCTTGCCGACGCCAGGTATATCAACTACAACAAGCCCTGGTGGAAGGACAGCTACCACGAGAATCTCGCCATGTTCGGCCGCATTTACACCGTCCACGGCGACTTTGCCCTGACCGCCCTGGCGGAGTCCTGCGTCATCTTCTTCAATCAGAAGCTGCGCGAGAATTACAATCTGGACGACCCCTATGAAATGGTGCGCGCCGGAACCTGGGACCTTGACGCCTGCACCGAATATATGAAGGATATGCCGGCAGACCTGGACGGCGACGGTGCTCTTGCCGTTGAGAAGGATCTCTTCGGCTTCAACGGAGCCAACAACGAGGTGATTCCCTTCTTCATGTCCACCGGGCTCAGCCTTGTCACCGAGCCGGTTGACGGCATCCGCACCTTCGACGGATTCCCCGACGAAAGGTCGATCGACGTTTTCGAACGCCTGAAAACCCTTGTGACCGCAAACCAAATCATTAAGATACCCGCCGCTTACAATTCCTCCCAGCTGACAATGTTCACCGAGAACCGTCTTCTCATGTTGGGCGCGGTGCTCAAGTCGGTCGAGAGCCTGCGCGACATGGAGGAGAACTTCGGTATAATCCCATACCCGAAATATGACGAAAAGCAGGGTGAGTACCGCACCCGTGTCATCCGCCGCTACACCGTGGGTTCGATTCCCATCACCGCCGCCGATGCCGACCTCTGCACCCTGCTGCTGGAGGCGCTGGGCTGCGAGGGCTACAACTCGATACGTCCAACCTACTATGAGGTGGCGCTGAAGCACAAATATGTCCGCGATGAAGGCGCCGAGGATATCCTCGACATCATAAGCGGCTCTGCATATTTCGACTTCACCGACATCTACTATTCCGACCTCGGCGCTATCGTTGACTTCATGTCGGGCTACATTCTCGGCAATTCCGACAGCGTGGCGAGCGCCTTTGAGTCGAGACGTTCGGGCGTGACCGCCCAGCTTGAGGCGCTCTACGAGTCTTATTCAGATACCGAATAGCCGCACAATACATCATATATTCACAGTATGACCCGCCGTTAATTCCCGGCGGGTCATTTATTTCACATAGCGGCACTTGACAACGACATGCAGGGAATTTATAATTATACTGTAACCGCTCGCGTCGCGGCAAACAACGCAATCCCGTACGCGAAGCGCTTAAACAGCGTTAACCGCACGGCAGATTTAAGAGGGTTAATAATCTTCTTGCGTCTTGCGGCAGCAGAAAAATCAGAAATCTTCGGCGAGGTGCATCCGTAAAATGAAAGAAACAAAATCAAGGAAAAGAATTATAATAATATCCGCAGTTTTATTGCTGTTAATCTGCGGATGGTGGGCGTTGTCCGTATATATATACAACAACAATTTCAACAGGCGTTTTGAAAGCTATGAGCCTCTGATGCTGCACGCGGAAGATTTTGACGGCTTGCAGCGGACAAAGCATATGTTCCCTTCAAATCAGGGACAAATGCTGACGGGATATATGTACCGCTCCGGAGACAATCAGCGGGGAATCGTTGTGATGGCGCACGGCTTTGGCGGCGGCGGGCATAACTCGTATATGGATTGCGCGAATTACTTTGCGCGGCACGGATACTGTGTTTTCGCATATGACGCCACCGGGAACGATGAGAGCGAAGGCAAGGGCGTCGGAGGGCTGCCTCAGGGTGTTATCGACCTGGACTATGCCGTTTCATTTGTTGAAGAAAGCGGAATTTTTCCCGATCTCCCGATTGTACTGTTCGGACACAGCTGGGGCGGTTACAGTGTATGCAGCGTGCTGACCTATCATCCGGAGGTGAAAGCGGTAATAGAGTGCTCGGGTTTCAACAGTTCTTCCGACCTTATCGAAGCGGGCGGAAAAAAACTGGCGGGGAATTTCGTATACGCCATGATGCCGTTTATCAAAATTCATGAGCTTATCAAATTCGGCAAATGTGCCGCCAACACGGCTATGGACGGTTTTAAGAACAGCGGTTCGGACGTTATGGTTGTGCACAGCGCGGACGACGATCTTGTGCCGATAGAGTACGGTTATGACAAATATTACGCCGAATATAAGGACAATCCGCGCTTTGTTTTTATCCGTTTTGAAAATAAAGGTCACAACGATATTCTGAATGATCCCGACAACACATATAAGGACCAGTTTAATGAAGGATTCGACAAATGGATCGCGGCCCTTGATTACGACTGCCGGGCAGATGCCAACAAAGACCGTTTTATAAAGGATAAAGCGGACTATATTCACCGGCATATTGACAGAGCGGAATGGGCGGACAGGCTTGACGCGGATTTGTTTGATAAATTTATAAGTTTTTATGATGAACATACGGCGGGTTAGAATTTTGTTGATTCGCGGACAGCCGAAAAGCATTTTATCCCTGACCTGCCGACAGTCCCGCGGCGGGTCTTTTATTTCCCGCCATTGCACTTGACAACGCCCCGCCGCGAACTTATAATTGTAATGCAAACTGTTTCCGTATTCCGCTTAATCGACGACACGCGAAAAGGAGAATACCTCATGGCAAAGAAACGAATACTGCTTATGGCGGGCGCCGGCACTCTCGGCGGCTACGCCACCATAGACCTGCTTGAAAACGGCTGGACGGTGGACGTTATATGTCTCAACGACTTCACCTCTTACAACAAAAATCTCAGGTATATCAAAGCAAACGTCACCGACGAGCTGCTGCGCGGGCTGTTTGCCGAAAACCGATACGACTGCATAATCGATTTCATGTGCTACGGCGACAAGGACATGTACCCCGCCCGGGGCAGTCTGCTGCTCGAGAACACCGATCAGTTGATCTTTCTCTCATCCTACCGGGTTTACGCCGACGAGGAACACCCCGTCCGCGAGACTTCTCCCCAGCTGCTTGACGTGCTGGACGATCAGGAGTTCTTAAACCGCGAGCGCTACGCCATTCCCAAATCACACTGCGAGAAGTGGCTCCGCTCCTGCGGGAAGAACAACTGGACCATCGTGCGCCCGGTTATCTCCTTCTCCCACTACCGGCTTGACCTGGTCTGCACGGGAGCCTATCAGCTGCTGCGGGCATGTAAAGGCAAGAAGATTCTGCTCCCCCAGGGGGCGCGCAATCTCCACGCGGGGCTCAGCTGGGCAGCCGACTCGGGACGGCTCATCGCCCGGCTTGCCGGCAATTCCAAAGCCATGGGCGAGGACTTCACCATCGCCTCAGGCGAGAACTATCACTGGTCCGAGATTGCCGACATGTATACCCGCGCCATGGGCGCGGAATTCATCTGGGTTCCGGTCGCCGACTATCACGCCGTCTCGGCGCCCGACGCCGCCGCCCTCTTCTATGACCGCATGTTCGACCGCAATATCGACAACTCCAAGCTGCTCGCCGCCACCGGGCTCACCAAAGCCGACATGTACGGCATCCCCGCCGGCATCAACCGGGAGCTTGACTGCTTAGCCAAAAATCCCGGCCTCGTCGCCCGCTTTGAAACGCCCCATACCCTGGCTGTCGATGCGAAAATCGACGCGTATATAGCCGAGCACGGACTGGCGTGAGGGGCGATCACATACAAAAGGGCTGCCGCATTCTGATATGCAGCAGCCCGATTTTTATTATAGATTTTTATTATAATTGTGAGTTATCTCGCGTCATCGTAGTTTTTGAAACTCTCAATTATTATCTTGAGCCCCGACTCGCCCGCCGACTGCTTCGCGGCGAACTGGGATCCGAATTCCTTGTTCGGATCCTCGATGCACCACTGGAAGGTATGATGCAGGGAGCTGAGACTGCGATAGTAAAGCACACCCAGATCAAATGAAACACTTGAGGTAATTATATCCAGCATCTCGCCGGTGGTCTCGTCCCGGGTATATTTTTCCTTTAATGCAACCTCATAATAGTCAGGCACCACTGTCCGGTAGGATTCGGCGGAAAGAGCCTCAATCACGGCGGCACTGCGGTTCGGTTCGGTACAGCAAATAGGGATGCCCACCACCGTAAATGTATCACGGCAGTTGGAATGGTAGCTCTCCTGCGCTTCGTCGTATTTGGGATAGGGCAGAATAGCAAAATCGCTTTCCATCTCACGCAGCTGTTCGGCTGTATATAGAAGCGTCACATAGAAGAGCGCCTGGTCATTTCCGAACATCCCGGTTGCGATTGATATTTTATCACCCTCAACAGCTCCCTGAACCATAGCGGGCAGGTATGCCGACATGGAGGATTCCGACTGATGGAAGAGCACGTTCACCTTATCAATGACATCAAAGGTCTTTTCATTGTTTATTGATATGTAGGGGGTGCCGGTGTTGTCCTTGTCGATAACCTTAAGTCCGCAGGCGGTGGCAAATGAGAAGATACATACCGAATCAGCCTGCAGAAAACCATACAAATCGTCAAGGTCATATTCACCGTTGCCGTTAAGGTCGGAGGAGACTTTCGCGGAGTTCTCGGACATAACATCCAGCGTCCAGCCGCCGTCAAGGGTCAGAGCGGTGAAGTCGGTGTCTATATTCCAGCTCTCCGCCAGCTCCTTATTGTAGAATACGCCGCAGAGATACTGGATCATGGTCAGGGCGATATCGCCGGAACAGTAGAACATGCGGCCGAAACACTCGATTTCATCCAGCATTGCGGTAGGCCACCAGGGCATGTCGAAGTCAAAATATTCACAGCCCAGAAGATCGTAGAGCATGCCATTCACCGCCAGCGCGGGTACATTGATGCTCTTGTCCGCAATGATATCGCATGAACCGTCGCCTGCGAGTACCAGTTTCTGGACATCGGTCATCGGGTCGCCGACAACGGTGTTTTTCAAAACAACGCCAAACCGTTCGCTCACCTTCGTCGAGCGCTCATAAAGCGAGTCGTTGACTATCTCGCCGTTGAGCGCCGAAGTGCCCATCTCGTAAGAGAACGGTTCGATATCCCGGGAGTAAATTGTCACCTCCGCGCCGCCGAAATCCAACTCGGGCAGGCTGTCCTTATATTGCGAGCGGTCGGTCTCTGCTGCCGTCTCAGCAAGCGTATCGGCGGCAGTCGTTCCGGCGTTATCAGCGGTATCCCCGGCTCCGCCGCAGGATACAAGCTGAAGCAGCAGTGCGGCAAGCATAAACAGCGATACTATTCTTTTCATACCGATTCCCCTTTCTATATTCTATTCTGGTCTGGCTCGATTTAACATAACATAAACATCGCTATGCGGCATTGTCCGAAACTCCGGCGGCATTGTCGAGCTTCTCATTACCGCCGCCCGATGAGCAGGCGGCAAGCGATATAAGCAGCAGAGCGGCAAGCAGGGCGGCGGTTGTCTTCAGCACCGTTTTCGTGTTCATTGTTCTGTTCCTCCGATTTCTTTGTATCTTTGTTATTATACATTTCCCGCCGTTTGTTATTATGTCATTTCCCATCGGTCACATCAATCTGACACATTTTCATGACGCAGAGGGCGGCCTCATGGCTTTCGGGCGTGACGCCGGCGCAGCAGCCGGGGTCGACCGTAATCTCGGCGCCGGGGAAAAGAGCGCGGAGGATCAGAGCGTTCGACACCACGCAGATGTCGGTACATAGCCCGATAAGCTCCACCGCCTCAAAGCTCTCGCTTCCCCAGCCTGTCCAGCCGAAAGTCGGCTTGTCGATAATCCGGCTGCCCGGGATGTAAATACCCTCCGCCAGCTGCCAGCCCTCGGTGCCCCGGACGCAGTGAATCACCGGCAGTTTCCTCCCCTCGGGCGTGTCGAGATAGTCCTCGCCGTGGGTGTCCCGGGTGTAGATTATCTCGTCACCCCGGGCGGCGTATCGGGCGATTTTCTCCTTCATCGCCGGCAGTATCGCCTCAGCTTCGGCGCTGCCCATCGCCATGGAGATGAAGTCGTTCTGCATATCGACGACTATAAGCGTTCGTTTCATAGTATCACCTCATGAATTCCGTTTGTCCATATGTCAATTATACCCCACCGCCGCCCTCTTGGCAACCGGAATTTTCGGATATTGGCAGGGCGCGGAAAGGGGGGATAGAGTATATACGGTATAAAATATCGGAGGTCTACAATAGAATTCCATATGATCGGCGGCTCGCCCCGCAGCGGCAACATGGCTGACATAGCAGGTTAAAAAGAAAAGGTAAGCAGTACCGCCGCCCGAACATGGGAGCGGGTACTGCCCGCTGGTGTGATACGATTTCAAGCCAATTTCACCATCGCGCGAAAAAGAAAAGACGGACAGTACCGCCGCCCGAACATGGGGGCGGGCACCGCCCGCAGATGTGATACGATTTCAAGCCAATTTCACCAT
>JAAZAV010000051.1 GCA_012514145.1 Clostridiales bacterium | reverse complement strand
CTTGAACGCGCCGACTTTGCAGCCTGCATTCGGGGCTTCGCCCCTCATTCCGGCTGCAAAGTCTTTAACACACTCCATCCCTTTTTCTTGCACTTTTTAGTCTCACATCATTGACAAAACCACAAATATGTTAAAAATACCCCGGGCAGCAATAGCCGGTACAGTATCAAGTCATGAACTCTCGGATTCCAAAGCCGCCGGCGCACCGCGCTGGATCGGTTACGATTTGCTTCGCTGCCGTATTATCTCATACATCAGAATCGAAGCCGCGCAGCTTACATTGAACGATGAAGCATAGGATTTTTCGCTCATGGGAATGGTGCAGAGAATATCGCAGCGCTCCTTGAATTCACTGTTCAGTCCCATGGTCTCGTTGCCGATCATCAGCATAAGCGGGTCGGCGAGGCGGATATTATATACAGGTTCCTCTTTATGCGCCGTGGTGCCGATGACTTTGAAAGCCGGATATCGCTTCTTTAATTCTTTGATGTACTCATATAAAACCTTGTTGTCAGCCACGCGGACGACCGGCAGATTGAAAAACGAACCCATTGATGACACCACCACATCCGGATCATACAGGTCAACCGAGTGACCGGTCATGATAAGCATATCAGCCCCCAGGGCATCACAGGAGCGAATCAGCGTTCCCAGATTGCCCTTGTTCGACGCCCTGTCAAACAGGATAATAAAAGGGTTATTCGACAATTTCACCTTTTCGAGGGTGTCTTCCCGCATCTCTATTATCGCCATTAGCTCGGAGCCGTCATCCTTTCCGCTAAGCTCGCTCATAAGGGGCGCCGTAAGGCAGTAATTCACCTCGGTAAAAATGCCGCGGATCATACCCTTTGCCCAGTCCGAAAGCGAGTTTTTGTCATATAAAAAACTCTTTATCTTCCAGCCGTTGTTTGCGGCTTCTTTCAGACTGCGCACGCCCTCTACAAGGAATTCGTTATAGCGATATCTCTTGTTCCGGTTCGTCTTAAGCACTTCGAATTTCTGATAAGCGGCGTTTTTGCTGTATATGTTGATTTCTTTCATTGTCTGTTGATTCCCGTGTTTTCTGCGTGATGTTAAGTCTTTCGCGTCAATCTTCCGGTTTTGGCTTTTGTTTCAGATGAATTCGGTCAGCGCCGTGTATATCGGAAATAATATACGCAGTTATTATGTTTCCGATGCACGGTCAATGTCACTTTTTCCTGTTGTTCCTGCGTTTCCTCAGCGCCGCATACAAAACGGCAGCCGCGCCGGCAAGAATCGCCCCGACCCCGACGCCTGCCAGCACCGGTATAGCCGTGAATCCGCCGGATTTGGTATTATCCCGTTCCGCAGCAGGCTCCGCCGCGGATTCAGTGACCGCTGCGGTGGAGTCCGCGTCAGCCTCCGAATTCTCCGGCTCGCAATAGGGCAGCAGATTGACGCCGTAACGCGCCTGCAGAGCTTTGTTGGCTTCGCGTATCACTTCAAATGTGGCGGCGGTTTCGTCGTCGGTACGGACGCTCCATGTGTCAACATCATTGCCGAAGGTGCGCCGGTCGGAATGGAAAGCCCACCAGTGGGTCAGCTGCACCCCCGACTCGATAAGGCCGTCAAGATACAGCCGGCGGGCTTCCGCGGCTTCCTTGCCGGTGTTAGGCAGGTTCTGAGCGGGCTTGCCGTTTGCCTGCAGCATGCCGCCGGTTTCACCGTTATAAAGCCCCCGTCCGAGCCGCTTTGCCTCCGAGAGAAACAGTTCCCAGTCGGTGTAAGCGGTTTTGCCGTCTTCGGTTATGTATGATTCGGTATATCCCGTTCCGTAGCCGTGGACGCTTATAACATCAAGTTTCTCATGAAGCATGACAAGGCATTTAAGCCGTTCCTCCCGGCTGTCTGTCGTCCAGTCGGGCGTCTGGCTGCCCCGCATGGTTCCGGCGAACAGATGCCACTGCGCCGACCGGAGGATGCTGTCGCCGCCGGTTATAAGGCGCTCCGGGTCATTCTGCCGGATCCGATCAGCCATATCGCCGTAATAGGCGGCAAGCTGTGCGAGCGAATAGCCGATCTTCCGCACCTGCGTGCCGACATCCGCATCCAGGTTGCCTTCGTTCTGAATCTCCCACATGAGGATAGTATCTCTGTCCTTGTAGCGGGGAATATAGGCGTCAAGAAATTCGTATACATTCTGCCGGGATGCGCTGTCCGGATTTGTGTAAAGGTCAAAGGCGCTTTCGCCGCCGGTGACCCATCCGGCACCCTCCGCATAGCTGCCCTCAAGAAATTCCGTTGAAAGCAGTCCCAGACAGGCGACCACACGGATGTTATATTTGTCGCACAGGTCGTACATGGCGTCCGCGGCGGCAAAGAACTTTTCCCGTTCTTCCTCACTGCGATCCATGTTGATATTGTTGCAGAATACCCGTATGGTCCTGAAACCGTTTTCGGAAAGCTGCCGCAGTGCCTCTTCCGCGCCGGGAAGGCAGGCAGAGGCTTCGGGGAATTCTCCGTTTGGGAAAGTTCCGTCATTGAAGCGGGGGTCTGCCGCGATCTGCCGGTTCAGGTCGAATTTGTTGAACGATATCTCATAATAAGGCTGTCCGTTCATCACAAGCAGGGAGCCGTATTTCCTAAGAATGCCGTCGTTTTTCTGCTCTCCCGTGGTTACGATGAGCATCTTATTGTATTCGTCAAGCCAGAGCTTCGCCCGATAAAGAGCGGGCAATTCGCTTGCCATAACGATATCATCCGCAACAGGCGAAACAGGTTCGCCAAGCACCGATATCACCCAGCCCGCCGGAAGCGCAATATCTCCGTTTTCATAAACCAATTCAACCGGACAGTCGGCACGGACACCGTTGTGCCAGAAGGTGATATTTTCTTCCTCAACCGCCGGAGGTAAGGATATCGAAGGCAGTTCCCCCGGTTCCTGATAGGAGAATTTCTGAGGATAACTGCGCCCCTTCGCGGTAAACAGAATATCGTCGAGTGTCAAATATGAGCCCTCCGTGGATGAATCTCCGTGAAAACGCATGCCGAACACGCCGTACATGGGAGAGACGAATTTGCAGTCGTCCGCCAGAACCTTACTGTCAAGCGAAATCGAATAAACATCGCTGCCCTGCCGCATGGTGACAAGAACCGTATGCCTGCTGCCGTCCTTTGGGATTTCCGCCAGTTCCCGCCCGCTGCGGTCGGTCAGCACGAGGCGTCCGTCCTTTGGCACCAGAGCAGTCGTCAGACCGCCGTCGGGCGATTCGGTGGTGGTGGAGGCGGTATGATTCTGCACGCTAAAATACAGCAGCGTGTCGGTGTATCTTTCATCAGCCGATACGGTAAAGGAAAAATGCACTTCCGCGTCGATATAGTTCATAGACCACCAGCGCATATCGCAGGTGTTTATCCGCACCGCTTTGTCTTTCACCTGCATTCGCCCGGTGACATAGGATATCCCGAAATCTTTGTGCTCGGCGGTGAAATCCGCTTCTTCGGCACAGCCCGAGAAATCCTGCCGGAAATACTCGGTAACTCCCTCACCCTCCGCAAAAACCGGCACGGCTCCCCCCGGGAAAACGGTGAAAAAAAGCAGGGCGCATAATAACCGTCTGAGCTTTTTTGTAATATTCATAAGCATTTTCGTCTCCATACCGGCTTTACTGCTGTTGCCTGACAGTATAACAGAATTTCACGCGAAATACAATAGACCGCCCGAATCTCCTTTGACATTATATGAATATCTTTATGTTCGGAAATGCCTGATATTAAAAGAGAAGTCCGCAGCAAATACGGCAAATGAATCCACCGGAAACCATTGCCGCAGATGCAGAGACTTCTCAAAAACCGGTATAAAAGCGCGAACATCGCCCGGACTTCAACGGAACAATATTTACCTCACCGTGCTGACGCTTTATTCGGAACTGCCAAGCCGTATTTTGAAATCGCCGTAACCGAAATCGGTCAACCTCGCAAAGCCGCCGTCGGCGCCCAGCCGGTAAATGTCCGGAAGAGGCATACCGTTGAAGGTGTTGTTCTTGCAGGTCGTGTATATAGCCATATCGCCGAATACGAGATAATCGCCGGTTTTTAGCTCCCGGTCGAAGCTGTAATCGCCGATCACATCGCCGGCAAGACAGGTCGGACCCGCCAGACGGTACGAATGCTCTTTGATTCCGGGAGGATAACCGTCAAGAAGGGGAGGGGTATAGGGCATTTCGATGACGTCGGGCATATGGCAGGCGGCGCTCGCATCGAGAATCGCGATTTTTATGCCGCCGTTCTCGACTATATCAAGCACCCGGCTGACAAGATATCCCGCGTTCAGCGCGACAGCCTCGCCCGGCTCGAGATACACACGCAGATTCCATTTTTCCTGCGCATGGTTGATGAGCTTTTCGAGCAGCGGCAGATTATAGTCCTCTTTCGTTATATGATGTCCGCCCCCCATATTCAGCCATTTCATGCGGGGGAGAATGTCGCCGAAACGCTCCTCGACAGCTCTGAGCGTAATTTCAAGCGCATCGGAATTCTGCTCGCAAAGCGTGTGAAAGTGAATCCCGTCCAGCATGCCGATGAGACTGTCGGTCATGTCGCGATCCCATATGTCCCGGGTAACGCCGAGACGGCTGCCCTTTGCGCAGGGGTCGTAGATTTCATGATCGCTTTGGGTGGAGCATTCGGGGTTTATCCGAAGCCCGACGCTTTTTCCGCGTTCCTTCGCCGTTTTGCCGAACCTCTTTAACTGATTGACCGAATTAAACACGATATGATCCGCGTATTTTAGAAGCTCTTCAAACTCATCACCGCGGTAGGCGGCACAGAAAACATGCACCTCGCGCCCGGGCATTTCCTCGGCGCCCAGCCTTGCTTCGTAAAGCCCGCTTGCCTCGGTTCCCGACAGATAGGGTGACAGAAGCGGATAGAAGTTATAGTTGGAAAAAGCCTTTTGCGCCAGCAGGATTTTACAGCCCGTACGCTCGATGACCGACGAAAGTATTTCGGCGTTAGAGATAAGTCTCGCCTCGTCGATCACATAGCAGGGCGTTTTAACGTCTGCAAGGCATTCGGGCAGGGATATGCGGGACAATCCTTTGAATACACTGCCGTTTATCATCAATCCACCAGAACGGGATTGCGATTCTCTCTGTGAGGCAGACCGTATTTGCAAAGCGCTTCAAGGAAGGGATCGGGGTCGAATTCCTCAACCGTGTAAACTCCCGCCTTGTCCCACTTGCCGGTCAGAAGCATCATTGCGCCGCACATGGCGGGAACGCCGGTGGTATAGCTGATAGCCTGGCTTTTTACCTCTCTGTAACATTCCTGGTGGTCGCAGACGTTGTAGATGTAATAGGTCTTGTCCTTGCCGTCCTTTTTGCCGGTGAAGATGCATCCGATATTTGTCTTTCCGTGTGTGCGCGGTCCGAGGCTTGCCGGGTCGGGAAGCAGCGCCTTGAGAAACTTTATCGGCACTATCTGATGTCCCTCGAAATCAATGGGAGTGGTGGAGAGCATTCCCACATTCTCAAGGCAGCGCATGTGAGTGAGATAGCTCTGTCCGAAGGTCATGAAGAAACGGATTCGTTTCACCTCGGGAATGTTCACGGCAAGAGATTCCAGCTCCTCATGGTGGAGAAGGTACATGTCTTTTTTTCCAACACAGTCGAAGTCATATTCACGCTTGATGCTCATCGCCGGAACTTCAACCCATTTCCCGTTTTCAATGTAGCTTCCCGGTGCGGAAACTTCGCGGAGGTTGATTTCGGGGTTGAAATTGGTGGCAAAGGGGTAACCGTGGTCGCCGCCGTTGCAGTCAAGAATGTCTATCGTGTCGATGGTGTCGAACTCATGCTTCTTCGCGTATGCGCAGTAGGCCTGGGTGACGCCCGGGTCGAAGCCGCAGCCGAGGAGCGCGGTAAGACCGGCTTTTTCGAACCTTTCGCGGTATGCCCACTGCCAGCTGTAATCGAAATAAGCCGAGAATCCCTTCTCTTCACATCTCTTTTCGTAAATCGCTCTCCATTCGGGATCGTCGGTGTTCTCGTGCTCATAGTTTGCGGTATCCATATAGTTCACACCGCAGGCGAGACAGGCGTCCATAATAGTCAGGTTCTGATAGGGAAGGGCTATATGCATGACAAGATCGGGCTTATATGAGTTGATAAGATCAATAAGCTCCTGCAGGTTGTCCGCATCCACCTGTGCGGTAGTTATCACCGTTGAGGTTGTGCCCTTCAGCTCGGCTGCAAGGTCGTCGCACTTTGATTTGGTGCGGCTTGCGATACAAAGCTCGGTGAATATGTCATCAGCCTGACAGCATTTTCTTATAGCTACATTTGCGACTCCGCCGCATCCGATTACCAATACTCTGCTCATTTTCTATCTCCTTTATATATATAATCTAATAATTTTGCCGCGCCGACATGCTTCCGCGGAAAATGGCGGTCGGTCGGCGTTGCTTTCGGTCACTTGTAAATTGCCAACAGCATCTCTCTGACGATTTTACACGCGGCAGCGGTTGACGCGCCGCTGGTATCTATCATGGGAGCAAGCTCGTTTATGTCGACTCCCACGATATTCGCTTTGCTAACGGTCAGAATCGCATCCAGCAGCTCGGTAAAACTCACTCCTCCCGCCTCGGGGGTTCCGGTACCGCAAAATCCGGAGGGGTCGAGACAGTCAAGATCCACCGTCAGATAAACCGGCGTATTATCGCGGCTGAGCCTTTCCGACAGTCCTGCAAGCCCGTCGAAACCGAATTTATGCAAATCCGTATGTGCTTTCGCGAAATCGAATTCGGCTCTTTCCCCGCTTCTGATGCAGAACTGATGAATCCTGCCGTCTCCCAAAAGTTCATGACACCGCCGCATAACACAGGCGTGGCTGAGTTTCGCGCCGAGGTAATCGTCGCGCAGATCGGTGTGGGCGTCGAAATGAATTATATGCAGTTCGGGGTATTTTGCGAAAACCGCTCTCACCGCGCCGAGAGTTACCAGATGCTCACCGCCGATAAGAAAGGGCAGCTTGCCGTCGCCAAGAATCTCTGCGGCTTTGCTCTCGATGTCATCAAGCGCCGATTCGGCAGAGCCGAAGCAAAGCTCCAGATCGCCGCAGTCAAAAACCTTTGTATCACTTAAATCCCTGTCCTGATAGGGACTGTATGTCTCGATGCCGAAGCTCTCATGCCGGATGGCGGATGAACCGAACCTTGCCCCCGGACGAAAAGAAGTCGTCGAATCAAAGGGCGCGCCGAACAAAACAATCCGCGCGTCCTCATACCCGCTGTCGCAGCCGATAAATGTTTCTATGTTTTGCTTCAATTTTCGACTTCCTCCAGCATCCGCTCAAGGTATGCCGGCAGGTAGAACGAACCGACATGCAGTTTGGTTGTGTAGTATTTGGTGCTCAGATGAAGACTGCGCCACCATGCCTCATCGAAATCATATATGGGATGATATTTCTTGCTGGCAAAGCCGAAAAGCCAATAGCCTGCTGCATATGTGGGGATATGTGCCTGATACACTCGGCTGATGGGAAAGGTATTGACGATTCTTTTGTGACTTCTCTGCATCGCGTCGGCGTCATGCTTGTAGAAGGGGCTGCCCTGCTGATTGACCATTATTCCGTCCTCGTGAAGGGCGTTGTAGCAGATCCCGTAGAATTCTCTCGTGAAATATCCCTCGGAAGGACCGAAAGGGTCGTTTGAGTCCACGATAATCAGATCGTATTCGTCTTTGCAGCGCCGGATAAAGCGAAGCGCATTGTCAAAATAGATGTGAACCCTGCTGTCGTCGAGCCGGCAGGCGTTTTCCGGCAGATAAGTACGGCAGACCTCGATAACCTGATCGTCCATTTCCACCAGGTCTATGCGTTTTACGCTGTCGTATCTCGTGAGCTCCTTTACGACGCCGCCGTCGCCCGCGCCGATAACCAGCACATCCTGAACGTTCTTGTGAACAGACATGGGTATGTGCGTAATCATTTCGTCGTAGATGAATTCGTCGCGTTCGGTGAGCATGACATTTCCGTCAAGAGCCAGAACCCGTCCGAACTCGGGAGTCTCGAAAATATCGATCTGCTGGTATTCGCTTCGGCAGGAGTATAAATGTCTGGTTACCCTCAGACTGTGCTTGACGTCGGGGGTGTGACATTCGCTGAACCATAAATCCATTATACAACCTCTCCTTCCGCCAGAATATTGATATTCTCAATCTTTGGATCTTCGGGACCCGTCATGGAGCATCCCTTCGCTTTTGCATACGCTATGTAATCGAGTATCTCTTTCGTAATGCGCTCACCCGGAGCAAGGATCGGAATACCCGGAGGATAACACATGACAAACTCGCTGCACACATATCCGGCGCTTTCGGCAAGCGGAATGCTCTTTTTATCGGCGTAGAACGCTTTTTGCGGGCTGAATACGACCTCGGGGTCTATATATTCCTGACTTAAAAGTCCCTTGGAATCCTTCATATGGCGTCTCCGAATCTCGGCTAAGGCGCTGACGAGACGTTCCACCTCCTGCATGCGGTCGCCGATGGAAATATATGCCAGGATATTGCCGATGTCTCCGAATTCTATCTGAATATCGTATTCATCGCGCAGTATGTCGTAAACCTCAATGCCCGCCAGGCCGATATCTCTTGTATGAATACTCAATTTCGTCGGATCGAAATCAAATATCGAATCGCCGTTGTTAAGCTCCTTGCCATAGGCATAATATCCTCCGATGGCGTTGATCTCCTCTCTCGCGTATTCCGCCATTTCTACGACCTTGCGGAAGATGCTTTTCCCGCGCGTGGCAAGATTTCTTCTGCTGATATCGAGGCTTGACATCAGAAGATAGCTTCCCGAAGTGGTCTGAGTGAGATTAATTATCTGCCTGACATGACCGGCGTTGACATTTTTCCCGATCAGAAGCAGGCTCGATTGTGTCAGACTCCCCCCGCTTTTGTGCATCGATACCGCAGCCATATCGGCGCCCGCCGCCATGGCGGACAGGGGCATATTCTCTCCGAAGTAAAAATGCGTTCCGTGGGCTTCATCCGCAAGACAGAGCATACCGGCTTCGTGGGCCATTTTGACGATGGCGCGAATATCGCTGCAGATTCCGTAATAGGTCGGGTTATTCACAAATACGGCAACGGCGTCGGGGTTTGCCTGAATTGCTTTTTTCACCTGATCCCGGCTCATGCCGAGGGAAATGCCCAACCTTACGTCGACATCTGGATTTACATATACTGGGATCGCGCCGCAGAGCACAAGCGCATTAATTACACTTCTGTGCACATTTCTCGGCATAATTATCTTGTCGCCCCGCTTGCAGCAGGAGAGCACCATGCTCTGAACCGAGCTTGTCGTTCCTCCTACCATCAGAAAGGCGTGTTCCGCACCGAACGCATCGGCGGCAAGCAGCTCGGCTTCGCGTATGACAGATACCGGATGACACAGGTTGTCCAGCGGCTTCATGCTGTTGACATCTATGGTCACGCATTTCTCACCTAAAAATGCGGTGAGCTCGGGATTGCCCTTGCCGTGTTTGTGTCCCGGCACATCAAAGGGGACGACCCGCATATCCCGGAACTTCTCAAGCGCCTCATAGATCGGAGCCCGAGATTGGTCCAAGCAGTCTTTTTCCATGTCTTTCATGTCGCACCTCAAAAACAAAAAATGCAAGCTGTAGTTCCACAACTTGCGTTAAATATCCAAATGTGTTTTTGCCAACTATCGCCGGCACATGACGAAAAAACCGCCAAACATTGCACAGCAGATTATTATGGAAAAACATGATATCAGGCACACAGAGTCTATATAGCAACAATACTTTTACTACTCTTATTGACCATTTCACAAGTTTGCGCAACCACGCATTCGGTTATAAAGTAACCAACTTATAAAACTGAGCTTTTAACTCAATCAATAAAGCGGAAAAACCGCCGATTGGAAGCGAACCCGTGAACCTTGACCCATGGGAACGATCCCGTAAAATCGCTTAAGACTCTGATAAGGTAATATCAGTTTGTCTTTACATCGCATTATACTGATGATGTATAAAACAAACATATTATACCATATCTGTTGCCGAAAGTCAATCTCATTTTCTTAAAATGTTAAAATCAGCATTTTGCCGTAAATCTGTCAATCCGAAGAACAAACACTAAAGAAACGCGGCGGTCATTATGTCAATGACCGCCGCGGACTTGAATATTCTTTGTATCGACAGCTCCCGACGCACAGTCACCTGAGAGGCAGACCCATGACGCCCGAGCGCACCAGACGGACGGCGCCCAGGTTCTCATAAGCGCGGAGAGCCGATTCCAGCTTCACTTCGTCGCCGGTAACCTCGATAACGATGGTATCGGAGGTGACTCCGGCGATGCTGTGCCCCATGACCGAAGCTAACTGCATGGCTTCCGACCGATGTGAGCTGGTACAGGTGAGCCGTATGAGCATCAGCTCGCGGGTTATGACATCGCTTGTAGCCTCCGCTACCTCGATAACCTCCATTATGCGCCCAAGCTGGCGTATAAGCAGGTCTATTTCATCCTGTGTGCCGTAGACGCAGATAGTCATCTGATAGACCATGGCGTCCTCGGTCATGCCGGTGACAAGCGATTCGATATTATAACCGCGGCGGGTGAAAAAGCCGGATATGCGCGAAAGCACGCCGGGGCGGTTGTCAACCCGGGCGATGATTGTATGGCGGGTTCTGGCGGTGTCGGTCATAGTCATGCCTTTCTCGGATTATCAATACTTGCCGCAGACATCGGCTGTCGGCGGGAGGCTGCCGTCAGAGCTTCACTCCGGGGGGCAGGGGACGGGAGGTCAGTTCTATAAGCAGATTTCTGTCGTCGGGCTGGCATTCTGCGTCGTGGGCGGCTTTGCAGCGGCGTATTTCGCCGCATTTTAAGCAGCGGTGGATAATAATGTAGCCCTTGCGCGGGTCGGGAACGGCGGCAATGGGCTCCATAAGTCCCCGGCAGTCGTTTGCGCGGTCGCCGGGCAGTTCGTCGGCATGCAGCGACCATAGGCAGTGGGGGCAGTGGTTACGGGAAGTGCGTCCCAGCGGCTTGACCTCCCGGCCGCAGTGACCGCAGATAAAACCCTCGTCGTTTTTCGTGAATCTTTTGGTTTCCATTATGTCAGCAGTGTCATTTGCCCACGCAGAAGCGGGAGAAGATTTCGTTCACCACCGATTCGGTGACCGCGCGGCCGTCAAGCTCTCCCAGCGCCGAAAGGGTCTCTTCAAGGTCCAGGGCGGCGATATCCTCGGGCTCGCCGGCGACAAGGGCATCGTATGCCCGTTCGGACGCTTCAAGCGCACGGCCGAGCAGAGCCGCGTGCCGGGCGTTGGTGACAACCGCGCCGTCGGACGCCGACAGCCTTCCTGTTCCGTAAAGCTCGCCTATGCGGCGGCGCAGAACATCCACACCTTCGCCGGTAAGCGCGGAGAGGGTCACATATTCGGCTTGACGGGTGAGCCGTCCGCTGTCGCGAAAAGCCTCGCAGGCAACCGAGGGAGGCAGGTCGGATTTACCGAGCACCACGATAAGCTCGGATTTAAGCGTGTTCAGGCGGTCGATTATCTCATAGTCCTCATCGGTCAGTGGGGATGAGGCGTCAAACACGGCGATAACGAGTTCGGCGGCTTCAAGCCGGGCAATCGCCCGTTCCACGCCGATGGCCTCAATGCCCTCGCTCTCCCGCAGTCCGGCGGTGTCGTGGAGCAGCAGACGGGCTCCGCCGGCGTCGCAGACCGTCTCAAGCACATCCCGGGTCGTGCCGGCGGTGGGAGTGACTATCGCCTTCTCCTCGCCCGCAAGCGAGTTGAAAAGGGAGGATTTGCCGGCATTCGGACGCCCGATTATAACCGTATCGATCCCCCGCACGGCGGCGCGTCCGGCGCGATAGGTGGAGAGCAGCGCCGATATGCCGTCGGCAAGCGCCCGTGTGCCTTCAATAAGCTGAGGACGGGAATTCGGCTCAAGCCCTTCCTCGGGGTAGTCAACCGACACGCCCACCGACGCCGCTAAAAGCCGTGCGGCTTCGCTGAGCCGTTCGGTCTCAAGTGATAATCTGCCCCGAACCTGAGACCCGGCGAGCCGAAGCTGCAGCTCGTTTTCAGCGTCGATGGCGTCGATCACAGCCTCCGCGCCGGTGAGTGACAGTTTGCCGTTGATATAGGCGCGGCGGGTGAACTCCCCGGCTTCGGCGGGCCGGGCGCCGTTTTTCAGCGCCGTTTCGAGAGCACGGGAAGCCAGATATATGCCGCCGTGAAAGGACAGCTCCACGGTATCTTCGCCCGTGTAGGATGCGGGAGCCTTGAAATAAACGGCGATGCCGGTGTCGAACACTTCGCCGCCGTCGTGCAGCTCACCGTAAACGGCGGTGCGGGGAGGAATATCCCCCGGTTTTCTGCCGTTAGACGGTCTGAACATACTTTCGGCGACCGCAAGAGCCTCGCCGCCGCTTATGCGCAGGACGGCTATTCCCCCGCGCCCCGGGGGAGTGGAAATCGCAGCTATTGTAGAGAAAATATCATTCATTAAAGACATGCGCGGTGTCGTTTTAAACCGCGTTTATTTCGCAAAGGGATTCTCGGTGGGGTAGGGCAGCGACTTAGGCTGATTGTAGGCTATATTGCTCACGCCTAAGAAGCGGAACACGTCAAAGAGCGCCGCGCCGCAGTGGTAGAATGCCACCGCGCCGTGATGGGGGAAGCGCCCTTCGATGAGCACATGGCGGTAGAAGCGTCCCATCTCGGATATGGCGAATACGCCGATGCCGCCGAAGGAGCCGGTGGGCACGGGCAGAACTTCGCCTTGGGCGATGTAGGAGCGCAGAACGCCGTCTATACCGCACTGCAGGCGGTAGAAAGTGATATCGGAGGGGGCGATGTCTCCCTCAAGAGTGCCGCGGGTGAAGTCGGGGTCACTGCCGGCAGGCTCAAGCAGTCGGTGCTGAATGAGCTGATATTTGACAGCCCTGTCGGGGCAGAGCTTGCAGCTTGGCGTGTTGCCGCAGTGGAAGCCCATGAAGGTATCGGTCAGAGCGTAGGGATAAACCCGGGCTATCATGGCGTCGTACAGGCTCTTGGGAACGGTGTTGTTGATGTCCAGCAGTGTCACCGCGTCGCCGGTGATACAGGCTCCGATATACTCGCTGAGAGCGCCGTAGATGTCCACTTCGCAGGCGACGGGGATTCCCCGGGATGCCAGGCGCGAGTTGACGTAGCAGGGCTCAAAACCGAAGGTTTCGGGGAAGGCGGGCCAGCACTTGTTGGCAAAAGCCACATATTTGCGGGCGCCAAGATTCTGTTCCGCCCAGTCGAGCAGAGTCAGCTCGAACTGCGCCATGCGCGGCAGCAGGTCGGGATAATAGCAGCCCTCGCCCATTTCCGCCGCCATATCGGCGCAGACGGCGGGGATGCGCTCGTCACCCTCGTGAGCCTTGTAGCTGACAAGCAGGTCAAGCTCGGAGTTCTCCTGCACCTCAACGCCCAGTTCATACAGTCCGCTTATCGGCGCGTTGCAGGCGAAGAAATCCTGGGGACGGGGGCCGAAGGTGATTATCTTCAGATTCTTTACGCCGATAATCGCTCGTGCCACCGGAATGAATCGGGCTATCATGTCGGCTATATCCTCGGCGCAGCCCACCGGATACTCGGGAATGTGGGCGGGAATTCCGCGCATGCCCAGATTATACGAGCAGTTGAGCATGCCGCAGTAGGCGTCTCCGCGCCCGTCGATAAGGTCGCCGTCACCCTCGGCTGCTGCTGCGAACATGCAGGGGCCGTGGAAACGCTGGGCTATCAGCGTCTCGGGGGTCTCGGGGCCGAAGTTGCCGAGAAACACCGCGAGAGCGTTGCAGCCGGCGGCGGTCACATCAGCTACGGCGGCAAGCATATCTTTTTCGTTCTCCACCGCAATGGGGCACTCATACAGTTCGTCGGCGTATCCGGCTTTGAAAGCCGACACTATGGCGGCACGGCGGCGCACCGAAAGTTCAATGGGGAAACAGTCGCGGGACACGGCGATAATGCCGATTTTTACGGTCGGGATGTTTTTCATATACATCATACTCCTTATATATTATTTCTGATACTGTTCGATGATTTTGTCAAGCCATGCCTGCGCGGACGCCTCAACCGACGCGTAGTAGGAGGCGATGTCGGGCGACTTGCTGCCGCCGATGCGGTTGCGCAGCGCATTGAGGGGCGACAGGGGGAATGCCGATTCGTCGCAGGCATCGAATGAGTATACCCGGTTGTCCAAGATAAGGTCGAACATCGCAAGCGATTCCTCGTCGCGTGCGGTCTTTGTCTTGAGCGTGACCTCATATATCGCGGGAGTCACCCACTCGTGACCGTAGGCGTTGAGGGCGGTGGTTATCACACCGGTGCGCTCCCAGTCCTCCTCGGGCTGGGTTATGGTCACCATCTGCGGGCTGAAGGTGCCCGACAGGTAGGTGGCGTAGTTCTCCTGCTTCTCATTGAGTTTGGGGTAGGGCAGCACGCCGTAATCGTCCTCCATGTCGCGCATATAAGGCTGCATGAGGAAATCGATGCGGAAGGTGCAGAACACGCCTCTGCCGGGGGCAAACATGGTTTTTATCTGCCCAAGCGAATCCTTGTGAACATAGGTGCCCGCGTTATCCCAATAGAGGGAGTAGAGCTTCTCGTATGCGGTGACCGTGTTGTCGTTCCAGAAAGCCAGTACAGGCAGGTCGTCCTCGTCTTTGGCGACCGCGGTGAAGCCCAGCGAGCGGGAGAAGGCGTCAATTGTAGCCAGCTTGTCGGTTATAAGACCGTATTGATCGGCTTCGGTGAATACGCCGTCGCCGTCCAGATCGCGGGAGATATCCTTTGACAGTTCCGAGAGATAGTCGATAGTCCAGCCACCATCAATAACAGTGCCGTACAGGTCTCCGATTCCGTAGTCCGCCGCCAGCGTCTTGTTATAAGCCATGTTCCAGCAGCGCAGAATGTTGGTCTCCATATAGTCGCCGAAGAGCATGACCGTGTTGCCGCCGAGAGAATAGGTTCTGTTCGCATTCTGCACAAACCATTCGGCGTCAAGGTCAATGTTCGGGATATCCTCCCAGGACACCATATACTTTGAGGCGATGAGCGAGCCCATGCGCAGCAGTTTGTTGGTGTAGAGGTCGTAAGTCGAGTCGCCGGCAAGCACGTTGGCTTCCATTGCCGCCTTAGAGGCGCCCCAGTCCTCAAGATGGAAGGCAAACTCCATGTTGTACATCTCGCTTACCTTGGCGTTGCGCTGATATACCGCGTCGTCCACCGGCTCGCCCGTCTCCTGCTCCATATAGAAGTAGTCATGGGTGCCGGCTCTGCCTAAAGTCGCCGATTCGGTGGCTCCGAAGATATTGAAGACATAGCCGTCATAATCTGCCTGAGGCAGCGTATCGATGGGTTTGGTGACCGAGGTTTCCGTGGCATCACTGCCTTCTGTTCCGGCAGCCGAGGTTATATCCGCCCCGCCGCCGGAACGAGAGCCGCAGGAGGACAATAGCACTGCTGTCAGCACTAAAACAGCAATCACAGAGACTGATTTCAGCTTCATACTCATCTCCTCATACTCGTTTACCTATATTACGGCATAACAATTCGTCACATCGACATTATAGCACAGGCAAAAGCGGAAAACAACAGGATACTTTCTTAATTATTACCCTTTTCCGCGGGAAATTCCGCAGCGTTGCAGACACTTGACCGCGAATAGCGAAAAATCCACTTGACCGCGCCGCCGCGGAGGGCTATAATATAACCGACCTACAAATAACGCTGGGAGACATATGATACTATGATCAACAGAGAAGCCTTCCGCACCCCGAGCCGGAAATTCGGACCCCTTCAGGTGGTGCATGATTTCAACTTTGTGGCGCTCAATCTGCCGCTTATCTACGAAGAACTGAACGATATGACCCCCGACGAGAAGTACAGCCATATCCGCGGGCGCCTTGACCGTATGAAGGAGTTAGGCTACCGGGGAGTGGTACTGAACAGCGACTTCGGCGATTATCTCAGTGACAAATCGATGCTGCTGCTTCGGCGGGTGGTCGATTATATCGCCGAGCTGGGGCTTGAAGCGTGGATATACGATGAGCAGTATTACCCAACCGGCAGCGCGGGAGGACATGTGCTCCGCGGACATCCCGAGCTTAACAATCAGGGGCTGTCATGCATTTGCCGGGATTTCGGCGACGCCAACCCGGGAGCGGCGGCGCGGGTTCACTCGCCCTGCGGCTATTCCGAGTTAAAATACGCCTTTGCCGCGCCTAAGGGCAGCAAGGTTGGCGACGGGCTTGTCGACATTTCGGAGTATCGCGACCCCTCGGGCGGGCTGTGCTGGGACAAGCCGGCGGGCGAATGGCGGGTCTGGTGCTTCTTCATACGGGTGCTTTACGAGAACACCTATCTCTACCGCGCGCTGAGAGCGCCACGACGATGCCCCTCGGTTCTCGATAAGAGGGCAATGGCGCGTTTCCTCGAAGTCACCTTCGCTCCATATGAGAAGTATCTCGGCGACCATCTCGGCAGCACAATTACCAATATATTTACCGACGAACCTTCGAACTTCGGGCTGAGCATCCCGCCGAAGGATTTCGTACCCGAGGACTCCTGCGGCAGATTTCCCAATAAATCGATTCACGAATACCCCGACATGGAAGTGCCTGCTTCACCCTATATCGGCTGGTGTGACGATTTCGCCGAAAAGTTCGAGCAGCTCTGCGGCTACTCGCTAATCCCCCGCCTGCCTGAGCTGTTTTCCGGGAAGATAGCCGATACGAAGAAATTGCGCCGGGATTACTGCAAGGTCACCTATGCCCTTTTCCGCGAAGCCCTTCTTGATCCGTACACCGAACTGCTTGACAAATACGGCATGGGATTGAGCGGACATCTGATTAGCGAGGAGACCTTCGAAGCCCATCCCCAGCTGTTGGGCAACTACCTTGAGATTCTCGGCGACGAGGCGATCCCCGGCTGTGATCTGCTTTACTCGGACCCCGAGAAGCTGCGCCGTTCGATGGCTCTGATTCTCGCCTCATCGGCTGCCTACACCCGGGGGAGAGAGCATGTCATGATCGAAGCCTCCAATATGGTTGACAAGGATCAGACCTTCTCGGCCGAGCGCATCTGTCACGCCATGGCGCTGATGTTCGCCAACGGCATTGACACAATCACCTCATATTACGGCGAGCGGCTGCTTGACGACGAGGGAATGAAGACCTTCGCCGAATATACCGCGCGGCTGGGCGAGGCTTTTGACGGAGGAAAACGCTCCGCCGAGGTGTTAGTCTGGTACCCTTACGAATATCTCTGCTCCTATGTCCGTCCCCACGGCGCAAATATGCTGCCCGATTCGGAAGACCCCGACACGGGAAAGGGAGCTGCCGCCCGGGAATCGGCTGTAGGGCTGATGGTGAGGCTTATGGACGAAGGCAGGCTCTGCTCCTTTGCCGACACCGCCGCCCTGCGCGAACGGCTTAACGAACTTGACGCGAAATATCTGGTGCTGCCCGACCTTGACGGCATCGATTCAGATACCGCCGCCGTCATTGCAGCCGCCAATGCCGCGGGAGTACGGGTGTTCTGCGGCTCCGAAAAAATCGGCGGGCTGGATATTCCCCTGGAGCCGCTTGACAGACTGCCCGAGCCGGAGATTATGCGTGTGGAGGGCAAACAGCCCATGCTCTGCCTCGAGCGGCGGGTGTTCGGCGGCTGCGACGTGTTCTTAGCGGTTAACGCTTCGCCGGATGAACCGATGGAGCTCAACGCTTCATTGCCCACGCTGTCGCAGTTAAATATCAGCGATATCGCCTCGGGCGTATTCAAACCTCTCGCATACGGTGCAGCCGGAGACAGGTCGGCGTTCAGACTGAGCATCCCGCCGAAAGGCGCGTTGCTTATCGAAGCACAGTATATATATTAATAAATAACACTATCAGGAGGATACAGACATGGCAAAACTTAAAATAGGCGTATTCGGTGCCGGACGCGGCATGACAATGATTCACCAGCTGCTTGGCAATCCCTACGCCGATGTTGCGGCAATCTGCGACAAGCACCGCCCCACCCTCGACCGGGCAGGCAAAGCCGCCGAGGACGCTGGGGTGAAGGTGGAACTCTACGAGCGATTCGACGATTTTTTCAACGCCGATATGGACGCGGTAGTTATGGCGAACTACGCTCACGAGCACGCCAAGTTCGGCATAAAACTGCTAAATTCCGGCCGTCATATAATGAGCGAAGTGCTGACCTGCGCCAGCCTTGCCGAGGCGGTGGAGCTTATTGAGACGGTGGAGCGCACCGGTCTGACCTATGCTTATGCCGAGAACTACTGCTTCTTCAACACCACCTATGAGATGAAGCAGCGCTATCAGCGGGGCGACATCGGCGAGTTCATGTACGGCGAGGGCGAGTATATTCACGACTGCTCCTCCATCTGGCCGCAGATAACCTACGGCGAGCGCGACCATTGGCGCAACCGCAGCAACGCCACCTTCTACTGCACCCACTCCTTCGGACCTCTGGTGTATAGCACGGGGCTTAAGCCGATCAAGGTACAGGCGGTGGAGGGCGTACAACAGGAATTCATGAGAAAACTGGGCGACCGCAGCGGTTCCTTCGGTGTTGAGCTTATCACCATGGAGAACGGCGGCGTGGTAAAGAGCATTCACGGCGGTCTTAAGCGCGAACCGGGTTCGGTCAATTACGAGATGTACGGTACCAAAGGCTCCATGGAAACCGACCGCTGGGAGGGCGGCAACCTCCATGTCTACATTGAGGGCGACCGCAACTGTGTTGGCGAACACACCAAATACCGCCCCGAGTTCACCATAAAGGACGCCCAGGGCGCGGGACACGGCGGCGGCGATTTCTTCACCACCCATTACTTCATCCGCTCGCTGCTGGGCGACGAGGATGCGAAGAAGAACTCCATCGACGTATACATGGCGGTGGACATGTGCATCCCCGGCATACTCGGCTTCCGCTCAATCCTCAATGGCGGCAATGCGGTTGAAATCCCGAACCTGCGTCTTAAAACCGAGCGAGACAAATATCGCAATGACACCTTCTGCGCATTCGAAGAGTCGGCGGGCGACATGTTCGTCGATGCCATGACAATGCAGCCGGATAAGAGCGAGACCCCCGACGAGGTCTACGCAGAAGTCCGCCGCAGATGGCTTGCCGGCGAACCGGGCTGATATCGCTGAAACAAACCTGCATAACAAAAAACGTCTGCCGTACATCGGAATGGTGTACGGCAGACGTTTTGTCCGGAATAATACCGATATCTCGGAATTAAACCGACAGGTATTGAATAATAATCGTTGTCAGTCGGTGAATGCCTCTATGGTCTCCTGCATCTTGGCAAGCACACTCGCTTCTACAGACTCATACTTGGAGGCAAGGTCGGTGGAGTAGCTGTTTGCCATACCCAGCGGAAGGGCGGCAAGTCCCCAGTTAAAGAGGTAGCCGATATCATAGCGGATTGTGCTGAGCACGATATCCAGAGTTGCGGAAGACTCCTCATCGCGGGAAACCTTGCCCTTCAGCGTGATTTCGTAGTAAGCGGGAGTAAGCAGGTTCTTTGAAGAGGCTCCCATAACCTCAAGCACAATGCCCTCGCGCTCAAAATCCGAGACGGTCATGGGAACGGCTACCACCGGCGCAACATGGGGGTTTATACAATGATGGTAGCTCTCCTGCGTCTCGTTGAAAAGCGGCATGGGCATGATACCGAAGTCGGTCTCCATACCTCTCATGGTGGCGACAGCATGCAGCTCGCCGTAGTAGAAAAGGGACTGATCGTTCTGATACATCTTGAAGGCGGCTTCTTCGGTCTTGCCCGCCTTGGACCAGCTCCAGGACAGCTCGGGCACATAGAGCAGTTCGGCAAGCTTTTCGATGACCAGGTTGGTCTTTTCACCGTAGAAGGAGAGCTGCGGGATATCGTCGGCGTCCTTGGCGGCGAACTGAACGCCGCAGCCGATAAGGGCAAGCGCCATCATGTCGCTGAAGTAAATCAGACCGTATTTGTCGCTTTCGTTGTATATTCCGTCGCCGTTAATGTCTGCGGACACATTGACGCCCATATTTATCATGGTGTCGATGGTCCACTTTCTGTCCGACATGATCTTATAGGGATTGTCAAGCTGATGATCGGCGTGGATCTGCTTGTTGAACATGATAACTCCGATGGATTTGCGGTACATGGTCTCGATATCGCCTGTCATCATGAAAACCTTTTTGTTGATGCTCAGATCGGAGATCGAGTTTCCGTCCCACCAGGGACTGTCAAAATCAAGGGTGGGCAGCTGATGCAGCTCGACTATGAGCCCGCCCCCCGCCAGAGCAGCGGCGCCATGAACATGAACCATTGACAGGTCGTAGGCGTCATCACCCGCTAAAACAGCTTTGTTTGTGTCCTCCTGAACGTTTTTTGATTCGACAGCCTTCAGTGTAACATTCAGCAGCTCCTCGGTTTCCCGGTTGCGCTGATAAACCGCGTCGTTGATAACCTCGCCGTTCTGCTCGGGAGCGATGAAGTCGACATCGCCCCAGACGAAACGAGCCACCTCGTTTACCAGTATGCGGAACTCATAGCCCTTGTAGTCGGTGCCGGCGGATATGTCGGCGGTGTAGTATAATTCGGTGGTTTCAGCCTTTTCCGCGGCTGCCGCAGCCGTACCCGCCGTGGTGGTCGCTCCGTCACCGCCGGTGCCGCCGCATCCGACTGCGGAAAGCAGCATTATAACCAAAAGCACCAATGAAATAACACGTTTGAATAAATCCATAAATATCTCCTGAAAATGAAGCGGACAGCCGCCGGAGTACTTTGTTACCCGTGGAGGATACGAACATGCGTCCTTTCCGGATAACAGGCTCCTTCAGACTGCCCGCTCAATGTTACCAAATGTCAGTTTTGTTAAGTTGATAAACGCCTGCGCTTATTATTTTCTCTTCTTCGAGATAACCAGACCGCCGGCGGAAAGCGCGAGTGCGGCTAACCCGACCATGGCAAAGTCGAAGGTAGCGGGAGCCTTGGCTGCGGGCTTATCGGCGGGGGCATCGGCTGCGGCTGTATCAGCGGCAGCGGCGGCAGCGGTGGTCTCTACCGGGAGCTCGCCCTTGGCATAGTAGAAGTCGGCGAAGTAGAGCGACTTGACTTTCGAGTCGTCGAAGTCATCTGCAAGAGACAGGGTGACCGTGTGCTCGCCGGCCTTGAGAACCGCCGAGATGCCGTACCAGTAGTGGTCGTGATGCTGATCGGCTTCCACATAGTCGTAGGCAATGTAAACGTTCTTTGCGTCGTCAATGCGGACGTTGGTGGAACGGAGCACGCTCTTTGTCCAGCCCATCAGTCTGAAACCGAACTCATAGAGACCTTCCTCGGCGACGGTGAACTTAACCGAATAGTCGCCCTTGCCGTCTTTCTTCAGATAGATGTAGTCGAACTTATCGGAGGTGCCGTGACGCGCGTCGGTTTTGCCCTCTTCCCAGGTCGCCGCGAGAGCCACTTTTGTAGCGCCCTCGAGTACCGCCGGCATTTTGTCGAAGCAGTTCTCAATCTTGTCTTTGTACCAGTCGAGAGCGGCGGACGGGATCATCATAGTAATTGCGAGGATTACGGTAATTGCAATAACAAGTGCCTTTTTCATGAATAACCTCCTGAATTTACATGTATTTCACATGGATTTCACTTGCACTGCAATTATATGTTATTTTGCCCAAAAAATCAATTCGCATATTGTACGAACATAGACACAGCCTATTAAACAATTTGTTGCATTTACTTTACTTCACTGTCATAGAGCGGACAAACCGTAAAAAAGACGGACAGATCGCTTTGATTCGTCCGTCTTTTTATTGTCTATCGTTCTCCCGAGACGATAGTCTCGCAGAGCGAACCATATGATATTCCGGCAGCCGCCGCCTCCTGCGGAAGGAGCGATGTGGGCGTCATGCCGGGCAGAGTGTTCGCCTCAAGCCATACGAAATCACCCGTGACCTCATCAAGAATGAAGTCGGAACGGGAATACCCGCCGAGCCTAAGCGATCGGTGAGCCGTCAGTGCCAGCCGCTGAATACGCCTCGACTGTTCGGGGGTCAGATCAGCGGGAGTGATCTCCTCGGTAAGCCCCGACTGATACTTGTTGCGGTAATCGTAGAAGCCGCAGCGGGGGATAATCTCGATGGCAGGCAGGGCAAGCAGGTCACCTTCACGGGTGCAGAGCGACATGTCGGGCGTGACATCCCTTGGCAGACCTTTACAATCCAACACCCCCAGGGAGAACTCGCGTCCAGCCACAAACCGCTCGGCGAGCAGCGAATCCTCGTAGGCAAAGGCGGTGTCCAGCGCCGCCGAAAGCTCTTGTTCGCACCGGACTATTGACACGCCCACCGAAGACCCGCCGGCGCAGGGCTTTATGACACAGGGCAGCCCCACCTCGCTAAGAATAGTCTCCGGTTCGGTGTCACGGGTGATCTTGAGCGACAGAGCGGTGGGGATTCCGTCGGCGGCGGCTATGCGCTTGGCGATATCCTTGTCCATCGCCAGAGCCGCGCCCAGATACCCGCTGCCGGTGTAGCTGATGCCGTGCATGTCGAGAGCTGCCTGAAGCTGTCCGTTTTCGCCGCATGCGCCGTGCAGGGCGATGAAAACCCGGTCGGCGGCGTGGCAGAGTTTAAGTATATTGCGCCCGAAGAGGGAGCCTCGGTTCACGCTTTCGTATTCGGCACGCAGCGCTTCGAGGTCGGGAGCGCTTTCCGGAACAGCCGCCTTATAGCGCACATCCGATGAGAAAAGACTGAGAGGATCGGCGCCCTCGGGTATGTCGCAGCCGGTGTAGAGGTCGGCGAGCAGCACCGCGTCGCCCCGGGAAGCCAGGGCGTTGGCGATGAGCGAGCCGGAGGACAGCGAGACATCCCGCTCGGGGCTCAGCCCGCCTGCCAGCACGAGTATATTCATAAAGTCATAATTTCCTTGCGTATGATATGGGGAAAAGGGAAACGCGGATAAATCAGCCGTTCAGCTGACCGAGGATGTTTTCGCCTATCGAAACCAGTGAGTCGTCCCGGCGCGAGAGCATATACTCATACGCGTCGGACAGCGCCTGCCAGCTGGCGTCGATGATGTCGGCGGAAACGCCCACGGTGCGCCAGACGCTTTCGCCGTCGGTGGATTCAATCACGACCCGCACCTGCGACGCTGTGGTTTGGGTGGAGTCAAGCACGCGCACCCGGTAGTCGGTGAGCCTCGCCTCCCCCGCCTCGGGATAGAAGCGGGTCAGCGCCAGCCGGAGCGCCAGATCAAGGGCGTTTACAGGACCGTTGCCCTCGGCGGCGGTAAGTGCGCACTCATCGCCCACCCGGATTTTAACGGTGGCGATAGCCACATTCTCATCGTCGCCGTGACCCTCGGTGATGTTGATATGATACTTCACCAGCTCGAAATGGCGGCGGGAGCCGTGGAGGATATCCCGCAGCACCAGCGCCAGAGAGGCGCCCGCATCCTCGTAGGACACCCCCCGCGCCTCGCGGGAACGGAGCAGATTCAGCGCCTCCCGCAGCTTTGGATTGTCGCGTTCGATATCGGTGTCAAGCCCCGCCGAACGTATCGCGGCAAGCAGGGCGGACCGCCCCGACAGGGCGCTCAGCGGCATACTGCGGACATTGCCCACAAGCTCGGGATCCATATGCTCAAAGGAGGGGGGAGATTTCAGCACCGCGTCGATATGCATGCCCGCCTTGTGGGCGAAGGCATAGCCGCCGACGAAGGGTTCGTTTTCGTTGAAGGGTCTGTTCGCCACCTCGCAGATCTCCCGCGCCTTGCGTGTGAGCAGCCGCAGCCCCTCGTCGCTGAGACAGTCATAGCCAAGTTTGACGCGCAGCAGCGGGATGAGCGTATTGAGATTGGCGTTTCCGCAGCGCTCGCCGAAACCGCATATGGTGCCCTGAACCTGTTCGGCGCCCGCCATGACCGCGGCTATCGAGCTTGCCGCCGCCATGCCGATGTCGTTGTGGCAGTGGATGCCTAGCACCGCGCCGGGGAGATGTTTTTTGACCTCGGCGGTGACCTGACGGATGCAGTCGGGGAGCATGGCTCCGTTGGTGTCGCAGAGAACTATCCGCTCGGCGCCCGCCGAATGGGCGGCGCGGAGGGTTTTCAGCGCGTATTCCGGATCGTCCCGGTAGCCGTCGAAGAAGTGTTCCGCGTCGTAGAAGACCCGTTTCCCCGCCGCCCGCAGATAACGGACGGTGTCGGAAATCATCGCTAAATTCTCCCCGGGAGTCGTGCGCAGCACCACATCCACATGGTAGAGCCAGCTTTTCCCGAAGATGCAGACCGTCTTCATGGTCTCTTCCGCCGCGAGAGCCGAGAGCGCCGGGTCGTCTTTGCATTCGATTGAGGGATGCCTTGTGCCGCAGAAGACGGTGAGCGCCGCCCTTTTAAGAGGAACCGCCGCCGTCCGTCTCAGTTGGGCGGAATCGGCGGCGGAAGCGGTATAGTAGCCCGCCTCAATGTAATCCGCGCCCAGCTCGTCGAGAGCGCGGATTACTTTCAGCTTGTCCTCTGTGGTGAAGGCGATCCCCGCACCCTGCGCCCCGTCACGGAGCGTGGTGTCGTAGATTTCTACCTTCATGTTGTGTGGTTATCTGAGCTGGAAACTCTTGGGAGTGAAGTATACACCCTTTACGGGATCTATCGTCATGATAACAAAATACTTGTATGTGGTATCCATGGGCTGGCTTTCCGCAGATGTGCCAGCGGTGGTATAAAGCTCTGTTGCGGCTGTAGGATTATTGTAGTTTGCGAAGAAAGCTTCGGGATTCTGAGGTGTACCTGAGCTGTTGGTGTAGTAGCCGTAAATCTTAAGATTTGCTGCTACAGGAGTGTAAACCAGTTTGGTACCGGAACCCTTTTCAATCTTGGGAGCTGTTGTGAAGCCGCCGTTGCTGACCACAGTGGAAGTGTAAAGCGGGTTTGCACTTGTTGAAGCCTTAATATATCTGGGATACTGAACCACCTTATAGGTGTAGGTGGTATCAAGCAGCATCACATTGACATACTGGTACTCAGCGGTACCGTTGATAAGATTAATGGTCTTCGGTGCGGTTGGATCACCGGTAACAGCAATTTCTCCCTTGGCGTTCTCTGCCCAGTTTTTGAGGAATGTTGTAGCATTCATGCTGGAAGTCCTGGTGTTGTTGAAGTACCAATACATCCTGCCTGTGACATTCGTGACAATGTTCAGCTTATCTGCACCGCCGTTGAACTCATAAAGATTCATGTAGGGTGCCGTTGTATAGCCGCTGTTCGAGTTGGCGGCATACCTCGAGACATATACAGGCTGGTATCTTGCGGTATCGGATTCAAGCATACAGATGACACCTGTGTAGAGCTCGTAGCCCGCTGTTAACAGCATTTCACGGATGTTCGGAATACCGGCGATAGCGCTGAGCGTACCGCCCATGGCACCGGCATCATTTTTCTTTGTGATGAACTCGCTTGTAGTGGCAGGTGCGGAGGTTACATCGGACTTTACGTAGTAGTATTGAACCCTGGGGTTTTCACCGACATTGCTCGGAGTGAATCTGAGTATATCGTATTCGTTTTGATTTTGAGTCACCACGGGAGTGGCGGTGAAGCCGTTGCCGGTGATAACTTTCTGACGGGTAATGATATACGGCAGGTAAACTTCATTGGTTAAGGTGTCAACCAGCATAACCGCAATATAGTTGTAGGTATTGTTGGCAGTGCCGAGAGTGAAGGTAAGCGAGATCGGGTCTATGGCTAAAACATCGATTACGCCCTTGATCGAGGCTGAGGCAACCTCATACTCGGCGTAGAACTGAACCTGAGACAGCGTGGTATTGGAATTGGTGTAGTAGTAGTACAGTTCTCCTGTAGTTTTTGCGGTGAATTTTATCTGGTCATAGTTGGCTGCGGTGATTACGTGTTCCGGTACTACAGTGAATCCATCGTCATTGTCTTTGAAATTGGCTGTATCGAAGGATACCATGTAGGGGTCATAACCCTTATTAGTGACGTCAACATACTGAACAACGACATTGTGGTATTGTGCTAAATCGGTTTTCAAGTGAGTGTCATAGTTGTATGCGGTCATTGCGCTGACCGAGAAAACACCTCTGTGATTTGCGTTGTTGTACTTGCCCATGAACGACGAAGCAGTGGGTTTGGTTGCTTCTTTCGTATAGTAGTAGTAAACAAGACCCGAGTTTGTCGGAGTGAATTCGAGGGTGTTACACTTTGAGGCTTTATTATAACCATGCTGAGGAGCGCTCACGAAGCCCTCTGCTACAGCTGTTCCGGTCTGTCTGTTAATGCATATCGGCTTGTATCTGTTGCCGTAGGTGTCAGTCAGCATGAAGAACAGGTACTTGAACGAAGCCACTTCGGTGGTAACCAGCAGATTCGTTGAAGTTGCTGAGGTGGTAGTCACATTTACAACACCGCGGGCGGGTGAGTTATTGCTATAGAAGTTAAAGGTCTCTATCGTCGGCATTGTGGGATCGTTCGTGTAGTAGAAGTTAATCGTACCGGTGTAATTCGCGCGATAACTAAGTCTCTCCCATGAGCCGGAGATTCCAAGGTACGGATCGCCGTAGAACCCGGTGTTATCGGTGCTGCCCGACCCGCCGCCGCTCGAAACGTTCCTCGACAATACAAACGGAGTGTAGTAGGAGCCGTTTGAACCCTGCAGCATGAACGCCACATAGGAGTAGCCCGATACAGTTGCGACAGGTTCAAGGTTCGCCTGAGAGTTAGACATTGTGTTTACCGTGATGGCGCCCTTGTAAGCCGAGCTCAGCGAAGAACTGCTCCAGGTGGAGTAGAATGTGTTGGAGCTGGGAGCGGTAAGACTGTTGGTGTAATAATACATCAGGTTCCCGGACGCGCTGGCGGAATAGGTCAGAACATCGCGGCTGTTTACCTGAGAAATTACCGGAGAAATCTGGAAGCCGGTGCCCGCGGCCGCGGCGCCGACACGGTTGACCAGAATCGGAGTGGAGTTGGAGCCGGTGGAGCCGCTGACTATCATAAGAACCACATAGTTGTAGCCGGCTACACTTGAAGCGGCCTGCAGGGTGTTGGTCTTATCGTTGAGGATAGAGTTGCCCGCAATGGTGTTGAACTGACCCTTGAACGGAGCGGCGTTGAGACCGGTGCTGAAGGTGTCGTAGGTGGTGGGAACCACCGGGTTGTTGGTGTAATAGTAGTAGCAGGTACCGGTTATCGAAGCGGAGTAGTTGAGAACATCGAAGCTGCCGCTCTGACCGACGGTGGGCACCGTGTTGAAGCCGGTGGCGGTAGCCGCGCCGGTGCCGGCACTGCGGCTTATTACGAGGGGAGTGGACTTGTTGCCCTGGTTGTCAGTCGCCATCATTACGATGTGGCTGAAAGTCGACACATTTGCGACAGGCTTAAGAATCGCGTTCGCGGCGGCGCTGCCTGCGCTGACCGCGAAGGCGCCGAAGTAGGAAGCCTGGGTGTAGAAGCTGTCAAATGTGGTTATTGTGGGCAGTATAGCGCTGTTGGCGTAGTAATACTTCACCTGACCGGTGATCGAAGTGGAGTAGGTGAGGTAATCGTTGTTGTTGTACTGGGAGAGAGTAGGCAGTGAATTGAAGCCGGTGCCGGCTACATTGCTGCCGGTGCCGCGCGCTACAACGATAGGCGTGTAGGCGTTGCCCTTGTTGTCGGTGAACATCAGAGCCACATAGCCGTAGGACAGCACATCCTGGCTGAAGGCGGTTGTTTTGCTGTTGGAGGTTACCGTCTGCAGATCAACCGTGCCGGATACCTGGGAACTGCTGAAATTGGTTCTGAAGGCTGTCGTGGTGGGGGCGGTCGCGTTGGTGGTGTAGTAGTAGGCAACCTGACCGTTAGTGGTGGTCGCCACCGATAGGATGTCGTTAGTGCCGTCCGAGCTGACACTGGGATTGCCGCTGAATCCGGAGGCGGCAGCCGACTGACCCGCGCGAGCCACAACATAGGGGGTGAAGCTCTTGCCGCTGTTGTCATTGAACATCAGCACGATGAAGCCGTAGGAGGCTATATCGGTGAGTTTCTGGAGCTGAGCGCTCTGCATGTTGGAGGAGGCGGCGCAGTTGATGCGTCCCTTATAGGGGGCGCCGTTCCACTGTTCGGCGAAAGCCGCGTTGCTCGGAACGCCCGAAGTGTTGGCATAATAATACTGGAAGTTGCCCGAGTTGTTGGTGGAGAAGTTGAGGAACTCATACTCCCCGCTCGAAACGACGATGGGCTTGCTCGAGAAGCCGGAGGCGGTAGCGTCGCCGGTGCGGCTGACTGCCATGGGGGTATACTTGGTGCCGTCGGCTGCGGTGAGCATAAGCACTACATACTCATATGAAGCGCCGGTGGTCTCAGATGCCATTGCGGCGGACTGGTTGGTTCCGGCGGATGCCGTAAGCGTGCCGTTTGCCGCGGCGCCTGCAAAGTAGGTATCGTAGTTGGCGGCGGCGGGGGCGTTGGCATCATTGGTGTAGTAATACTTTACGGTGCCGTTTGCCACAGCCTTGTAGGTCAGACGGTCGGAGCCGCTTACCTGGGAGACAACGGGTATTTCGGAGAAGCCCGCAGCCGCAGCCGCTGCCGCGGAAGCCGAGCGATTGATAACGACAGGGGCATAATCGATTCCGCCGGCGGTGAGCATGACTACTACAAATCCGTAGCCTTCTATCTTATCCAGCGTGTTGGTCTTAGCCGAGTTGCCGGTGCCTGCGGTGGCGGCGGCAGTGCCCTTTATGAACTCTGCGGCGGCGTTAAAGCCGGATGAAAAGGATGTGGAGGAAGGTACCACGGCAGAGTTGGAATAGTAGTAGCGGATCGAGCCGGAGCCGGCGGGAGTGAAATATATGTACTCGCTGCCGTCCTGCTGTTTAACATAGGGTGAAGTGATAAAGCCGTTGGTGCCGGTGCTGCTGCCCTTAAAGGAGGAGCCGGCAAATGTTGCGGTTATGCCCTCTGAGATATCGTAAGAAGAGGGGATCTGTGTGGAGGTGAAGCCGGTGGCGCGGATGGTCGCCGATCTCAGCGTGCCGCTGCCGGTGACATTAGAGGACCTGGCGTTGGGAGCAACATTGAGCGCGCCGACGGTGGTACCGGTATTGATGGTAACACCTGCCCGCGACCGGAGCTCGGCAAGATCCACATTGGTATTGCCCGCAAGTATAACGTTTACCGAATAACCGGCGTCGGAGTCAACCACAAGCTTATTGACCTTGGTGTTTGTGAGGTTGACCTTGACCTTGCCGCGGACAAAGAGGGTGCCGTTGATATTCGAGTTGGAGAACATGACGGTTCCCGACTCCGCGCCCTCGGATATGATTACATTGCCCCGGAGATTGGCGTCGGATACGTTAACGCCCGCCTTGGTGACAACGGCGTTCTCGGTGTTGGCGCCTTCATCGATACCGCGGGCGCTCTCATTGTAGATGGAGCCGGCGGCGCGGTAGAGAATTGTCATCGCCTCGGCTCTGGTAAGGGTGTTGTTGGGGCGGAAAGCGCCGTCCTCATAACCCTTGAAGAGACCGGCAGCGGTCGCCTGCAGAACATAGGTGCGGTAAATCGAGCTTATGGTGTTGTAGTCGGGATAATAGTTGGTTGCGACGGTCATGTCTGCCGGGAGATCCAGATAGCGCACCAGCAAGGCGGCGGCTTCGGCTCTTGTCAGCTGACCGTTGGGGTCAAGGTAGTTGCTGCCCGGTATAAGGAAGCCCTGAGCGGCTGCCTTCCCGATGTAGGGGTAGAACCAGTCGGTCTCCTTTACATCGTTGTAGACAAACGGTCCCACCGCGGTGAGTCCGAAGGTCTCAACGAGCATTTTAATGAATTCGGCGCGTGAGACCTTATTGTCGGGTTTGAAGGTGCCGTCGCCGTAACCGGCGATGATGGCCTTCTTCGCCATGTAATCAACATACTGGTTTGACCAATGAGAGCCTGTATCGCTGAAACTTGCGGCGCTGATCGTGAAAGCGATTCCGGTCAGCGACATGATTACCGCAAGCGCCATTGCCAGCGCTCTGATAAACGTGCGTTTCATGTGAATAATCCTCCATTTTAAAGGTTATAACTCATTATACACCATATCTCCGGAAAATGCACTACTAATTTAAAAATTTTTCCGAATTTTCAATAAAAACAGTTAAATTTGATGCTTTCCGGGGGCGGTGCGGGGCACGGGGCGTCACCCGACCCGATTCTATGACGAAACTTAAAGATATTTTGTTCCCGATTTTGCCGCAATTTGTAAATATTACGACATTTTTCCCTGTCCGGTGCGTTTTTTCGCGATGTGCAGCACAAGAGCCGTGCAGAGACAGGCGGCGCCCGTGCCCATAAGCGCCCCGAAGCTGTCAAGCAGTATATCCGACAGCTGACAGGAGCGGCCGGGAACGAAGTACTGATGCACCTCGTCGCTCACCGCGTACAGCACCGCGGCGGGCAGGGCATATAATGCCGAACGCAGATGCCCTATGCCGAAGGTCTCGTTTGCGCAGGTGAGAAAGAACGCCAGCGCAAAGTATATCGCGAAATGTGCGCCCTTGCGGAAAAGGTACTGCAGCGACTCCACCAGCTCATATTGCTCGGCTTCGCCCAGCAGCTTGAATCGGCTGAAGAATACCCGAACCGCCCGCTCTATGAATGAATGGCTGGTTCCCGCCGATTCAACGGCGGTCTGGGCGGTCAGGTAAAAAATCATCGCCGCCACAGCCGCCGCCAGGGTATAGAATATAATGCGAAGTATCAATCTGAGCTTCATTTGAAAGATTTGCCGCCGCCGTAAAGCGCGTCGATTTTTGCCGAATATTCGCGCCATACCCGGGCAATGGCGTAAAAATCGTCGTCGGTCATGTCGGGCATGCTCTCGGAGGGGGTCAGCGAGTAGAGGTCGGGCACGCCGGTCAGAGGCTGATTGAGCAGCCAGCGCATGCTGTCCCGGCGGGTATTGAAGCCGGCGTTGTCGGTGTCGATCAGTGTGCCGGGATTGGCGATTGCGAAGAGCTTTGCCCGCATTTTAAGATCCTCAAGGTTTGAGCGGTTGTTGTAATTGTAGTCGTGGAGCCGCGCCTGGTCGCATATCGAGGCGAAGTAGGGGTGGCAGGGCGAGCAGTTGATGAGAGCGTAAGGTTTTATCTCCTTTGCCTTGTCGTAAATGTGCTTCATCATATCGTACATCAGTTCGACACCGTAGCGTCCCGAATATGTCTTAAAGCCCCGTCCGATGGGATTCCAGAAGGCGAAGTCGAGTTTGAAGCCGTCGCAGTTCATGCGGCCCGGCTCGTCGGAAAGCAGGCGGTGCAGTATCCTGTCAAGCTCGGCAATAAACGCCGGCTGTGACGGGTCGATACGCCGCTCTCCCTTGTCCGAGACTATGCAGAGCTCCTCCGGCCAGCCCTCGGGATCCCAGAGCTTGAACCAGAGCAGCACTGCGCAGTTTTCGGCGTGCCGGCGGTCGATAAAGCCCCGAAGGTCATCCCATTTGGCGGGATCGGGATGGTCGGTGGCATACTCCGACTGCCACTTGTCGTCGATTATAAGCACCCGCGGCTCGAGACCGAAGCCATGCGCTTTCTCCACAAGTCCTTCGTAAAAATCCTGACGGGCAAGCTCGGGGGGAGACTTTCCCGCCTTTGCGCCCTGCATGATCTGTTCGATCCAGCCGCAGAGCATGGGACCGTGCCAGAAGCGGGGAGTCGGAGCGGTCAGATTAACCGACGGGTCGGCGATGCCCGAGGCGAAGTAGTAATCGCAATACTTGCGCATCGAGTCGAACTCGTCCTCCGCCCCGAAGCCGATGATATGGGGAGCCGTCCACTCGCCGTCAACCGAAGTGTGACCGTGCTGGTCGGTTGCAAGGCAGAATCCGGTGTGCCAGCCCTTTATAAAGGCGCGGTAGTCGAAGCTCTGAAAGTTGTGCTCTCCCCGTTCGGCGGCAAGCCCAAGGGTCAGCCGCTGTCCCAGTCCCTCGCAGCGGAAGGAGTAACAGAACATGGGCGGCACGGTGAGCACCGACCAGCGGTGACAGCTCACCGACGAGCGGAAGTAGTAGTCCTCGGTGTTGTACCAGGATACGCAGGGATTGAAACCTTCGGCAAACTCATAGCCGCTGCCCGGTTTGTCGCCGCCCGGGTCGCCAGAGAAGTAGTTTACCGAATCAACACGCCCCTTGCCCTTAACGGTTACATAATAATTAAAACGCAGGGGGGTGCAGACCAGCCGGTAGGTCTTTAACCAGAGAGAGCTTCTGCCCTCAAAGGTAAAGACAAGCCCCGATTCGCTGTCCGAGCAGCCGGCAAACACCGGTATGTCGGGTTCCCGGTCGATTATCTCCTTATTCTCGCCGTCGAGCTGGCAGACAGCCGAGCGCAGGTCAAGGGTCGCCGCCGCCGTGCCGTCCAAAATCACACGGGCGGCGGCTTTTGCCGTGTCAAGCTCCAGCATATAGCCTGCCGCGGAGATAGAATATACATCCCCGGCAAGGGAACAGACAAGTCCTTTCATTGTTATCAGTCTCCTTATTGTGCAATCCGAATTGCATCGGACTTGGATTTCACGGGATGATATGTATTTAACGGTTTAACGATTTAACGGTTTAACGGTGCCTGCGGTACATCCAGTGACCCTTTTTATAATAGACAATGAAGGCCACCGAGCAGATTGACCATGAAATCGGATAGGTGAGAAATACAACCAGTATGTTGTTTATCAGCGGCATTATCGCCGACAGTATGGTTATGCGTATCACGCAGATGAAAAGGGCGGTCAGCAGGGTTGACATCAGCACCGCGCCGGCTCCGCGTATGACGCCGCCCAAAACCTCGGTGGGCACGAAGGTCCATTCAAGGGGCGCCATGCAGAGCAGCATCATGTAGCCGTAGTGAACGGCAGTTTCATTGCCGCCGGTGAGCATCATAAGCAGAGGGCGTCCGAATATTACCCAAAGTATTGCCGTGAATAGCGAACAGCCGAATCCCATTATCAGTGCGCTGCGGATGCCCTGTCGGACACGCTCCGGCTTATTTGCCCCCATATTTTGAGCGGTGAAGGTCATTATAGCTATGGAAATGGAGTTTATCGGCAGATACTGCAGCCCGTCCAGCTTGTAATAGGCGGCAGTGCCTGCCATTGCGTCCGCGCCGAACACGTTGATTCCGGTCTGAATCATCATGTTCGTAATGGCATAGAGCATGGACTGAACCCCGGTGGGTATGCCTATTCTTATTATTTCCCTGACAATCCCGCCGTCAAGACAAAGTCCTTTAAGTGTAAGCCGGTAGCCGAGACGGGTCCGAAAAAGCCTTCCGACAGTGAGGACGGCAGCAGCCACAAGTGAGACCACCGTAGCCCATGCCGCGCCGGCGACACCCATATCAAAGCCGACTACGAGAATTATGGTGACTATGACATTGATTACACCGCTTATTACAAGATGGATCAGCGGCCGCCGCGAGTCGCCGACAGCCCTGAGAATGCCCGCGCCGATATTGTAGACCATTGAGGGCACCATACCCGTGAAGTAGATTATAAGATATTCTGCCGACATGTCTATGAGCTCGGACGGGAACTTCATAATCACCAGCAGAGGGCGGCATACAACTATGCCCAGACCCGTAAGCAGTACGCCGCAAATAATGCTGAGAACAAAAGCGGTGTGCACCGCGCGGGAGACATTTTCGTCCCGGGCACCCCAGAGACGGGCAACGCAGACGCTGGCTCCGCTGGATATGCCCATAAACAGTCCGATTGTCAGGTTTATCAGCGAGCCGGTGGAACCCACTGCCGCCAACTCCTGTGAGCCGCAGTGCATTCCCAGCACAGCCGCACCGACGGTATTGTAGAGCTGCTGAAACAGACTGCTGCAGAGTATCGGCAGAGTGAAGGCTGCAAGCGTCTTCCAGATAACGCCGTCGGTCAGATCGAGCGGTGCACCCGACGAGGAGGGTGCGCGCTTGGATTTATGTTCGACTTCAAGAATGTTTTCGCTTTGGGTTGATGTTTTCATTCAGTACCGTTTTGAGTGTTTTTATTTCGCAAGGAGATATATGTCGCAGTTTAACCCCGTGCCCTTCGAGAGCAGGAATATCTGTCCGCCCTCCCTTGCAAGATCGGCGTCCACCTTGAAGTAGTAGGTGTAACCGGTATTCACCGGCTCCACCCGGTGCTCCCACTGATTGCAGGGGTAGGATGCCGCCCGGTCGAAGGCACCGATATAGCGCCCGCAGGATTTTATGGCGGCGTACGCGCCTTCAGGACCGTGCTCACCTTCGACTGCGGCGGCGATGACATCCCCCTCCTTAAGTCCGGCGGGGATATCGGCGGTCATGGCATAAGCCAGACCGGTGCGGCCGAAGTGCGCCAGCAGGTTGTTGGCACGGGGCGCGGGCAGTGGAATCTCATTTCCCTTTTCGTCAAAGAGTTTTATTGAATATATGCGGTCAAGCGGTTCGGCTATTCGGAAATATGCGAGACTGCCCACCTTGTATACCGCTTTGCGCAGCATGCCCGGAACATCGACGATGTTGTGCACCCTCGACTTGACGGCGGGGGCGGTTATCGGCTTTATGTCGTAAACGCCGGTAAGCGGCGAAGGCTTCCAGTTTACCCGGTCGGTCGAATACTCGCCGACCGCCGTCACAAACTGGGGCGGCATTTCGCGTATCGGCTCATTCGGCTCAAAGAAGGTGATTTCCAGAGCCGCTGCGTCAACAATTCCGCCGATATCCAGTCTGAGACAGCCGCCTCCGATGCGGGTGGTCCTGTCCTGATAGTGGCGGGACACGGCATCGTACCAGGTGTCCTCACGCCCGTCGAACATGGCGGCGTTCTCGCAGCCCCTGTAGCGGTAGGTCTTCTGATTGAAGAAGGCGTCGCGGGCAGCCTTGACCGCGGGTATGGAGGTCTCTCCGGCGCGGCGGCGGGACTGCGCCTCAAGTGAATCGCAGTCGGCGGCAAAGGCGGTGGCTTCGTAAAGCGCTTCGGCGTCGGCAGGCAGACCGACAGGCACAGCCGAGGTCAGTTTCACAGGGGGAGCCTCGGCGCAGTCGAACACCTTGCCCCGCTCGAAAGCGTCTCTGTCGAAGAGCTCTGCATCGCACACCTCGATGAGCGCCGAACGGAAGGGCAGAACCTCAATGTCCACAATGTCGCCGTATTCAAAGCAACCGAGGAATTTCTCCTCCGGGAAACGGGCTGCGACGGCAACCTTTTTGCAGCTCTCAAGCCCGATTTCGCCGTCAAGTTTTATCGGAACGGTGAAGCTCTCCCAGTCAAGCCGGCGCAGGGTGATGAACCGGTGCCTCCCGTCGCCCCGGGACACGGCGCAGTCGCCGTATTTCTCCTCGGGCAGCAGCATGCCGTTGACAAGGATATCGTTATACTCGGCGTGAAGGGTGTATATGCGGGCAAGCAGCCGGTGCTCGTCATCGCGCAGCAGCCAGGGGTTGCCGTAGACTTCGGGGGATAGTATCAGCGAGCGTCCGAAGGCATGAAGGACAAGCTCATCGGTGAAGTTGTCAAGACAGGATGAGAGACAGACGCCGTGATCCTCGGTTAGCCGCAGCAGTTCGGGCACCAGTCCCCGCGCCATGGAGCCGGCGCGGTGGTGGGGAGCGGTCATGGTGTTGCTCATGAGCACGTCAATATATGTCTCCTGACCGTTCCACAGGAAGGTGGTGGCGGCGATGGCAGCCTCGCCCAACTGATTGCGGTGGTTGAGCAGAATAAGGTTTGGGCTGTATTTGCGGCATTCGTTTATCATCTTCATGAACACAGCCCGCTTCTCGGGACGGAGCTGACCGCAGACAGTGTCTATCTTAAACAGCCCGAAGCGGTAATCCCGACAGAGGCTTACCATAAGGTCGTAGCGCGCCTTCTCCTCCTCGGGAGTGTCGCCGAAGCCGTCGGCGCCGCACCATACGCCCAGACGGCAGCCCAATTCGGCGGCGGCTTCGGCAATAGGTCCGTAGCCCCGGGGATACTGAGCCGAGAGCTTCTCGCCGTCGGGAAACTCATAGGTGCCCGAGGCGCCGTCCAGATTGCCCGCGTCCCAGGCGTATATGTCAATCTGAGCCCCGTAGGTCTCCTTGAGCCACTTGAAATAGCCCAGGTTTGCGAGAGTCTGTTCCTCGGTGGAACCCTCGTTTGTCGAGCTTATCCAGGAAAAATACTGTGCAAATGAGGGAGTACTCTCGCTTGCGCCGGATGTTTCAACCGTCTTGCGCCGCGACAGCTCATATACTTCGTTCATGTCCATAGCAATTCTCCGTTATTGTCGGCGTCGGTATGTTTCTTCCGTCAAATTGTCTGCAAAAAAATGTTTTTCGTTGAAATCGGGATATATCGTTTATCCGGCGGTTTCAAACCCTGTCCTGACCGTTCCAGCCCAGCGGCAGGGGCAGCCATGATGACACGGCGGGCGCAATATCCGCAGGCACGTCAAAAGCCAAAAGCGGATCGGCGGGACCGAAGAGGAAGCGCACCGCGTCAAGCCCGTCAAGACGGATATCCGGTTCCTTTTCGGTATACCCGACGCAGGCTTTGCCGCCATCCACGGCGATCTCAAGCCGTTTGCCGTCGATGCCCAGCACAAAACAGCCGCCGCACAGCGTGGAAAAGGTCAGTTTCAGATTCAGCAGTGCCGCTGCAACTCTGTCCCAGTTCAGAATCTTGAAGTGGCTGGGAGAGTTGACGGAAATCGTTTCGTTATACCTGCCGATGAGGCGCATAAGTCCGGTCTGCCAGGGGAATATGTTAAAAGAAATTTGTGAATTTACCTGCTTCTGCCAGGCTCTCAGCATTGCGAAGGCGGTGACGTCGTTTTCGGCGCAGAACTCGGCTATGTCGCCGCCCTTTGCGCAGATATGCCCGCAGAGACAGCCGTTCCGATAGGCGGCATGGGGCAGGTTGCTCCAGGCGCGAAGAATATTAAAAAAGTCGACGCCCTCGCCCCGCAGCACCCGCACCGGCTGGGTGTCATACAGCGCGTGGATCGCGGGAAGCTCCGAATCTTCCGCGCTCTCTATACGGCGGAAGGTTAAGGCATCGCTGTCGGCGGCGCCGAATTGTTCCTCATAATCCGAAACATTGCGGTCGGTGAGGGTCAGACGGTAATTTATGCCCGCCACCTCATAACCGTAGCGCTGGTAGCGGGAGCGCCTGCCGCCGAGTCGGGAGACGTCGGCGCCGATATCGTCAAGTTCGGTCATGGCAGCCGCCATGAGAGCCTTCATACAGCCCTTCTCACGTGCCTCCGGCATGGTGGCGACATTGCCCACCGTGGAGAAGCGCAGCTTATGCCCCGCTATTGCCATTTCCAGCGGATATACGCCCAGGGCGGCGATGATCCCGCCGTTTTCGCGTATCGCAAAATGGCACCCCATGTGCTCGTCGTCGGGTATCCAGAGTTTAGGCAGTCCCTCCTCGAAATGCCGGGAGTCGGCTCTGCCCGTGAAGCTGATGTTAAGTACATCAAGCAGCTCCTGCATATCGGCTGCTCCGAGACGCTCTATCTTCATTACAAATTCTCCTTCCACCAGAAGGCGAGCCAGAGCAGCTCGCCGTCGGAGAGATTTTCGATGTCATGGGGCGCGCCGGAGGGAATCTCCACAATGTCGCCGCAGCCCACCTCGGCGAATTCGCCGTCAACATGAACCCGTCCGCTGCCCTTGAAGATTATATAAATCTCAGCCGCGGTATGGGAATGGGTCTCGAGCCGCCCGGGACCGCCAAGATATCCCCAGGCCGAATCAAAGGGAGGCTCAATGACGCTGCCCTTCGGTATGACCGTATGCGCTCTGATTGTGCCGGCGTGTGCGGGAGACGCCGCGGAATCGTTGTAATTTCGTATTACCATTGCGCGCTTCCTCCGTTGCGTTGATATCAAGCGGGTTTCTGATTTTCTACAGATTCCGCTTAAATTTCGTATAAAATGCGTAATTTTGAGGGGGTTTTACACAGTTTCCACAGGGTTTTCCACAGGTTTTTACGCCTGTGTGTTCGATTTACGCTGAAAACGCTGAATTTTTCGGGTGGGTTATCCACATCCCGGAATTTTGTGCAGACTGCCTATTGTGGGATTTCCGACTTCCGAAATGCGAAACAGCATAAAATGCGGGCTGCCGCCTTAAAGCAGGGGAGCGATGAGCCGCAGGAAAAGACGCTTTACGCGCTGGAACGGACTGCCCCGGCAGAGTCTGCTTTCGGGGGAGATTTCCTTGCAGTTTTCGAGTATATCCTCATAATCCCGGCGCATGTCTATTACGGTGTCCGAACGGTAAATCCAGGCGCCGCACTCAAAATGCAGATAGAAAGAGCGATAGTCCAGATTTACCGTACCTATTACCGCCGCCTCGTCGTCGGATACTATCATCTTTGAGTGAATGAATCCGGGGAAATATTCGTAGATGCGCACACCTGCCTCGATTAGCGGCGCATAGTAGGAACGGGTGGTCTCGTGAACAAGACGCTTGTCAGGGATATGGGGGGTCACAATGCGCACATCGATGCCGCTTTTTGCCGCGAGACGCAGGGCTGTAAGCAGATTTTCATCGATTATCAGATATGGTGTTGTTATGTAAACATAGCGGTTGGCGCGGTTTATCATCTGCATGTAGACATGCTCGCTCACATGCTCCTGATCCAGCGGCGAGTCGGACCAGGGCTGAACGAAGCCGGCTTCATCGTCGTAAACCGGCATTTCTTCCGGCAGAAAGGGGGTATAGTCCTCATCCACACCGGTGATCATCTGCCACATAGCCAGAAACATGACCGTGAAGCTGCGAACCGCCGGGCCTTTGAGCATGACGCCGTTGTCCTTCCAGTGTCCGAAGCGTTCCCGGGCGTTTATATATTCATCGGCAAGATTGATGCCGCCGCTGAAAGCGGTATGACCGTCGATCACCATTATTTTGCGGTGATCCCGATTGTTTTGTATCGTAGTCCAGAAGGGGACGAAGGGATTGAATATCCGGCACTTGATGCCTCTTTCCTCAAGCTGCTTCGGGTAGTCGTGGGGGAGCTTGAGGAAACAGCCGATGTCATCATAGATTATACGCACATCAACGCCGGCTGCAGCCTTTTCGGCAAGTATGTCGAGGATCTGCCCCCACATAACTCCCTGTTCGATGATGAAATATTCGAGAAAGATGAAGTGTTCAGCCTTCGCCAGTTCATTCTTCATCGCTTCGAACATATCCTCGCCTGTGGGGAAATATTCGGTATATGTGCCCCGCCAGACCGGGAAGCCGCAGGTATGACAGAGGTAGCCCGCCTGGGGCATGACCGAAGGTGAAATCTTCTCAAGCCGGTTAAGTTCCTCACCCGCGGGTGTGCCGTCGCCGCATCCGTCGGGCATGAGCACTGAACGCGCTTTGTCGCCGCAGTGCCGTGATATACCCCTTATACTGTGATTGGAGGTCTGAAGCCGATGGGAGAGATAAAGCAGACCGCCGAACAGGGGCAGTGTCATTATGAAGATTATCCAGGTAACCTTGTAAGCCGTTCTGTCGCCCCGGCTTACTATGTAGAGCGACGCCGTAAGGCTGAGAAGTCTCAGCGCTATTGACAGCAGCTCATACTGCCTGAGACCACTGAGCAGCATAAAGATTACGAAGGCTGCCTGGATAAGAAGCATTAAACAGAACAGCACCCGGCGGCCGAAGAGCAACCTTACCCAACGCTTGTTCATATACCTGTTTACCTCCTCTCACGATTAAATAAATCGCGGTTCAGAGCTCGGTTCCGCTGCGCAGTCCGGCATACTCCTCGCGGTCGCAGGGGATAAGACTTGAAATAATATAGTTGCTGACGAACATTCCCTTCGGCGTGAGCGCAAGGCGTCCGGCGTCGGCGGTCATGAAGCCGTTTTCCACATACATGTGCAGCTTTCGGCGCACATTGTCGGCCGCCGTGAAGTCGAAGCCGAATCGCTCGGCAAAACTCCCCATGTCAACGCCCTCGGTGAGGCGCAGACCGAGCATAATATACTCGCCGGCACGCTCGTCCTCGTCTATGCGGGAGCGTTCAGAGAGTATTATAACACCCTTGTCGGGTTCCTCAAGGGCTTTTATATAATCACTGAAATTTCGGGTGTAGGCAAAACGCACTCCGCCCAGATATGAATGGGCGGCGGGACCCAGCCCCAGATATTCTTCGCAGCGCCAGTATTTGAGATTATGGCGGCAGGCATAGCCTTCCCGTGCGAAATTCGATATTTCGTACTGAATGAAGCCTGAGCTTGCGAGGAAATCAATCGCGTCAAGATACATCTCAAGCTCTGTATCTTCGTCGGGAAGATAGGGCTCAAGCGCTTCGCGCTGCCTGCCGAAGGGGGTGTTTTCCTCAATTTTCAGCCCGTAAAGCGAGATATGCTCCGGCTCGAGAGCAACGGCGTATTCAAGCGTCCTGCGCAGCGATTCTGGTGTCTGTCCGGGTATGCCGTACATCAGGTCTATGTTGATGTTCCCGATACCCGCGGCTCTTGCGTCGGCGAATGCCGCGCCGAAGCCGTTGCTGTCGTGAATTCGTCCCAACAGCCGCAGTTCACTGTCATTCGCCGACTGCAGACCCATGGAAAGGCGGTTGACCCCGGCTCTCCGCAGGGAACGAAGGGAAGAGCGGCTGACCGTCTCGGGATTCGCCTCAATGGTTATCTCGGCATTCTCGGTGAGATTGAAGCAGCGATCGACCTGGTCAAGCAGGATCCTCAGCATGGAAACCGGCAGTACGGTGGGTGTGCCGCCGCCGATAAAGACCGTGTCAACCGCGTGATGAGAGGCAGCGCCGGCATAGTCCTCCATGTGCAGCAGCAGAGCGTCGGTATAGCTCTGCATCAGCTTCCTTGCCTCCTGCCGTTCGGCGCAGGGCATAGAGTAGAAGTCGCAGTAGGAACACTTGGAACGGCAGAAGGGGATATGAAGATAGAGCCCCAGCAGACTCAGCATATTCTCCTGTTCGGTGTCGGAAATCTCACCGCCGCCGGGATGTTGTTTCATATTCAATCACCTTAAAAACTGATAAATGCGTCACTCGTCCAGCTTGAGCACCGCCATGAAAGCCTCGGGAGTCACCTCGACCGAGCCTAACTGGCGCATTTTCTTTTTGCCTTCCTTCTGCTTTTCGAGCAGCTTTTTCTTGCGCGTGATATCGCCGCCGTAGCATTTGGCGAGTACATCCTTGCGCAGCGCCTTAACCGTCTCGCGGGCTATTATTCGTCCGCCGATGGCGGCCTGTACGGGTATCTCGAAGAGCTGGCGTGGTATGTTGTCCTTGAGTTTCTCGGTAATCTTGCGGGCGCGGGTATAGGCCTTGTCCTCATGCACGATAAACGAGAGGGCGTCCACCTGATCGCCGTTGAGCAGCACATCCAGCTTCACCAGCTTGGAGGGCTTGTAGCCGACAAGCTCATAGTCGAGTGAAGCGTAACCCCGGCTGCGGCTCTTGAGGGCATCGAAGAAGTCGTATATAATCTCGTTCAGCGGCATTTCGTAGTGCAGCTCCTGACGGGTATCGTCAATGCGGGAGAGATCCTTGTATACGCCGCGCCGGTCCTGGCAAAGCTCCATTATGCCGCCCACATATTCGGCGGGCGTTATTATGCTGGCGCGGACTATCGGTTCGGCAGCCACCTCTATCTCATCGGCTGACGGGAAGTTGGAGGGGTTGTCTATGCGCTTTAATTCTCCGCCGCGAAGCGTAATCTCGTAAATAACGCTTGGCGCGGTGGTTACAAGATCCAGATTGAATTCACGCTCAAGCCGCTCCTGCAGTATCTCCATATGCAGCAGCCCGAGGAAACCGCAGCGGAAGCCGAAGCCAAGAGCCGCAGAGGTCTCCGGTTCAAATGAGAGAGCCGCGTCGTTAAGCCTCAGCTTTTCAAGGGCATCGCGAAGGTCACCGTAGCGGGCGCCGTCGGCAGGATATATGCCCGAATAGACCATGGGCAGCACCTTCTTGAAGCCGGGAAGCGCCTCGGCGGCCGGTTCCTCCGCCTTGGTTACCGTATCGCCCACCCGGGTGTCGCTCACGTCTTTGATTGAAGCGGTGATGTAGCCCACATCGCCTGCCGAGATGCATTCGGTCTCTCGAAGTCCGAAGGGCGCCATCATGCCCACGGCGACCACATCGAACTCCGCGCCGTTATGCATCATGCGAATGCGCTCGCCTGCTCTGAGTGTGCCGTTGACGACGCGCACATAAACCACGACGCCCAGATATGAGTCGTAGTAGGAGTCGAAGATAAGGCACTCAAGGGGTGCGTTCTCGTCGCCGTCGGGAGCCGGAACCTCAGAAACGATAAGTTCCAGCACGTCCTTGATATTTGTCCCCAGCTTTGCCGATACCGCGGGGCTGGATTCGGCCGGAACGCCCAGGACATCCTCGATTTCCGCCCGCACCTTCGGAATATCGGCGGAGGGCAGATCTATTTTGTTGATAACCGGCAGGATTTCAAGTCCGGCGTCCAGCGCCAGGTAGGCGTTGGCGAGGGTCTGAGCCTCGATGCCCTGTGTGGCGTCTACTACTAAAATCGCTCCCTCACAGGCGTTCAGCGAGCGCGAGACTTCGTAGTTGAAGTCCACATGACCGGGAGTGTCAATAAGATTCAGCGAGTAGGTTTCGCCGTTGTCGGCGTCGTAGGTGACATTTACCGCCCTTGCTTTTATTGTGATGCCGCGCTCGCGTTCCAGATCCATGTTATCCAGCAGCTGTGCCTCCATCTCGCGGGTGGGCACAGCACGGGTGTATTCAAGCAGACGGTCGGCAAGGGTGGACTTGCCGTGGTCAATATGTGCGATGATTGAAAAATTGCGTATATGTTCCTGTCTTGGGGTCATTGATATTCGGTCTCCTGTGTGAAAGTTAAAATTGAATATATCTGTTAAAGCGGCAAAAGGCCGCGCCCGAGTCGGAACCGGGCAGCAGCCTGTTTATGCTTAAAGAAGTGTATCCAGATACCCGATAAGCGCCTTTTCGACGTCCGAATCGCTGCCCGAGGCTCCGACGGCGTAGATAACGCAGCCGCCCGCCTCAAATATCAGAGCGCCGTTCAGCTTGGGCTTTTCCCAGGCGTTATAATCGGTAAACTGTGTCTTGCGATTTGAGAGGTGGGCTTCAAGCTCGGCGCGTATCGCCGCCGTATCCGAACCGGACGCAATTATAATCTCCTCGGGAGTGGCGCCGCTTCCCGCCCAGACCGCCAGCGATGAAGCCGATGGCATGCCGTACGCCATCCGGGCTGCGTCATCGTCCAGCCTGCCCAGTTCCTCGCTGAAGACACCGGCTGAGATGAGCGCGGCAGCCGCCGCGTCTGAATCCGGGGTCACGGAGGTGTAATCGGTTCCGCCGCAGGAAGTGAAAATCATCATCGCCGCCAGCAGACAAATAAATATCATTTTAAAAGAAAATCCGTATTTCATCGCCGTTTCCTTCCATAATAACAAAATTCTCTCAGCCCCACAAACGGATCTCCATCTCGGAGGCAGCCCAATCGTAAACCTCGGGGTTGACCGTGTGGGTGCGCAGGTATGTGAAAAGCTGGCGTACATCTGCCCCTCCGAGATGTATGCCGTCGCCCCCCTTGTCGTGAAGCGAACCGTCCTCAAGCTGGAATGGCTCGTTGATAGCAAGGTAGAAGCAGCGTTTTTCAAAGGCAAGTTCCTGCAGCATCTCGTTGTAGCGCAGAATGTTCGAGTTGTTCAGACCGTTTCTGTTCTTTGCCGATACCTTGGAGGTCACCGGAAGCACCGCACCGATATAGATCTGAGCATCGGGCAGCATGCGCTGAAGTTCGTTAATAACATATGTGTAGGCGTTTTTGAAAGAAGTAACGCCCCAGCTCGCCTCATTTACGCCGAAGTTTATGTAAACCTTCCTGAAAACAGGGTTCTTTGCAATGGCTTCAAGCACCGTGTATAACACTCCCGGGTCATCCGGGAACTCTAAGAAGCGGTTTGAGGTGACGCCGCGTATGGTGAGCGCCACTTTGCAGTAGTAGGTGGATTTGACGCCGCTGTATGCCATCATGCCTACGGTGCGGGAATCGCCGATAAAGAGGGCATCCTCGAACCAGCTGTTATCAACCTCATCCGACTTGGGAACCGGACCGGTGAAGCTGTATATCCGCTTCCTCATCGTCAGCATGCTGGTCTCTACATGAGTCGGAGCGTCGATGACGATGCCCGAGTGGTAATCGGGGTCTCTTGATACCGCCGGGTCCACGTCCGCTTCGACCCCGCTGCTGGTGGTCAGACCCGCAAAGCCGGAGGAGGGCTTGTCGGCAACCGAGAATTCTGCCGGCAGTATTATAACCGGAGGAACGCCGTCGTGTGAAGGCAGTTCGCCGGGCTTGAACACGGCATAATTATAATAATACGCCGGGCTTCTCACCGGCAGTACCCCGACCGCCGCCGATGCGGGTATGAAGGCAGCCAGCAGCGGGGTTATTATAAGTAAGACAACCGCCGACGCTATTCTCAGCGCACGGCCTTTGCTATGAGGCATTTATTATGGACTCCTTGATATTTGAGGCTCCGCCGGCTTATATGCGCCGACATCGGAACGGACGGATTGCTTCGGCAAATTATTATACAGTATGCCGCCGAAAATTGCAATAGATAGAGGCGAGTTATTTGTTATCTTGTAAATTGCAAGAATAATTGCCCAAGGTTTTAAAGAAGTTAACAGTTACAAAAAGGCTGCCAATTGGTAAGCGGATTTATATCCAAGAATTTTGCGAGGATAGTTATTCACCCAGTCTTCGATT
>JAAZAV010000050.1 GCA_012514145.1 Clostridiales bacterium | reverse complement strand
TTATAATTCTTCATGGGTGATTGAGTCCTTTCTGTTGAATTTTGTTGGGGGCAACATTATTTTAACACGACTCGATCACTTTTTCTACTCCTTTTATGTATGTCTCACATCAATTGTAACATAACATAAAAAATTCCGATAATGCTTCAACAGTATTGAAATCTTCGGCGGATTGTGGTATATTACCTGCGCTGCTATATATTAACTGTGAACAGTAACAGGAAAGCCATAATCAGATATCTTCCGCAAATATTTATTTCAGAAGTATTCAACATTTATACTTGTCTTACGGCAATCCGATATTCTATAATAGTACGTGGCAATAATTTTACATAGATTAGGAGCGATCAAATGGCAAAAAGAATAGTTATAATCGGTGCGGCAGGCCGTGATTTTCACAACTTCAACACCGTTTACAGGAACGATCCGAGTTACAAGGTTGTGGCATTCACCGCCGCCCAGATTCCCGACATAGCCGGACGACGTTATCCGGCAGACCTCGCCGGTCCTCTCTACCCCGACGGGATACCGATCGTTGAGCAGAAAGAGCTTGCCGATCTCATAAAGAACGAAAATATCGATGAGTGTATTTTTTCCTACAGCGATATTCAGTATCAGCATCTCATGAATCTCGGCGCTCTTGTCAATGCCGCCGGCGCCGGCTTTACGCTGCTGAGCCCTAAGGCATCGATGCTCTCGAGCTGCAAGCCCGTGATTGCCGTCTGCGCGGTGCGGACAGGCTGCGGAAAGAGCCAGACCTCCCGCAAGGTAATCGAGATCCTCCATAAAAACGGGCTGAAGGTGGTCGCCGTGCGCCATCCCATGCCTTACGGCAATCTGAGCGAACAGAAGGTACAGCGTTTTGCCACTATTGACGATCTGGCAAAGTACTCCTGCACCATCGAAGAAATGGAAGAATATGAGCCCCATATCGTCCGCGGCAACGTGATTTATGCGGGCGTCGACTATGAGGCGATTCTGCGAGCCGCCGAAAACGACCCCGACGGCTGCGATGTGATCCTCTGGGACGGCGGAAACAACGACTTCCCCTTCTACAAACCCGATCTGATGGTTACTGTGGCAGATCCGCTCCGCGCCGGTCATGAGGTCTCTTACTACCCCGGCGAAGTTACCCTGAGAATGGCGGATGCCGTGGTTATCAACAAGATTGACAGCGCCGATTATAAGGATATCAACACGGTCCGCGGAAACATAAGAAAAGTCAACCCGAAAGCCACCGTTATCGACGCGGCAAGCCCCCTCACTATCGACGATATATCCGCCATACGCGGCAAGCGGGTTCTCGTTGTTGAAGACGGACCGACGCTGACCCACGGTGAGATGAAAATCGGTGCGGGCGTCGTTGCGGCGCAGCGCTTCGGTGCTGCCGAGCTGGTGGATCCGCGCCCCTACGTCGTGGGGAAACTCAAGGAAACCTTCAGAATCTATCCGGAAATAGGCACAGTGCTGCCGGCTATGGGATATGGCGAGGAGCAGATAAAAGACCTTGCCGCAACTATTGATGCCTGCGACTGCGACAGCGTCATCATCGCAACGCCCATTGACCTGAAGCGCATCATCGACATCAAAAAGCCCTGCGTTAAGGTGGATTACCAGCTTCAGGAAATCGGGCTGCCGAATCTGGATATGGTTATCGGCGAATTTATTAAGAAGATTAAATAAACATTCTGTTATAGTTAACCCAACAGGGCTCTCCGACATTTTCGGGGAGCCCTGACTGTTTCAGGCGATATTTTCTGAAGTATGAATATTATATTCTCATCAGACAATAAATTGCAAAACACGCCGCTTGACAATATATGTGTCTTGTGCTATAATCGAAATCGAAAACTGAATAGCGCTCTGTTGTTCGCGAGCCGTGATTGATGTTTGCAAATGCCGGCTCAAGCGGGGAAATTTCGGTGAAAATCCGATGCAACAGCCATTACCGTAACTCGCGCCCGGGAGGTGCGACAAGTCGGAAGACCCGGACAGAGCATGACTTCGCCGCGGAGCTTTGCGCGGCAGGTTCGCCGGTTATCATCTTTTGGCAGGGAGAGGTGCGGCCGATTGAAGGCGTGTCTGTGTATGAATGTAATTATGTATATATTTACACATACACATGCCGATTGTTCCGCTTCTCTGCTTACGGGGAAGCGGTTTTTGCTGCCCAAACTGCCCTTCATAGGAATGTAAGTGCATCACGGCACTGCATTATAAATATTATATACTACGGAGGTACCCAGACATGAAAAAACTCACATCAATCACGCTGGCTGTGTTGCTGGCGCTATCGCTCATTGTTTTCACCGGCTGCAGCTCGGAGACGGTTAAGGTGACAATCGCCGATGGTTCGCTGGTTATGACAGTCGAGGAAGTCAAACTGAAGGACATGGACGGCGACGGCGCTCTCACCATCAACGATGCGCTCATCGCGGCGCATGACAAGGAGTACCCCGGCGGTTCCGAAGCCGGTTACGCCTCGGCGACAGGCGAATACGGGCTTTACATCACCAAGCTCTGGGGCGATGAAAGCGGCGCGTTCGGCTACTACCAGAACGGCATATCCGCCATGTCGCTTGCCGACCCGGTGACCGACGGCAGCCGCATCAACGCCTTTATCTATCAGGATCAGACCGGATGGTCGGATACCTACTGCGAATTCAGCAATTTCGCGATGACCGTGGAAGCCGGCGCCAATATTACGGTTTGCCTGGAAGGCTATGGCTTCGACGAGAACTTTGAATCTGTCAAATTCCCGGTCGCCGGCGCTGAGATCACCATCGACGGCGCTCCCACCGGCGTTTTGACCGGCGAGGACGGCTGCGCGGAGATTAGCGCGGGCGAAAAGGGCGATTACATCATCAGCGCGATTTCCGCCGATTCCATCATAGTACCGCCGGTATTGGAGCTCACTGTCGGCAAATAATAAGTGAAGCCGAAAATCATAACCAAAAGAAAACACCTTGCGCGGCTGGCGGCGGCATGCCTCATCGTACTTGCGGTGACGGCATGCCTCCCCTTCCCGCGCCTGAATGCCGCCGTCGATGAAGACGGCTTGCTGCTTTATATGCTTGACGGAATAGCCGTCAAATGTATGTCTGACGCAGGTACGGATAATATTCAGGGCTGGGTTGATTCTTTATCCTCGACCGCGGGGGTCACCGGCGACCTGTACGTCATGGCGCTGAGCCGCTTCGGACTGGGAGATTCAATCGACTTCGGCGGTTATGCACAAAGCCTTGAAAACCACCTGCGGGAAAAGGACGGCGGCAACCTCACACAGCGGCTGAACACGGTGCATAAACTCCACAGCGTGGGCGCCGACTCGGAATTTTTCGGGGAATACAAAAAATCCGCGCTTTCCGCCGACATGGGCGAAATGGGCATAATGTCGCTCATATACGGACTGCACCTTGCCAACTGCCGGCTTACCGCCGACGGCGCGACTGCCGAAGAACTTGCGCAGGAGCTTTTGGCGCTTCGGCTTGAGGACGGCGGCTGGGCGCTGATGGGCACCCGCGGGGATGTGGATATAACAGCCATGACCCTGCAGGCGCTGGCTCCCCTGTACGACAGCGACGACGAGGTGAGAGCCGCGGCTGACGGAGCGGTTGAACTGTTATCCGGGCGGCAGATGGAATTCGGCGGCTTTTCATCCTTCGGCGCCGAGAATCCCGAAAGCGCGGCTCAGGTGATTATTGCCCTGACCTCACTGGGCATAGACCCGATAACCGATCCCCGTTTTGTGACCGACAGCGGCAAAAATCTGATAGACGGGCTTATGCGGTTCCGGCTTGAGGACGGCAGTTTCTGTCATGCCGAAGGCGGTCCGTCGAGCGAGTCGGCCACCTCTCAGAACTTCGCCGCCATTGTGTCGATACTGCGGCTGCGCGAGGATATCGGTCTGACCCCCTTTATGGTCCCGGACAGGGACGAACCGGCATGGAACGCCGGCTGGACACCCTCGCAGGAGGCATGGGATGCGTATGCGGCATATCTCGCCGCCCATCCCGAGCTGCAGCCCGAACCGGCGGAAAGCGGGAGTCCGGTTAAAATAATAGTATGCGTTTTAATAGGCGGCGCGGCGTTTGCCGTATGCGGCCTGCTTTTTGCGCTTAGAAAAAGGCATATAAAAAACTATATATTCACCCTTTCAACGGCAGCGCTGCTCATTGTTATCATAATGACGACCCGTTTCTCCACCCCCGAAGCCTACTATTCCGCGCCTTCGGAGAAGGGGGAGATCGTGGGCGTGGTGACGATTGAGATACGCTGCGACACGGTTGCCGACAGTAAAAACGAATATATTCCCGAGGACGGCACCATACTGCCGCTGACAGAGTTCGGCATTGCCGAGGGCGACACCGTTTACGATATTCTGGTGGAGGCGGTGCGCCGAAGCGGCATACACATGGAGACCACCGGTTCGGCTTATATCAACTCCCTAAACCACCTGTATGAGCGGCAGTACGGAGATCTCAGCGGCTGGGTGTTCCACGTAAACGGCATATCCTCAAGCGTGGGCTGTGCCGAATATGTTTTGCAGCCCGGCGACTACATCTGCTGGAATTACACGACCGAGATCGGAAAAGACCTGTAAAAAACTATATGAAATCATTTTCGGAATACAATCCAATAACCGTGGCGCTTTGGTACGCGGCGGTGATTTTGCCGGCGATGTTTATACTCCATCCCGCGCTTACGGCTCTCTCGATTGTCGGTTCGGTGCTGCTGCATACCGTGAGGACAAAGAGCCTGCGGGGGAATCTTATCTATTTTATATTGTTCTTTGCCATTGCGCTGCTCAACCCCTTTTTCTACCACAACGGGGTGACGATACTCTTTTTCGTCAACGACAACCCGATAACGCTGGAGGCGCTGCTCTACGGCTTTACCGCGTCGGCGATGATAATATCGGTGATATACTGGTTTCGCTCCTTCTCGGCAATGATGACCTCCGACCGGCTGCTTTACGTCTTCGGCAGCGCGTCGCCCAAGCTGGCGCTTATACTCTCGATGGCGCTGCGCTATGTGCCGCTGTTCTCGCTTCAGATAAAGAAGGTGAACGACTCGCAGAAGGCTCTCGGCCTCTATCGGGAGGACAACGCAATAGACGCGCTGCGGGGAAGGGTGCGGGTGTTTTCAATACTTGTGACCTGGGCGCTGGAGAACGGTGTCACCACCGCCGACAGCATGACCGCCCGGGGTTACGGCGTTGGACGGCGCACCTACTTTTCGATATACCGCTTCACCCGATCCGACAGGATTTTGCTGGCGGTCACACTGATTCTCGAAGGCTTGCTGCTTGCCGGCGCGGCTCTTGACGCACTGAAGTTCAGTTTCTACCCGGCTATGACCGGGACATGGTCGCCCATGACCGCGGTAAGCCTTGCCGCGTACACCGCTCTGGCACTTCTGCCCACCATACACCGCGTAACGGAGGAATTCGCATGGAAACGCTTGTTGTCGAGGGTCTGAGCTTTACCTATCCCGCCTGTCGGGAGAAGGCTCTCGACAATGTCTCCTTCACACTGCATAACGGTGACTTCATGGTGGTATGCGGCGCCACCGGCAGCGGCAAATCCACGCTGCTTCGCATGCTGAAACGGGAGCTTGCCCCCTTCGGCGAGATGAGTGGGCGGATAATGCTGGGCGGCAGGTCAGTCGAGGACTTCAGCGACCGGGAAGCGGCGCAGAAGATAGGCTATGTGCTGCAGCGCCCCGAACAGCAGATTGTCACCGACCGGGTCTGGCATGAACTGGCGTTCGGTCTTGAGAATCTGGGGCTGGACACCGGGGTTATACGCCGCCGGGTCGCCGAGATGGCGTGTTATTTTGACATCGAGGACTGGTTCGAGCGTCCGGTTTCCGAACTGTCGGGCGGTCAGAAGCAGCTGTTAAATCTCGCCTCGGTCATGGTCATGCAGCCCGAACTGCTGCTCCTTGACGAACCTACGGCGCAGCTTGACCCGATAGCCGCCTCCGATTTCATTTCAACACTTGCCCGGCTCAACCGCGATCTGTCGCTGACGGTGATCATCGTCGAGCACCGCCTGGACGAGGTTATCCCGGTTTCAAACAAACTGCTTGCCCTGGAGGAAGGGAAGCTGCTCACCTGCGGACCCACCCGGGAATCGGTGGATCTCCTCCGTTCGAACCTGCTGCTGCGGGAGGCAATGCCCGTGCCGGTGCGCATCGCCGGCGAGCTGGGGGCAGACCGTGACCTGCCAATTACCGTCCGGGAGGGCAGACGCTTTACAGAGGAATTCTGCGGCAACAGCATTCGCTCCCTGCCCGAACCGGAGAATGTGCTGGACGGGGAGCCCGAACCGGCTTTGGAATTCAGCGAGGTATACCAGCGCTACTCCCGGGAGCTGCCCGACGTGCTCAGCGGCATGAATCTGACGGTGAATACCGGCGAGTGTCTCTGCATACTCGGCGGCAACGGCTCCGGTAAGTCCACCGCTCTCGGCGCCGCCGCCGCCATAAATAAAATCTACTCGGGTGCCATAAAGGTATTCGGGAAAAAGCTGCGCGACTACCGCGGACAGGAGTTGTATGACGGCTGTCTTACGATGCTGCCCCAGGACGTGCAGACAATGTTCCTCTGCAATACGGTGCGCGAGGAGCTTAAAGACGCCGACCTTGACGCCTTTCCCTATGACCTGACCCCGCTGCTTGACAAGCATCCCTACGACCTGTCGGGAGGTCAGCAGCAGCTTGTGGGACTTGCCCGGGTGCTGTCGGCGAAGCCCAGACTGCTGCTTCTTGACGAGCCCACCAAGGGACTTGACGCCCGGGCACGGCGGCTGATCTGCGAGGTGCTGCACAAGCTGCAGGCGGGGGGTATGACGCTGGTGGTGGTGACCCACGATACCGAGCTTGCCGCCATGCTTGCCGACCGCTGCGCCATGCTTTTCCGCGGCGAGATAGTATCCTGCGGCACGCCCCGGCAGTTCTTCTCAGGCAACAGTTTCTACACTACCCCCGCCAACCGCATGACCCGGGGGCATTTTGACGGCGCCGTCACCGCCGGGGATGTGGTGGTCCTCTGCCGTCTAAACGCCGCCGCCGACCGGAATAGGAGGGAGGGGGAATACTCATGCTGATAATAAAAAATGCCAAGCTTCGCGCCGTCCTCGGCTGGGTTATACCGTTTATTCTCATCCCGGGCGTGATCGCCGCAGGCATCTTCATATTTAAGGAGAAGCGCTACGCCTTCATAACGCTGGCGGTGACGGTGCTTTCGCTGCTGCTCTTTATCAGCGGCTATGAGCGAAAGAAAACAGGCAACCGGCGCATGATAATCGTCGCCGTCATGACGGCAATGGCTGTGGTTGGGCGGTTTATTCCCGTGTTTAAGCCCATTGCCGCCATAGCGCTTATCACCGGGGCGTACATGGGGAGCGAATGCGGCTTTTTGGTTGGCGCTCTGTCTGCGGTCATCTCAAACATGTACTTCGGTCAGGGTCCCTGGACACCCTTCCAGATGTTCGCCTGGGGTATGGTGGGCTTTTTCGCAGGACTGCTGTCAAAACCCCTCTGCCGGTCACGCATTCTTATGCTTCTCTATGCCGCCGTCAGCGGAATTTTCTACTCGCTCACCCTTGATATCTGGGCGGTGCTCTGGTATCATGAAGGCTCGGCACTGAAAAGCTACGGCGCGGCGATAATAGCGGCGCTTCCCCATACTCTGGCGTATACATTGTCAAACATGCTGTTCGTGCTGCTCTTAGCCCGTCCGTTCGGCGAGAAGCTGCAGCGGGTAAAAATCAAATACGGGATATAAATAAAGTCTTGTACATACGAAAAAACATGCCGGCGGCGGAGAGGAAACTCTTCGCCGCTTTTGCTGTTGACAATTGTTGTGATGATGTGTATAATTTTGTAGCAGTATGAGACAATTGTTTACGGAAAGGAGCAAAGAATGATACGACTGTTAAAACGCATTTTGACCGCCGCCCTTGCCGCTTTGACAATTCTGAGTTTCAACGCCTGCGGTTCGGGTGAAAGCACACCTGATGATACCACAGCCGCGGTGACAGAAGAAACCGTAACAGAGTCCGAGACCACCACCGAGCTTACCGATGGACTGCCCGATACCGATATGAACGGCTTCGTCTTTACAATTCACCATTCAACCGCCGCTTCAATCAGCTGGGTGAATCTGCAGCTTGACGCGGAGGGCGAGGACGGAGAACCCCTGAACGACGCCATATACCGCCGCAACCGGTATATTTCCGAGCGCTTCAACATGGAGTTCAAGATTACCGAGGATACCTGGGGCAACAACGGCAGCCGCCTGGGCTCGGTGGTCATGTCGGGAGATAATCCCTACGACATTTATTTCCTCTACGGCAATCAGGTAATTGCCAATATCGGCAACATCGCCGATATGAATCTGC
>JAAZAV010000049.1 GCA_012514145.1 Clostridiales bacterium | reverse complement strand
TTATAATCTACCTGTTCCATTGAGTTACCTCCAGTTGCTTTTGTTCGCAGCCTAAGTATAACTGGTTTCATTCCTCAATGGAACCCCTTTTTTATTCTCTTGGGCAATTCATTTTACAACTTGCCGGCAATGCGCAATTCCCGAAACAGGCTTGACAGAGGAGCGCGAAGGGGGTATACTGAAGACGGCAAACCTCTGTATATACATTTCCGAATATCAACACTTTCGCCGGGTTTTCGGATATTTCGTATGTCGAAATATATTCGCATGTCGAAATACATTCGCATGCCGAAGCATCTTTACCGAAAGCCCGGCGCCCGACACCGACAAAAGGAGGAAGTTATGTCAAAATATCCGATAGGTTTCTGGAATTACACGCCCGTCGGCATGCTCGGACCCGAGGCGGTCAAAGACTGGACCGACCTGGGCATGAACATGGCGCTCAGCCCCGAGTTCCCCGAGGGAGCCGATCCCGCCCTGATGCTGCCGCTGCTTGACGCCTGCGCCGAAGCCGGCGTCAAGGTGATAATGAGCGACCGGCGCGCCCGCTGGTACGGCGCCGCCAAAGAGCCCGAGAAATACAGAGAGCGTTTCGCCGCCGCCCTTGCCGATTTCGGTTCCCATCCGGCGGTGATGGGCTTCCATGTGGGGGACGAGCCGACAAATGAGGAATCCTTTGCCGACTGCATCACCTCCCACCGCATTCAGCTTGAGATGGCTCCCCATCTGACCCCTCATCTGAACTTCCTGCCCTACTGGAAGGGCATCGAGCAGAGCATACTCAAGGCGCCCACCTTTGCCGACTGGGCGAAGTCCATGGTTGAGAAGGCGGACCTTCGAATCCTCTGCTACGACTGCTACTGCCAGATGAACCCCAACGACGAGGGGGTGGATCAGTATTTCACCAACCTGCGCAAGTTCGCCGAGGCTGCCGAGGCGGCGGGCATCGAGCCCTGGACGACCCTGCTGTCGGTAGGCCACTTCCGCTACCGTGTGCCGAATGAGGACGATTTCCGCTGGCAGATAAACACCGCCGCCGCCTGCGGCATGCGTGGAATCCTCTGGTTCTTCATCTACATGCGGGAGCCCCATTCAAACTACCGTCTGGCGCCCATCGACGAGTTCGGCGAGCGCTCCGAGACCTTCGAGCGGCTGTCGCGGGTCAACCGCCATTTCGCGCACCACTTCGGCGACTTCTTCATGGAGGCGAAGCACCTCGGCACCTTCTGCACCGTGACGGCTTACGGCGGCTATCCGCTGTTCGAGGACGGGGTAACCGACCCGGCGCTGCGCAAGATCACCTGTCCCCACAATCTGCCGGCGATTGTTTCCTTCTTCGAGCGGGAGGGCAGACGGCATGTGGCGGTGGTGAACAACTCCACCCGGGAGAGCGGTCAGTTCCGGCTCCACTTCGCAAAGGATCACCCGGTTCTCGAGCGCTTCAACTGGAACCACAGCTACTCCCCGATACGCCACTACCATCACGACGCCTTCTGGAACGAGACCGACACCGAGATTATCGGCGGCGACTGGCTTGCTCCCGGCGAGATGAAGGTCTACCGCATAAGCTGACACAAAGCCGGCGGTTGATTCGGACAGTTCGATTTTTCGTTAAATGACAGTAACTTGATAACATAACGGAGCAGCGGCAAATGTGTGTTTGCCGCTGCTCCGCTGTTTATTCTGTTAAAACCCGAATCAATTGTCTTTAGCCCCGGATTTCAGCCCTTTGTTCAGTTCGTCGACCTTCTTTCTTGCAGCCGCGTACTGAGCCAGCCAGATCACGGCATATATGGCGGCGAAGAGACCGATATAGCTCAGCACCCCGATGACGCTGCGGTGCATCCAGCGCATGAAATACGCCACCGGCATAGTTGCCGCAACGACTACGACGAAGTGAATCGCCGTCTGGCGCAGTATGCTCCAGTCTTCAATCAGCCATATGGCGCTTGATGCGCCGAATACGGCGCCGTAAATGAGCGAGACAGCCGCCTGTACCGCCACCGCGTTTAACTCACTGCCCAGTGCCTGAGCAAGTTCGGGCACCACAGGGTGAAATTTGCCGTCGCCTATGAAAAACGATATGAACAGCGGGATGAGATAGGTTATCGAAAGACCTATCGGCGCGCCTAAAAGCGCGAATTGGATGAATCTCTTCTTCATTTTGTTACCTCCTCAGATTCCTAAAACTCTCTTGATTTTTGATACGTAACGCCGTGAAACATACGCGGTATCGCCGTTTTTCAGAACCACCATTATAGTGCCGGCAAGGCTCAGGTCAAAGCTTTCCGCCTGACTGAGATTGATGATCTCCGAATTTGAAATCCGGACAAAGCCCTCTCCCCGGCTGCAGAGCCGCTCTTCAAGTTCATACAGCCGCAGACGCAGGGAAAACTCCCCGCTCCGCGTCTGCGCGTAGACCTTACCGCCCGCCGAGTAGATTCGCACTATCCAGTCTGTCGGCAGAAGCACCGCCCTGTCCTCCGAAAAGCCGGCGATGAATCCCGGCGCGGCGCCGGGAGACTCGCTCCCGTCAGCCGGCGGTCCGGTATCCGCCTCCTTGATAAGCCGCGTTATCCGCTCAACCTCATCGGTTATCCTGTCGGTTAAGATGATTATCCTCGGCTCTCTTGCCGTCTCGTCGATTTTAATCTCTATCTTCATTCTTGTTCCCCCTTTCGTTGACCTTATTATACCTTTTTCCGGTATCTTTTCAAGCGTTTTCCGATAAGCGGTTGGGGGGTACAACCGGTTTCTGCGGGCGGTTTTGTGCGCAACAGGTCTGTTACTGTTTATTCTTATATCGGTTCAATAAAAATGAGCCGCAGCAGGAAATTTCCCTTGCTGCGGCTCATTTTATGTTTATCTGTTTCACTTCCCCGCTTCAGCGGCGGCGCGTTTCATACGGTCGCGCCATTCCTGCTGCATGAACGCGGCTTCGGCGTGGTAGTCCTTGTAGGTCTGGAGCCCGAATTCGCGGCAGATGCGCTCTATCGGCCACTCGTCGTCATTGGTGGCGATGGTGAAGATGTTCTCCTCGCCGTGGGAAACGATGTGAACCCTGTCGCCAAGGGCGGCGCGCACCTTATCGATCTTCTGATACTGGCGGTCTATATGGAAGATAGTGGTTGAAAGGTTGATGTCTGCCATGCATATGGCGTTCCAGCGGGAGGAGGAGGCTATTGTCATGCCGGTTGGGTCGACTATCTTCGCGCGGTCGTCACGGACGGTGGACGCCACATAATACATGTTGTGGGCGGCATAGGTCTCAAGGAGATTTCCGCCGTTGTAGGCGGCGTTCCAGACCACAAGCTCGGCGCCCCGGCGAGCCAGCTCAGCCCAGGTCTCACGCCAGCCGATATCGAAGCAGGTCAGGCAGGCGACGCGGCCGAAGTCGGTCTCGGCGATGGGTATCTCCCGGCCGGGCAGCACTTTGCTGACCGTGGTTTCGCCGTAAACGGTGTGCCGCTTGTGATAGCGGAGGACGCATTTGCCGGAACGGTCGTATATGAGTTCGGTGTTATATTTATAACCCTCGAATATCTCAGCCGGCTCGTATATCGAGAACATGATGTAGCAGCCAAGCTCCGCGGCCTTCTCGCCGAAGCGGCGCTCGGTCTCGGCGTTTATCTCCTCCCAGGCGGAGCGGTCGCCGCCCGAGCGGAGAAAGCCCTCGGGGAAGCAGATAAGGTCGGGCTTATAGCCGGCCACCGAGTCGATAAGCTCAAGTCCGGCGTCCATCATGCCGCGCTGACTTTTGCCGGCGCGGATAGCCGCCATGGAGGTGGTTACAAGTCTGCATTTCTTTGACATGGTGATTCTCCTTCGGGATTATCAACTGAACAGCTGCCAGACGCGCTCGTATTCCTCGGCAGCCGCGGCTTCAAGGGCGGCATAGGAGGAGGCGAAATCGTTTGAGCCGTTTTTAATGAGGGTGCGGAAGAGAGTGCTCATGCCGTTCTTGTCATATATGGTGCCGAAGTCGAGTATGGCGCCGTCGAAAATCATGTTGTAGATAGCGTCGGAATACTCGTCGCGGGAATATTTCACCTTCACCGCCTGCTCGACGAAGGCGGGAATGACCCGCTCGTGTCCCTCGTAGGCGAGACAGTCGATGACGGCGGAGGCGCGGTCAAGGTCGGAGGAGGTGGCGGGGACGCAGAACACAGTGGTAGAGCCGGGGGAGACGGAGGTGTAATATTTGTCCTGCTTCTCATCCCACTTGGGCATGGGCAGCACGCCGTAATCGTCCTCCATTTCGCGCAGCCGCTTGGGTATGCAGGAGATGTTCAGGTTACAGAAAAGGGATTTGCCGTCGCGGAACATCTCCTGGGGCACCTTGTAGCCGCCGGAGGTGATGCAGGTTAGTTCGGTATCGTGGAAATAGTCATTTATCTTATTGACAAGGGAAACGGTCTTCTCGCTGCTCAGCGATAACTTCGGCTGACCCGAGGAGTCCTTTTCGGTTACACGGATATCGGCGCCGTACTGGAATGCGGTCACATACTCGCCGAGATCGATGGCGAGACCGTGGCGATCCTCCATATCCAGCTTGCCGTCGCCGTTGAGGTCCTCGGAGATGCCCCGGGAGTTTTCGATCATTGTGTCAAGGGTCCAGCCGCCGTCAAGGGCAAGCTCCTGCAGGTTGTCGAGGGCGAACATGTTGTAAGCCATGTCGCGGTTGAAGAGCATGACAATAATCGCGGAAGCCCAGACGAAGCCAATGTCGGAATGGAAAGCGTAGAGACAGCCGTTTACCGTCATCTCCTCATTGGCGGTCTGTGAGTACCAGCGCTCATTTAAGTGGAGGCTGGGCAGCTTGGCGGCGTCGGCAAGGGTGCCGTCGGTGGTGAGCGCCTTGAGGGCGGTGGGAGAGTGGGCGCAGAGGTCATAAGACGAATCGCCGGCGAGAACAAGGTTCTGCAGATAGCCGGCAAGGTCGCCGTAGGTTACGGTGTTGAGTGTGAATTTAACGTCGAGCTTGTCCTCAACGGCGCGGTTGCGGGCAAAGATGGCGTCAAAGACGACATCTCCGGTCTCGGCTTCCTGAAGCAGCTGATCGGGCATGTCGACAGACCAGCCCTGGGAGGTGAGCATACCGAAAGAATAGCCGTCATAGTCAAGTCCGGGATGCAGGTCGTAGGCAGAAATTTCGGTGACGGCGGCGGTCCCGGCATCGGACGAATCCGCGTTTGCGGGGGGAGCAGCCGCGTCGGTAGAACCGCCGGAAGCCCCCGAATCTCCGCCGCAGCCGGCAAATGCCGTAAAAACCAGAGCGGCAAGCAAAATCAATGAAATCAAACGAATTCTCATAAATTACCTCATATCACTGCGGATTATCCGACATCCATATCCACGGCGAGCGAACTCGCCGACACAAAAGTTCTTTGCCTGCTTCCCGGCACCTGAACTTCGTTCAGCTGCGAAGAAAGAAGGCGTCTTCCCTTAATTAGCGGCGGCGATATCAGCAAGGTACTGGTCGATGGAGGTCTGGGCGGCATCGAGGGTGGAGGCGATTCCGGAGGCGAAGTTATTCTGACCGGAGGCGATGCCGTTCAGGGTGCAGGTGTTGAAGAGATTCTTCATATTGGCGCCGAAAATGGAGACGAAGCCGACCATGGGATCGTCGAAGATTATATCTATAACCTGACCGGACAGCTCGTCGCGGGAATACTTGACCTTCATGGCGGTCTCGATGAAGCCGGTGATAACGGTGCGGTAGGCCTCGGAAGCCCAGCCCTCGAGAACGGCGCCAATCATATCGGCGCGTCCGGCGGCGAGGGTAATCGGGGCGCAGGTGATAGTGGCGGAGTCGTGGATATAGGTCACATAATTCTCCTGAGCGGCATCAAACTTGGGCATGGGGAGAATGGCATAGTCGGAGGTCATTTCGCGCATGACATTCTGAACGACGTTGGAGAGACGGCCGGTCCAGAAGAGTGACTTGTCGGCGGCGAAGTGCTCGGTGGAGTTGTCGATACTCTTGTCGGACTGCCAGACGCCGTCGGTCTTGTGGAGAACCTCGATGAGCTTGTCGACGACACGGACGTTCTTCTCATTGTTGAACACCGAGAGGTCGATTCCGCCGTCGTCGGTGCGGGCGTAGGTGACAATATCGCAGCCGAACATCATGTGAACGGTGGTCTCGTTGTAGCCATTGGGCACCATAAGCCCGTAGCGGTCGCCGGCGTCGGCGATGCCGTCGCCGTTTATATCGGAGTAGACGGGGGTGGTGAGCTCCATAAGCCGGTCATAGGTCCAGCCGCCGTCAAGAACGGCGCGGTACATGTCGTCGGGGTCGCCGTGAACAGACTCGTATATAGCCTTGTTGGCGAAGACGACGCCGCACTTGAAGTAGTCGTTGAGCGTGTTGTCGCCCATTAGATAGCGGTAGTGCTCGCCGTCAAAAGACAGCTCGTTTATAGCCGAAGTGCGCCACCAGGGCTGTGTTATATCGAGATGGGGCATGTCGGACATCTCGTAGAGATAGGGGTAAAGAGACTGGGTGATGGTGGTGTTGGCGGTGGAGACTATCAGGTCATACTCGTCGGAACCGGCAAGCACCATGGTCTTCAGCTCGGAAGCGACATTGCCTAACCCGGTGGTCCGGGTGGGCTGCAGGTTAAGGTCGACGCCGAAGCGCTCCTCAACTTTGTTGTTGCGCTCCCAGATGGCGTCCTGAATGAGGTCGCCGGTGTTCTCGCCCTCGACGTCCCACTGGCGGTACCAGTCCTCGTTGCGGTAGACGACGTTCACGACCTGACCGTCGAAATTCAACCCGTCGGGGATGTTGTCTTTCGCTCCCTCCCGGCCGGTGACAACATCCTCGGGGAGGGTCTCGGCGGCGGTGTCGGAGGTCAGTGTCGTTTCAAGTGTTTTGTCGTCACCGCCGCCGCATGCGGTAAACAAGACTGTGAACATAAGAAGGGCGGCGATTGCAAAGGACAGACTGCGTTTCATAGGCTTACTCCTTAATGGATTTATTTACTTATCGGAACGCGCGTATCAGGTGTTCTCCTCGTAGGAGAGTATGATCTTCTCAAGGGCGGCCTGCAGGGAGGGCTCGCCGGCGGCAAGCGTTGAAGCCACATCGGTGCTTCCCTTGGCAAGCAGGTCGCGGTGGAACTGGGTAATGCTGTTGGAATAGAGGTGGGTATAGCCGAAGTCGAAGATGCGCTCGCGGATGATAATGTCTATCATAGCCACCGACTCCTCGTCGCGGGTGTGCTTGGTCTTGGCGACAACCTCGTATAGCACCGGGGTTACCTCGGTGTAGGAGGCGAAGGAAAGGGCTTCTATGACAATGGAAGTGCGGTCGGCGTCGTTTATGGTGACGGGCACGCAGACCATTGGAGCGGAGCCGTTGACAAAGCCCAGGTAGGTTTCCTGTTCCTCGTCGTATTTCGGTATCGGCACCACGCCGTAGTCGGCGGTCATGTTGCGCCACCTTTCTCCGCGAAGATGGGTAAGGGCTATCTCGCAGAAGAGCGCACGACCTCCGGTAAAGGTCTCATAGGCGTAATCATAGTTATCGATTTTCGTAATGAAGTTGGATTTGTTGACAATGATAACGTCGTAGAGCTTGTTGTAGATATCGACGTTCATGTCCACGTTCATATTGATGTGGGGGATGTCGTCGGCATCCTTCTCGATTATGGTGCCGCCGGCTCCGTAGTAGAAGGAGTAGGGGCTGTCGAGATACCAGCTGGTGAGACCGTAGAAGTCATCCTTGAAATTGACGGCGCCGTCGCCGTTGAGGTCGGCGGTCACGTCCCGGGTCAATTCTGACAGCCTGTCAAGCGTCCAGCGTCCCTCCTGAACCACAGCGTAAGGCGCTTCGATGCCGCGGTTCTCAAATTCGTTCTTGTTGAACGCCATGCAGGAGGTGCGCAGCAGAGTGTTCGGCAGAATATCGCCGGCGGCAAGGAAAAGCTTGTTGGCGATAGAGAATCCGTTCTGAATCTGGTCGTCCCACCAAGGCTTTTCAAGATTTATGTAGGGGAGATCATTGACAGGGTAGTAGTAGCCGCCGGGGGCGTTGTAAGCGCCTTCCACCATGTGGATCATGCCCATATCGTAATCGTCGCTGCCGGCGGACACCGAATTTTTTACGGCTTTGGTGACGTCGGTGTAAACTTCCTTAAAGTCGGCGACGACATCAACATTGAAGCGCTCCTCGACGATGCGGTCACGGGCGTATTCGGCGTCGTTTAACACCTCGCCGTCCTCCTCCTCGATGCCGATGCATTTCTGATAGGTGACCACACGGAACTTGTAGCCGTTGTAGTCGGCTTCGGGCAGGTCGTCGGAGAGCACGGGTTCGGTCTCGGCTTCGGTTCCGGCGCCGACGGCATTTGTCGTGACGTCGGGCGCTGAACCGGAATCTCCGCCGCAGGCAGAAATCAATGAAGATATCATTAAAATCGCAAGGGCAAGCGCAAGAATTCTGAATATGTTCTGTTTCACGGTGTTTACCTCTCTGTTCAATCCGGTTGATTCGGCGTTTTGTCCTATATCCGCACACATATTATCACACTTTTCGGCAAAGTTGTCAACCGTTATTTGCATAAAACGCAAAGCCGTATTGCATTGCCCCGCCGGCCGTGCTATAATGCGGGAGAGGCGGGATAGCGCGAAAGGACGGCTTTCTCCGCGTTCCGACATGAAATATTATCTTCTCTCACTGCTGGGCAGCACGATTGGCTCCTATACCAACATGTGTGTCAAGCAGTACGACAGGCGGGCGGGGCATATCCGCTCCTCCACGGCGCTGTTCAATCTGATATTGGCGGCGGTGTCCACACTGTACTTCGCGGCTCTCTCTCTTGTGTCGGGAAACGGCATAGGCTTGCACCGGGAGGTCTTCGGCTGTTCGGTGCTGAGGGCGGCGGGCTACGTCATGGGGGTCATAGGCTATCTTGAAGCGGTGCACCGGGGACCTCTGCTCATAAGCATAGTTGTGAGCCAGATGGGCTCGCTGATACCGATAATATACAGCATCATTGTCTATAAGGAGCCGGTGACGCTTGCCATGGCGGCGGGAATGGCGGCGCTTTTCGGCGCGCTGCTCCTGTTCTACGGCGGCAGTCCAAAGGCAAAGGCGGCGAAATCTGACGATTCAAATAACAGTTCGCCTGAAGGTTCCGCCCCCGCCGACCGCTCGCGCCCGAAACCCTTCTTCTGGCTGTTCTGCGCCATGTCTTCCGTTGGCAACGGCATAGCCATATTGGCGGCGAAGATACAGCAGCAGGCTCAGCCGGGACTCTACCGGGAGGAGCTGCTCTTCTGGTCGATGGTCATGGTGACCGGGGTGTTCCTCGTCATGCTGCTCATACGCCCGCCGAAAGTCGAGGGGGAGCCGGAGGACGGCAAGCCGCCCTTCCGCATACCCGTACTCACGGGCGCGCATTGGGCGGTGCTCTATGCGCTGGGCAACTCGACGGTGAACTATATATCCACCATAACCGTGTCGAAACTGCCGGCGATAGTCTTCTGCATGATAGGCACCGGCTTCGGGATAATTCTGACGGTTTTCAATACCCGCATTATTTTCAAGGAGAAGCTGGCTCCCCTCCAGTACGGCGGGCTGGCGCTGGCTGTCGCCGGACTTATACTGCTGACGGCGTTCTGACGGATTTCAAAAATTTTATTCCAAGAGGTGACTGATATGAGCGAAAAAATCAAACGGGTGGGCATTCTCGGCGGAAAGCGGGGCATGTCCTTCTACGCGCCTATAAATGCCCAGCCGGGCTACCGGGTGGCGGGGGTTGCCGAGAAGGTGCCGGAGCGGCTTGAAGCCCTGCGGACGAGAGTGGAGCCGGACACGGCGCTCTGTTCCTCCTATGAGGAACTGGTTTCGCTTGGCATCGACGTCATAGTGCTGGCGAACTACTTCCACGAGCACTGCCGCTACGCCATACGCGCCATGGAGGCGGGCATCGACGTTATCAGCGATACCACCGCGGCTCCCACAGCCGGCGATTGCCTCGACCTTGTGGAATGCGTTGAGCGCACCGGGCGCAAGTATTTCCTTGCCGCCAACTGTCCGGTGATGGTGGGTCCCTCCGAGCTTATCAGGCGCTACCGTGCCGGGGAGCTGGGCGAGGTGCTCTACGCCGAAGCCGAGTATCTGCATATCCTGGGCGACACCGAGGAATCGGCGGCGGCGAACCTCTATCCCGAGATCGACCACTGGCGGCGCTATCTGCCGGGCACCTATTACAACATGCATTCCCTGGGCGTTCTTATGGCGGCGACGGGTCTGACTCCCCGCCGGGTCACCGCAATGGAGATATACACCGAGAAGCACGCCGCGAAGGTGCATCTCAAAGCCAACCGTTCGCCCGGCGCGATTGCCCTCTATGAGATGGACAACGGAGCGCTCTTCCGCTCCACCGGCTGCTGCGGTTTCGGTCCCAACGGCAAATGGTACCGCCTCTCCTGCGAGGGGGGAACCATCGAGACGACCCGTCTGAACCAGGACAGGGTGCTCTTCCGCCCCAACGGCGCTCCTGCCGAGGAATACGACCCCGAAGCCCAGTACACCGAGGAGGAGAAAAAGAGCGGTCACGGCGGCGCCGACATGCGCATCTGCCGCAAAGCCTGCACATACCTCAGCGGAGGCGACCCCGGGGTGTATCTTGACATTTACGCGGCGGCAGCCCTGTCTCTCGCGGCTGTCTACGGTCTTTATTCTATCCTTGACGGCAAAAGCTATGACATCCCCGATATCCGGGACAAGGCGGCACGGGAAGTCCTGCGGGGCGATTACCGGAATCCCTTCCCCGACCCCGAGAGACCGATAGATATCCCCTGCTCGGCGCATGAGATGAATGTACTTAAATAACGGATAAGCGAAGAATCAGCGAAGGGCAACCCCTGATTTATTTCGGGGGTTCGTTTTACAGGAAGTCGAAGTTTACGGCATACATTCATTTGTGAGCAGGAGCCTGCTCACATGTCGCAGGGTACTCCCTCTGCCATGGGGTACTCCCTCCGTCACGGCTTCGCCGTGCCACCTCCCTCTGAGAGGGAGGCTTGAGAGGCGCGCGTCTTAAAGGTTAGGCAAACGCCTTATATTATAGATTATATAAGGCGTTTTTTCAGTCCGCCGGGAGATTGTTACCTGTCAGGTTGTTCTCCAAATTGAATCAGCGAAGGGCGCGCCCTTCGCTGATTTTTTATATTGCTGTCACTATATAGCTGTCACTCCGCCCGCACCCTCTCGATGGCGGTGCAGAGACCGGTCTCGCAGTCGAGGGTCAGGAGTATCCCGCAGAGCACTATACCGCCCTGCGCGGTGTCGAACTTGACCGGGAGCCGGCGGGTAAACTTGTCGACAATGATGTCAGAGCGGATTCCGAGTATCGAGTCGGCGGGGCCGGTCATGCCGATGTCGGTGATAAATCCGGTGCCCTTCGGGAGAATGCGCTCGTCGGCGGTGGCTACATGGGTATGGGTGCCGAAGACCGCCGAGACCCGCCCGTCGAGATAATATGCCAGCGCCGCCTTCTCGGAGGTGGCTTCGGCGTGGAAATCCACGACGCAGAGGTCGAAATTACCCTTTTCACGGCGAAGTATGGCGTCGGCGGCGCGGAAGGGGCAGTCCATGGGGTCCATGTAAACCAGACCCAGCAGGTTTATCACCAGCAGACGGAAGCCTCCGCAGCCGGTAAAGGTGTAGCCGAAGCCGGGGGTGCCGGGGGGATAGTTGGCGGGTCGGATCACCCGCTCGGAGACGGCTAAATATTCGCGGATCTCCCTGCGCTTCCAGGTGTGGTTGCCGCCGGTGACAATGTCGGCGCCGGCATTTAAGAGGGCGTTTGCCGAGGCTATGTCAAGCCCGTTCCCCGAGGCGGCGTTTTCGCCGTTGAGTATAACGCAGTCGGCGTTAAGGGAATTTCTGAGCGATTTCAGCCGGGCAGATACGAAATCCACGGCTCCGGGACCCACAACGTCGCCGACACAGAGTATTTTTGTTTCCATACTTATATTACTTTAACAAATAGTGCGCGGACGTGGAAGCCCGCGCACATTTTCTTTCACTGTTTGTCAGAGGCTCTGCCGAAAGTGTTTGTCATAAGGGTTATCGTCTGCCGAAAGCCGGCAGATTGCTGTCCGGCATCGCGCTCTGCGGTGCAGCCTTTACTTCGCGTAGTCGACTGCGCGGGATTCGCGTATGACGTTTATCTTGATCTGACCCGGGTATTCGAGAGAACTTTCGATCTTCTTGACTATATCGCGGGCGGTGATAACCATCTGTTCGTCGGAAATCTTCTCGGGCTTCACCATTACGCGGATCTCTCTGCCTGCCTGTATGGCGTAGGACTTGTCAACGCCGTCGAAGCTGTTGGCGATCTCCTCCAGCCTCTGGAGACGCTTGATGTAGTTCTCCAGATCCTCGCGGCGGGCGCCGGGACGGGCTGCCGAGACGGCATCCGCCGACTGAACCAGCATGGCGATTATCGTATGAGGCTCCACGTCGTTGTGATGTGACTCGATGGCGTGGATGACCTCCTTGTGCTCTCCGAACTTCTTTGCGATATCGACACCCAACTGAACGTGGGAGCCTTCCACCTCCTGGGTCATGGCTTTGCCTATGTCATGAAGGAGCCCCGCGCGCTTGGCGAGGGCGGAATCGACGCCTAACTCGTCGGCTATTATGCCGCAGAGGTTTGCCACCTCGACCGAGTGCATGAGCATGTTCTGGCCGTAGCTTGTTCTGAAGCGAAGGCGGCCTAAGAGCTTTACAAGCTCGGGATGAATGGCGTGTATGCCCAGCTCGAACACGGCGCGTTCGCCTGCCTGCTTGATAACGGTATCAACCTCGCGGCGGGACTTGTCCACCATTTCCTCGATGCGGGCGGGATGGATGCGGCCGTCGGAGATGAGTTTTTCAAGCGTCAGCCGGGCGACTTCGCGGCGGATTGGGTCAAAGCTGGACAGGGTGATTGCTTCGGGAGTGTCGTCTATTATGAGGTCGACGCCGGTGGCGGTCTCGATGGCGCGGATGTTGCGCCCCTCGCGGCCGATTATGCGTCCCTTCATGTCGTCGTTGGGGAGCGGAACCACCGAAACGGTGGCTTCCGAAGCGTGATCCGAGGCACAGCGCATAATTGCCAGCGAGAGAATGTGACGAGCCTTTTCGTCGGCGTCCTCTTTTAACTGTGATTCGATCTCGATTATTCTTGCGGCGGCGTCGTGGCGGACCTCATCCTCGATGCGGCTGACAAGCTCCTCCTTTGCCTGTTCGGAAGTCATTCCGGCGACCTCCTCCAGGCGGGCGAGATGCTGCCCCACTATTTCGTCGAGGCGGGCGTTCTTTTCGTCTGCGTCCTTGATGCGGCGGTCCAGCTGCTCGGTCTTGCGCTCAAGCTGCTCGGTCTTGCGGTCGAGGCTCTCCTCCTTTGCGATTGCCCGCTTTTCGAGGCGGGATACCTCGTTGCGGCGCTCTTTGATTTCACGTTCGGCTTCGTTCCTTGCGCGGAGAACTTCCTCCTTTGACTCGACGAGAGCCGCCTTGCGGCGGACATCGCCCTCCTTGACCGCTTCGTCGATGATTCGTTTGGCTTCTGTTTCGGCGGAACCGATGGCGGCTTCGCCGATCTTCTTACGGTAGGCTATTCCGATTATAAATCCTAAGGGCAGTGCTATAACCAGCGTAACAAGGATGCCGATAATTACGGGTAACACTTGTTGGGTTTCCTCCTGCTTTCATTATTCTATTATGCTGACACGGCCCGCGGACGGGCAGCAGGACTGCTGTATATTCATGTAAATTATCACTTTGTAATGTTTATAAGCGAATATATATGCAGTAGGCGCTGCGAAAGGCAGGCCGGGTATATTTTAACATAACAAAACTATTTTATTACATATATAAACGAATGTCAAGGGCAATGAAGTAAATAAATTGTTATGTGTACAAAATTGCGGCTCTTGATTTGTACACAATACACAATATCACCGGTTCCGAATACCGCGTAATGACATGGTGCGTCATGGAAAAAGCCGGCGCCCGCTATTGACAAGCGATATTCTCTATGCTAAACTGCTGGTGTTAAAATGCCGCCCGGAGCAGGAAAATCCGGGGTGAAAAACGCTATTCGACGGCGCTGCCCGGGGCGGTGTCCAGATTCTCGGCGATTGATGAAATAAACTTTTTCGAGGCGGCTGACAGGGGTATTTTCTTAAGATACGCCAAAAGGAAGCGCCTGGGCTTGAAGGGATAGAGCAGCGGCACCTCACAGAGTGAGCCGGACGCCAGCTCTTCCCGGGCGAACTCCTCCACTATGAATGAGACCCCGATGCCGCGCAGGGCGAACTGGAGCACCAGATCGGACTGTGCCAGCTCCACCGACGGCTCCGACAGCTTCTCCGGGGCATTGCAGGCGCGGAAGTGGTTCTCGATGTAGGTGCGGGTGGAGGTCTCCCGCTCCAGCATCACCAGCGGATATTCCGCCAGCCGCTCGAAGGTCACCGGCTCTCCCGTGAACAGCCGGTCAAATCTGGGCGAATTTGAGCAGACCACGATGTCGCGTATCTGCTTCACCGGCTTTGTAATAATATCGGCGTCGTGCTCCACCGGCTCGCTGATGACACAGAAGTCGATAAGCCCGTCCTTCAGCGCCCGCAGGGTCTGGGGCGTCGAGTTGTTGGTTATGGTGAGCTTCACATTGGGGTAATCGGCGTTGAAGCGCTCGAGATAGTCCAGAAGGAAGTATTTCAGCGTCATATCCGAGGCGCCCACCCGCAGCACTCCGCTGTGCAGACCGCCGATATCCCGAAGTTTGTCCTCCCCCGCCTCCAGATAGCCTAAAGCCGAGCTCACATAGTCGAGAAGCAGTTCCCCCTCGGGGGTCAGGCTTATGCCGCGGCTGGTTCGGAAGAAGAGTTTCACCCCCAGGGCGCTCTCAAGCTGCTGAATGCCGCTTGATACCGCCGGCTGAGTGACATACAGCCGCCGCGCCGCCCCGGTTATGCTGCCGCTGCGGGCGGCTTCAAGAAAGAATCTGTAAAGCGTAAGATTGTCTATCATATCATTTACCAAATTGTCACAGGGTTAAACGGGCGAATACACGGTATGCCCGCTATGTATATACGCAGGCGCATGCCGTCTGTGCCGTCTCTCTCATTATATTATATATCCATCCGTCTTTCGTGTCAATATTTTTTACCGGCTGTTCAGCCGCTGAAAGGAGTCTGTCATGATAAACCCCTTCACAAAGCATGTGGAATACATCGACTGGCTTTACCGGGTCGAAGCCGGCGGCGCGGATCTCACCGTATATCCGGCGACGGTATCGGCTATCCCCTTCAACACCGTGTGGCCGGGTCACCAGCGCCCCATCTCCCAGACCGAAAAAGCAGCCTTTGTTCAGGTCGACATCGACCGTTTCAGTGAAGTCACCGTCACACCCCTGTTCGATTTTGATAAAGCCGTGCTGCGTCCGCTTCACCGCTGCTCTCAGCCTGTAAAGAACGCCGACGGCAGTCTCACAGTCAGCCTGCCCGGTCCGGGTCAATACTCCCTCGAGTGCGACGGATATCACGCGGCGCTCACGATTTTCGCCGACAGTATGAGCGGTCTCGAGAGAAACCGCCGTGAACTCGACCGCTTCGCCGCCGATGACAGGGGCGTGCTCTGCGTCTCGCCTCCCGATTCCCGCTGCTGTTCGCCGGGCTGCGTCACCACCCGGGAAGAGCTGAGCGAAAGACTGCCGTTAAGCGGTCTTATCTGCTTCGCCCCCGGCAGCTACGACGTGGGCGCCCTTCGGCTCTCAAGCGGTCAGGCGCTATATGTCCCCGCCGGAGCCGTGCTATACGGCGGCATTATCATCGAGGACGCAGAGGACGTCTGCATCTATGGCGGCGGGATTATCGACAACAGCCGCATCGCCCGGGGCGATGTCGGCGGCAACTGTCTGCGCGCCGCGAACTCTAAGAATATCGATGTGCGGGATATAACCTTCCGCGACTCGGCCGCCTGGACAGCCTACTGCCAGAACTGCGAGAACCTGTATTTCAACAATGTGAAGTTAATCGGCATGTGGCGCTACAACTCCGACGGCATCGACTTCTGCAACAGCAAAAACTGCTGCATCATGAACAGCTATCTGCGCTGCTTCGACGACTGCGTGGTGATAAAGGGTCTGGGGGCCGATAACCCCAACTGCGAGAACATCCTCGTCTCGGGCTGCACGATATGGTGCGACTGGGGCAGGGGGCTTGAAATAGGAGCCGAGACCCGCGCCGACGAGATGAAGAACATGCGCTTTGAGAACTGCGACATTATCCACAACACCCACATCGCTATGGACATTCAGAACGGCGACCGGGGCAAGGTCAGCGACATCGTCTTCTCTGACATCCGGGTCGAATACGACCCTACTCAGCTCGCCCCCGTCTATCAGCACAGCGACGACATGATCTACGAGGGGAAGGAGGGGTTTATCCCCGACCTCATAGTCGCCCACGTCTACCACGGCATGTGGTCAAAGGACGAGGCATACGGCTCCAACACCCGTCTCCGCTTCGAGGGCATCCGCCTCTATATGCCCGAAGAGATGGAGGACATTCTAACCGGCGGGAACCGCCGCCCCCTGATCCGCTTCGAGGGCTACAACGAGGATCACCTGACCTCCGACGTCGTTGTTGAGGGCATCTTTATAAACGGCAAGCGTATAAGCGGCTGCGGCATCAATGTCAAGGCGGAGCCTTTCACAAAGGACATAGTAATAAGGTAAATCTTAAAAAAGGCATTATGAGCGACATTTTCGGGCGGCTTGCGCCCTTTATAAAGGATTATATATACCGTTCGGGCTGGGACAGTCTGCGCGGGATTCAGCTTGAGGCTGCCCGCATACTCTTTGACACCGACGACAATCTGCTCATCACCTCGGGCACCGCGTCGGGCAAGACCGAGGCGGCATTTCTCCCCATACTCACCGAGCTGCACGAAGCGCCCTCGGCGTCCGTGGGGGTGCTCTACATCGCCCCGCTGAAAAGCCTCATCAACGACCAGTTCGCACGCATGGAGGAGCTGCTCGACGAGAGCGGCATCCCCGTCTATCACTGGCACGGCGACGTAGCCATGTCCCACAAGACCAAGGCGCTGAAAAATCCCTCCGGCATCCTCCAGATAACTCCCGAGTCGCTGGAGGGAATGCTTATGAACCGCTCAAACGACATTGTGCGGCTCTTCTGCGACCTGCGCTATATCATCATCGACGAGGTGCATATCCTAACCGGCAGCGACCGGGGCAATCAGATTATCTGTCAGCTCACCCGTCTGGGCAGGCTTATCGGCTATCATCCCCGGCGGGTGGGGCTTTCCGCCACCGTGGGAGATGTGCGTCTCGCCGCCGAGTGGCTGGGCGGCGGCTCCGGCCGTCAGACCCGGGCTCCCATCGTTCCCGAAGGGCGGCTGAAGTGGCGGCTGGCTCTCGAGCATTTCTACATTCAGAATCCCTCCGCCGACCAGACCTCCGAGGAGCCTGTCGGGCTTGCCGGCGGCAACCTGCTTCCCGATACCGACGCGGATACCGCTGACGCGGACGCCGGCACCGAACCGAATCGGTCCGGCGAGGGCGATTCCAATGTCGCCGCTCTTGACGCGGGATATGAGTATATCTACGACTGCGCCAAGGACAGGAAATGTCTCGTCTTTTCCAATTCCCGCGAGGAGACCGAGTACATAACCGCCACTCTGCGGCAGATCGCCGAGTATCGGGGCGAACCTGACGTTTTCTCCATCCACCACGGCAATCTCTCCGCCTCAATACGCGAGGAAGCCGAACTTGACCTGAAAAACGACGAAAAGATAAACGCCACCTGCGCCACCGTCACCCTTGAGCTGGGCATCGACATCGGGCGCCTTGAGCGCGTGATCCAGCTCGGTTCTCCCCATTCGGTTTCGTCATTTCTGCAGAGGCTGGGGCGGTCGGGGCGGCGGGGGCAGCCGCCCGAGATGATCGAGGTTTTCCGCGAGGAAACCGCCCTGCCCAACGCTCCCCTGCCGAATCTTATCCCCTGGAACCTGCTTCGCGCCATTGCCATTATCCAGCTCTACATCGAGGAGCGCTTCATCGAGCCGCCCCAGATTAAGCATCTCCCCTTCTCTCTGATGTTTCATCAGACCCTCTCGATCCTTGCCGCATCCGGCGGGCTTGACCCCAAAGAGCTTGCCTCCCGCGTCATGACCCTGCCCCCCTTCTCCGAGGTTCCCAAGGAATATTACAAGTCGCTGCTCATATCCATGATTAAGAACGACTATATTCAGCAGGTCGCCGCCGGCGAGGAGGGCGGCCGTCCTCTCATCGTCGGACTTCGCGGCGAGCGGCTTATAAACAGCTTCCGCTTCCTTGCCGTCTTCAAGGACACCGAGGACTTCACCGTCCGCTGCGAGTCCGACGAGATCGGCACCATCACCACCCCGCCCCCTGTCGGCGACCGCTTTGCCCTTGCCGGCAGGGTCTGGGAGGTCGAGGAGCTTGACGTGCTCCGCCGGCTTATCTATGTCCGGCGCGTGCCCGGCAAGATGGAGGTCAGCTGGCCCGGCGACTACGGCGAGATCCACACCAGGATTCAGCAGCGCATGCGCCGCGTCCTTGAGGAGGATACCGTTTATCCCTACCTCAAGCCCAACGCCCGCCGGCGCATCGAGGTTGCCCGCGCCCTTGCCCGCAACACCGGCATCACCCGCCGCTCTCTCGTTCCTCTCGGCGGCTATACATACTGTATGCTGCCCTGGCTGGGCACCCGCTCCTTCCGGACTCTGCGCAAGTTCATCGTCTCCCGCTCCCGGGAGCTCAAACTCTCCAACCTCGAGTTCGAGGGCTGCTGCTTCATGACCTTCCGCATGGAGAAGGGCTCCGAAGCCGACCTGCTTCATCACCTCTGCGCCATCGTCGAAAGCGAGGGCATCGACCGCCAAAAACTCGTTTCCTCCACCGAAATTCCCGTCTTCGAAAAGTTCGATACCTGTATCCCCGGTGACCTCCTCCGCGCCGCCTATGCCGCCGACCGCCTCCGCACCGATGAAGCCGAAAAACGCCTCATCGAGATGCGCGACGAGGAAGCCGCCTATGTCGGCCGCCGTGACCTCACCGCCTCTCCCTTGCCTGAAACCGCGAGAGATAAGGGTACGCGGCTTTCTTGAAAGAAAGCCTGGCAAAGAACTTTCTTTGCGGCGAGCTTTGCTCGCCGGGGTATGGGGTTAGTTTACTTACTATAACAATACATTTTTTTGTGAGGTAAAGCAATGAAACTGTCTGTTCTTTCGTTTGTTCTTGCCTGTGTTTTGCTGTCCGCTTCTTTGATTCTCGCCTCCTGCGGCGGGGATAAGGGCGGCGATACACCCAAGGCAACCACCGCTGCCGCCGCCGAGGAGACCACCGCCGGCGAGACCGAACCTCAGCTTGAAATTCCCCAGGTTGACTACGACGGCTATGCCGTTAAGATTATTACCCTCAAAGACTACAACGGCCGTTTCAAGCTCGATATGGAGCTTGACGGCGACGCCATGAACGACGCCGGCTATTACCGCAACCTCGCCATGGAGGAGCAGCTCAACGTCACCTTCGAGGTCACCGAGAACGACGGCGCTCCCAACGTCTTCACCACTGCCGTCATGGCAGGCGACCATTCTTGCGATTACGTGTTCCCCCACGCCTCGAGCGGAGTTGCGGGGCTGGTCACAAGCGGCGTTCTGCTTGACTGGAACAAACTCGCCTACACCGATTTCACCAAGCCCTGGTGGAATCAGGCGATGACCGAATCCCTCTCCATCGGCGGCCATCTCTACTATGCCTCGGGCGATATCGTCATGGCGTGGCAGGGCATGATGGCTACCCTCTTCAACAAGACCTATCCCCAGCTTGCCGCTCTGGAAAAAGACCTCTACGACACGGTATTCGACGGCGAGTGGACTCTCGACTATATGACTAAGATTGTCGCGGGCGTCTCCGCCGATCTTGACGGCAACGGCGTCATGGACAAAGCCGATCAGTACGGCCTGCTTGACAACGGCGGCGCCTCTTATGTCTATCTGTATTCCTGCGGTCAGCGCGTCACCGTGCCCGACGAAGACGGTTATCCCCGTCTTGCACTCAATAACGAGCGCACCGTTTCTCTGGTGGAGAAGCTCTACAATCTCTACTACTCCGGCGACGTGCAGCTTGACTCCTACTCCAACGCCTCCTATCCCACATCGACTTACCGAGACATGCTTGTCGAGGGGCGCGCATTCCTTGCCACCCTTGACATAGGCGGTCTTTATCCCAACCTGCGCGAGATTGAATTCGACTTCGGCATTCTCCCCATGCCCAAGCTTGATGAAACCCAGGAGCTTTACCGTGTGTTCTGCGGCGCCGGTCTCATCGGTGTCGCCTCCAACATCGAGGATACCGAGCGCGCCGGCGTTATCATGGAGTCCATGGCATACCACAGCTACAAGTTCATCCGTCCCGCCTTCTTTGACATCGTGCTTGAGAACAAGGCTGTCCGCGACGATAATTCCTACAAGGTTATACGCATGATGCACGAGAACAAGGTTTTTGATTTCGGCTTCAACTTCGACGCCACCGGCTCTGCGTTCGGCATGATAGGGCAGGTTGTCGTCTCAAAGAAGAGCACCGATTTCGTCTCCCACTATACCGCAAACGAGGCCAAGATAGCCGAAGGCTTTGACAAGATAATCGAAGCCGTCCGCTTAAACGAGGGCGATTGACGATATGCGAAAAAGCATGTTATTGCCTCAATCATAAACAACCGAAAGGAAAAATCATGCGTAAAATCAACCTTACCGACACCATAACCCCCTCCGTTCTGGCGCTGGGCGCAGCGGGATTCGGCACCGGGGTCAGCGAGGAGAATTCCTTCGCCCTCATGGACAGGTACGCCGAGCTGGGCGGGAACGTGCTTGACACCGCCCGCTGCTACGGCGGCCCCGGTCACATCAGCGAATACACCGTGGGCAAATGGATGAAGTCCCGGGGCATGTATTCGAGCGGAAAGATGCTCATCTCCACCAAGGGCGCCCATCCGCGCTTCGAGACCATGACCATAGGCAGGCTTGCCCCACAGGAGATCCGCTGCGACTGCGAGGAGAGCCTTGCGGCGCTGGGCACCGACTTCATTCACATCTACTGGCTCCACCGCGACGACACCTCTCTGCCGGTTGAGGGCATTGTCGACACCCTTGACGGGCTTGTCACCGCCGGGAAAATAGGCTGCGCGGCTGTCTCCAACTGGACTGCAAAGCGCATCGCCGCCGCCAACAAATACGCCGCGGCCGCCGGCAGGCATCCTCTGTACGCAAGCCAGATAATGTACTCGGCGGCAAAGCCCAACCCCGACGCCATCGACCCCACTCTTGTTGCGATGAACGGCGGCGAATACGCCTGGTATTCCGAGAACTTCTTCCCTGTGTTCGCCTTCACCTCCCAGGCGCTGGGCTATTACACCAAGCTTGACGAAGGGCGGCTCGAGGGCAGCGCCCGGCGCATCTTCGACAATCCCGCCAACCGGGCAAAGCTCCCGGCGCTTAAAGCCGCCGCCGAAGCCGCCGGACGAACAGTATCACAGCAGGCTCTCGTGGAGATTATAGGCACCCCCGACGCGCCTCCCGCCTTCCCGACCGTGGCTATCATAGGCTGCAAAACCCTCGGCCAGCTGAACGACAGCATGGCGGCGGCGCTCTGATATGCCGGCTCGGCATACGGTTAGAATTATCTTTAGAATTATTTCGGAAAAAACGCGGATTGCCGCAACAAACACGGAAGCAAATCGTATAGTATGGTAAGGTGAACGCGAACGTCACCTAAAGAAAGGACAGTCAAAGGCGAAAAAACACACAGGAAGAGAGGAAAGGGACATGTCAAAGATGGAAACACACATCAATCGAATTCGGGTATTTATCCCGTTTGCCATACTTGCCCTGCTTCTGGCGGCGGCGCTGCCGCTGACATCATGCGGCAGGGGCGACAAGATCGAGGACGGTGACCGAAACGATTACCTCAAGGGCGTATACCGCGCCGTTGAGATCCCCGCTCCCGGAGAGCTGTATGAGCCCTTCCGCGACGAAGCTCCCCGTTTTTCGGACGGCGTGTTCTCCATTGTGTTCCGCTACGACAACTATGAGGACCTTAACGCACAGACGGTGGTTTTTGACACCGACGGAAATATAATCGACGGCGACGGCGTCGGAACGGACGAAAGCTATCCTCCAACCGCCGAAGGGGCGATAGTTCAGCGCGTCTTCAACTTCGAGGACGGCGGTTCTGCGGCATACGAGTATCTGTTCGGCGAGAAGAATTACAGCATCATTCTCTCCGCCCGCGACAAAACGGGCAAGCTCATCTTCTCCACCGAAAGCCTGCCCGAGTGGCTGTCCTACCGCAAGATGGACCTGCCTTCCCTGATGGCCGCCGAGCTGCTGGAGGTGAAGAATATACTGCCCTTCACCTATGCCGCCGGCACCACCGACGAGCGCGCCGCCTATGCCGTGCTCACAAGCGCCGGACTTGCCGCCTGTGACGACCGGGGACAGAAGCTCTGGCTCTGCTCGAACCGCTCCAACCCCACCGCCCTCATAAGCACGGGTCAGACCATGCTTTATCTGGGCGGCGAGACGGACGATCTGAAGCTGAAGCCGGTGAATATCAACGACGGCAGTCTGGGCGACACCATAGACCTGCCTCCCGAAGTTCTGGGCAAATACTTCTATACCGGCGGCGGACACGACCTCTACATAAGGAACAACAGCGCCCTCTGGGGCGTGGACTTCGGCGACGACGGGAGCGGCGGGCTGCGCTGCGACTATAAGAGCACCATTAACTGGGTCAATTCCGACCTTGTGCCCGCCGACATCTGCACCGTATGTATCGCCGACGAGAGGACCATGGCATTGACCCTTGACAGCGGGAGCGGCATACGTCTGTATCTGCTGAAAGCCGTGCCCGACGCAGAGGTTGTCGAAAAGAAGAACCTCACCATGGCTATGCTCGGCAGCAATAACAATGTATATATCAGCCGGGCGATAGCCGACTACAACCTGACAAACGACGAATACCGCATCTCGGTCATCGACATGACGATGTACAGCGACGAAGCCGAGTGCAAGCAGAAGGCCGATATGCTCATAGCCGAGGGCAAAACTCCCGATATCTGGTTCTATTTCCAGGCGTCGAACGCCGACAAAAACATTTCCATCTGGTCGGATGCCGGGGTGTTCTGCGACCTGATACCACTGATGCGGGCAGACCCCGAATTCGATTTCGACGATCTGCTGGGCTACACCTACAAGCCCTGTCTCGACAGCAAGGGCAGGCTTAACTATCTGCCGCTTCGTCCCCGATTCGGCGCGGCGCTGGGAAGCGCCGAATACTTCGACGGTCCGGTGACACCCGAGGAACTGCTCGAAATCTACGCCTCCCTGCCCGAGGGCGTGCGCTGTACCTACTTCGATTTTTCGCTGAAATCCTTCCTGACCGCAACACTGCTTGACGACTGCGTCGACCTTAAAAACGGCACCTGCGACTTCAGCCGCTACAAGGAGCTGCTCGCTCTCATCGACGCGGCTAATATCGACATGACGGCTGACCGCTCGCTCACCGTAACGCCGGGCGACATGTATGAGGCTTTCAGAAAGGGCGAGATCATCCTAATCGAAAGCTCCTATGTAAACGGCTTCGGCGACTGGGCAGGGCTTGAGTCGATGCTGGGCAAACCCTTCTCCGTAATCGGACTGCCCAACGCGGAACGCAGGCTCTGCGCCGGCAACTATCCGCTTTGCGAGACCTTTATGATATCCGAGACCTGCGCCGACAAAGCCGCCGCCCTGGGACTGCTGAAGAAATACTTCGCCATGGTGCATAAAGACACCTACGATTACGGCTCCTTCATGCCGCCCTTCTTCGCCTCGGAAGAGAGGGAAAAGTGTGAGTCCATGCGGCAGAACTATGTATTCATCAACAGGGGCGACAGAATCGGAAGCCAGAAACGGGAGGATTACGAGAAATACCCCTGGGAAGGCACCGTCATCGAGGTTACCGATTCAATGATTGACAGCTGGCTCAAAATGCTTGACGGCATTGAGCGCACCGTCCGCTACGACAACGATATTTACGGCATCTACCGGGAGGAAATCTCCTCCGATCAGGGCGTCGACAAAATCGCCGACAACCTGCAGCGTCGGCTTGGAATGTATCTTGCCGAAAGGGCGAATTGAAGTAATAAGCAACGGTAAACAACAGTGAAGAAGTATATAACGATGCCGGTATAACACCTGCCGTCAGGAAAACCGAATGATAAAGAAACGACTGAATATTGTAAACATACTCACCGACGACCAGGGCGCCTGGGCTATGCGCTGCGCCGGCAATGATGAGATAGTAACACCGAATCTCGACCGGCTTGCCGCCGAGGGCGTCCGGTTCGACAACTTTTACTGCGCCTCTCCGGTGTGCAGTCCAGCCCGCGCCTCTCTGCTTACCGGCGAAATGCCCTCTGCTCACGGGGTGCATGACTGGCTCAGCGGCGGGAACGGCTCCTCCGACCGCTTCCCCGACGCGGGCTTCCGCGACAGGGGCATCGAATATCTGGAAGGGCATCCCTCCTACATCGCCGAGCTGGCGAAAGCCGGCTACCGCTGCGCCCTCAGCGGCAAATGGCATCTGGGCAATCAGGAGGACAAAAAGGAAGGCTTTGAGGGCTGGTACATCATGTTCGGCGGCGGCTGCGCCTACTATCACCCCCTGATGTTCGACGGCGCCGAAATGAAATACATCCCCTTCCACGGCACCTATGTCACCGACCTGATAACCGACCGCGCGATAGGGTTTATCGACGAATATGCCGCCGGTGATTCCCCCTTCTGCGTGGAGGTGCACTACAATGCTCCCCACTCACCCTGGTCCCACGACAACCACCCGGAGGAATATCTGAGGCTCTACAGGGACTGTCCCTTTGATTCCGCCCCGAATCTGCCTCTCCATCCCCGGCAGGTCACATCAGCCCCCATGGGCGACACCCCCGAGAAGCGCCGCGAGAACCTAATCGGCTACTATGCCGCCGTCACCGCTATGGACGCAAATGTGGGGCGGATAATCGCGCGGCTTGAGGAACTCGGCATATACGACGACACGGTGATAACCTTCACTTCTGACAACGGCATGAACATGGGGCACCACGGTCTCTGGGGCAAGGGCAACGCCACCTATCCCCCGAATATGTACGACACCTCGGTTAAGGTGCCCTTTATCATCAAAGCTCCGTTCATCGCCGCGCCGGGGAAGGTGGTGCATATGACCGCCTCCCACTGCGATATCTTCCCCACCCTCTGCGGCATCGCGGGAGTTTCCTTCGTGCCGGGTCGATATCAGCCCGGCGTGAGCCTGCTGCCGCGGCTTACGGGTGAACGCGGCGACGGCAGCCGCGGAGTCTGCGTCTATGACGAATACGGCTTTGTGCGCATGCTTCGAAAGGGCGATTACAAGCTGGTGCGCCGGTACATCGGAGATGATGACGAACTGTATGACATGGTATCCGACCCGGACGAGACGATGAATCTCATAGCCGACCCGAAGTATGCCGGGCTTGTCTCCGGCATGAAAGCCGAGCTTGAGGAGTGGTTCGCAAAATACGGCACCCCCGAATGCGACGGACGGAATTCCCTGACCCTCACCGGTTCGGGACAGCGGGATCTCTGTCATAAGCCCGACGCCTTTACCGATGTAAACCGCATGTATAACACCGGCGAGCCGTGCCGGCGCTGAATCGTCAGTCCGGCTATTGCTTTCCCCGCCCGGGTGTGGTATAATATTCCACCATACCAATTACCGGGGAATTATGTGAAATGAAAGAATTTTTTCTCTGCAAATACGGCGAGCTGGCGCTTAAAGGACTGAACAAGCGCTGGTTCGAGAATATACTCAGGCGCGAGATAATCCGGAGCCTGGAGCCATACGGCGAGTTCGACGTGCAGCTTGGGCGGAGCCTCATCACCTGTGAGCCGCTGTCCGACGACTGCGATATGGACGGCGCCTGGGACGCCATACGCCGGGTGTTCGGGCTGGCTGCCGTCAGCCGCTCTCTCGCGGTGGAGAAGGATATGGACGTCATCCGCACCGCCGCCGTCGAATATCTCTCTCCCGCTCTGCGGGGCATTTCCGGTTTCAAAGTCGAGGCAAAGCGCAGTGACAAGAGATTCCCCCTCAACTCCATGGAGATAGCCCGGGAGGTGGGCGGAGACCTGCTGAGAGCCGCCCGTGACGGGATAAATCCCGAACTGCGGGTAGACGTCGTCAATCCCGAAGCGGTCTTCCGCATCGAAGTGCGGGAGGAATACGCTTTCATCAGCGCCGGTCAGGAGCCGGGCGCCGGCGGTATGCCGGTGGGCACCAACGGAAACGGGCTATTGCTGCTCTCGGGCGGCATCGACAGCCCCGTCGCCGGCTGGATGATGGCTAAACGGGGTATTGCCCTTGACGCCCTCCACTTCGAGAGCTTTCCCTATACAAGCGAGCGCGCCCGTGAGAAGGTCATCGAGCTTGCCCGGCTGCTCGAAGATTGGTGCGGTGAGATACGGCTCAGCGTCGTCTCGGTCACCCGCATTCAGGAGGCGCTGCGCGACAACTGCGACGAGGAGTATTTCACCCTGCTGCTCCGCCGCTTCATGATGCGCATCGCCACAAAGATAGCCGGCCGGTACCGCTGCGGCGCCCTTATCACCGGCGAAAGTCTCGGGCAGGTGGCGTCTCAGACCCTCCAGGCAATGGCTGTCACCGAGGACGCCGCCGGGATTCCGATCTTCCGCCCCTGCATCGGCATGGACAAGGAGGAGATTGTCCGCATCGCCCGCCGCATCGGCACCTTCGAGACCTCAATCCTGCCCTATGAGGACTGCTGCACCGTCTTCACTCCCCGTCACCCCAAGACCCGCCCCGAGCTTGAAAAGGTACTCGCCCAGGAGGCAAGGGTGGATGTGGATACACTTGTGGCGGAGGCTCTTACGACCCTCACAAAGTATTGATTTTACGGTTGATACACAGAGCGCCGCCCGAAGCGGCTTTCGGGCGGCGCTGTTTTGCACATCGAAAGAGAACCGTCCGGATTTCGGGCGGTTCTCTCTTATATTATCGGCGGGGGGATGCGGCTTCTTTCTTAGCACCTGAGCAAGCTCAGGTGCCGGAAAGCAAGCAAAGAACTTTTATGTGCGGCGAGCTTTGCTCGCCGGGGCATTGGTTGTTGATTCTGTCGTTTGTCAGTCTTGATTATTATTATTTTCGGCTTGCTGTTCGTCGATTTCGGGTGTTTGTTCTTTGGCGGGGGGCTGTTTCGGGCGCTTGAGCGCCGTGTAAATCATCGCCGCCATCAGCGTTATCGTGACCGCCGCTATCGCGTAATATTGCATGATTTTTCTTCTCCCTGTCGGAGCATCAGAACTTATACAGCCTGATGTTTCTGAATTTGACCCTGTCGCCGTGATCCTGAAGCATAAGCGGACCCTCCGCCGTCTCATTGGCTTCCAGCGGTCCGCCGGTGAAGGAGGGCAGTTCCAGGTTATTCTGCACGGGTATGCCGTTCTGCAGTATGGTTATCCGGGCGTTCTCGGTCTTTTTCCCCTCCGCGTCAAATCGCGGCGCGCGGAATATGATGTCGTAGCACTGCCATTCCAGCGCCGGCTTGCAGGCGTTTGTCAGCGGCGCCGAAACAGCGTAAATCGCGCCGCAGTCGCCCTTGTCCGGATTCTTCACTCCGTAGGAGTCCAGAACCTGGATCTCATACCGCCCCTGAATGTAAACGCCGCTGTTGCCCTTCGACTGACCCGAAGCGCCCGGCATGTCCGGCTCCATCCACTCAAGGTGAATGTACGCGTCGCCGTAAACTTCCTCGGACACGATGTTGCCGCTGCCCGGCTTCACCGTCATGCAGCCGTCGGCAAGCTCCCAGTTCACCGCTCCGCCGCCGATTGAACGCCAGCCGTTAAAGCTTGAACCGTCAAAAAGAATGATCTCTTTCATGATTTTCTCCTTGTCCGTTATATTTATTGTATATTAAAATGTATCACTTCTCACGTTCCGCCGGGTCGTATACCGGTTCCTCATTGCCCGGGATGAGCCGCCCGCGCCGCTTCAGTTCAGCCGCGAAGGCATCGTCACACTCGATGCGCACGCCGTTCGTCTCGCCGTTGAACTCGAAGATGTAAAGATATCCGGTTTTGCACATCATATTGCTGCGGTAGTCATAGAGACGGCGCAGTGTTCCGTGCTTGCCCTCCAGCGCTCTGATAGCCGCCCGGTCGGCCGCCGGTTCCATGGCAATTGCCGTTTCCAGCGACAATGACGCCATGATCCTCCTCCGCTCTCCCTGCAGCCGGCTTATCACCAGACTGCCCGAGGGCGATTCTTCATCGGGCGCCGTCAGCGTGTAGTAATGGGTGGACAGGCACCAGCGTATAGTGATCTGCAAAGCCGCCACCGCAGCCGCCATGGTGCCGAGCTGCAGAAAGAGCCGCACATTTTTGAAGGTCGCGCCCAGTCCGTACAGCCCGATTGCGGCGACATAGAGCAATCCGGCGATAAGCCACTGCGTCCTGCCCGTCTGTCCGGGTGTGTATGTGTAATCGTTATTCAAGTCGTTTTCCTCCGCGGGAGCTTTTTACGGGAATATTATACCATTCCCCGAGCGGCGATTCAACCGTCAGCGCGTTAAATATCGTCCCATGAATGAATTTGCGCTGATTTTAATCCCGTGAGAAAACGAAGCGCAAATCGCCGTAACCCGGCTCATATCCGTGGGATTCTACGGTGTAATCCGCCCTGCCGTCGGCGAAAATCACTTTTATAAGCGAATATTCGCCCCTCTCGTAGCCGAAGCTCTCGCCGTCGTCGTCGTAGATTATCCCTTCGCCCTCCCTGCCGCAGCAGCGCAGCACAAGCGCGCCGTCCTCGCCTAAGGTCGGCACCACCGCTCCGCCCCGAACATAGAGGGGGATCTCATCAAGCGCGAACTCCCGGGTGAAGCTGTTCTCGACCCGCTCCATGGTGAAGAAGTCGTACCACTCGCCGGGGGGAAGGATTATCCGCCTTGTGTCGCTGTCGGGCGCCACCGGCGCCGCCAGCAGGTCTCTGCCGATGAGATATTCGTCGGTCACGTCAAGCAGCTCGCCGAGGCTGTATGGATTTTCGGTGTCGTCCAGCTCGCCGCCCTTCTCTGAGGCGCCGCCCGCCCAGTCCATGCAGAGCGGACGGAAGGGCGGTATGCCCTCCTCGTACCAGCCGCGGAAGGCGTTGTAGAGCGCCGGCGCGATAGATTGACGGAAACGGAGGATCGAGCGTATCGTGTCCTCGATCTCGGGGAACTTCCAGGGTTTCGCGCCCGACGCCCAGGCGTTGAGCATAAGTATCGGGGAGAGCGCCGAAAGGGCGAAGCGTCTCGCCCATTCCCTCGGAGTGGAGGCGTCCCGCACCTCGGGCACCCAAAGAGCGCCGCAGAAGGCTGCCGACGCCGTGCCGGTGAGGAACTGGGGGAAGGAATAGCAGTCGTTGTAAATAACATAGGGCAGGTGTGCCGCTCCCGCGTTGGAAGCCCGCACCAGTCCGTAGGTTCGCCGTCCCAGCGAGCGGAAGGCGTCGTCCTGCATCCTCTGCAGCACCGCGCCGTATATCGCCCGCATGGTAATTCCCCGGAGTCCCGATGGGAAGGACGCGTGATCCGGCCACAGCCAGCCGTCAAAGCCATCGCACTCGTCCACCTTGAAGCCCGAGACTCCCTCCGCCGCCAGTTTTTTGTGATGCCGGCTCAGTATCTCCACCGCTTCGGGGGAGCCGAGATCGGGAACTATGCCGTTCCACACCTTGTGAGAGCCGCAGTATGGGGAAACGGGGTCGTACAGGGTCGACTTCTCCGAGATGAAGAAGTTCTCCCACAGGTTGAGCCTTATTCCCTTCGAGGCAAGCTCTGCCATCAGCGACTTGTGATCCGGGAAGTGTTTTTCATCCCAGTCGAGGGAGCTTGGATAGGCTGCCGTCTGCCAGCCCGGCTCAAGTCCTATCACCGACAGAGGCATGTCGTGTTCCTCGAAAGCTGCCGCCTCGGCTCTCACGTCCTCTCCGTCGGCATAGCCGCTGACCCGCTGCCACATGCCCAGCCCCCACTTCGGCGGGATGAAGCCGCCGCCGCTCCACAGGTTGTAGCGCGCCGCCGCGTCGCGCATGGGAGATTTGCTGTCCTTTGATGCGGCGAACACATAGACGTCGCACCCGCCGGCGGCAAAGGAAGCCTCCACATATTCGGCAGGTGTCACCGCCGACCAGCCCTTTTCGCGGAACCGGTGTATCTCGGGGGGAGGGTTCACCGCATCCCGGCGCACGCTGCTCCCCATGTAGAAGCTCACCGGCTCGGGCGTGTCTATGAGCACCGCATAGCCTCTGTCCGACACGTAGAAGGGGGCGGGAATATGGGTGCGGCCGTTGTCCTGCCCGCCGTAGTGGTCGCAGCGCAGCTGACGCGCCGCATAGTTGACGCAGAGCCGCTGATAGTTCAGTCCCAGACCGTAGAGCCGCTCGGACAGACGCAGCGGCAGGCATATAACCGTGCCTGCATCTCCGTCAGACTGGCAGAACGCCTCCCCGCCCGGCGCGCCGTCAAAGGGGAACCCGGCTTCGGGCAGGCTGTCGAGTTTTTCTGTCCTCGGCTCGTGCTTGTAAAAGGCGGTGAGCGAAGTTCCCATGCCGCCGGTATCGGTGTTCGCGCATACGCGCGCACGCCATATCCCCGGGAATATCCGCTCGAATTGCAGTATCGTCTTTTCGTTCATGTTGTTCTCCCTGCAGGGGTGTTTCGTCTTTGACCGCATTATAGCACACCGCCCTGCGGTATGCAACAGCGGTTTTCGCGCGTTGATGAAATGGGATGTGTTGAAGCAAGAGGGAACAGTGCAGAGGCAGGGCGGAAATAAGTATCGCCGCGGAAATCCGCGGCGATACGGTTATAGTCTTAATCAGAATGTTATCCTCTCGGATATATATGCGCCCACACTGTCGATGGGAATGCGAACCTGTTCCATGGTGTCGCGGTCGCGGACGGTCACGCAGCCGTCCTCCTTGGACTCGAAGTCGTAGGTGATACAGAAGGGGGTGCCTATCTCGTCCTCACGGCGGTAGCGCTTGCCGATGGAACCGGTATCGTCATAGTCCACCGGGAAGAGTTTTGCGAGATTGTCGGCAATTTCGCCCGCCTCGGCTGCCAGCTTCTTGGAGAGCGGGAGCACCGCCGCCTTGAAGGGAGCCAGATAGGGGTGGAACCGCAGCACCACGCGGGTATCCTTCTCGTCGATAACCTCCTCGTCGTAGGCTTCAACCAGGAAGGCGAGAGCCGCCCGGTCGGCGCCCAGGGAGGGCTCGACCACATAGGGCACATAGCGCTCGTTGGTCTCGGGGTCAAAGTAGCTGAGGTCCTTGCCCGAATGCTTGATATGACAGTTCAGGTCATAGTCGGTGCGGTCGGCAATACCCCAGAGCTCGCCCCAGCCGAAGGGGAAGAGGTACTCAAAGTCGGTTGTCGCCTTGGAATAGAAGGAGAGTTCCTGCGGTCCGTGGTCGCGGAGGCGGAGATTTTCCTTCTTCATGCCCAGGCTGTAGAGGAACTCGGCGCAGAAGTTTCTCCAGTAGTCGAACCACTCAAGATCGGTGCCCGGCTTGCAGAAGAACTCAAGCTCCATCTGCTCGAACTCGCGGATACGGAAGATGAAGTTGCCGGGGGTTATTTCGTTGCGGAAAGATTTGCCTATCTGAGCCACGCCGAAGGGAACCTTGCGGCGGGTGGAGCGCTGAATGTTGGAGAAGTTGACGAAAATGCCCTGCGCGGTCTCGGGACGGAGGTAAACCTCATTCGCGCTGTCCTCGGTTACGCCCTGATGGGTCTTGAACATCAGGTTGAACTTGCGGATGTCGGTGAAGTCCGACTTGCCGCAGCCCGGGCAGGGAACTTTTTCTGCGCGGATGAAGTTCAGCATCGCCTCGCTGTCCATCGCCTCCACATCCACATCGGTGAGGTTGTTTGCCTTTACATAGTCCTCCAGCAGCTTGTCGGCGCGGTGGCGCATCTTACAGGCTTTGCAGTCGATGAGCGGGTCGTTGAAGGTGGCGACATGCCCGGATGCCGCCCATACCTGTGAGTTCATCAGAATAGCGGCGTCAAGCCCTACGTTATACTTGGACTCCTGGACGAATTTCTTCCACCAGGCGCGCTTTAAGTTGTTCTTGTATTCGACGCCGAGGGGGCCGTAATCCCAGGAATTTGCCAGCCCGCCGTAAATCTCGGAGCCGCTGAAAACGAAGCCGCGGTTCTTGCATAGCGCGACTATCTTGTCCATTGTCTTTTCGCTGTTGAGCATTTCGGTGTTCTCCTGTATGTGTTATGTATTATTGTCTCAATGAAAATATACCGGTGAGGTCGTCCGCTGCCTATCTGACATGGCGGTATTCGCGGTACATGGCTATTGCCGATGTGACGCTGGGCTGGAAGTATTCGCCGCTGACGCCGGTGACGGTGGATCCGGGGTATGCCAGCTCCACCACGTTCAGCTGGGGGAACATATAGATGAGGTCAATCTCGGCGGCGAGCATCTCGGGAGTGAAGTTGGTCTCGAACATGCCGGAGATACCCTGGTATATGGACACCGCCGAGTTGAAGTGCTCGGGAGCGGTGAGGGTGCGTATCAGTTCCCGGGCGAAAGCCGAGGTGGTGCGCAGCCGCCCCGCTGTCCCGTCCTTGTAGGAGGCGTAGCGGAGCATTTTCACCGCCGTGTCGCCGGTCAGCTGCTGAGGTCCCTTGCGGAGGCTGATCTTCAGCTTGCCGTTGTTGTCGATATAGCTCATGTTCTCGGGCACATCGAAGTGCAGCCCGCCCAGTTTTTCGAGTATAGCGGCGCAGTCGCCGACAGAAAACAGGGCGTAATAATCTATGGCGTAGCCGGTATACGCGGTCACCTTGTCGCAGAGATAGGCGACATCCTTCAGCGCCAGAACATCCCGGAGCTGGGTGTCGACTCCGTCGCACTTTACCACCATGTTGGCGGGCAGGGCGGATATTACGAAGCTGGCGGAGGTTCGATCGACCCGTACCAGCAGCAGGGCGTCCGCCTGTATGGTGCGCTCGGGCTTGGGGAAGCCCGGCGCGTTCTTGTTCACCGCCTTAAGGTCGTAATCGGTGAAAATCTCCGGCTGGTAGTCGGTGCCTATGATAAGCGCCGTAAAGGTCTGTCCGGCTATCGCGCTGAGGTCCAGTTTGGTCTCAACCGGCTCAGCCGGGTCGGCTGTGGTTTCGTCGGTGACCTCGGCGCCCGGGTCGGGGGTGATTTCGGGAGCGGCGTTTATAATGGCATTCACCGCGTAGTTTACAAGCATGTAGGCGATAAGGCCGAATATAAGCAGCGATACAAAAAACGTTATAATAAAATTCTTCAGCGCGGAACCCATTGTTATAAAACGCCTCCCCTTCCGTATATTTGTCAAAAACGGCGCACAGCACGCCGAATAGCTGTTATTATAGCCTATATCTCAACAAATTTCAAGAGATTACCCGAAAATACTTGAATTCTTCACCGATTGGTGATATAATATCCACCGGTTTTGAATTTCCGGCGGCTTTTTGCCGTTTTGCCGCCGGAAATATCCCCCACAGCCCATACGCCCCCATAGTTAAATGGATATAACAAGCCCCTCCTAAGGGTTAGTTGTGAGTTCGATTCTCGCTGGGGGTGCCAGACACAAGGCTCGGAAATGTGAGATTTCCGGGTCTTTTTTAATCTAAAGAAATACAAGCGGCGGCAGAAAACTCCGATGCGGGTGTTTTGCCGCATCGGAGTTTTTTCATGTGAATATCCCCCCGCGGCGGGAAGTCGGGTTAATCGGCAAAAAACTCGTATATCCTCTTGTTGAAGTCCTTCGCTTCGTTATATGCCTCGTGTCCAAGGTCTTCATAGATATAGTATTCGCAGTTCAGCTTTTCGGCGATTTCCAGAGAAGCCTCAACGGTGACAACTTTATCCTTCCCTCCGCCGAGGACTAGCACGGGACACTTGATATTGTCAAGCTTGTCATAGGTATTGCAGGTAAGGCAGGCTTTCGCAAGGACAATAAATCTCTCCGCGGGCATGAATTTCTGCGTTTTTATGAAAAGCGGAAGAACAGCCCTGTATCTGTTTATATATTTCTCTGAGTACCCTTTATAGATATAATCCTCCGCCACCGCGGAAAGACCGCCTTCCTTCGCAAGACTAATCCAGTGATTTATCACATTTTGTACCGTTTCGTTGGTTCTGCTGAGAGTGACCGCCAATACCAGTTTTGAAACCGATTCGGGATGATTGATTGCTAACTCCTGCCCGATCATTCCGCCCTGCGACGCTCCGAACACACAAGCATCCCCGAGATTCAATTTCTTCATGGCTTCCGCCACATCACCGGCAAGGTCATGTACGGTACATCCGCTTGATAGATTGTCCTTTTTGTCGAACATATACACGGTATAATCTTTAGCGAAGATGCGGTAATACCATGCGGCGGCTCCTGCCGAGCCGCTTATATCCGAGAGGCGCAGTCCGGGTATCATGACCAGCGTTCCGGCTCCGCGCCCGAACTTTATATAGGGAACATTGCCGCTGTCAAGCCGGACTTTTCCCTCTGTCGCACTGAAAATCATATCGTTACCTCAATATAAACACACCAAAAGATGCCCGAAGCATTATTGCCGGCGTGTTTTGTTTTCCGGATTTTGCAGTTTTTTGTGGGATGGGGTATATTTTTGCATTTTCGTGTTCATTTACAGATTCCGTTCTGCCCGGAACATAAACTGTTGCTTAAATGTTTGTACAGTCTAAATATCATTTTTAATGCTTCGAGTATATCATATTTTTGTAAAAAAATAAACCCGATCCGAATGAACATGTGATACCGGTTTTCCGTTGAGTAAATTTAATTGGATAAAATGCACCATTATACAATCTGCTGCACCTCGTAATCTGTAACATCATACAATTCGCGATTTTTTCTAAATTTTCTGTTGACATACCGCGCACACTATGTTATAATATAGTCGCAAAAGAGATAGAGTATCAATAAGGAACAGATATTATTTATTCTCTTTGCGAAAAATCGGAAATCGCAAGACACACATGAAAGACAATAAGGAAGGTGAGAAGGGAGGCTTGTCAGATTTAACGGCAGAGAAAAAGACGAATGAAATCAAAAGCGGAAGTCCTGCGAAAGAAACAAGGCGCAGCACGGTCCAAAAAACGTTGATTATGCGGACGCTGCGGGAGATGAACTGTCATGCGTCGGCGGGAATGGTGTATGAGGAAATACATAAGAATTACCCCGATATCAGCCGGGCGACGGTTTTCCGCATGCTTGCCAACGCCGCCGAGGACGGCGACCTTCTCAGGCTCAAGCTTGCCGAGGCGGACGACCGCTTCGACATTACCACACACCCCCACTGCCACATAACCTGCCGTCGCTGCGGTTATGTATGCGACATCGAAACCCCCGACGACCTGCCACGGCGGCTTGTCGGACTGGTAGACGATGCGGGAGGCTTTAAGGTGGAGAAATACCATCTGGAGCTGATGGGCGTCTGTCCCGATTGCGCCGCAAAAGAGGCGGCATCCGCGGCTGACGGACAATATTCCGAAACAACAGCACCCGATAAACAGAGTGTCTGAAAGGGAGACACAGTATAACTGACTGACCTCGGGGAACGGCACATGCCGTAAACAGACGGGTCGGTCACACGAAACAGCGGCGATCAAATAAGTTAAGAAAACCAAATCATTATATTTATTATTAAAGGAGATTTATCATGAAAAAGTGGAGATGCACAGTTTGCGGTGAGATAGTCACAGGTGAGAAGCCCCCGGTAAAGTGTCCGGTATGCGGTCAGCCCGCAGAGAAGTTCGTTGAAGTCGCCGAGGAAAACCTTGCCTGGGCCACCGAGCATGTGGTAGGCGAAGGCAAGGCGGAGGGCGTTCCCGCCGAGATAATCGAGGGTCTGCGCGCCAACTTCACCGGCGAGTGCACCGAGGTAGGCATGTATCTTGCCATGGCCCGCGTCGCGTTCAGAGAGGGCTATCCCGAGATCGGGCTTTACTGGGAGAAGGCAGCCTACGAGGAGGCGGAGCACGCCTCCAAGTTCGCCGAGCTGCTGGGCGAAGTAGTCACCACTTCCACCGAGGAGAATCTGAAGCTCCGCGTAGAAGCCGAGAGAGGCGCCACCGCCGGCAAGTTCGAGCTTGCCAAGCTCGCCAAGAAGCTCAACCTTGACGCCATCCACGACACCGTCCACGAGATGGCTAAGGACGAAGCCCGCCACGGCAAGGCTTTCGAAGGTCTGCTCGCCAGATACTTCGGCAAATAATCCGCTGACGGTTCAATAACGGCATAAATTCACCCTCCCCGCCGCGTAAAACGGTTCGGGGAGGGTGTTTTATTGCGGTTGATGTTGTTTGTCGGAAAGGTCAATCCGCTGAGTCACGCGCTGAAATTATTGGAGCAGTCAAGGCAGTAGTAAAACCGGCGTTTGCCGGAGAACAGTTTCCCCGACACCCAGACATGACCCTTGCCCATGAGGGCTTTGATTATAGCCATCCACCAGTCGTACATTATAAATACCAATATGCCGAGAATCCATTTGAAGAACACCCAGCAGATATAGTATATCCCGAAAAATATCGTCCAGAGGCAGCCGTGTTTGTTTTCCTCGTTTGTCAGCATGACGCGGCGGCTGCCGCATCTCGGGCATCTTCTGTTTAATGACATTGACATTTACCTTCAATCATTGATATCACAGTGCTTCTATTGCGGCGGCAAGCCCCTTTGCGATGTCATTGAGGGGCATCGAGGGCTTTCCCTTCTTCCCCTGTTCGGGGATGAAGGGCACATGGATGAAGCCGACGCGGACTTCGGTGCCGGCGAACCTGTGCAGCAGGGAATAGAGAAGATCGTTGCAGACATATACCCCCGCGGAGAATGAGAGCGACGCGGGCAGACCGGCGGCGCTTATGGCGGCGGTCATCTCCCTTGCAGGCAGCGTCGTGAAGTATGCCTCCCGCCCTCCCGGCACCACCGGCTCGAAGGAGGGTTTATATCCGGCGTTGTCGGGGGAGCCGGCGTCTCTTATGTTTACTGCCAGCACTTCGGGAGTCATCGCCTGCCGTCCTCCCGCCAGTCCCACGCAGAGGATGGCGTCGGGCGACAGTTCCTCCGCCGCCCCTATCGCAATCTCGGCGCCCCGCCCGAACTCGACGGGTATCTCTAACTTATGCAGACGGTATCCGCCGACGGTGTCGGGCAGCAGTTTAATCGCCTCCCGGGAGGGGTTGACAGTCTCGCCGCCGAAGGGGTCAAAACCGGTGATGAGCAGTGTTTTTTGTGTCATGGTGTTGTATCAGCTCACGAAGGCGTCGACTGTCTTTGCAATTGCAGCCTCAAGCGCTTCAATATTTGCCTCAACCACCGAGGCAATGGGCTTGCCTCCCGACATTGCCGAGTTCAGAGTAGCTTCAATGCTGCCCCAGGAGAAAACATTCGCGTTATCCATCACTGATGCGTCAAGAATAAGATCGAGCATCGCCACCGATTCTGCGTCACGGACATACTTGTTAGTCAAAGCTACCTCGTAGTAGGCAGGGGTAAGATTATTCATTGACTCTGCCGACATTGCCTCAACGATGAAGCCGATTTTATCGGTCTCGGTGTTGGTGACCGGAATCGAAACCAGATTCACACAGTATCCGTCAGTGTAGCAGTAGTAGTCCTCCTGGCTCTCGTTATACTTTGGAGGCGGAAGTATGCCTATATCTATCTCAGCGCCGCGCATCGATTCGATATGCAACAGAACCTCAGGAGCGAAGAACACCCGTCCCTCCATAAAGTATACCATGTTGTCAGGGTATACACTGCTCTTGGTGGCTATGCCGTCTATACTGATGGCATCAAGACCGGCAATGCTCTCGGATATACCTGTCATAATCGATATTGCAAGGTCGCTGTTGCAAGCTGCCAATGGTATATCATCTCCGTCTTTCGAGGTCATCTGCTGACCCGCACCAATGTAGAGCACAATGCCCAGGGAGGGCTGAGCCATGGTACCATATCTGTCATCCTCCCGCTTAAGCTGATTGTCGCCGTTGAGGTCGCCCGACACTGCTTCGTTGAACTCGATGTACTTTTCAAAGGTCCATTTGTCGTCGAAAACAAGTTGATATGGGCTCTCAAGCCCGAACTGCTCTGGCATATCCTTATTGAAGAAAAACATTCGTATCGCCTTGTTGTCGATTATAAAAATATCGCCGGTGGCATAATATTGCTTTCTGCCTATCGAAAGCGACTCGTTTGTACGCTGCGACCACCAAGGCTGTGAGAAATCTATATACTCAACGCCGTTCAGGTCGCAAAGCATACCCTCCAGGGCGATAGCGCCCGAGTTGTAGGCGCTGCAGATGACAGCATCATAGCTGCCATCGCCGGCGGCGATGAAGGTCTTTACATTGGTTGTGACATTGTCAACGCCGCTTTTCACCAGCTCCAGCTTCACGTTGTAGGTGTTCTCGATGAAATCCTCCCGCTCATACAAAGCGTCGTTTATGAGTTCACCGTCAATTTCCTCCACTAGCACATCGCAGGCATCCCATACACCGTTATAAATTCGTGCGTATAGCACTATAGACTCACCGCCGAAGTCCCGCTCAGGCAGATCCGCCTCATAGCGTCCGGTGGTGGTCTCAGCGATCGTGATATCCGCCGCAGGAGTCGTTGCCGATGTGGTGTCTCCCTTTCCTCCGCACGCAGCAAATACGGCGGCTATCATCAGCAGGGCAAGCGCAAAGCACAGTTTTTTCATAATACCCTCCTATAATATCAGATAATTCTGCTGGTATAACACAGTCTATCGCTTACTTATACACTTCCCGCACCATGGCTATCATATTGTCCAGCGCGGTCTGAGACTTGTCCTTGATGGCGGCGTAGTCCGAGACAAAGTTGGTCTTTATGCCGCAGACCGAGGCGCGGAGCAGCTCGGAACTTCCGCCGAAGTTGAACACCGTGTTCATGTCGAAGGAGCAGTTGTTGAAAATCATTTCGAGTATCTGATAGGACTCGGAGTCGCGGGTGGCCTTGCCCCGCAGCGCGGTTTCGTAGACCGCCGGAGCAACATACTGCTGGGATATATAGCCCGTCGCCTCCATGACAAGACCGTTGAACTCGGGGTCGGAGCAATTTATCGGCACAGCCACGCCGGTGGGCAGCCAGGTGTTGCAGGTGGCACTGTAACCCTCGATGCTCTCATCGTATTTGGGCAGCGGCACGATGCCGTAGTCGTCCTCCATGTCGCGGTAGGGAATGGCGAAGCCGTAGACGTTCATCGAAGTGAAGACAGCCTGACCGTTCTTGAACATGGGGTTTACCGTCGTGCTGCCCCCCTCCTCCATCATGAAGCGGGTCTTGTCGCCGTAGGCGTTGCTGTACTTCATAATGACTTCGATTGCCTTCTCGGTGTCAAGCGCCATTTTATATTCGCCGTTCTTTATCTCGATCTGCTTGAGTCCCGCCCCCTCGAACAGAGCGCCGCCGAGGGTCGAGTCGGATATATAGCCGAAGAAGTCGTCTTTGGTGATAAGACCGTCGTTGTTCACGTCCTGAGTAAGATCATTTGTCATGTCATAAAAATTGTCAAAGGTCCAGCTCCCGTCGTTTACCATGCCGTATATGTCGCCCAGACCGTAATTCTCCACCAGCCGCTTGTTGAACAGCGACACTATCGGGGTGAGGAAGAAGCAGGGCGAGATTGCGCCGGTGGTGAAGAAGAGCCGTCCCTCGATCTGCATACCGTCATATATTGATTTGTTCCACCAGCTGCTCTCAAGCTGTACATAGGGCAGTTCTTTCAGGTCGTAGAGCACTCCCTGGGGCGCCAGGGTGTTTATGCCGTCGCTCATGGAGGTGATGATAAGATTGTAAGCCTCGTCGCCGGCGAGTATGGTCTTTGAGGCGTCGGTTTTCAGCTTGCCGCGGTCGGTATACGGCAGCCGGGCATAGGTTATGTTGAGCAGCTCCTCCACCGCCGTATCCCGCTCGATTATCGAATCGTTGATGACGTCACCCGTCTTTTCCTCCTGGGCGAAGTTGAAGCGCTCGGGGGTGTGCTGGGCGAGGATGGTGAATGTCCTGCCCTCGAAGTCGGTCTCGGGCAGGGTCTCCAGGTAGTCGGTGGTGACGGTTTCGGCAGCCGCAGTGTCGGCGGTTGTCGTTTCAATACCGTCGCCGCCGTCCGGCGGCGTCTGACCGCAGGATGAAAGCAGCATACCGCCGAGCAGCATAGCCGCTAAAATTCTCTTGATTTTCATGTTGTTGTTTCCTTTATATATATTTTATTTTGCTTCTTATTTCCCTTCCCTGCACACGCACAGTTCCCCGAAGCCGTCAAGAGAGATCACATCCCCCTTGCCCCGGGCGGTATATTCCCCGCCATCTGCCCTTACCTTCATGCCGACGACATTGCGCGCGGTGAAGGCCGGGGACTTCGGGCTGACATCCTTCTCACGGGGGCGCGCGAAGCCGTTAAAACGCAGGTTTTCGGCGCTGCACTCGAGTATTATCATCGGCGAATCGCCCCGGTCGGCGGTCATGTGAACGGTCATATCCTCAAAAATCACGTTCTCGATATTGCCCACGCCCCCGGGGCGGTCATCCTCCCTGAAAAGCGGCGTGCGGCAGTAGCGGGCGGCGTCGCAGTTTACTGCGTAGCACCTGCAGCCGGCTTCAAGGTTCTTAAATCGGATATTTCGTATAGCCGAGTCGACGCTCAGCATGCGCACCAGCGTGTGGCAGTCCTCGGCATAGATATTCTCAAAGGTGATATTCTCGATGTCGCCGCACTCCATGCCCAGATTCTCCACCCGCGCCATCGAGTCGTCGGCGTTCAGGGCGATGAGATCGTCGTTGGTCTGTCCCTTCGACAGAGCGTAGATATTGCTGACCTTTCCGTTCCGGACATTGCCGTTGAAGTGCAGTCCGTCCTGGTTCGAGTGGAGACGGTCGCCGAGGAAGGCTATATTGTCGAACACAAAGCCGTCGATGCGCGCGGCGCGGATGTTGTAGGCGGTGGAATTGGCTATTATCATGTTCCGCAGGGTGAGATTTTTCACATTGAAGAAGTTGAGCGCGGAGCCGCTGAAGCCCTCCGAATCAAACAATTCGCCCTTTTTGTTGTTGGGGTCAAAGTTGTTCCCGTCCCATATGCCGCCGTCGATGGTTATATCCCGATTGCCGCCCTCGTGGTCGGAGTTGGTCAGAAGGTGGTCGCCGCGCCGCCGGGGCGTATCGCCGCAGAGGCAGATGCGGGCGTTTGGCGCCGCCCTGAGCGTGGTGCCCGAGGAGACGCGCAGGGTCTTAGATATTCTGTAAAAGCCGGGCGGAATCTCCACATCCCCGCCCCGGTCAAGCAGTGCCTGTATCTCGCAGGTTGAATCCTTGTCTTTCATCATTCATGCCTCCGTTTCTATGCGGCGTACAGCCGCGCTGTCTATGTCGGTGTATGTCTTTTCTCACAATACATTTTAATCCACGCGGCGCGGGATGTCAAGACGCAGCCTCGGTTTTTGAAATATATTAATAAATATATGCCCCCTTCGGCAGTGAAAGCCGAAGAGGGCATTGAAATTCGGATTAGCCTTGTCCGTCACATCGCTCACAGTTCGTCGGTTCGGAGCACCGCAAGCATGGCGTCGTTGTGATTTCTGCCCATGCCCGGCGCGCTCTCATATGAGTAGGCTATATACAGCCTGCCCTCATGCTCATAAGCATAGGGATAGCTCAGCGCCAGCCGCCGCCCGGAGGGAGCGGCATAGCCCTCGTCCACCACATAAAAGCGTTCAAGCCCGAAGTCCCCGCCGTTCCCGATTCCGATTAAAAGCCGGTCGCGGGCGGCGGGCTTTCCGGGTATCGATTCGTTGAAAAGCAGGTAATATCTGCCGTCGGACAGCCGTCCGCAGAAGGGTTTCACAGCAGCCATGGGAAGGTCGCTTATCTCACATTCGCCGAAACTGCGTCCGCCGTCGGTGCTGAGCGAAACGGCGGCGTGATATCTGCCGTCGGTGAGCACCGACTGATTGCGCATCACAAGCAGTACACTGCCGCCGTCATCCGATACCCAAGCGCCCGCTTCGGTGAAGACCTCGCCGTCGGTGTCGGGCTTCACCACGTCCCATTTCGTCAGGTCGCCGCCCCGGCTCAGTGCCGCTGCCGCGTACCAGCGGGTATCGCAGCCCGCCAGCAGCCAGTTCCCGTCAGCCGTTCGCACGGGCGCGCCGAGCGGCCAGAAGCCCTCGGCTGCCGCCCCCATATCCTCCCAGCGTACGCCGTCAAAGCGACGCGCTTTCATTTTCAGGTCCTTGAAATGGATAAGCCGATGCCCCTTCGACGAAAGAGGCGGTTCGCCGAGACCGTTGAATGAGGACGCAAAGCACCACAGCCCGTCATCACGCGGCAGAAACACCCCGTGGCTGTCGGCCCGCCCTGAGGGAGCGGCGATATTTTCGGCTTTCGTCCAGGTCATGCCGCGGTCATCGCTGAAACTTATCAGCAGCTCCTCGGTCGCCGAGTTCTCCTCGCCCCGGTTGAAGGCAAAGCAGACGGCAAGCCGATTTTGCCACAGGGTCACCGCCGCGCCGTGGAGAAAATGGGGAGAACCCGTCTCGCGCACCGTGTCGAAAACCCGATGATATTCGACATTCGCAGGACGGGTCAGCATCGAGAAATCCGCGTCTTTCTTCAGCAGGTTAAACATCACAGCAGAATATACCGGTGTGCGATGTTCACCCGGTTCTGATCGTAGACGTGGGAATACTGCATCAGCACCCGTGGCCTCTCGCCCGGCTCCCGGATCACAAGCATGTTGCTGTAATAGCCGGTGCCGCCGCCCTCGGGGCGTTTGTCCAGCATTTCGCCCTCGTCCCAGCTTATGCCGTCGTCGGAGGTATAGAGCACCAGACCGTCACCCGCGCCGCCGTTGCGCCCCAGCAGGAACCATATATTGTCCACCCGGACAAGCTGGGGATTGCGGATAAGCTTCTTTGTGCTCGCGCGGGCAGGCTCCGACCAGGTGACGCCCCGGTCGCGGGATATTGCATACACCGGCGCGTCCTCGTGATTGGCGTCGTATACATAGGCGATGAGCGCGCCGTCCTCCATGAATTCAAGGGCGCCGTAACCCCTGCCCTGAGCGTCGATGGAGATCAAATATGACTTGAAGCTCTTTCCGCTGTCGTCGCTGCGGTACAGCTTGTAGCAGTGCTCCGGGCGGTTGCCCAAGAATATCACCGCCGCGTCGTTCGACTGCATTATGACATAGACGCTCTTGCCGTCGCATACAACATCGTAGATGCGCCCCGCGTCCATGCCGGTGGGCATGACGTCCGAGAAGGTCTCGCCGTTGTCCCTGCTGACTGCCATGCCGGGGGAGGACCAGGGCTCGCAGGAAATCGGCTTTGAGGCGTCGGTAATCTGGAAGAACAGCAGAATGTCGCCGTTGGGCGCCTTTACCGCCTTCTCGCAAAGTGCGGTGTGTATTCCCTCGTCGTAGACTTTGCGGGAGCACTCGAGGACTTTCGCCTCGCCGAAGGTCCTGCCGTAGTCGCGGCTGACCTTGTATTCCATCCAGCCGTAGCCGCTGTGGCCTGCCACCCGCTCGCCGTCGCAATTTGAGTAAAAGTCGATTATCTTCCCCTCTCCGCAGTCAAGCAGAGCGTGACCCATGTGTCCGCTGCGGCGGTTCGCCTGATGATTTACGAAAATCTCCCGCCCGGTTACGGTTCGTTTGATGCTCATTTTATAATCACCTTTCGTTTGAATGATGTAAATGATGTAATTAACGCAATCGTCCGTTCGCGTTGCCGTACAATGTTATTTTAGCATGTATGCCTTCCCCGGTCAACGGCATTTTCGGCAAGTTTGTCTTCACTCGGCATCTCCACCGGTACCCGCCGCCGCCTCCTTCGGAGAGGCTTGGAACGTGCGCTCACAGGAGCGCGCCGAAAAAGCCTCCCTCGGAGAGGGAACCTACGGAATGAAAGCCTAAGAACGCGCAAGCCCGCGAATCCCGCTCCCTCACCGCAAAAAGCCTCCCTCTCCGAGGGAGGTGGCACGGCGACAGCCGTGACGGAGGGAGTAAGCCAGTGACGGAGATGATAACTCCCTCAGTCAGCTGACGCTGACAGCTCCCTCGGAGAGGGAGCCTGCGGAATGAAAGCCTAAGAATGCGCAAGCCCGCGAAGCCCGCTCCCTCACCGCAAAAAGCCTCCCTCTCCGAGGGAGGTGGCACGGCGACAGCCGTGACGGAGGGAGTAAGCCGTGACGGAGATGATAACTCCCTCAGTCAGCTGACGCTGACAGCTCCCTCGGAGAGGGAGCCTGCGGAATGAAAGCCTAAGAATGCGCAAGCCCGCGAAGCCCGCTCCCTCACCACTAAAAGCCTCCCTCTCCGAGGGAGGTGGCACGGCGACAGCCGTGACGGAGGGAGTAAACCGTGACGGAGGGAATGCACTCCACCGCAGAGGGAGTAACCGCCTCTGTGGATCGACCTCAATAAACAGAGCTGTATCAAAGTTCGAGTTTTGATACAGCTCCGTTATCATAAATTCAATCGCTCACCCTCGCCGCCTTGTCGGGGGAATGCAGCCAGCTCCCGCCGTTGAGAAGCTCGGCGATTTCATCGTCCGTCGCATTTTCGGGAATGCGGAGAGAATATACAACATCTCCGTTCTTATTAAATGCGGTGATTGCTGCGCCCCGCAGATCCGTATCGCCTTTCAGATGACCGAGCCACACTTTTTCGCCCTTTTCGAAAGTGGAATTGTCCGCGTTTCTGCAGCCGCCGCTTGTTTGCGGTGTTGACACTCCGATCTCGAGAACGCCGTTCTGTCCGATTATGAGATAGTAGCAGTCCTCCATGTCGCCGCCCTTTATCGGGTCGGACAGGAAGCACACCGCCGCGGCTATGCAGACGATGACCGATAATACTATGATCCGGACCGCGGGTTTTTTGTAATTCATCACCGACCTGATCCGCGTTTTTACCCCGATCTCACCGAATGGACAGGCGGCAGCCTCCCGCTTGCCGGCACGCTTGCCGGTGCTGCAGGCTGCAAGGGTCTGCGCGTAATCGGCTCTCTGCCCGCTGTCGAGTTCGCCGATGACCTTTTCATCGCAGGCAAGCTCGATGTCGCGGCAGAACAGTATATAGGCAAGCCACATCAGGGGATTGAACCAGTGGAGAGTCAGCAGGAGGAAACCGAGAGGCTTCCACAGGTGATCATATCTGCGGATATGCGCCTTTTCGTGGGCGACAACGTGTCCGATATCCTGTTCCGCCATTTTGAAGGGCAGGTAGATTTTCGGTCTGACTATGCCGAACACAAAGGGGGAGGAAACATTTTCGCTCCGGAAGATATTGTCCTTATAAAGCACGGCGGTGTCGACCCTTCGGCGCAGACGAATATATGCGGCTGCGGCGTAGAGCAGCAGAGCGGCGATTCCCGCAAGCCATACGACCGTCATAACCGCCATATGCACCTGAATGTTGTCGACCGTCTGCCCAAGTTCTATCGAAACGCCGTCCGAAAAGACGGGATTCGAGATAATGTCAAGGCGGGCGGGCTCCCGAAGCCGCGTGCCCTCATACCTTAAAACTTCATCCGGCAGGATGGCGGCGCTCGGGATAAGGCTGAATTCGCTCTCAATCGAAAAGGGGAGCAGCAGGCGCGCCGCTACAAGCCCCCAAAGCGCGGCATGAAACCGTTTCGGAGCTTTTTTCAGGAGGAAGCGCAGGGCAATCACAGCCAGTATAACCCAGCCCGCCGCTATGCTTATGTTCAGCATGCCGGAGAAGTCAGGCATATTTTCTATTATATCCGCTATATTCGTAAGCCATGCGGGCATATTATATGCCCCCTTTCCTTATACGGTCTATCATGCGCTGTATTTCGTCGAGTTCGCCGTCTGACATGTCCCGGTGTCTGGTGAAAGCGGCGATAAAGGCGGGCAGCGAACCCTCGAACTTTTTCTCGACCAGTTCGCCGATTTCCCACGCCTGCGCTTCGTCTTTCGATACAAGCGAGGTGATCTCGCCGTTCTCGTTCTTCAGCACGCCGCGCTCCCCGAGACGCTTGATGACCGTGTAGGTGGTGGTCCGCTTCCAGCCCAGCTGCTCCCGGCAGAGCTTCACCAGTTCGACGGTGGTGACCGGCTCATGTTCCCACATTATGAGACAGAAGCGGTACTCGCTTTCGTGAATTTTCGGTATTTCCATTTATAATGTCCCTCAGTGTCTACTTCGTTAGACTTCGCTTGCAGTCTACACCATTAGACGCGAAAAGTCAATAGAGTTCATCGAATAGTTACAAAAGAAAAACCCGCAGGTCATGTGTTGACCCGCAGGCGTGTTTCGTGTGGCATACGGATTGTTTTGAGATGTTGAGTTTCGCGGCGCTTTATTTTTCTCTCCGCCGCGCGATAGCCGGCGGGATGAGAAAGGGAAAAATTCTAATATGGTTTTCATTGGGTTCGTGCTCGTTGAATAATGGCGAATTTTCAATGATATCGATACCGCTCGCTTCGGTATTATGATTAATATTATCCTTTATAAAATCCACTTGCGGCTGATATTGTATCGGCTGATCAGAAACAGCGCCGCCGAGAAAAGAAGCAGCATTCCGAAAGACAGCGTCAGATTAAGAGTATTTTCCCCTATAATCGCTCCCTTAAGTATATCCGCTCCATATGTGAGTGGCAAAAAGTAGGATACGGGACGCAGAAACACCGGCAGACTTGAAACGGGCACGAACAACCCGCAAAGAAACAGCATCGGAAAACGAAAGAAATTTGAGAGAGTTTGTGCCTCAAACACCTGCTTGGCAGATACGGCAATCAACAGCCCCATCAACGCGGAACTGACAGCAATCATAAAAACAGCCGGCAATACCAAACCGAATTTAACTTTAGTCAGGTCGGTAAAGAAGCATGCGAAAACCACCGGAACAAAGGCGTTCAGCATACCGAATATAACCGTTCCCGCTATTTTCGCCAGAACCACGACATTTAAGCTCACGGGCGCCAGAAGCAGACGATCAAAAGATCTGCCGCTGCGCTCAAAAGTTATGGTAACAGCCAGCATGGATGTGGTACCGAACAAAACGCTCATAGCCATCAGGCCGGGCAGCAATTCCAAAATGTTTTCTCCCGGCGAACGAATAAGCTGCATCAATGTCCACGAGAGCGGGAAGATTATGCCCCAGCTGATATTCGGCGGTTTAAGATAGTAGTTTTTAATATCTTTTTTCAGAATGTTCCAAAAAGCGATAAGACTCTTCATTTTGATCTCCTCATCTCTCGTCTCTTTTCAGTACGGAAGAATCTATGCCGGTGAGCTTAACGAACACATCTTCAAGGGAGGGGCGCAGTTCTTTGGCTTCGTATACATCGATTCCTTTATTATGTAAAAAATCCATAACCGGAAACAAAGAAACAGGTTCATCCGATTTCATAATCAAAGAATTATCGGGCTGAACGGCAACCTCGGTTCCCTTAAAACAGTTTTGAAGCTCGGTCGAGAGTTCTTCGGCATTTTTACTTGTGACAAAGCGAACGGCGTGACCGGTTGAGACGCTCGCCATCAATTCCGGAACAGTACCCAATGCTACTATCTGTCCTTTTGATATGAAAGCGATGCGGTCGCATATGCGCTCGGCTTCATCTATATTGTGGGTGGTGAGGAAAACGGTCGTTCCCTGCTTTTTCAATTCCTTTATCATTCCCCGAATTTGTCTTGAACTCTCCACATCAATGCCGGATGTAGGCTCATCCAAAAACAGGATTTGCGGAGAATGTATCAGTGCCGCGGCAATCGTAAGTTTGCGTTTCATTCCCTTGGAATAGGCTTTATATGGTCTTTTGCCGGCGTCTTTCAGTCTGAATTCTTCCAGAAGGCGTCGGGCTTTTGTTTCCCGCTCCTTTTTTTCCATACCGTACAGAGCCGCACAGAAACACAGATTGTCAAAGCCGTTCATTTCATTGTAAAGGTTGCTTTCGTCAGCAACTATACCCATAACGGACTGAGCCTTTTTTGTCTGCTTTCTTACATCCGTGCCGCCGATTATAACTTCTCCGGCTGTCGGCCGCGACAGTCCTGTCATCATGTTTATAGTAGATGTTTTTCCCGCTCCGTTCGGTCCTAAAAAACCGAATATTTCACCCTTTTGAACTTCAAAAGAGATATTGTTTACAGCAGTAAAGCTGCCGTATGTCTTTTTAAGGTTTGAGACGCTGACCATTCCCATAATCTTATTCTCCCTTGACGTGATTCGCGCCGTGACAAAACTCCTTGACCTCGTCGCTGCACTTGCCTTTTTTCGGGCAATCCCGCTTGTCTTTGGAAGGGCAATCGGCGCGTTTTTCCGGTTTGCAGGTTTCCTGTCTGATATCTGCCAAAGCTATTATCTCCTTCGCCAGTTCGAGCAATACCGGGCGCTCTACGGTATAGTGCATGAAATATCCGCGCTTTTCTCCAACAAGCAAGCCCGCCTCCCGCAACACCTTCAGATGCTGTGATATAGTCGCTTCTGTCAGGTTCATTTCATTTGCCAGCGCGCGGACACAATAATTGTGCCGCAGAAGCAGCTTCAAAATGTTCATGCGGGTTTCATCAGCGACAGCTTTCAATACCTTCTTCTTATCCATGATAATCCTCCTGTGATTTGATTAGGCTCCCGTCTAATCAGATTATAGCGCACATTTTTGATTAAGTCAATACCTAATCAGAAAAATTATAAATAATTCCGCTATCGGAAACTCACCCGTTTTAATTAAACATATGCCTCGCCGAAACCGCCCCCGGGTCTGATATTAATCACATACCGCAAACGCGGCGATTGCGATACGATTCGGTTTTATATGTATTTATAATAAATCGTATACTGATATAAAAATATGTGTGGCACATGCCGATGACACATGCCACACATATGATTACAGAAGCCGTATGCAAATATTACCTGTTCGCCAGTATCGTGTCGATTTCCCCAAGCTCCTCTTCGCTCAGGCTCATGTTGTCAAGCGCCCTGACGTTTTCGGCTACCTGTTCGGGCTTTGACGCGCCGATGAGCGCCGAGGTAACCGCAGGATCGCGGAGCGCCCACACGAGAGCGAGCTGCGCCAGGGTCTGCCCGCGCCTTTCGGCAACGGCGTTGAGCGCACGGACGGTGGCAAGCAGCTTTTCGTCGATGTCGGAGGGGCGGAGGAACCGGGGGTCGTGGGCGGCGCGGGAATCTTCGGGAATGCCGTTCAGGTACCTGCCGGTCAGCCTGCCGCCCGCGAGGGGAGCGAAGGCAATAATCCCGACGCCTTCTTCCGAAAGAAGCTCTGTAAGCCCCTGTTCAATCGAGCGGTTGAACATATTGTAGTTGGGCTGATGGATGAGCATATGCATTCCCATGTCCTTGAGGCAGTTGATCGCGCGTTTTGCCTGGTCGGGATTGTAGTTGGAAATGCCGGCGTAGAGCGCCTTGCCGCTCTTTACGATGTCGTACAGCGCGCCCATCGTCTCTTCGATTGGCGTGTTGTCGTCGGGGCGGTGGTGGTAGAAAATATCCACATATTCGAGATTCATGCGTTTCAGCGACTGGTCGAGGCTGGCGATTAGGTATTTGCGGGAACCGTCGTTGCCGTAGGGTCCCTTCCACATGCCGAAGCCCGCCTTGGTGGAGATTATCAGCTCGTCGCGGTAGGGGCGCCAGTCGCGTCTCATGTGCTCCCCGAAGTTGCGCTCCGCTTCGCCTGCCGGCGGGCCGTAGTTGTTGGCAAGGTCAAAGTGGGTGATGCCGCTGTCGAAGGCGGTGCGGAGTATCTTCTGCTGTACGCCGAAGGGGGTGATATCCCCGAAATTGTGCCACAGTCCGAGTGAGATCGCGGGCAGTTTCAGCCCGCTCCTGCCGCATCTGCGGTAGGGCATCTTATTGTAGCGGCTGTCGGCGGGCGTGTAGGGCATATACTGTTGGTAGCTCATGTCTGTCCTCCTTGTTATTGTTGTGTTTATATTGATTTTACCATGGACGGCACTTCAAGTCAAGGTCCCGATTCTCCATATTCGGAGGGCGGCGCATGCGAGGGCGCATACGAGGGGGATGTGATGCCTTTCCCCGGCTGAAAATGAAATATGACGGGGATTTTGAGGAGGTTATTTCAGTTTCGCTTGACAAATTGAAATAACGGCAATATTATACTCCGTTATTTCAGTTTCGCGCGTCAAACTGAAATTATCTCTTCGCAAACCCGTGAGCCGCGACCCGAAACAAAGCCCGCCGAACCGCAACGGTTCGGCGGGCTTTACCGGCTGCAATTATGAGGCGAAAACGGCGTTCCCGTCCGGACAATGCATGTCGGAAATCGCCTTGATATTCTATATCCTATATCTCCACCCGCATACCCGTCCGGGAGGATTTATAGATGCTTTCGATAATCTTCACCGTGTCTCTGCCGTCGAGGATATCGGAGCGGGTCTTTGTGTTGTTTTTCACCGCCTGAATGAAATCGGTCAGCTGCCTGACGTGTCCGTATATGGGTGTATTGGTAGGATCGGATGAACCGCTGCCGATAGAACCGTCGCTTAACTTATGGTCGGTAAACGCCGGCAGATCTGAATATGTCATTATCTCCTCGGTAAGCTCGACGCTGCCGAGTGAGCCGCTTATAACAAGCCGGCGCGGATAGCCTGGATAGGTGGCGACCGAACCGTTTATCGTGCCGACGGCGCCGTTTTTGAAGCACACCGCCGCTGCCGCCGTATCTTCGACTTCAATGTTCCGGCATATGGTCTTTATAACTCCCGACACCGAGGCGATGCCGCCCATGATATAGCTCATGGCGTCAATGCCGTGTATTCCCTGATTCATCAGCGCGCCGCCGCCGTCCATAGCCCAGGTTCCGCGCCAGCTGCTGCCGTCGTAATACGCCTGCGTTCGGTAATACCTCATTTCAAGGTGACAGCTCACGAGTTTTCCGAAGCTCCCGTCGTTTACCGCATCCCGAACCTTGGTTATATCGGCGGAATAGCGCAGCTGGGATATAACCGTGCCGGTGACATTGTTTTTCCGGCATGCGGAGATAATCTCATCCGCGCTGTCCGCCGTCAGCGCCATAGGCTTTTCTATGACAATATGTTTCCCGGCTTCGGCGGCCTGAACGGCATTCGCCGCATGACTTCCGCTGGGCGTGCATATGCACACCGCGTCTATATTTTTGTCACTTAAAAGCGCTTCATAGCTGTCGTAGGCGGCAATGCCGTATTCCGCCGCGAATGTCCGGCATCTGTCGATGTTCATGTCGCATGCGCCGACAAGCTCGGCGCTGTCGATAGCTCTTACCGCCCCGGCATGTACCGAAGAGATCATCCCGCATCCGATTATTCCGAATCTCATAAACGTCCCCTTAATCATATTTTATTACATTCCGTCAGCACATTTATTGACCGCACCGCGTTGACATACATACCGCATTTGTTTTTGAAAATCCCGAACCGCAACAGCAAACAGCAATATGTTATGTTTATGACAGTATAACACAACACATTGCTCAAATCAACATTTTTTAGTATTTGAGTTACAATTTTACGGATAATATAGACAAACCGAGACAGCATACACCGACATAATCAGTCAATAAAAAGCCGAACCGTGAGAATCACCTGACGGTTCGGCTTTATCTGCTTAAGTAAAAGTATCTTCCGCAGATATGTGATATATCGCCTTTTACCTTGTTTCACCCGAAATAACGACCGTTTGCCACGGTTCGATATTGCTTATCCTGACATAGGTTCCGCCGTCTGTATTGCGCCGCTCCGCCTCGCGCGGAATCCCGTCGCTGCCGAGGATTTTGCAGACATCGGCTTTCGTGCGCAGCAGAACATCGAATTCGCCCGTGGCGTCAAAGTTCATGTTGGCAAGCAGACACACGAAATTGCCCTTATCATCTTCGCGGAACATGGGAACAACCTTGCAGTCGTGCCCGATGATAACGGGAAGCGCGGAACGGCTCAGCCAATCGAATATGCTCGTCAGCTGGCGCCTTTTCGCCGAATAGAGATAGAAATTCGGGTAATCATATGTAGTCACCGCCACCCGTCCGCCCGGGGCGTTTTCATATACGGTCAGGCACGCCCCCATCGGCGCGGCATCGGTCACCGTGACCGCCTCGCTTACGACCCGCGCGCCTTCCGCGGGCTCAAGAACCGTCACGAAATTGCTGTTTCTGTCCCGGTTGAAGAAATTCATGTAGCAGTTGCGTATATAACCCGCGTCGTCCCCGTTCAGAATATCGCCGGTAAACCTCTCCTGTATGCCGCTGTGGTATCTGTTTCCCGGCTTCACGCCGCACAGTCCGAGATATCCCCGCTTTTCCAGAACCGGCAGTGCCGCCGGGCGCACAAACGCGCCTTTGGACAGCATTTTCCTGAGCTGCTCGTCGGTACCCGACGCCGCTTCATGCTGATCTATTATATATACGCAGGCATGCCGCGGATCGAATGTGGACGGTATGCCGACCTTCATTATTTCGGTGTCATAAGTTCCGACATTGACTCCGCACGCGTGTTTTCCCTCTGTCAGCGAAGTCAGCGTGTCGTATCTCGCCTTGTGCTCGTGCAGAACTTCCATCAGACGGTAATTGTCGTGGCCGCTGGTGTTGAAGGCAACCCCGCCGCAGCCGCTCATTGCCGCGAAATAGGGTTCAAGCGACATAACGGTCTTTGATTTCCCAAGCTCCTGGTAGGGGAAATTCTCAAACTCATACTGAATGTCGGTAACATGGGGCGGATAACTCAGAATCTGCCTTTCGCACGCCAATGCCTTATAAAGAATCCCGTACGGGTTGGAATCTTCGTAAAATCCGCCGCCCGGTCTGCCCTTTTCGGCTTTCAGAGGGCCGAACCAGTGCTCGGTGCTCCCCGTCATCTCGCCCAGGATTATTCCCGGGTCAACCGAATGCACCGCTTTTTCTATGAGAGCCGCCACCTCGCCGTACGAGTCATAGCAGAATTTATGCCACGCGCCGCTTATTTCGCCGTCTCCGGCTTTGACGGCTCGGGTCAGGCTTTCGAAAGTTTCGCCGCGTTCTGTCTTTGCGTTGAATTCGGCGATACAAGTCGAACAGTAACAGGGACCGGCGACGCCGTGGTTGCCTATGCGCAGATCGTCGTCAACCCATATGAAGTCGGGATTCGCCGCCGCAAGTATCGCGTAGCGCTCTTCGGTGTAATCCCTGAATTCCTTCGTATTGGGGCAGAGACAGCTTGTCGACACCTCGCCGTTTATTGAAACCATCGTCTGCATCGGAGGCTTGGGAAATACATCCCAGGCTTCTTCGAGATGACCTACCGTGTCGAGGACATTGAGCCCGACGCTTCTCACGCCGGTTTCGCGGTATGCGTCAAGGCGCTTTTTAAGTATCACGGCAAGCTCCCGCTGACCCGAAAGCTCCCAATAGCCGAAATGCGAATACTCGACAAACAGCGCGACTTCGTCTATCACGTCGATGTTCCGGCTTATGAATTTTATGTGCTTTTCGAACTCTTTGTCGGTGAAATATCTGTGATACCCTATCCTGTGGGCTTTTTTCATGATGTTATACCGTATCCCCTAAATATATTGTTCCCGGGCGGAAGTGCCTCCGCGCCGCACTGTCGGTCTGCGGTTATTGATGCCCCGAAATCCATCCGACGGAAAAGCCTCACAAATCCGCGACTATCTCGTCCCCGTGCTTTTCCATCCACTCGACGGCGGTGTCGTAGGCTTCATAGTCCAGGTCTGCCATGGTATTGGTGTGCAGAACCACCCCTTCGGCTTCGCCCGACAGGATCATCTCACGGTACCGGTCAAGCTGCCATCTGACCGCGCCGCTTGTCGCCTGTTTGTTTTCGCCGAAATTATAGAGATAACAGCCCAGCATGCGGCGGTTGTTCGGCGTCAGGTCTTTGAATATCTCGAACTTATCGTTGATGAGCGGCACATCCGATTCCTTCCAAGTCCACATTATGATACCGTCGAAGGGTTCGATGTAGCGGCGGAAATCCTCGTCTTTTTCTTTGTCCAGTCCGAACTCCTGGGTGTAGAGCACCATCCACATGTCGAGCGGGCGAACCTCGTTGTTGTGGAGACGCTCCCTTATCTTCCAAAGGTTTTCCGGCGGGATCTTCTTGTAGCCGTCACCCCTCTGGAAATCGTCGAAGACCACGCAGCCTATGTTGGGGAAATCGGCGGCTTCGGCTATGAACGGCTCGATTATTTCGGGATTCACTCCGGCGTCGTATACCTCCCACCCCACCTGACGCAGAGGCTTGAAGGATTTGTTGTACTGGCGGCGGTTGACGTCCACCCCCACCGGCACCATGAAGGTGTTGCATATGCCGAGATACATGCAGCCCTCCACCGGCGTCATGCGCGATATGCGCATGTTGCCGTACATGTTGTTGTAGCGCCCCTCGGGATGCCCCCAAAGCCAGAATCTTTCGCGTAATAACATGGTTTTACCCCCTTGTTTGTTTCATGCCGGAATGCGTTCAACATTTCAAACAGCGCCCGGACATGTGATGATGATATGATTATACGGCATATTCAGGATAAAAACAAGGTGAAAATATATTATTGCGGTTCGCCGTCCGCCGCCTGAAGTTCTATCGAATAATACCGACTGATTCTGCCTTCCGTGTAATCCCCGGTTTCCGAGATCAGAACTCCGCCGTTTTTAATAATGACCGCCGCCGATGCCGGGTTATCCTTATAACAGCCGAGAATTACCCGGTTCATTCCTTTGTCTTTACAGACAGATAAGGCATATTCAAGCATGGCTGCCGCATAGCCCTTTTTCCTTTCGGAGGGTCTTACTCCGAAGCCTATGTGACCGTATTTTCGGGAAAGTTCCTCAGGCAGACCGTACCTGATGCTGAGCAAGCCTATCAGTCTGCCGCCTTCAAGGCACAGATACAGGTAACGATTTTCCCCATGTCTCGTCGCCTTCCGAAGCGTTTTTATGTATCTTTCCGACTTTCCGACCCATTCGGAATATTCGGAACCGGTCAGCCCGTGGCTCGCGCTTATGTCGGTCTCACCGTTTTCGCGGTGTTCCCGAACATACTCGCAAAGCATCTCTCTGTCGCCGCCGCCTGCTTCCGGCATTCTGTATGTCATCCTGCCACCCCCCGCGATATGTGCCCTTATGTCATATATAAAACATCTTTGCTTGTCTCTGTTCCATTTTATCATGAATTTCATCAACCCGCAATGCCCTTTTCATTGTACCGCGCTGATATTTCGTTGCCGTCATATTGAAAATAACCGCCGCGGATGATACAATACAGGCAGGACAACCGAATGACGGGGGAAAATTATATGACTTGCAATATATATTCCGACCTGACCGTTGTTGGCGGCGGGAGATCCCTCTCGACAGGCGCTGCTGTCTGTGTATTCCGACAGGGTGCGACAGGGTGAAGTTTCTGTTCCGAAGCACGCAGTAGAGCCCCTATGTCGAGGTATTTGCGGTCAAATTGTTCTGATATGCTTTATAAATTTTCAGTTTGTCAACAAAGGAGGCAGGACTTTGATTATCGGTATAGATATGGGCGGCACAAATATCGACGGAGTTGTTATAGCCGCACATGACGGCCGTATTGTGAGACAGGTCAAGCGGCCGGTGGACAGGAGCGATTACTTCCGGAGCATCTGGAATTGTATAAAAGAGCTGCTCCGGGGGACGGAAAAAGAAGATATAAAGAGAATCAACCTCAGCACCACCGTCTCGACCAACGCCATAGTGGAGAACAGAATCTCCAAGGTGGGAGTCATCCTGCAGAGGGGTCCCGGACTTAAGTGGCGGTTCGACGACCTGGGCGAGAATGTGGTCGACGTCACGGGAAGCACGGATCACCGGGGCATACCGGTGAGCGGTGAAAATCCGGACGAATTGACAAAAATCAAAGCGGATTTCCTTAATAATTCCATTGAAGCCGCCGCGGTTGTCGGCAAGTTTTCGACCAGGAATCCCGAATTTGAAAAACGGGCTGAAGAATATCTGCGTGACAGTTTTCGGGAGGTCACCATGGGGCATACCCTCTCCGGAAGATTGAACTTCCCGAGGAGGGTTCGGACAGCATACCTGAACGCCGCCGTCTGTTCCACATTCAAGGCGTTCGCGGAGAACATAGAGGAAGCCCTCAGACGCGAAGGGATCGGCGCTCCGGTCTATATCCTGAAAGCCGACGGGGGAACCGTCAGTCTCAAAGGCGCCAAAGCAAAACCCGTGGAGACGATACTTTCGGGTCCCGCCGCCAGTCTCATGGGTATGACCGCCCTTCTGGATGAGAAGGAGGCGGACCGATGCCTGCTCGACATAGGCGGGACAACCACCGATCTGTTTTTCCTCGCTGACGGGGTGCCGGTTTTTGAGCCTTCGGGTATCGAAATCGGCGGTCACAAAACGCTGGTGCGCGCCGTTTACAGCACCTCCGCGGGTCTGGGCGGCGACAGCTATGTCCGCATGGAAGACGGAAAACTGAAAATCGGCCCCGAAAGGAAGGGGCACGCGGTCGCCTTCGGCGGGAAACACCTCACACCCACCGACGCCCTCGTGTATCTCGGAGTCATGGAAGCCGAACACAGCCGTGAGAGCGCCGAAGCGCTGGAGAGCATGGCGAAAGAGATTCGGATGCCTCCCGGGGAATTTGCCGGTATGATTATAGGTAATTTCTGTAAATCCGTACGCGAAACAATCGAAAACGCGCTCAAGAAGATAAATTCAAATCCCGTATATACGATAAAAGAGCTGCTGGACGGCAGAACCGTAAAACCGCGGTCGGTCGGCGTTATAGGGGGGCCGGCAAAAGCGCTTTCAAAATATCTGGAGAGAGAACTCGGGCTGCCGGTGGAATACCCTCCGAATCATGAGATCGCCAACGCGATCGGCGCCGCTCTGGCAAGACCTACGGCGGAAATCACCCTCCTTGCCGACACCGAAAGAGAGATTCTCTCCATACCGGAGACGGGCGTGTATGAAAAAATCGGCAGGACTTATGACCTTCGGAGGGCAAAAGAGCGGGCACTCAGCGAAGTAAAGTCTGCCGGTCAGGCTATGGGCATTTCATCGGACGTTCCGGGAGCCGAAATAACCGAGGAAAGCAGCTTCAACATGGTCAAGGAATACAGAGCATACAAAAACATCAGGGTTAAGGCTCAGATAAAACCCGGACTGGTGATATGCAGAAAGGCGGAAAGAGGATGAAAGCGAAAAACAAACTCGGACTGATTCTTTTCCCCGCCTTCGACTGGGCTATATCGCCCACCCATCCGGAGAGGGAAGAAAGACTGCTCTACACCCAAGATCAGCTGCTCGAAGAAGGGATAGAGGACGTTGAGGGAATTCATTTTTTCAATCCTCTGATAGCAACAAAAAAGGACATCGACCGTGTCCATTTCTGTTACCCCGGTATGGAAGAATTAGTCACCGAGTCGCATCTTATCGCGGCGGGCGGGGTAATGCGGGCGTTCGACGCGGTTTTAGGCGGGGAAACCGACAAGTCATTTGCGCTCGTCCGTCCGCCCGGACACCATGCCCAGCGGGTGGTTTACGGCGACAGGGGTTTCTGCATCGTAAATACCGAAGCCGTAGGGTTGGCTTATGCGCGGCGAAAATACGGCGACATGAGGGTTGCCGTCGTTGACACCGACTGCCATCACGGGGACGGGACCGAAGACATCTACTGGAACGACCCCGACACCCTGTATATCTCTTTCCATCAGGACGGGCGGACTCTCTACCCCGGAACGGGACCGATAGAAGACCTGGGCGGCCCGTCGGCTTTCGGTTATAACGTCAACATACCGCTCCCGCCCGGCACCGGAGACGAGGGATTTCAATACGTTCTCGAGAACACCGTCCTCCCGATACTTGAGGAGTACAAGCCGGATCTCATCATAAACTCGGCGGGGCAGGACAATCACTATACCGACCCGCTTACCAATATGAGTTTTTCCGCTCAGGGCTATGCGAAACTCAACAGCCGGCTGAATCCCGATATCGCCGTTCTCGAAGGCGGGTATTCCATTCAGGGCGCGCTGCCCTATGTGAATACCGGCATTATTCTCGCCATGGCGGAACTTGACTATTCGGGCGTCGCCGAGCCGGATTATCATCTCGGAAGATGGAAGCAGTCGGAAAGAATCACCGGGGAAGTTAAGCGAATCTCCGATGAAGTGCTTGATATCTGGCGGCGCAGGGAGGCTCTCGGGCAAAAGCTTTTCGGGGGCAAGTCGTCCGTCAAGAGAAACCGCCGGGTCTACTACGACACTGACGGGATTTTCGAGTCGCAGGTTCAGGAGTTCAGACCGTGCCCCGACTGCCCGGGTGTGGATTCGATAAAATCCCGAAACGACCTGGGGGCATCGCTAATCGGATTTACCATTCCGAGAAAAGCCTGCCCCGCCTGTCAGAAAGCGGGATACGACCTTTTTGAGAAGGCGAAGGGATTGGATGTAAAAAAGCGATTCCTTCAGGACCTTGTGCGGGATGAGTTCTTCGCGGTATAACATGATGTGTGTCAATCGGCAAACCCGACACTCGCAGTTGATTTGCCTGTAAATAAACAGTCCCCCGTAGCGGACACAGACACTCGGAATAACAAAAACCGAGACTGATATGCCCCCAGAGAGTAGACAGATGAAATAGCAAAAATCTAGTCTGCTCTTTGGGGGTTATATCACTTATTTTCTTCCTCGTATAGCTTAAATCCTTCGCTTGTCTTAAATTATTCTAAATTAAATTTAAGAGGATAGTTTCTATAAGGCGATTGTCACCTGCTCTGAATTCCTACTCATCTTTAAGAAATCAGCGATTTATCCTGCCATCTTAGGAAAATATCAACATTATTTGAGTAGATTGTTCTATTGTTTGTCGTGATAAGCTCCATTATCTTATTATTTTAATTTGATGATGTAGATGCCAAATATTTTTTAATATCTTTTGAAAGCAAGCTCAACATTTTATCATCTGCCGGACATAACGATAGTTTTGATACTTCTTCCAAAGAAAACCACTGAACATCATTATGCTCGATACAGACCGGATCTCCACTAATAATTTCACAAAAATAAAAGTGAATATTAACAGTAATGTCCGGATACTCATACATCACTTCCTGAGCAAATTGTTCCGTTTTGATTGTTATGCCTAATTCCTCATAGCATTCGCGCACCAAGCATTCCTCCGGCGTCTCACCACGCTCAATCTTGCCACCAGGAAATTCCCATAATAACGCACAACGTTTTCCTATTGGTCTCTGACACAGAAGCAGCTTTCCATTTCTTTGTATAATTGCCGCAGTTACTTGAATCAATTCAACACTCCCCAATCCACCCAATGAGCCCTCAATCTTTTTTGTAGTTCTCACAATAAAATCTATAATTCAACCACGCCAACTAATTTTAGATATTTGTAAATACCGTCATAATATTTCGTTAAACGCGTTTGATCCTCATTATTGCCTTTCGGAATAAAAATCGCCATTCCTTGCCTCGCTCTTGTGAGCAGTACACGATATGAATTTTTGAGATAAATCTGCTTATTATCTAAATTGACATGGTTCCAGCATGTTCCTGAAAAATTATAATCATGCCACTCGTTATTTTCAAAACGAAAATCAGCATCCCAGGCAACAATTGTATAGTCTAACTCCAAACCTTGAATATCAAACTCAGTGACAACATCTTCCAAATAGTAACTGGATCGAACATCATCCTTCCCGTTAAGAAACCAATTAGCTACCGAAATATCATTTTTCACAAAAATCCCTTCAGGTTTTAAACGTAGTCCACCGCTACTGGTTAATACCCCATAACGCATCGTCCCTCTACACTGCGCCCTCACCCAATCTTTTGCTTTCTCTAAATCTCGAGTGAGAACAATCGGATACTGATCCCGAAATCTTGCTAATAAGCCTTTTGCATTTTGTGTGTCTACATCTAAAATAGCTTTAACGAAAGCAGCTAAATCAGGCGTACGAAAAGATCGAACTGATGTTTTTAAATGCAACTTTTCAACTTCAGAAACTTTGAGTCCTGAAATCATGTCTGCCCATGAGTAACTTCGTCTATATTCTTCATCATTAAGTTGCGGTGTTATATAAACATCCCAATCAGTAAATGCCCGTCTCAAAGAGTCAAACCACTCCGGCAAGCCTGCTTCGCCCGTATTAATCTCCTGTCCTCCACCTACAAGACAAATGATCACCGCCCAATCCTTATGCCGATCCATTGTGCTAATCAAAAATTCCGGCTCACTATAGTCAAAATTTGAAACTCCTTTTTTCGTGTGCATAAATTTGGATATTTGATCTTTAGTCCAAGCTCTTTGAGCTTCATCAAAAATAACAATACGCTCCGGAGGAACATGATTGTTTTCGACAAAGGAATCTCTATATTTATGAATAATCTGAATAAAGGCCGAGGTACTACGTAAAGCGTCTCTTTTCGTTAAATGCTCATTATTTTCTTTTGCTTGACCGACCTTATCACGAGCAAGGGCTTCCTGTAAGACAGTCACTAAAGGAAAATTTCCGGATAAAAAAACGGCATGCTCTCCTTTTTTTGCATCAGAACGCTGAATTGCTATGTTAAGACCCACTAATGTTTTGCCTGATCCGGGTACACCGGTTACAAAACAAATAGACTTTCTTTGTTTCGCTTTACTACATTCTATAATATGATTGATCTTATCTGTCGTAATAGTGAGATTTTCAGCACCGGCATCACTCCGTGTAATTTCTGAAACATTATGTCCCCGATATAGTGCCTGTGCAGCTTCTATAATCGTAGGTGTCGGTAAATATTCTGAGTTTTCCCAAGACAAATAATCAAAATACGGTTCACTATATTGACCGGAAACGGTATGAATGGCAGAAGCAATATTATTAGCATTGCGTTTGATCGGCTCGATAATTTTATCAAACTCAATAAGTTTCAATGCTTCAGCCGGAGCTTTGGAGGCAATCATTATTGGTACAAGCAATTTATCATGGCTTTCCTTTTGAAAGTTCCGTAAATCCAGTGCATAATCATAAACCTGATCAAAAGCAGACGCTTTATATTCAGTATCCCCACATTTAAACTCCATCAAAAACACAATGTTTTTATATAGAAAAACAACATCAACACGCTTTCCCATTCTTGGAATTGTGTATTCAAAAATAATCCGTCCATTCCTGAAACCGGCTAACTGTTTCTTTAAAATATTAATTTCCTCTTCCCATGCATTACGTTGTTGAATCATAATATCAGCAGAAACATCATTTTTATGAATTATACCGAGGATTTCATCATTGGATTTGTTTAAAAAATCTTCAATGTCAGAAGAATAATATGCTCTTAAACTACTCATTTTTACCTCACCCATTAAAGGAAATTACTATATTATCGTTACATGCAGCTATTGTAAAATCAATCATCGTCCCCTTCCACAAGTAATTCGCTGATATAATCAACTAAGTTGGGATAATGATTCTTCTTTACCGATGCCTCAATAAATATTATCGCAAGCTTACGATTGATTTCAAACAAATATCCCATATTACCATTACTGTTTTTATCAAATGGTGAATATTTTACTTGGCTCAATCGAATAATATCTTCTGTAAAGGCAGAGGTCCTAATTGGCTTGACAATTTGCGTATAATCGCAATCCACTCTGCGACCATCCTTCTCCCACAACTCTTCAACAGTCAATTCATCAGGCTGAGGAAAATCATAGCAAACATCACGAGCAACGCTAATCGCTCGAATATGCTCATCCGAAATCGTCTGTATTTCGACCGAAAGAAGTTCCCGAGCCGACGGTTTTTTGAAAGTATATTTTCCTCTCACTTTCCACTTAAAGCATCTCAAAATGCTTCAGCGCGTCCATGATTGCCTTTTCTTTGTCCGGCGGACACTGCGGTACACGGCTGTCCTCGGACTTTGGCTTGTTGTAGCTGTCACCGACCTCCAGCCCGCATTTTCGTTTCACCTGAGATATGTACAGGGAAGAGACCTTCATCCCGGTTTGCTCCAAAACATACTCCTTGATCTGCGGATAAGTGGCTTGTCCGCGTTTTTCTTGTAGCATTTCCTCAACATCCTCATAAATGTTGATATGTAGACCGTTTCTCCGCACTAATAGACATACCGTCTCGACATGCTCAGTCCCCGGGAACATATCCACCGGCTGCACTTCGCGCAGGGCGTAGCCGGCGGCGCAGAGGCGGGCGAGGTCCCGGGCGAGGGTTGAGGGATTGCAGGAGACATAGACAATAATCGGGGGAGAAAGCACCGAGACGATATCGGCGGTCATGGCGTCGCTGAGCCCGGCGCGGGGCGGGTCAAGCACCACAATACCGGGCTTTTCGCCGACGCGGGAGGAGAACCCGGCGGCGTCGCCGCAGAAAAAGGTGATGTTAGAAAGCCCGCCGAAAGAGCGGTTGACCTCGGCGTCGGCTATCGAATCGGGGTTCAGCTCGATGCCGTAAACCCGGGCTGACGGGAATCGCTTTGCCAGAGCCAGCCCGAAGAACCCGCTGCCGCAGTAAAGGTCGGCGATGACGGGTGAACCATCACCCGGGGCATCCTGTATGCGGATTCCATGGCCGTCATCTATGGAGCCGCCCGACACGGCATCACCGCCCGTAAGATATTCCTCCGCATACCGCAGGATGATATCGGCGAGATGGGCGGCGCCCTCGCGGTTGACCTGGGCAAAGGCGCCGGGGGAAAGCCGCATCGGCACGCCGCCGATTGTGTCGTCAAGCCACCGCTCGCCCCGGAGGAGAGTATATTCGACGCGGCCGCGGCGGTCGGCGGCGGCAGAGAGCACGCCCGATATCACCGCGCCGAATTCCGAGACAAGGGCGGCGGCATAGGGCGAGAGATCGCCTTTATAGCCCGCGGGAACGCCGAGAATGACGCGGACAAATCCGGCGGCTGAAATCCGCAGTTCAAGACCGCCGCCGTCGGGGAGAGGAAGCAGGGAGGAGGCAATCGCATCCATTGTAAACCGGGCAATTCTGCCGAAAATCCCGGGGCAGAGCGGGCAGAGATGGGAGCCGGGCAGTATCCGGTGGGAGGAGGGGGCATAGAAGCCGATAAGCCCGTCCGAACCGATGTGAAAGGTAACCTTGTTGCGGTAACCGATCTCGCGGGTGCGCAGGATCGGGCGCACATCACCGCTTTTGCCGTTGCTGTCACCGCAGACGCCGCGCTTGCTGCCGCAGTCAACGCAGACGCCGCGCTTGCTGCCGCAGACACCGTAATCACCGGCGCGGTCTTCGCAGGCGATGCGGACACCCTCCCGGCGCAGGGCGGCGCGAATTAAATTCTCCCGCACCGACGCGCCGTAATCGGGGTCGACATGGCGCAGGGTACAGCCGCCGCACCCGCCGTCGCCGTCGCTGTCGCCGTAAACCGGGCAGTCGGGGCTCACCCGACGGGGGGAAGGCTCAAGGATTTCGAGCAGCTCGCCGTCGGCGCGCCGCCGCCGCAGGGCGGCTATCCTCAGGCGCACCAGATCCCCGGTGACGCCGCCGGGCAGAAACACCGCCGCGCCGTCACAGCGGCAGATGCCCTCCCCCGGAGCGGTCATGTCAATCACCCGGGTCGTGTATTCGTCGTTGATGTTTATTTCTTTCCTTGTGTCCATATTATTGTCTTTATAGGCTCTCATTCGGTTTTTATCTGATCCGATTGTATCACAGTTCATTAAGTTTTTCAAGTTGCGCAGACTCATCTTGCGCGGCGGCGCCGGATATGGTAGAATGTGTGCGGGAAGTCAGATGTTTCCGATTGATTTCAGAGGAATATATGAAAGATTACATACACATTCAGCCCGTCATACCGACCGCGGCGGTTGTCCGCAAGCATGCCGCGTTACATCGGCAAGGTGACCGCCAATGACAAGAGAAGCACTGCTTGCCTACTGCGCCGACAAATTCGGCACCGAGGCGGACTATCCCTTTGAGCGCGACGCTCTCACGGCGGTATTCCGCCACGCCGCCAACCGCCGCTGGTACGGAATAGTAATGCGGATACATCCCTCGCGCCTCGGACTGCCGGGGGATAAACTCATCGACATAGTGAATCTTAAACTGCCCCTCGAGCTTCGCGACTCCTTCGGACCGGCGGAGGGGGTGCTGCCGGGATATCATATGAACAAGGCGCACTGGGTTTCTCTGCCGCTGGAGAGTTCGGGGAATGTATCGGACAGTGCCGGCGGGTCGCGCGGACATGCCGCGCCCTATCCCCTGCCCGACGATGAGACGATTCGTTTCCTTCTGGGCGTCAGCTATGAGGTAACTCGGCCGGTGATAAAGCCTCGGAAAGCGCGTGATGAGAAATAGGCGGCGTTGTCAGCTCCATCGTATAGGTTCCTATACTGGCACACGCCCGACAGGCGCACAAAAGCCTCCCTCTCCGAGGGAGGTGGCACGGCGACAGCCGTGTCGGAGGGAGTGCCGCGTCGGAGGGAGTAACCACCGCAACACAGGGAGCAACCGCCGACAGAGGGAGTAATCGCCGCAACACAGGGAGCAATACCAAAGGAGCTGTATCGGAACTCAAATTCCGACACAGCTCCTGTCTTTATTGTTTATCTTACCACTATCTCACAGATTACCATTATCTCACAGAATCCCAGAATTCCTTCGACATGAACAGCGCGCCGTAGGACATGGTGAGGTGGAACAGCGAGGTGTTCCACTTGCAGTCGGCGCCCCAGCCCTCGAAGGTGACGGTGGCTCCCTCGTCAAGCAGACGCCGCCAGGCGCCGGGGGCTAAAAGCTGACGGCAGACGTCCTCCCGCCGTCCCTTGAGCATGAGCCGCATCAGCAGCGGGAAGGTGACAAAGAAGTTCGACTTTGCCACCGTGCGCTCCTCAAGCCACGCCTCGATGCGCTCCTCACAGGCTTCGTCGGGGCAGAGCCCGAATGAATAGGCGAAAGCCGACGCGGGGAAGCTCTTGTGTTCGGAAGCGGTGCTGTCGCGGAAAAGCCCGCTCTCCGCATCGTAGAAGGCGGCGATGAAGCCCTCCCGCAGCGGCTCAAAGGGGCGGTAATCGCCCTCCCCCGTCTCGCGACAGATGAGATTCATAATCTTCACGGCAAAGACATAGTAGGCGTTTATCGCCGCGTGCTCCGCCTCGCAGACCTTGCCTTCGGCGATATCAACATCGTAGCCGTCCCGGTAGGGCGCCGGCCATTCCACCACGCACCAGCGATCCAGATGAGACAGCAGCCCGTTCTCGCCCTCATATAGGGCGCGGTAGTCCTCAAGTATGTTTTTAAGACCCTGCTTCACATCAAAAAGCAGTTCCCTGTCTCCCGTGAAGCGATAATACGCCCAGACGAAACCGATGAACATCAGCGGGTATTCGGCTATCTCCTGCATGAACGAGCAGTCGAGACAGGTCACCAGCCCCGGGGTGATGAACGCCGACGCCAGCGCGTCGTATATCATCTTGCGGCAGATTGACGGGTCGCCGGTGAGCGCCAGGTGAGTCAGGGCGGTGTAGCAGCCGTCGCCGAGATAGAAGCCCTTCTCACGGTCGGGGCAGTCCTGTATGACCTCCTGCACGCCGTATCTGAGCGTGTCCGAGCATAACTTCCATATGCGTTCCAGCGTCTCCCGCTCCTCGCCCTCATATCCGTCGAGGAAGGGCTTTGCCGTCTCGGCAAAGGGATAGTGACGGGCGGTGACATAGAAAGAATCGCTGTTGAATCGCGCTCCCGGGGGCAGGTGAAGTTCAACATAGCGGAACGCCTTGTAGTCATACTGGACAAGTCTGTCCTCGCACCCCGACAGCACCATTTCTTCGGCATACTCGCAGTTGCAGCGCAGCTTATAGCGCACCGAGCCGTCGGGGTTCAGCTCCTGTCCGCAGAAGATGCCCGCCACATCGCCTTTTTTGCCCTTTATGGTAAATGAAGGATAGCCCACCACCATCTGCCCCAGGTCGAAAATAACGGTTTCCCCCTCACGCCGCACGGAAGCCGGACGCATTGTCTCGAACGCCAGCATGGCTGTCTCCTGCTCCACAAGGGTATGGGGGCTTTTCGCGGCTTCCACGGCGTATGACCAGCCCGAGTCGTCGAAGCAGGGACATTCAAAGCCAACCTCGGGCGCGCCCGCGTCATAGCGCTCTCTGAACTGGGTCTTGTAGCCGGTGGTGCCCAGGTGGGAATAGCCGGTGTGGCAGGCGTATTTCCAGCTTTTGTCGCTCTCCAGCACCCGCCTGCCGCCGATATCCAGCGCGCAGCAGAACATGTGGAGGTTGTCGCCGCTCGTCCAGACACGGTTTATAAGCCCCTGATAATAGGTGTGCACCGCTATGATATTCCTGCCCGGTTTCAGATATGGGGATATATCAATTTTGTTATAATTGTAGCGGAAGGTGTAGGAGGGCGCCGGGCCCATGCCGGCGAACTCGCCGTTTATCCACAGCTTGTAATAGTCGTCCGCCGTGATATAAAACACCGCTCCCTCGGTTACATCGGTTTCAAACTCCCGCCTGAACAGGATATGGCAGTTTTCGTACGCCGAGGGGGGTACCGGCGTTTTGTCAAGCTGGCGGTGAAAGACGTTTATCGTCTCGAGCGGGGCAAATTCTGGCGTTGTTATTCTCATCGCGCTGTTCATGTATGGTTCCTTTCTGTTATGTTTAATTCAATGCTCACGGAATGCTCACGGCTCACGCGGAACGGCGGTCATTATCCCAATTCACACAGGTCGATGCTTTTCGTGCGGATTTTGACGCAAAAAGCCTCGTCATGCTCCACGAACATCAGCGTGGGGCGGTATTCGAGGATCGCTTTTTCTATCTGTATGCGCGAAAAAACGTCTATGTAGTTAAGCGGCTCATCCCACAGATAAAGATGGGCGCTTTCGCAGAGGCTTTTGGCGATAACTGCTTTCTTTTTCTGACCGGCGCTGAAATCCTCCATGTTCTTGTCGAACTGCTCCCTGCTGAAATCGAATTTGCGGAGTATCGTCTTAAAGAGAGTTTCATCGATCCCGCCGGCAAAGGCGAACGCCGACAGACCGCCGCGCAGATATGAGGTTCACACAATAATTGTACCATACATGAGCCGCCGGGGCAACAGGCAAATCCACATTCTGCCGGTGCGGGCAATCGAAACCCCGATGACAGCTTGGAAGGCTGAAATATCATAACGGCACCCCTGCCGCAAGCCCGTCGCCGACAGCACCGAAACCCGTCAAAACAGCCCTTGCAAAGGATGCGCCGCCCTGCTATAATGAAGTCGAAACGAAAACAACGGCACAGGGAGGAATATTACATATGAGAATATTTATCGGCGGCGACATAACCCCAACAAAGACCACCGTACCCGCCTTTGAAGCCGGCGACCTTAAGGCGCTCTTCGGCGGCATAGGCGAGTTGATGGCAACCGGGGATATATGCTTCGCCAATCTGGAATGCGCGCTGACCGAATCGGACACCCCCATTCGCAAGTGCGGCCCCAATCTTCGGGGCAAGCCCTCATACGCCAAGGTTCTCGCCGACCTGGGCGTTGATGTTGTGGGACTGTCAAACAACCACACCTTTGACTACGGCCGCCCGGGGCTGCGCGACACAATAGCGGCGCTTGAAGCCCACGGACTGCCCTACACCGGCGTGGGCAGATCGGAGCGCGACGCCCGCAAGCCGCTTTTCACCGAGGTGTGCGGAAAACGGGTGGCGTGGGTCTGCGTCTGCGAGCATGAATACTGCTACGCCCTGCCCGACAGGGAGGGCGCCTGGGCATTCGACCCCTTTGAGACCATGGAGGACATCACCGCGGCGAAGGCTGCCGCCGACTATGTCATCGTCATCTACCACGGCGGCAAGGAGCAGAGCCGCTATCCCTCTCCCCGCCTGCGCAAAGCCTGCCGCGCCATGATACGCGCCGGCGCCGACTTTGTCACCTGCCAGCATTCCCACTGCGTCGGCGCGCACGAGGAATATCAGGGCGGCAATATAGTCTACGGTCAGGGCAACTTCAACTTCGTGGGTCTGGTAAATCATCCCCACTGGAACAACGGCATGCTGCTGCAGCTTGACGTCGACGATGAGGGCGGAACAGAACTAACCTTCCATTCGCTCCGCGTCACCGAGACGGGAGTTGACCTGTCGGAGGGGGAGGAAAAGGAGCGGGAGCTGCGGGAGTTTGCCGAGCGCAACAGAATTCTCGCCGACGAGGAAAAGTGGCTTGCCGAATGGCGCGTCTTCTGCGAATCGGTGAAGACCGGCTATCGCAGGGCAGTCGCCAACGCCTTCCCCGAAGGTCCCGACGGCCCCGTTGCCGAGGTGTTCCCCCACTATCTCGACTGCGAAGCCCACACCGACGTGTGGCGTGAGATCTTCCCCACCTGGCACGGAAGCGGAACGAATGAAACCAACCCGCAGACCAAATAAAAAAGCCCGCCGCGCTCAAAATCACGATAACCGACCGCGGACAGAATGACATAATCAGACCCCGGGGCAGAATAACCGAATCCGACCCCCACCGAAAAGGAGGCATATTCAGACTATGGCAGAACTCAGAATAGACCCGAAAAACATACTCGGCAAAATGAAGCCGGTGCACGGCGTCAACAACGGCCCGGTGACGCTGAACTTCACCCAGGACGCCAGCCGTTATTTCCGCGAGGCGGGCATACCCTTCTCGCGCCTGCACGACACCGAATATCCCTTCGGCAGCGGCGAATTTGTTGACATCGGCTGCGTTTTCCCCGACGAGAACAAGGACCCCGACGACCCCGCAAGCTACAACTTCGCTCTCACCGACCTCTACATTCAGAAGATCCGCGACGCGGGCGCGGAGGTTATCTACCGGCTGGGCGCCTCCATCGAGCATCAGCCGATAAAGCGCCGCATCTTCCCGCCCAAGGACAATCTTCACTGGGCGAAGGTCTGCGGCGGCATCATAGCCCATCTGAACGAGGGCTGGGCGGACGGCCACCACATGGGCATCCGCTACTGGGAGATATGGAACGAGCCGGAGCTTTATGACACCATGTGGCGGGGCACCTGGGATCAGTATTTCGAGTTATATACCGTCACCGCGAAATATCTCAAGGAGCGCTTCCCCGATATTAAGGTCGGCGGCCCCGCGTCCTGCTCGTCGGTGAACAATTTCACCCGCAAGTTCCTCGCCCATGTGCGGCAGAGCGGCGCGCCCCTGGACTTCTTCTCCTGGCACGGCTATGTGTCGGGTATAGGACAGGCGGTCAGCCTTATAACCGGCGCCCGGGAGCTGATGAAGGAATACGGCTTCGGCGACAAGGAAAGCATATACGACGAGTGGAACTATGTAAAGAGCTGGCAGGACTGCGACGAGAGCTTCAAGATAATCCGCTCCATCAAGGGAGCCGCTTTCAACGCCGCCATGCTCACCGTCATGCAGCAGTATCCGGTGGATATCTGCACCTTCTACGACGCGCAGATGAAGTTCACCAACGCCTGGAACGGGCTGTTCGAGCCGGCGCCCATGCGCCTCCACGCCGGCCCCAAGCAGGTCATTCCCCGTAAGCCCTACTATCCGTTCTACGCCTTCAACCGGCTCTATAAACTGGGCAGCCATGTGTCCGCCGAGATAGCCGGCGGCGACAACCTCTACGCTCTCGCCGCCGCCGGCGGCAAGGCTCTGCGCTGCATGGTGACACACTTCTCGCCCGAAAGCGCCGCTCCCGTCACCGTAAAACTGCCTGATGATCTCGGCGAATGCAGAATTTTCCTGCTTGACGATTCGCTTAACCTGGGCGAGACGGACTATGCCCCCGAAATCACCCTCCCCGCCAACGGCATGGCGCTGCTGGAGTGGGAGTGAACACATAATAGCGGGCATCGTAGTTAACGCCCGCGATAAGCGAACATCGGAGTAAAATGCAATAAACAGCGGGAGCTGTATCAGAACTCGAATTCTGACACAGCTCCCTGATTTTATAACGTCACTTCAGCGTTTTATTCGAAGTATACAATACAAACTTTTGTTTGTACGGAATTGGTGTCGGAGTCATAAACCCGGCACAATAAATGCAGTCTGTAGCCTCTGTTTAATCCGACAGCTTCAAACACTCTGCCTGTATTCGGGTCTCTGAACGACGAAACCACTTGACTGCCGTTATAAACTTCGCCGACCCATTCATAGTAATACGGCGCCAGTCCTCCCGACGGTGTGCAGGTGACAGAGTAGCTCGCACCTTCCGGAGCATATACCGAACTGCAGTTCAACTCCGCTTTAAGGGGATCATACCCCACATAGATGGTACAGGTGTTCGAATCAACATAATTGCCGAGGCGGTCGGTCACACGGCACCTGAGATACTGAGTCGTGTATCTGGGGTCAGGCGTGGCGGTGATCGAGCTTCCGGTAGCCCCTTGCATATAGGTCGTCATGTCGGTAAATGTGCCGTTGCTATCGCCGAAATACCACTTATAGGTATACGGAGCCGTGCCGCCTGTCGCATTGACGCTGAGGGTGAAGGGTTTATTCTTTTCGGCGCTGATAAAGGTCTTATTGAGCGTCGCTTTCAGCGATTCCTGTGTTCCGGTCACCGTAACGACGCAGACATCCGAGAAGACCGTGTTGCCGCTGTTGTCTCTCACGCTGCACTTAAACGACTCTATCGGCTCTGTGATATCTCCGACGGCTGTAAATGTCTGATTGTTCGCGTTCGGGGTATACATCGACAGATCGAAGAAGACTCCGTTGCCTATAGCCATATACCAGGTGTACTGATACGGAGCCGTGCCGCCGGTCGGGTTTACGGTTATAGAGAAGCTCTCGCCGTTTCTTACGCTGACAGCGGTCTTGTTCAGAGTCGCTTTCAGCGTTTGCTGTGTTCCGGTCACCGTAACGACGCAGACATCCGAGAAGACCGTGTTGCCGCTGTTGTCTCTCACGCTGCACTTAAACGACTTTATCGGATTTGTGATATCTCCGGCAGCGGTAAATGTCTGACTGCTCGCGTTCGGGTCAAACATCGACATATCGAAGAAGCTTCCGTTGCCGATAGCCATATACCAGCTGTACTGATACGGAGCCGTGCCGCCGGTCGGGTTTACGGTTATCGAGAAGTTCTCGCCGTGCCTTACGCTGACAGCGGTCTTGTTCAGTTTCGCCGAAAGGTTTGACGCGGCGGTTTTCAGGGTGATCCTGAAGGGCGCCGATTCGGCAATCGCTCCGTTTGCGTCGATTACGGTGCATTTAAGGTACTGAACCGACGGCGAGGGATTGGGCCTGAAATAGATCGTCTGGGAATTTTCGTTGATTGCGTTGTAATTTCCTATCGACTGGCCGTAATACCACTGGTATTTATAAGGAGCCTTGCCGCCGCTGACGTTTACCGATACATTAAAAGTATCTGTCGCGTAGGCTTCGATGCTTCCGTAAGTAAGCGACACCTTCAATGCCTCGGAGGCGGACGATACATACACTGCGTCGGAGGTGACCTTCGTTCCCGCGTTGTCGGTGATAACGCAGCGGTAGTAGTTGGGGTTGGCAAGGTCGGCATCCGAGGCGAAGAAGCTCATCTTGCCTGACAGATAAGTGACATTGCTCCAGCTTCCGGTCAAGCCCCGTCTTGTCTGCCACTGATAGGAATAAGGAGTTATACCGCCGCTTGCCGTCACTTCAAAGGAAACCGCGTCGCCCTTTCTCGCCACTGCGTTTTGCGGCTGAGACGTAATGACCAGCGGTGATGAGGGCTGCGGAGACGGTGACGGTGACGGCGAAGGAGACGGCGAGGGGGCGGGCGCCGCGCCGACGAGGGTCAGCGAAAGCGTCCTCTTGTAAGCGTCCCATACATAATTCTGCTTGTAATATTCGGCAAGATCGTCGACATAAGCTATTGTAAGACCGCCGACGTTGTAGCTCTTGACCGCGACGCCGTTAAAATAGGTGACGATATCGGTGAAATACACTTCGCCCGCGGGGGAACCGACTTTTCCGGTATTAGCCGCCGGCTCAAATCCGCCGATCACCCGTTTTGATGTGTTGCGGGTCACTCTGAGCGTCCGCGCGCCCGCGCTCCATACCACGTCAAAGCCGTAGTTGGCAAGATCCTCGACAACGACGGCGGTGTAGCCGTCTATGTTATAGGAGCGGATCGGGATATTGTCGATATAGGTTACAATGTCGGTATAAAGGTAATAGTTTACCACATCTCCGATATTAAACGCAGCCACTGACGGTATCGTAAATATTAAGAGCATTACAACCGCAAGCGCCGCCGACATTGTCAGCAGTTTTTTCTTCTTCATGGCAGATTCCTTTCGTTCAATAAAATGGGTTAATACTCTGTATTTTTTATTGTACCATACACAAAATATAAAGTCAAGAAAATTCGCCGGCAATATAAACACGGGTAAATTCGGGGCTTTACTCACTCCGTCGCGGCTGTCGCCGTGCCACCTCCCTCGGCGAGGGAGGCTTATAAGTCCAATCATGCGTTGCACAGGCACAAATTTCAGCTGCTGACCGAGGGAGTAAAATACTGCGGCATACGCACAAGGTCGCAGGCAAATACTCTCGGCTCGCCTCCGCTTCCGCCCCAGACCTCGCCCGGGGTGAAGATGACCGACAGCGTATTGTCGGGCAGAGGGATAGTCAGCACATGGCTGCGGTTGTCCGGCACATCGGCGACGACGCGGCGCTCGCCGTCGGCAGTCACCGCTTCAACCGTATAGCATTTCGGCAGATCAGCCGGCATTTTGAGCGGGATGAAGTCCAGCCGCCGGTGAGACTTCTGGGAATAGGGGTTTGTCATGTCGGTGGTGTTAATGGTGACCCGTGTGTAATCGGGGTCGAGCATGACCCGAAGCGCGGCGCCGGAAACGGGGGCGGACGGGGTAAGCACAATGCTCCCGCCGGGAACGATATAGTTGCCCTTCCCCTCGAAGGGGCGTTCGATGCCGTTCATAAGCACCGCGGTTTCGGCTTCGGTGAGGTTATAGGACACGGGTATTTCGGTCTCGCGGCGCATTGTGGGCAGCCAGCAGCCGTCGTTCATCAGCCGGCGCTGAACCTCCCTGTATCTGCCGCTTTCGTAAACTTCCCGGGGGGTCAGCCCCTCCGCGGCGGCAAGGGCGGCCGCCGTTCCCACCGCCTGCCCCATGAGGCTGCAGGTCGCCATAACCCGGGTGGAGGACATGGCGAGATGAGTGGCGCTTATATTGCGCCCGGCGAAGAACAGGTTATCGATATTCTTCGAAAACAGACAGCGATAGGGTATGGGGTAGCCCTTTTTCACCGGATAGTGCTTCGAGGAGTAGCCGGGAGCGTCTATCCCACGGGGGTCGTGGTCGTCCATCGTCCAGCCGCCGTAGGCGACGATGTCCTCAAAGGGGGTGCCGGCGGTCAGGTCGTCGGCGGTCAGTATATAATATCCAATATATCTTCGGCTCTCCCGCTTGCCGGGCAGGAAGCCTATCCATTCAAGCTCGAAGTTTTCGGCTCCGTGATCGCCGCCGTTCTTTATATGATCCCAGACGCCGAAGGCAATGGCTAACAGCCGATCGCGGCATTCCTCGGTGTCGGATATGCCGTCGGCGGTGTTGCCTCCCACCTCGATCCACCACATGTTGTCGCGCCGGTTCACGCAGTCGTGGGCTTTGCCTTCAAGTTCCTCCTCGGTGAAGCGCTCCGCCCAATCGGGGGGAATGAACTCCACCGGGTGATCCGTCTCCCGCGCCTGTATCAGACAGGACATGCCCATATGCAGGGTATCGGCTGACCCGTCGGCTATCTTCTCGCCGAAACCGCGACCCTCGCGCCCGATGCGGCAGGTATCCCCAGTCAGCGGCGCAAGTATGGAGTCTCCCGAACAGTCGGCAAAGAGCGCCGCCTTCACGGTGTGCACCGTATAGGTGGTGAGCTGCCAGCCGCTGACCGAGACTATCCTGCCGTTCTCGGTCTCGGCGTCGTATACCGAGCAGTTGTAGAGCACCTTGAGATTCGGCTCGGCGCGCAGCTTGCCGTAAAGCACCGCATCCCAGAGATGGGCGTTCCTGTGGGGATTGCGGTAGATGTTTTCAAGGTCAAGTTCGGAGACGATGCCCGACTCCCGGTATTCGCCGCCCGCTCCCCGCACCCACATGCGAATCTCGCTTGAACAGTTGCCTCCCGGCACCGGCCGGTCGTGTATCAGTATGGTCTCAGCCCCGTGCCGGGCAGCCGCCAGCGCGGCGCACACGCCCGACAGCCCGCCTCCCACCACACAGAAATCGGCGGTATGCATGACTCTCCTGTGAATTTCGTTCATTCGTTGATACGCTCCTCTCTCTGACCCTACGCGCGCCCCGCGCCCTTTCTTCCCGCTTCTTCGCTCTTGCTTCCTGCATCTTGCTTCTTGCTTCTTGCTTCAATTATATCAGCCGCTCCCCCGGGTGTCAAGACGGTACCGGCAGCAGCGGCTTCCGCGGCGCAATAATTTACAGCTTTTTTATTGACATTGCAGCCGCCGCTTGGTATAATACATAAATGTTGATTGTATAATCGGAGGGGGTGCGGCGTCATGGCGGTAATCTGCTTTTCGAATCAGAAAGGCGGCGTGGGCAAGACCACCTCCGCCGTGAATATCGCGGCGGCGCTGGGCGCCTTCGGCAAATCGACGCTGCTCGCGGATATCGACCCCCAGGGCAACGCCACCAGCGGCGTGGGCATCTCGAAGAAAAACATGGGGCAGACGGTGTATGACCTGCTAATCGGCAGGGCAAGGGCTGAGGACATCCTGCGTGACACCGGATTTCCCGGGCTCAGTGTATTGCCCTCCGACATACAGCTTGCCGGCGCCGAATTGGAACTGGCGGCAAGCGAAGGGCGGGAAAGGCGGCTCCGCGACGCGATAGAGCCGATACGTCACCGCTTCGACTACATAATCATCGACTGCCCGCCCTCACTGGGGCTGCTGACCGTCAACGGACTGACGGCCGCCGACGGGGTTATAATCCCCATGCAGTGCGAATATTACGCGCTGGAGGGGCTTTCGCAGCTGATGATGACGATACGCTCGGTGCGTAAGCTCTACAACCCCACGCTTGACATCACCGGCATACTGGTGACCATGCACAACGGCAGGCTGAACCTGAGCAATCAGGTGCTTGGCGAGCTGAAGAAATACTACGCCAACAAGCTGTTCAGAACCATGGTGCAGCGCAATGTGAAGTTAAGCGAAGCGCCAAGCTACGGACAGCCGGCACGCTACTACGACAAGAGCTCCAAGGGAGCCGCGGCATACGACGAGGTGGCGAAAGAGCTGATGAGGCGGATATAGCCGATTTTTTCGTCAAGCCGCATCCGTATTCGAACACCCTTCCGCAGAGAAACTCAACTGCGAAAACATACCCGGGAGAATAAATGGCAAAGAAAAAAACCGGGCTGGGGCGGGGGCTGGACGCGATATTCCTGGACAACACGACAGACGAGGTACAGAGCGGCGTCATAATGGCGCGGATATCCGACGTTGAGCCGAGAGCATCTCAGCCGAGAAAACAATTTGACGCGGCGTCGCTGCAGTCGCTGGCCGAGTCCATCGCAGCCAACGGCATAATACAGCCTATTGTCGTCCGTCCGAATATGACGGGCAGCTACTCCATAATTGCCGGCGAGCGGCGCTGGCGGGCGGCGAAACTGGCGGGTCTTACCGAGGTGCCGGTGGTGGTGACCGAGGCGGACGACCTGAGAGCCATGCAGCTGGCGCTCATAGAAAACATACAGAGAGAGGATCTTTCCCCCTTGGAGGAAGCGGCGGCATACCGCCGGCTGCTTGACGAGTTCGGCATGACCCAGGAGCAGCTTTCAAAGTCGGTGGGACGTTCCCGTCCGGCGATAGCCAACTCCATGCGGCTGCTGGACCTGCCCGAGGAGGTCCGTGTCTACATAAATTCGCGGGAGCTGAGCGAAGGCCACGGCCGCGCCCTTCTGGGACTGACCGAGAGAGCCGACATTCTGCCGGCGGCAGAGCGGGTAATCCGCGAGGGTCTGTCGGTGCGCCGCACCGAGGAACTGGTAAAGCGGCTGAACGCCTCACACATCACAGCGGATGAGGAGCCGGAGGAGACGGAAACCGGTACGAAGGTTGACTACTGCGCCGATCTGTCCCGCCGTCTCACCGACCGCATGGGGCGCCGGGTCATTGTAAAGGAAAAGGGAAAATCAAGGACGGTGACCATTGAATACGAGGACAACGAGGACCTTGACGCCCTTATTAAGATACTCATCGGCGGCGAGCTTGACGACTGAACGCCGCAGATGCCGCCGTTAACACAGGCAAACGATTAACATACATATACGCACGAGGTAAGACACAATGCTTGACATAAGATACATCCGCGAGAATCCACAGGCGACGAAAGACCGTCTGCTTAAAAAGGAAAAGGAGTGTTCTGCGGAGATCGACCGCATACTGGAGCTTGACACCGAGCGCCGCGCACTCATTGCCGAGACCGAATCTCTGAAAGCCGAGCAGAACGCCGCTTCGAAGCAGATACCTCAGCTTAAGAAAGCCGGAAAGGACGCCTCCGAACTGCTCAACAGGATGAAGGAGCTGTCCGAGAAGGTCAAAACCGACGGCGAGAAGCTCAGGGCGGTGGAGGAAGAGTACAACGATCTCATGCTGTCGCTTCCCAACCTGCCGGATGAGGACCTCAGGTCCGGCGGCAAGGAGAACAACGAGCCGCTCCGTTACTACGGCGAGCCTCACAAGTTCGACTTCGAGCCGAAGAATCATGTCGACCTCTGCACCGACCTGGGTCTTGTGGACTATGAGCGGGGCGCGAAGCTCTCGGGCAGCGGCTTCTGGATCTACCGCGGTTTAGGCTCCCGCCTCGAGTGGGCGCTGCTCAACTACTTCATCGACACCCATATCGGCGACGGCTATGAGCTGGTGCTCGTTCCCCATATGCTGGGCTACGAGTGCGGTCTGACCGCCGGCCAGTTCCCCAAGTTCCGCGACGAGGTTTACTGGCTGGAGCAGCAGGACGACGACGAGCGCCGCCGCTTCATGCTCCCCACCGCCGAGACGGCTCTCGTCTCGCTTCACCGCGACGAGATTCTCACCGAGGCGGAACTGCCCTGCAAGTACATCAGCTACACCCCCTGTTTCAGACGGGAAGCCGGCTCCTACCGCGCAGACGAGCGGGGCATGGTGCGCGGCCACCAGTTCAACAAGGTGGAGATGGTTCAGTACACCAGACCCGAGGACTCGGACGAGGCGTTTACCGAGCTGGTAGGCAAGGCCGAGGCTCTGGTGAAGGGTCTGGGCTTCCACTTCCGCACAGTAAAGTTAGCCGCCGGCGACTGCTCGGCATCCATGGCGCGCACATACGATATAGAGATACACATCCCCTCCATGAACGGCTACAAGGAGGTCAGCTCGGTCTCCAACGCCCGGGACTATCAGGCGCGCCGCGGCTCGATCCGCTTCCGTCGCGAGTCCACCGGCAAGACCGAATTCGTCCACACCCTCAACGGCTCGGGTCTGGCTACCTCCCGCATCATGCCCGCCATCGTGGAGCAGAATCAGCTCCCCGACGGCTCGGTTAAGGTGCCCGAAGTGCTGCGGAAATATCTCGGCATCGAGGTCATAAAGAAGGCGTAAGTTATATCCCCACGGCCTGCGGCGGCAGACTTGTTAAATGTCAAAGCCATGCATCTGCGGCAGGTGTAAACCCCCGCTTCCGCGGTTCGTACAGACTTCAGGTCAGACGGCAAGCCGGCAACAGACTTATAAACCCCCGCCTCCGCGTTCGTACAGACTTCAAGTCAGACGGCAAGTCGGCAACAGACTTATAAACCCCCGCCTCCGCGGTTCGTACAGACTTCAAGTCAGGCAGTAAGTCGACGAACGATTTGTAAACCCCCGCCTCCGCGGTTCGTGCAGACCTCAAATTAGGCAGCAAGTCGACGAACGATTTGTAAACCCCCGCCTCCGCGGTTCGTGCAGACCTCAAATTAGGCAGCAAGTCGACGAACGATTTGTAAATCCCCGCTTCCGCGGTTTTTACAGACCTCAAATTAGGCAGCAAGTCAACGAACGATTTGTTCAAACCCCACGCTGCCGCATATGCCCCCGGCGGCTCGCCGGCTGCCGCACATGCCTCAGGCGCCTTGCCGGCTGCCGCACATGCCTCAGGCGCCTTGCCGGCGGCGGTACGCCCGGATTTCGCGACAGCCATGCCCATTTGTGAAAGATTATGGATTTATCAAAACTTCTTACTTATCAGGGAATCACGCTTGACATTATAGTATGGTCGCTGTTCGTCGGCGTGGTGCTGGCGCTGCTGGTCATATTCCTCACCAAGCGTGTAACCGGCGCCTATGTGCGGCGCCTGCTGGATGCGAAGGCTCACACCCCCGAAACGGCGCTGACCATGCGTCAGCTGGGGGTAAAGAGCAACATCCTCATCCGGCTGCAGCTGCGCGAAAAGGGCACGCTGCGCAAGGTGGTAATCGCCAATCCCGTGCCCGCGTCCGTGCAAGCCCCGGCTGTCGACGGCGCGCCCGTAAAAAAGAGCGCAGCGAAAAAACGGAGCGCCGATATAGCCGACACTCCCTTCTTCATTCCCGAGAACAAAATTGACCGCGCCGCCCGCCTGTTCGACGCCACCAGCGCATCGCTGTTCAACATACTTCTGGCGGTTCTGGCGCTCATCGTGGTAGCGGTCATCTCCTTCACAGTCATCCCCGATCTAATAGACATGTTCAAGGATCTGTTCGGTCTCTCCGAGCAGCTCTGATGAACATTACCGTCATCCGTCAGGTTTTATTGATATTATGAACAGAACTACAACAAAAGCTAAAAAACATTACAGCGCCGGCTTCATCTTAGCGGTGACCGCCGTCATTGCCATCATCTTCGTGGCACTTGTGTTCGCCATCATAAGCATGTCGGGTCTGCGCTACATCAAAATTGAAACCGAGGACGACGGATACGTCAAGTTCTTCGGCCGCGCCGACACCAACGGCGATCCCTATAAAGGCCGCCTCTATATCTCCGACGGCACCACCGGCGAGGTGGATATGGAGTCTGGGACCGTCCGCTATTCAAACGGCGATATCTACGAAGGGGAACTTAAAAACCTCCTCAAGCACGGCAAAGGCACTCTCACCATGGAGGACGGCAACGTCTACACCGGCGAGTTCCAGCGCGACCGCATGACGGGCAACGGCCTTTTCAAATATCCCAACGGCGACCAGTACGAGGGGGATATGGTGAACGGCGTCCGTCAGGGGTACGGCTCCTATTCCTATAACGACGGCTCCATGTACGTGGGCTACTTCGAGAACGGCATGCGTGTCGGCCACGGCACCATGATCTGGGCTGACGGCACTCAATACGAGGGCAACTTCGAGTCGGATATCATGAACGGCGAGGGCACCTTCACCTTCGAGGACGGCTCAACCTATGTGGGCGAGTTCAAGGACGGAGTGCGCCACGGTCAGGGCACCTTCACCTGGGCAAACGGCGAGACCCATACCGGGAAGTGGGTGCAGGGCTACGCCAACGGCTGGGGCACCCATACCTGGCCCAACGGCCGCCGCCTGGAGGGCATGTTCGAAAACGGCAAGTTCGTCCGCACCGAGTGAGGGCGGGCGAAGGGGTGCGGCAGTGGCGGTAAACGCCCGTGGCTTTCCGCGCCTTGACCGATGAGGGACATCCCGCTCGGGACAAACGATATCATAATAACATAATACACACACCATCGGCAGCCGGCACAAGGCTGCCGTTATTGTAAGACTATAAGGAGGCAATTTTATGTCAGAAAAGAAAGTGCTTGTTTTCGGCGGCACCGGCGCCATGGGAACCTATCTTGTACCCAAGCTCGCCGACCGGGGCTATCGGGTGGATGTGGTGTCAATGGACGACGTAAAGTCCGACAATCCCCTTGTCACCTATCACAAGGCGAATCTCTCCGACGACGCGGTTTTCGACTCCTTCCTTGCCGGCGGCTATGACGGGATAGTGGATTTTATGATCTACTCCACTTCCCGCATCCCTCAGGTTCTGCCCCGTCTGCTTGCCGCCGCCGACCATTATATCTACCTCTCCTCATACCGCATCTACGCAAACGAACAGCATCCGGTGAAGGAGACCTCCCCCCGTCTGCTCGACGTGTTCGCAAACGACCCCGACAAGCGGGATGTGGAGGACTACTGCCTCTACAAGGCCCGGGGCGAGGATTTTCTCTGGGCGTCGGGTTGCGACAACTGGACAGCCATCCGTCCCGCCATCACCTACTCGAAGCGCCGCTTCCAGCTTGTCACCCTCGAGATGAACGTGGTCTGCGCCCGGGCATTTGCCGGCAAGACCATTCTGCTCCCCGCCTCCGCCCGCGACGTGCAGGCAACCATGAGCTGGGCGTGCGACGTCGCCGAGATGATAGCCCGGCTGCTCTTTAATCCCAACGTCCGCCGCGACATATATTCGGTCTGCACCGCCGAGCATCACAGCTGGGGCACCGTCGCCGAGTACTACCGCGACCTCATCGGGCTCCGCGCCGAGTGGGTCTCCGACGAGGACTACATCCGCTGCATCTGCGGCGATGCCGACCCCGAACGCGCTATCTGGCAGTTAAAATACGACCGCCTTTTCGACCGCATCATGGACAACAGCAAAGTTCTCGCCGTCACCGGCCTCAGACAGCGCGATCTCTCCACCCTTTACGACGGGCTCCGCCGGGAGCTTTCCGCTCTCGACCCCGCCACCGTACCCTGTGTCGGTCCCGTCAACGAGCGCATGGACGCCCGGTTTGCCGGCAGGTAAACGGGTGTCCGACCCCGCGTTTCAAGCCGTCCGTCAGCGCGCCCGAACGGCGTATGGTACGCATATAATCAACCCCTGACAAGGAGAATTATCATGTCCGACAAACGCATTCTTGTATTCGGCGGCACCGGCGCCATGGGTCAGTTTCTGGTGCCCATTCTTGCCGACATGGGACACACCGTCGACTGTGTCGCCCTCGACACCCGTGAAACCTCAAATCCCCGCATAACCTACTACAGGGCTAATCTTTCCGACAACAACGACGCCGCCGCCGATGAGTTTCTAAGCCGCCGCTATGACGCCGTTGTTGACTTCCTCACCTACAGCACCGCCCGATTTGCCGCCCGACGCGACAAACTGCTCTCCTCCACCGACCACTATATCTACCTTTCCTCCTGCCGCGTCTACGCAAACGAGGAGGTGCCGATAGTCGAAAGCTCTCCCCGTCTGCTTGACGTCTCAACCGACCCCGTCTACCTTGCCTCCGACGATTACAGCCTCTACAAGGCGCGCAGCGAGAACCTGCTCCACGCTTCGAACTTCGGCAACTGGACGATTGTCCGACCCGCCACCACCTACAGCCGCATGCGATTCCAGCTCACAATTCTCGAGGCGAACACCTTCGTCCGCCGCGCTCTCGAGGGCAAACTCGTGCTTCTCCCCGAGCAGGCTATGGACAAGCCCGCCACCCTCTCTTACGGCCGCGACGTCGCCGAGATGATCGCCCGGCTGCTTTTCAATCCGAAGGCGCTCCGCGACTCTTTCAACGTCGCCACCGCCGAGTCCAACACCTGGCGCGCCATCGCCGGCTACTACGAGGACCTTATCGGCCTCAAATACCGCACCGTCGACAAGGAGGACTTCCTCCGTATGCGCAGCGGCAATCTCCACGGCGAGATTTCCAACGCCGTCCGCTGGCAGCTCGAGCTTGCCCGCATGTTCGACCGCGTCACCGACAACAGCAAGATCCTCGCCATAACCGGTATGCGCCAGCAGGACCTCATGCCCCTCTACTCCGGTCTGAAACTCCTCCTCGCCGAAATCCCCGATAACCATAACTGGGGACGCGACATCACCGGCGAGCAGATGGATGCTTATATGGAGGGCGCGCGGCTTTCTTGAAAGGACGCGGCTTTCTTGAAAGAAAGCCTGGCAAAGAACTTTTATGTGCGGCGAGCTTTGCTCGCCGTGGATATATGTTGATATAGATTAGAGTTACGATATAGAAAAATAAACAGGCGGGGTTCGTTTGAGCCTCGCCTGTTTATTTGACTGCAATATATGTTTTTACGAATAGATCAGCCAGAAGTAGATGTATGCGGGGATTACTGCCGCAAGAGTGAAGGGAACGCCTATGCGGACGAAGTCTTTCGTTTTAACTTCATATCCGGCTTTGCGCAGGATGCCGATTCCGGTAATATTAGCCGATGCGCCTATGGGCGTACAGTTTCCGCCCAGCGTCGCGCCCGACAGCAGTCCGAAATACAGAAGCGTCGGCTCTATGCCAAGCGTTCCCGCAAGCCCGGTGATTACCGGCAGCATTGTCGCCACATATGGAATATTGTCTATAAACGCCGACAGCAGGACCGACGCCCACACTATAACCGTATAGAGCACAAAGACGTTTCCGCCCCCCAGCTTTGCCAGTAGTTCGGCAGCCGCGTCTATGACGCCCATGTTGGATATGCCGCCGATTATCAGGAACAGTCCGAACAGCAGACCTATTGTATCAAGGTCAACTGCTTTCAGCGTGCGCAGGAAGGCGCCCTTGTCGCCCTTTGCCGTGCTGTATATTACGCCGACAATCAGCAGCGCCACGCATATGAGACCGTTCGTGATGTCGGGTTTGTTCGGAATGAACGAAGCGGCGATCAGCAGGACTATCATGCCGACCAGCAGTACCGTCGGTACAAAGTCCTTGACCTCGGTGCGTTCATCGTTCTTCGGGATCGGCTGCTTCTCCTTCCGGAACTGCCACGCCAGTATAATCGCCGAAAATAACGCGCCCAGCTCCACCGCGAAGAATATGCCCGGCTTGCCCTGATACACGAAGAAATCCAGGAAGCTCATGTCCGCGTAGGAGCCGAGCATTATTGCCGTCGTGTCGCCCACCAGCGTCGCCGCGCCCTGCAGGTTTGACGACACCGCTATGGCTATGATGAAGGGCACCGGATTCGTTTTCAGCTTTTTGCATATCTCCAGCGCGATTGGCGCCACCATCAGAACGGTAGCCACATTGTCGATGAACGCCGAGATGATACCCGCGAAAAGCGCCAGCGCGACCACAGCCGCCTGCACATTCGGAACCTTTTCCATAATAAGGTCGGCAAGCAGCGCCGGCATTTTGCTTTCGATAAACAGCTGAACCAGTCCCATTGTACCGGCTATCATCAGCAGCACGTTGAAGTCAATAGAACCGAAAATCTGATTCAGCGGCAGCATTCCGGTTATGATGAATATCGCCGCCGAGCCGAGAGCTATGTACATGCGGTACTTGCCGAAAGCCAGCATGAGCACATATGTCACCGCGAAAAGCGCGAGAGCATAGATCATGTGATACATCTTCTTTCTTCAGTC
>JAAZAV010000048.1 GCA_012514145.1 Clostridiales bacterium | reverse complement strand
TGTTGCAAAAACGAATAACCATCAATTCTTCATTGTGGTTATAGAAAGCACAATCAGCAAAAAACGAATGATATCCCGGTCCTAAAGAATCTGTCTTAGCCTGTCGCCACTTACTTTTACCACCCTCACAGTATTCAAGTGTTACAAACTCATCTCTGGCTTGAAATACAACGAACTTTGGTGTAAGTTTACCGTCACGCATATCCTCGACTGCACAGAAATACAGGATAAGAATGCGTTTTCCAGCAATATTTCTCACATTTACACGGACGATATATTTGACTGTTTCCAGATAGAGCAGACCGTGATTCACACTGATTGGGAAAGTTTTAGCAGTGGCTTTACGGCACGCTTTTTTGTTTATCCTCATTCGCTCACCCCGAACAGCGTCAACTGGTTAGTGGTATCTTCCGTTGGCTGTTCCTTTGGTGGTTCCTTCTTAGGTGCAGGCTTTTTCTTTTCGGTCTTCTTTTTGGACTTCGGTGCGGATTTTCCGGTATAAGGTTTCGGAACGAATTTCTCTTCCTTTTCCTTATCTTCTTCCGCGTCCATATCCATAAAGTATTCCTCAGCCCACTGATAACACAGATCATCAGGTACATCACAGCCGTAACCATCTCCGGTCGGCTTTTCATCGTTATCTTCCATTTCCCGCTTGACAAAATCCTTTGCCTTACGGGTAATATAGCGAAAGCAGCGAATCATGGTCTTACGAGGGTGCATAACCTGTCTTGCAAAAGCTGGCTCGCTGAGGCATTTTGTCTGAATATGCTCGGTTACGCACTGCTTCATATTGCGGCGGGTCAAACGCTCTGCATCATCACCGACACGCTTCATAGAAGCCATCATAACCGCATCATCTTCCATCGCCACGGCATTTTCCCACGCTGCCTGTTCTGCTTCTTCCTTTTCTCGCTGTTTGCGTTCCCATTCTGCTTTTCGCTGAGCTTCAGACTCTTCGTGCGCACGTCGTTTGGCATCTTCTTCCGCTTTTGCCTTTGCTTCGGCATCCGCTTCGGAAGTATCCTCGTCCGTTGTCGTATCACCGGCCTGCATCTGCTGTAACAGCTTTTGAGCCGCTTCTGCTTCAGCCTGCTGGCGTTCATCATCTCTTTGCTCTGCAATCGCAGTTAAAGAGGTAGTTGCGTGCAGTTCCATTCCATTATCAACACTCATATTTAAGTCTCCTTTACAAAATAATTGGGACACAGTATAGGCATTAAAACCCATACTGTGTCCCATCCTTATATGCAGCCTGTGGCTACTCTTACTTCTTTGCAAGCATTGGCGAAAACTTCACCGGACAAAACTCTCCGACACTACGGTAGAAATAGCGTCTTCCCGTATCATCGAAAAGTTCCAGCACATCGGACGGTGCAACGCTTCTGCCTTTGTAGTCCTTGGGCAGAACATCACCGAATTGTTGTGCAATCCGTGTGAGCCGTGTGCAGTCATCCTCGTTTTCATCACAATACAGCATCCCTTCGTGTATCAACCTGTACTCCGCAGCCGGCGGATAATCGTGTCCTGCCTTGTGCAGTTCCTCGATACCGGCAAATGCGAACGGAATAACTCTGTGAAGACTGATATCCAACTGGTATATCCGAAATCTTTGCTCCTGCCTTTGCGATAGCAACCGACGTTCAAACGCTGTGGAATCTGACACGAACAAGGAATAATCTTCCCAGGTCAGTCCGAGATATTCGTGCAGTTCACACTCACACTCGGTACTTTCGTGCCAATCCGCAATATCATCATCGATTGCATCAAAGTCGCAGAGACCACACATAAATCTCTGCCTGAAATTCATCCTACTATCCTCCTTTACAGCGGCATTTCGCTTCAAGGCAAGCTGCCAATCGTCTGAGCCTTTGTAATTCGGATTCCAGTTTAGTCCACGGCAAGTCATGCCGTATTTCCTTGCTAACTCGTACAGCTTCAGCGCACCTTTAGCGGCGGCTTCATTGCGATACTTGTCCATATCCTCAGTCTCAATAATCGTATGCGTACCGTTCTCGGCTAACTCCTTTAACAGAAGCTCCAACTGTGCCATATTATTGACACCCGCTGTCGCCGCAAAGGTACGGTTCATAAGATAATGAGAAATATCGGACTTCAAAAATCCTTCCGTGACATAAACAACTCCCGCATCAGGATCTCCGACAAAATGAGCAGGACTTCCCGGGGATGTACCTTTTGGTTTACCCACAGAAGAAAACCATATATATTTGGCTCCTTCCTTGTCAGGTGGGTCGTCCGGGTTCTTCAGCGGAACATCCAAACGGATTTGAAAGCCACTGATGTAACCCTGCCGCGTTCGTGCCGGAATCAGAATACCTGCGGTGTAGGTGGAACTTGCAATCGTCCACTGACCGTCTTTTTGGTAAAATCCCGGAACTCCTTCCAACTGACATCCGTTCTGCATAAGTCGGTTTGCTAACGAACGGCACATATAGAAGGGAGGGGTACTTTTGTATCCCAACTTCTCAATCTGCTCGTCAGGCAGTCCTCTTACCGTTTGCAAATGTTTACGGTGCTCTTTGGAGAGCGTAAGCATAGCCAATAATGTGGTATAGGTCTCATGTCTTACCTTGATGTCGGCAACCGGTGTTTCCTCTACCGGCTTGCTCTTCGGTTTATCCGGATTTTTAATCGAATACTCCGTAAAGCCATCGCCGTTAAGCAAAGCATCGCTGATCTCTCTGTATGCGTCGCGTGTGCTGATATTATGCAGTCTTGCATAGAGAGCCAGCATACCGCCGCTTTCATCACAGTAATTACATCGCCAGGTATCATTCTGACTGTTGACGTGCATTTTTCCTCGCTTGTCATTGCAGATCGGACAATCCACATAAACACCCTGCGGGCTTGGTCGCCTGATCCGCAAATGAAGCAGTTCTACTACATCCATTATGCCAAACGGGAAATCGTGCGTCTGGCCCATAGTCAGGCCTCCTTTCTCATAAAACTAATTGCAGGAGGTTAACTGGCTTTCTGCAGTTCCAAAGTTTCCTGCATAATGGTCGCTGCTGCACGGAGAATGTTGTCATTGCCGGTATAACCGTTGATGTACCATTTCAGACTTGCTGGGCGGCGGTCGGCAACCTGTGCCATCGTCCAATCCTTACAGGTACCAATCGGTACAATCACATTGCCGGCTTCCTCCAGCGTCATCATAGAGCAGATATCCGCTACAGACATATCGGCTGTATAGGCAACACCTGTGCCGATGCTTTCAGCAACCTCGTCCTCAACTTCTTCGCCTTCATCTTCTGCAATCACTTCCGTTACAGGTTCGGCAACCGTTTCGGCTGTAGCTTCGGTAACTGCTTCCACGACCTCTGCAGGTTGTTCGGCAATTACGTCTTCCACAACGGCAGGTGCTTCTTCGGTAACAGGTGTTACGACCGGTTCTTCGGCTCTCGGAGCTATAACCGATTGCTGGGCAACCGTTTCCGTAACAGGTGTTTTCTCAACTACGGTCGCCGTTTCCTTTACAGGAATAGTCTCAGTAACAACAGGCTGTTCCTTTACTGTCTGAACAACAGAAGCATTACTGCCGTTCTCTGCGACAGAGGTAAACTGTACGCCGAAACCGGCATCGGATAACGCCTGATCGATGGCAGCGTGCTGTGCGGACTCGATATACAGACCGCCGGGCGTGGTTTTTGCATCACGCTGGGCAATAAAGCTGGCTTTCGGCTGTGTGTCGTTCTTATCGAAGTACACACGGGCTTCAATAATCGCCAACTGGTCAGTTATTCGCACCGTAGACAGCTTGATTCTGCCGTTCGGATACTTCAAACGGAACCAGAGTTTCTTATACTTGAGGTCAAGACCTTTGCTGCCGTCCTTGTTCTTACGCAGGAATTTCAGCGGGTCAAAACCCTGTACCTTGTTCAGTTCGGATACTACCGGAATAGATTCATACATCGTTGCGCTTTGATTTGCACTCATTCTAAATACTCCTTTCATAAATAAACACGAAGCAACCCTGCATTTTTCTGCAATCTGCTTCGTATCAACTAACCTTTTTTAATTCATTCTGGCGTGCAAAGGCTTTTAAGTATTTGCCAATGCGTTCGCCAAGCAGCGTATTTCTCTTGCCGGTGGTCTTTTTCAGAATTGCCATAATCAGCGTTTTCTTCTGACCGACCGGTATGACCTGTTCCTTCGCACGGGTAATTGCTGTGTAAACGATGTTACGGTTCAGCATAATATAGTGACTGCGGAGGATAGGCATAATCACAATATCAAATTCCGAGCCCATCGCCTTGTGTACGGTGGTTGCATAGGCAAGCTCAATGTAGCCCATTTCTTCCATACCGTATTCGGCAATGCGGTCGCCGGAAAACTCAATCGTGACCTTCATCTCATTCTTTTCATCCCGTCCCATCTTGCGAATATAACCAATATCACCGTTGGAGGCTTTTGCATTGTTCTTGGTCTGCATTACCTTATCACCAACACGGAAATAGTGGCTTCCAACCTTTAAGTCGGGAGATTCATCGTTGACCGGATTGACAAGCTCACGGATGGCTGCATTAAGCTGCTCCACCGATGCCAGTCCTTCCGAACGGAACGGAGATAGTATCTGCACCTTTTCAATGCCGTGTATCTGGACCTGCTCACAAAAAATGCGGCAAATCAGATCGGCGGCTTCTTCCTGTGTCTGGCACTTTACAAACTGGAAATCTTCGCCGTACTGAAGGTCAATATTTGACTCATTGATGCGTTTCGCATTATAAGCAATGATACTGCCTTTTTTCTGACGGAATATCTCATTCAGCACCGTAACGGGAATAAGTCCGCTGTCTATCAGTTCACGGAATACATCACCGGCACCGACACTTTGCAGCTGATCTACGTCGCCAACCAAGATAACCCTTGTTCCTGGGCGGACACGGTGAAAGAACTGACGGGCTAACCACATATCAATCATAGAACTTTCATCCACGATAATCAGGTCGGCATCCAAAGGCTCTTTCTGTTTGTCCTTATTGATTGGCTCGCTGTCACCAAGCAGTCCCAAAAGACTGTGTAAGGTTTTAGCGTCATTTCGTCCTGTGCTTTCTGCCATTCTTCGGCTGGCTCGTCCGGTCGGTGCGGCAAGCAGGATCTTCCCCTTGGGGTAGAGCATCTGAAAGACCTCTATGATCGCACGCAATACCGTTGTCTTACCGGTACCGGGAGAACCCGTGATAATGGACAGATTACTTCGGAAAGCCATATACACAGCTTCACTTTGTCTTTGCGACAGGGCAAGACCGAGGTTTTTACGGACATATTCAAGCGAATCGGAAATGTCCATTTCAACCGGCGGCACTGCCAACATCTCTGCAATCTTACGGGCGGTTTCATCCTCCTGCACAAAGCAGTTGATTTGATAGATGTTCCCGTTACTGCTGACGATTTCACCCTTCAAAATCATATCCTGTATAACAGAATCGACTTCATCGGCGGTCACATAGACCTGCTCGGGCGGAATGTTTTCATTGAGCAGTTTAACAGCCGTTTTCGCCAGTGCGGTTTCGTCCAAGAAAAGATGTCCCTTTTCGTTATGCTGGGTATCCAATGCCGCAAATACAGCACCATGAATTCGCATTGGAGAGTTTAGCGGCAAATCGCCCTTGCGGACAATCGCATCCACTCTCTTAAATCCAAATCCGGACACCTGGCACAGCTCATAGGGATTCTTCTGCAGAATATCCACACTGCGGGAACCGAAATGCTCGTAGATCTTCATAGCAGCCGTTGGTGTTACGTTGAACGGCGTCAAAAGAATCATCAGATCCCTAACGCACCTGCTCTCAGCATAGGAGGCTTTGATATCCTCCAGCTTATCGGGCGTAATGCCACGAATCTCAAGCAGTCGCTCCGGCTCGTTCTCCAACACACGCAAGGCATCAGCACCGAAACGCTCAACAATCAATGCCGCCGTTTTTTCGCCAACGCCTTTAATCAGTCTGGAGGAGAGGTAGCCATAAACACCTTCCTTGGTCTGCGGTACGATTTCCTCGCATTTTTCAACCTGCAGCTGAACGCCGTGCTTTCCGTTTTCCCATTCGCCGTCCAATATCATACTTACCTTGTCGGTCTGAGGTAACTCATAGCCGACAGCGATAAAGCGTATCATATTGTCGCGGTGGCGGTAGGCACTCCTGGCTTGCTGCGGTACGCTTTGGTCGGAGGTCTTTACACTGATAATGCAATACTTGTTGTTCGGATTATAGAAAATCGTCCGATCATAAGTCCCGACATATCCCACGATTTAACCCTCCTTTACTGTTTTCTTGATGTGCTTCTTTCATCACTTGCACCATCCTTTCCCAAATTAAGCCGCTTCTTCCAGCGACCTTTTCACATAGAACCGACGGCTCTCCGACATACTTACATATTCTTCGTAAATGTCGGGGTGTTGCGCTCTGAGCCTTACCAAGCTTTCTTTGTCGATACCGGGCTTTATGACCGGCTTATAGGTAATGGTGTAAGAGTCATCGCCGCTGTTTGCAGTAGCGGTGCAGCTTCGTCCCATTTCCGCAACGATACGACCTTGCAATCGTTTCATCTCGTTCTCGACACGCTTGACCTCTCGGTTGAGTTCTGATTTTTCTGCCTGTAGTTCCGTATAACGCACCAAACTGCTTGCCAGCGGTACGCTAAGTTCGATAACAGGGGCATTTTCATCAGCAGGACCGAAGTGGCGTCTGGCACTTTCGATAATCAAATCGCCGTCCTCTGTGTATGGTGGCGGTACCTGAGCCTGAACATGGTTGTTCCAGAAGTTGCCTTCAAGAGCAATCAGTTCTGCCTCATAATCCAAGTCACGCTCAATGTGCCGGATGATGACTTCGTTCTCGTTGTTACCGTAAAGGCAGCAATAATACACTTCGTCAACATTCATTACGCACATATAATGGCGTCCCTGGATTTCATAGTTGATAGGAACGATTTCTCGTCCGTCACACCACCAATGATCCTTTGCGTTGTAGTTTGTGGTCTTGATTTCAAGAATCGCTGTCTTGCCGTTTGGCAATCGGATAAAGTAATCTACATCCGCCAGCATATAGGTATAGACCGGGTGATAAAACATTTTCTTGACCTGATAGATCTGAAAGCCTGTTTTCACATGGAATATCTCGGCTACCAAATCTTCAAGCAAATGCCCGACCTTCTTTGCCACCCAGTTGCTTTCGCCGTCCTCATACGATACGACTTTCAGTTTGTCGTAGTAGAGATCACGGGCGGTCGCAAAAGGGGACACACCTAAAATAGCGGCTGCGTCACTTCCACCGATACCTCGGCGGCGCCATTCCAGCCATTCATCCTCCGGCAAATTTGCCGTGTCCACCAAAACCAATGGTTCGTAAGCACTTCTTGTTTCAGGCATATCACGCACCTCGTTTCTGGGCTTGTTTCAGCCTTGCGGGGTGAACATACACCGTCTTCATTGGGTACTTTGCGAGTTTTTGAGCCTCCTTTCTGATGATCTGCTGCTTGAACACAGCAGGTCTTGACGTTCGCTTTCGCGAATGTCGATGATTTCGTCTTTTCATTCGGGTTTCCACCTTTCTTTATATATTCCAAAAGCACGAATGCTTTTTGGGCATAAAAAAAGCGAGAACAACAACCATACCATCAAAGGCAATAGTGTCCGTAAATGAATTACGAACCGGTGTCATTCTCGCAGAGGATACGAATATCCTTATAAAATAAAAAATGCCAGTACATAACAGGCCTCACGGCGCAGTTACACTACTGACATAATACAAACATAACAACCTGTGCAATGCAGTTATACTGCTGTTACCCATACGGGCGGTGCACAAAAATCAATTACAGAGGAATTATAACACAATATATTGTGTTTGTCAAGGTTTGCAAAACTATATGTAGTTTTTTAAGAAATTTTCAAAATGATTTTGCAGAAAAACACGGGGTATCTCCGTGTTTATTTTATGAAAGGACAAGCCAAGAGCATTGTTCTCTTATGCACCTTGAAAACTGAATAGCCGCCGTTGGAAGTTATACAGGATTTGCGGATAGTGTGCCATGATGTAGCTTCGGAGCGTGCCCACAAGTGAATGCCGCATAGCGGCAACCTGCAAATACGCGGTCGAAATGAGCGTAGGAAATGGTCCGACGGTTAGGTGCATAATTTTGAAACTAATTTTTTACATATTTATTGGACAGCCTTGTAATAGGATCTTTTGCGAAAAGTAGTATAATGATAATGTCGCAAGGGTACACCGTTGCTGCAGGCTGTCAGAAAGGAGGGTATTATGGCGGAACACAAACCGACAGCCATACCTGCAAACAAACGATTTTTAACAGCAACGGATGTCGCTGAGATTTTAGATGTATCTCGAAGCACGGCATACCGTATTATCAAACAACTCAATGAGGAGTTGGCGAAAGCCGGCAAAATCACAATGGCGGGAAAAGTATCCGCCAAATACTTTTACGAGAACACATACCTATAATTGAAACGACGAAACCGTATCCGGGCGATGATAATTCTTATAGATCGGAGGTGAAATCATTGCCGACCTACAAAGACGAAAAAACAGGGTTATGGTACTGCAAATTTGTTTACACAGATTGGACAGGTCAAAAGAAGCAGAAAAAGAAAATGGGATTTCGTTTGCAAAAAGAAGCCAAGCAATTTGAACTTGACTTCCTGAGTAAAACTTCGCAATCCTGCGATATGAAATTTGGGGACTTGGTGGAACTATATATGGAAGACTGCAAGGCGAGGCTCAAGCCCACCACCTATAAGGGAAAGGAAGCTGTTCTTACCACGCACATTCTTCCGTATTTCCAACATCTCAAAGTCAACGAGATCCAGCCGATGACCATACGCAAATGGCAAACCGAGTTAATGAGTAACGGAAAGCACTATAAGCCCACCTATCTCAGAACAGTAAACAGCCAACTTTCCGCAGTCCTGAACTTTGCGGTCAAGTATTACAGTTTGCCAAGCAATCCCGTACACAAGAGTGGAAGCATCGGTAAGAAAAAGTCCGGCATAGAGCAAATCTGGACACCGGAAGAATTCAAACTCTTTGATGAAGCAATCAGCGATAAGCTGCCGTCAAAGGTTATGTTCAATCTTCTGTATTGGTCCGGGATGCGTTCCGGCGAAATGCTTGCTTTGTCCCTAAGTGATTTCGACTTTGAGGCGCATACGGTTTCAGTAACAAAAAACTATGCTCGTGTCGATGGCGAGGATCTGTTCCTTGAGCCTAAGACACCCAAGAGCAATCGCAAAATCACCTTGCCGCCATTTGTTTGCGACTTGGTGAAGGATTACGCCGACAGACTGTACGGCTACGATTCATCAGACAGACTGTTTGAAACGACCAAACATTACTTGAAAAATGAAATGGATAGAGGCTGCAAGAAGACCGGACTTAAAGTTATACGAATTCACGATCTTCGTCACAGCCACGCCAGTTTACTTATCGAGCTTGGGTTTGCTCCGTTGCTTATCAGTGAACGGCTTGGGCACGAAAGTGTCACGACAACTTTAGAAATTTATTCCCACCTGTATCCTACGAAACACGGGGAAGTTGCCGACCGTTTACAGGCTTTTGCTTAAAGTTTTGCGTGTACCTTTCGTGTACTTTTCGTGTACTTCGAGCAAAAAAAGAACCCGAAAACCCAGTGTTTACAAGGGTTTTCGGGATTCGGTTCTTACTCCCACTCAATAGTCCCGGTAGGCTTCGGCGTCAGGTCATAACAAACCCTGTTAACCCCCTTGACCTCGGAGATAATCCTGCGGGTAATCCTATCAAGCACCCCCCAGTCGATATGCTCGATCTCGGCGGTCATGGCGTCGATGGTATTGACGGCGCGGATGATGACCGGGTACTCGAAGCAGCGGGCGTTGTTGCGGACACCGACAGACTTAACGTCGGGGATGAGAGTAAAGTATTGCCAAACCTTGCCCTCGAGACCGGCGGCGGCGAACTCCTCGCGGAGAATGGCGTCGCTTTCGCGAACGGCTTCGAGACGGTCGCGGGTGATGGCGCCGGTGCAGCGAACGGCGAGACCGGGGCCGGGGAAGGGCTGACGGTAGACCATGTCGTCGGGAAGCCCCAGAGCCTTGCCCACTGCGCGGACCTCGTCCTTAAAGAGGAACTTAAGAGGCTCAATTAACTTGAACTTCATATCCTCGGGCAGACCGCCGACGTTATGATGAGCCTTGACGGCCTTGCCGGTCTTGGTGCCGCTCTCGACGATATCGGGATAAATGGTGCCCTGGGCAAGGAATTCGATGCCCTTGAGACGATTGGCTTCCTCGTCAAAGACTTTGATAAACTCGGCGCCGATAATCTTGCGCTTGGCTTCGGGATCGGAAACGCCGTCAAGCAGCGCCAGAAAACGGTCGCTGACATCGGCATAGATGAGATTGGCATGCATCCGGTTGCGGAAAACCTCGACGACATGTTCGGGCTCGCCCTTGCGGAGGAGACCGTGGTTGACGTGAACGCAGACAAGACGATCGCCGATTGCCTTGACAAGAAGGGCAGCCACAACCGAACTGTCCACACCGCCGGAGAGGGCGAGAATAACCCTGCCGTCACCGATCTGAGCGCGCATAAGCTCAACCTGGTCGGCGATGAAGTTCTCCATGTTCCAGTTGGTATCACAGCCGCACCTATCGAATATGAAGTCCCTGAGACAGGAGTCGCATGAACTTATCTTCCCACATAGGTCGGTATCGTGGTCAATCGATACAACAGGAAGACCACAGGTGTAGATGCCGACGGAAACATCGATCTTAACGCCGTCGACAATATTATTAGGACCGCCGTTCAGAATAACGCCCTTGAGGTTGGGCAGAGCGGCAAGCTCGGCGGCAGATATATCGTGAGGGTGAATTTCGCTGTATACGCCGAGGGCGCGGATTTGTCTGGCAAGCGCGGAATTGTTCTCGCTTCCGAGGTCGAGAATGGCGATAAGATCCTGCTTCATATAATTAATCCTTTCGGTATTTCGGTGAGCCGTCTGCAATAATATATGAGTGTAATTCTAGCACAATCATGCCACATTGTCAATATTTTGAAAAGCAGACATATCGTTTTGCTTTAACATTCCGTTTGTATATTATGACATAAGCGAAACCGATATCTAGCAAAACAGGCACTGCCGCGGATGTAAAATCCGCGGCAGTGCCGTTTATTCGTTTTTTTGCAATCAGTTGAATGCGAGGGCTTTGTAGCCTGTCTTGCTTCTCGGGGAAGCGGAGCACTCGGCGGCAGCCTCCGCCCATGCCTTATAATGAGCGGTGGTCTTGTGGAAAGCGATGGCTTCGTCGCTTGTGAAGACCTCACAGAGTGTGAACTTGGTGGGGGCGTCCTTGTTTTGGAGAACATCAAAGCGGATGTTGCCCGGCTCAAGCCGCGAACCGTCGTGATTGGCTACGCAGACGGCGGCGAAACGTTCGACGCACTCGGGTTTGATGTCGAGATGGACAAAGTTGATTTTCATTTTAACTCTCCGGACTCAGTCAACTCTGCGGGAGGTGAAGAACTCAAGCTCCTCGCCGGAGGGACCGTATACAAAGGCGATGCGGAGAACCATCTTGTAGGGATGTGAATCCAGCGGAACATCCTTGGGAGCTATCTTGGAGACTGCGCCGCCGGCAATGGCCGCCGCATAAGCGGCGTCAACATCCTCACAGCACATCGCAAAATGCTGATACTTCCCGACGGCAGGGATCTCGTCGCTGCCGCCCTCGAACATCTCGACGATACCGCCGTCGCCGATATCGAACATCTGAATGCGGCTGCCCGGCTTGCCCCAGCCTACGGTGGGAGTCATACCGAGAACTTCCTCGTAGAACTTCCAGGACTTGTCAAAATCGTTTACCTTGAGAGCTATGTGAGTGAAGCCGAGACCGGCGATTTTCTTGTTGATGTTAGCCATTATGTTTTTCCTCCGTTGTTATGTTTTGAATATTGTAATCAGTTGTAATAGCGTAAAGGAGCAGCGCCGCGGCGGCGAGCAGACGTATTCCGAAGAACACCGCGGAAAGATGTTCAACGCCCAGCGCCCAAAGAGTGGGGAAGACCATGCCGCAGACGGCAGGCGCCGCAGCGAACAGGGCGAATCTTTTGCTGCATTCGAATCGGTGAGCAATATGCAGCATAGAAGCCGACAGCAGCAGTTCGGCAGGAGCGATAAAGAGACTCAGCGCGACTGCCGGATAGCCGGTGAAGACAATGTAATCGATAAAGACTATAGCGGTTGAGCCGACGAGCAGCAGCGCGTATACTATGCTCAGTGCGCGGTACAGCCTCGGACGGCAGCGGCGAGACACAGTTTTTGAGGTTATCAGCGCCGCGGCTGCAAAGGGAAGCAGAATCAGCAGCGCCGAGGAGACCAGATATGCAAAAACGCGGTTCTCCGCCGGGACCGGAAGCAACAGCAGCAGCCCGCAGATAAGCGCCGGCACAAACACCGGCAGCTGTACATATCCCATGAGCAGCGCCGCTATAGCTGTCACCGAAAGAGCGATACCGGCTGTCCGAGCGGGTGCCGTAATGATACCTCCGTATGGCGGGTAGAGCAGCAGCGCCGCAGTGTAGCCGAGACAGAGGGCGACATACAGCATTATTGCCGCGAAACGCCGCAAAAAACGATCGTAGGCAGTCATTTTGAAGTCTTCAGATGCCGCACGATGTCGCGTATCAGAAAGCCCAGCGCAAAGCCGGCGCATAAGGAGGCACAGACGCTGACGAATATGTATATCTGACCGACAAGCGACAGTGCGATGAGGCAGTCGGTGAGCAGCAGCAGCGTACAGGTAAGCCGGGACAAGAGATGAAAACGCCTAAGACTGAGAGCCATGCAGCCGACCTCACAGATAAGCAGCGGCAGAGCCAAAAAGAGCATATACATTGTGTCCCAGAAGGCGTAAACCTCGGCTGCCCCGTCATCGGCTAAGAAGGCAAGGGGCAGGACGGCTTTAAGCGCCAGGAGTGCCGACAGTATAAAAAGCAGGGGCGGAAATAGCAGCTCACCGACGCGGGACAAGCGGGATAAAAAAGGTCGTGGTGCTTTCATCGGGGATTAACAGAGAGACGGGAATACAACAGATATTTTGATGTATTCCCGCCCTTTATGAAATACTTAGTTGTTGCCGTAGGTGCCTGCCAGGTTGGCTACGGTCTCGGTTACATTCTCCTTGCTGCGGGAGGTGGCGATGCGCTTCTTGAGCTCCTCAAGGAACTCCTCGCCGTCATTGGGAACCTCGACCCACTTATCCTTCCAGGAGGAAAGCATCATCGCGTTGGACAGCGCCAGGCTGTTGATGCCCTCATAGCCGCAGGCAATGAGCGGCTCGCCGTTGAGCAGATGGTTGGTGAAGTTCTGAAGGATACCTTGATGCTGCGGGCCGGAACCGCCGCCGCAGTCGATATCGATAACCTCGGACTCGATCTTCGCGAAGCCCTTGTCGGAGTTGAAGCAGTAGTCACGCTCATCCATGTTGAGTTTGGTGAAGGTGAGCTTGCCTTTCTCGTGAACGAGCTTGCCGCGGCTGCCCGCAATCTCGAGGCGGTTGGTTCCGGGGCACTCGCCGGTGGTGGTGATGAAGACACCGGTGGAGCCGTTGGCATACTCGGCGTATGCGGTCACGTCATCCTCAACCTCGATATCGTGGTACTTGCCCTCATGGCAGAATGCTCTGATACGGCAGGGCATGCCGAAAATCCACTGCCACAGGTCAATGTTATGGGGGCACTGGTTAATGAGAACGCCGCCGCCCTCGCCGGCCCAGGTAGCTCTCCATCCGCCGGAGTTGTAGTAGGACTGAGTGCGGTACCAGTCGGTGATGATCCATACACAGCGCTTCAGCTCGCCCAGTTCGCCCGACTGCACCATATCGCGCATCTTCTGATAGTAAGGGTTGGTGCGCTGGTTGAACATGATGCCGTAGGTCATGCCGGAAGCCTTGGCAACCTCAATCATCTCGGCGACAGCCTTGGTATACACGCCTGCGGGCTTCTCGCTGAGCACATTGATCTTGCGGTTGAAAGCCTCAATAGCAATTACCGGGTGGAGGTAATGAGGTGTGGCGATGAGAACAACATCAATAAGACCGCTGTCCAGCATCTTGATGTAATCTTCAAAGCAGGCAACGTCTGGGTTGTTGAGGTTCTTCTTGCCGACTTCCAGCTTGGCGGGATTGATATCGCAGATGGCGGTGACCTCGGCTCCCTTGATGGCGTTTTTGCCGAAGGAGGCACAGTGACCCGAACCCATGTTGCCGATACCGACTATACCGAATCTTACTTTATCCATGGTAAATCTCCTTGTTATAATTTTATTGTGCTGCGGATATTATACACCATGCGCGGAGCATGCGCAACACGAATTTTACTATTTTGCGATTTGCCCTGCCTGCGTCATATGAGACAGACAGCGGGCGGTATGCCGATGATTACCAGCCTACCGACTTGAGGTACTGGCGGCTCTTGGCGGCCGCCTCGATGGAGGTGCAGTCGTCGGAGCGATCCTGCTCGACGATAACATACTCGGAACCTGCCTCTAAACAAGCTGCGAGAATAGGACCGAAGTCCTGCACGCCGTGGCCTACCGGGCGGAAGCCGAACTCTTCGGTGGCTTTAACCTTCTTGGCGATGCCGATGAGCTCGTACATGTTTTCGGATTTCTGACCCTTGAAGTCTTTCAGGTGAACGACGGGAGCGCGGCCGGCATACTTTCTGACATAAGCCGCGGGATCTTCACCGGCGACTTTTATCCAGCAGGTGTCAAGCTCGGTGGCGAGATATTCGGCGGGCACACGCTTATACATGTAGTCGAGACCGAAACTGCCGTCGGGCATCTTAACAAACTCGAAGTCGTGGTTGTGGTAGAGCAGCTTGACGCCATTTGCGGCGGCGACTTTACCGATTTTTTCGATCTCGGCAAGACAGCCCTCGAATCCGGCGGCGCCGGGGCGGAGAGTCTCGTCAAGGTAGGGAATGACGACATATTTTACGCCGACGGCGATGACCGCATCGATTGCAGCCTCCGGGTTTGCCGACAGCTCAGCCATGGGAACGTGAGCCGAGACCACCTTGATACCGGCTTCGTCGGCTGCCGCTTTAATATAAGCGGGAGAGAGACCGTACATGCCTGCCAGCTCGACATAGTCGTAGCCGATCTCCTTGACTTTTTTGAGTGTTCCGAAGAAGTCCTTCTCGGCGAAGTCGCGGACGGTGTAAAGCTGAAGTCCTACGGGTAAATTTTTCATTTATGCATACCTCCGTTTACAGATTTTATTTTTTCTCATAATTCTTGCATTGTTCGTTATCGCCGTCTACCGGCTTTTGTCGGTATGCCGGCTGATGTCCCTGCGTCAGTTGTCGCCCTCGAAGAGCGGGGTACTGAAGTAGCGCTCGGCGGTGTCGGGGAGTATGGTTACCACTGTTTTGCCGGGCCCCAGCAGCTTTGCCATGCGCATAGCCGCCGCCACATTGGTGCCGCTGGATATGCCGCACATGATGCCCTCCAGACGCGCCAGTTTCTTTGCGGTGCCGATGGCTTCATCATCCGTGACGATGCAGATGTCGCTGTAAATTTTTGTGTTTAGGTTCCCGGGAATGAGTCCGTCGCCGATGCCCATCTGCAGGTGGGTACCTACGCTGCCGCCGGCAAGAATAGCCGCGTTCTCGGGCTCAACCGCCCAGATGGTGATGTCGGGATTGAGAGCCTTCAACGACTCGCCGATGCCCGAAATGGTACCACCGGTGCCCACACCCGAACAGAAACCGTGAATCGGTCCGGCTACCTGTTCAAGAATCTCAAGCGCCGTGTGATGGCGGTGAACCTCGGGGTTGGAGGGGTTGGTAAACTGCTCGGGAACCCAGACGTTGGGATCCTCCTCCGCCATGCGTTCGGCGGTCTTTATACACTCGTCGATGCAGTCGCCGATATTGCCGTCGTCATGAACCAGCACAACATCGGCGCCATAATGCTTAATAAGAAAGCGGCGCTCATAGCTCACCGAGTCGGGCATGATAATGCGTGTCTTATATCCCCGAACTGCAGCAACCAAGGCGAGACCGATGCCCTGGTTTCCGCTGGTAGGCTCGACGATGATGGTGTCCTTGTTGAGTTTACCCGCCTTCTCACCCGCAAGTATCATATTATATGCGGTACGGGTCTTTATGGAGCCGCCGACATTAAGCCCCTCGAACTTGACAAGGATCTCGGCACTGTCCGGTTCCACCATGCGGTTAAGCCGGATAATGGGTGTATGGCCGATGGCTTCCAGTATGTTTTCGTGTATCACTTATGCGTACCTCATGAAAGCTATTCTCTCGATATTATACCATTTGGTATACTCAAAGTCAATATCAGATACAAATTTATGCCGTCTTCCTGTAAATTGCAAGAATAATTGCCCAAGGTTTTAAAGAAGTTAACAGTTACAAAAAGGCTGCCAATTGGTAAGCGGATTTATATCCAAGAATTTTGCGAGGATAGTTATTCACCCAGTCTTCGATTT
>JAAZAV010000047.1 GCA_012514145.1 Clostridiales bacterium | reverse complement strand
GTTTAAGACAGATATTTTGATGATTCTACGATAAATTCATACATTTTTTTGCAAAATCCCCTTGATTTTTCGGGGGGGTATGATATGCTAAAGGAAATTTGACGTTTTTAGAGGTGCCCTTAAATTATTCAAGTTTTGACTCACTTTAAGGGCATTTGCCACTCTATTCGCCAAACGCCGTGAATCTTTGACAGTTTAGCATTTTACGACTGATTTATCAAGTGTTTTCTCATATTTTCCATGCGTGTTAACAGTTTATTTACATTCTCGGGGCACACCGACCGGTATAGGTCACTTTGCGGTATCTTTCTCTCGATTCTTAACTACCGCCACCGCTCTGTCACAGGCATCTGCCAGTGCGCGTTCGGGGTCGATGCCGGCAAGCGCCGCTTCGGCAGCCGCAAACAGCAGCCTCTGCCCCGCCTCCTCATGGGTCAGGTTGGGGTTTTCAGTGGCATCGGTCAGCCGAACATTCTCCTTTGCCGCCTTGCGTACCAGCTTGTCGGCTCGCATCAGCGACGGCAGCGCCCGGGACACGCCCTCAAGTTTTTCGGAAAGCAGGGTTCTGCCGTGGCTCGCCTGTTTTATGTTGTCCCAGTTGGTCAGCACCTCGCCGGTATCCTTCACCTTCACATCGGAAAAAATGTGGGGATGTCGCAGCACCAGCTTTGCGCAAATATCATGCACCACATCGCCGAAATCGAAGTCGCCGCTCTCCTGCGACAGGCGCGAATGGAACACAACCTGCAGCAGCACGTCACCTAACTCTTCACGCAGCATTTCGGGATCAGCCATGTCGATGGCTTCCGCCGCTTCGTAGGTTTCCTCGATGAGATCCTTTCGTATGCTCTCGTGGGTCTGTTCCCTGTCCCAGGGGCAGCCGTCGGGCGCGCGGAGCTGCTCCATGATAAGCAGCAGGTCGTTTATATCGTAGCGCTCCTTAACGGCAAGCGCCTCGCGGATTGTTTTGTTATCCATATTATTAATTCTCCGATTCTCATTTCATGAGGCGGCACTTTTTGAGCACACGGTAGATCACATGCCCCTTCGGCAGCATGAGCACATCCTCTTTGGAGATACCGCGGATAAGCAGCAGTACCAGCATATACACGACAACCGCTATCAGAATTGCAAGCAGGGTTACAAAACGGGAAGCATATACCGAAGAAATCAAAACGTTCGCACCCCATGCCGCCGCCGCGCACACCATCGCCGCGATAAACGGCTTTACGAAGGTGAGTATAATTCTCGGCGAAACTCCGCAATGCTTGCTGAGGAAGCGGAAATTTATGACGGTTATCGTCAGGTAACAGAGGAAGGTGCCGATAGGTGCTCCATATACACCTACGGCAGGTATTCCTATAAGTATAAAAGAAGAAACCAACTTGACCGCCGCTCCGGTCAGCATTGAGTATATCGGCTTGCGCTCGTGACCGTTGGCCTGAAGTATGGCGTTGGACACCGACAGCAGACCGACAAAAAATACCGAAAGCGCCAGTATACTCAGCAGCGGCGCCGCACTTTCCACGGATTCGGCGCGGAAGAAAAGAGAGAGCACCGGCTTTGCCATCACCGAAAGTCCGAGTGCCGAGGGGAGGGCGATAATCGCCGCTACCTTAAGCGATCCGTTCATTGCGTTGTCGGCGCGTTCCCTGTCTCCGGAGGTCAGCGCCGAGGATATCAGCGGGATAATCGAGTATGAAATGGGGTATATAAGTACCGGCGGCAGGTTGAACATCGGAACCGCAAGGGACGTGTAGTTGCCGTAAACCTCCACCGCATTCGCCTCGCTCAGTCCCGCGCTGAGCAGACGGCGGATCACTATCATGACGTCTATCATGTTTGTCAGGCTCATGACCGACGCCGATATAGTTATCGGTATGGCAGTGCTGATAAGTATCCAGACCAGCGCTCGGCTCGGTCGTACGGTATCGTCGATGCCGTTGACCGTATATTCCTCGTCGTATACGCTCTGTCTGAAAGTGAGTTTGCAGACTATGAGGAACAACATGCCCACCGCCACGCCGACAGTGAGACCTGATATGGCATATGCCGCCACTATCGGCAGCGAATATCCCTGTTTTATGGCATATAAGGCGAAGACTATACCCAATACCAGCTTGCCCACCGCCTCGATTATCTGCGAAATCGCCGTGGGCACCATGTTCTGATAACCCTGGAAAAAGCCTCGTATCGCCGAGGATATGCAGATAAGAAAGAGGGTCGGCGAGATCGCCATGATGCAGTAGTATATGGATTCGGAACCTATAAGGTTTGCGAACATCTTCGCGCCGAAGAACATGATTCCGGTGCCCAGCATACCTATCAGCAGGAAGAGCATCACGGTCATTGCAAAGACCCGCTTTACCTCATTAATCCGCCCTTTGGCTCGGCAGTCGGATATCAGTATCGACACCGCTATGGGCAGTCCGGCGGTGGAAATCATGTAGAACCAGACATATATCGAATAGGCGGCGTTGAAGTAGCCCATGCCCTCGTCGCCGATAATGTTGGTTATCGGTATCTTGAACATCAGGCCAATGGCTTTTATAAGGATATTCGAAAAGGTCAGCACCAATACTCCGGTGTAAAAGAGCTTTGTGCTTTTGCGCGGCTTGCCCCCTGCCACCCCGGTATCAGTCGAAGTAGTGCTCACAGACATACCTCAGCTCATGTTTAATATGCTCGATATCAAGTGTGGTGTATTCGCCGTTTTCGTAGAGAACCTTTCCGTCAGCCATAGTCATGCGCACATCGGCTGATGATGCGCTGAAAAGCACGGTATATTCCGGCTCATACATGGGGATGTTGCTCACAGTGTCAAGGTCAAGCAGTATGATATCAGCCCGACAGCCGGCTTCGATTCGCCCGCAGTCGGCTCTGCCCTGGGATTTTGCGCCGTTCACTGTCGCCATTTTTATTATTTCACCGGCTGCGATGCAGTCGGCGCGGCGGTTCACGCCCTTGTGCAGTATAGCGGCAAGATACATCTCGCGCAGGATATCAAGACGGTTGTTTGACGCCGTGCCGTCGGTACCGAGGGTCACATTGACTCCGGCAGCCAGAACCTTCTCAAGGGGCATGATACCGCTGCCGAGTTTAAGATTGCTGGCGGGATTGTGCGCCACGGTTACCCCCTTTTTCGCCATGAGCGCCATGTCGCTGTCGCTTATCCAGACGCAATGGGCGGCGGTTACCGGCACGTCGAACACGCCGGTATCGGCGAAGAACTCCGCGGGAGTCATGCCCCGGCGCTCAATGCCTTCTTTGTGCTCCGCTTCCGTCTCCGACAGATGGATATGAATTCCCGCACCGTTAGCTTTTGCGTAATGCGCAATATATTCGCAGTAGGAGCGCTGATTGGTATACTCGGCGTGAAGGCTCATGTCTATACGAACTCTGCCGTCGCCCAGACCGTGGCAGCACTCGAACAGCCGAATGCCCTCAAGCACCCGTTCATCTTTCGCCGGGTCGGCACCGGGGTCAAATGAGAGAACCGCACGGCTAATATTGGCTTTCATACCGGTCTCGAGCACCGCGGATACCGTTTCCTCATTGAAGTTATACATGTCGGTGAAGGACACGATGCCGCTGCCTATCATCTCGGCTGCCGCAAGCATGGATGCGGCATATACCGCGCGGTTTGTCAGCCTCTCTTCAGCCGGAAATATACGCTCCTGAAGCCAGCGGTGAAGCGGCAGTTCTTCACCGTAGCCGCGGAAAAGGGTCATTGCGGCGTGAGTGTGGCAGTTGTATAATCCCGGCATCAGGAGACGGTTATTACAGCATATTACCCGGTCGAACTCACCTTCAGGGCGGTCATCGGTTACCGTGACTATGAACTTGCCATCGATTGCGACGTATTTCTTACCTAATCCGGGTATTACGGGACGGTCAAACAAAATTTTCATTCGTACACCTCGGTCGTCGCTAAATCTTGGATATAATACCGGTCACCAGCGCTTTGAAACTCTCCGCGCGGAGTTTGCCGGTCTCCACCACTTCGTCTTCGGTTATAGCCGCGCCGGTTATCCCCGCCGCCATATTGGTGACGCAGGATATGCAGAGCGCCGGAAGTCCGCACTTGGCTGCCATTATGATCTCGGGAACGGTGGACATGCCCACAAGGTCGGCGCCAAGCATGCGAAGCATGCGTATTTCTGTGGGGGTCTCATACTGGGGACCGGTCATGTAGCCGTATACGCCGGTGCGCAGTTTTATGTGTACCTCGGCGGCGACCGCCATTGCGACAGCGCGCAGCTCGCGGCTGTACGCGTTCTGCATGTCGAAGAAACGGTCGGAGGCAAATTCGGGGATATTCGGCCCCCTCAGCGGCGAATCGGGGGAGAGCTTGATATGGTCGGTGACCGCGACAAGGTCGCCGGGACGGTAGCTTTCGTTGATGCCGCCCGAAGCGTTGGTAACTATGAGAGTGTTTACCCCCAAAACTTTGAATACGCCGACGGGATACGCACACTCCCACATCTCCCAGCCTTCGTAGAAGTGGAAGCGGCCGTTCATTGCGAGCACCGTCTTTCCGGCAATCTTACCGTAAACCAACTCGCCCTTCTGATAGCTCACCGTTGAGGTGGGGAAGTTCGGAATGTCGGCGTAGGGGATGACCACGGTGTCGGCCAGCTCATCGGCGTAGCCGCCCAGTCCGCTGCCCAGAATAATCGCCGCATCGGGAGCGCTCTCCATTTTACAGATACGGCGTATATATTCGGCGCTTTCGACATACGCGCCGTATTTGGCGGGTGTTTTCATTTTGTCACCTCTGAGTTTTCGTTTTTATCGTAGAATCGTCTTATGTCGTTGTATAAACCGTCGAGCCGCGCTTTGTCGGCGGCGAACTCAAGGTATTCGTAGGGATATTTCGGCGGCGCGAAGCGGGCTATCCGCCTGCCGCCGTCATCCACACACTTTGTTACCGAACCGGCGCCCACCGCGAAGATCGGTTCGGTCTCCTCCATAATGTAAATATTGTATAACCCCTCCATGCCCGGGAGCGAAAAGCCGACATTCTCGAAATTGCCTACGGCGTTCTTCTGGCGGTACATATAGTAGTGTATATATCCGCATTCGGCGGCGCGGCTCTGGGAGTAGTCGATGCACCTGCCCAGCTCACGATTGCCCGTGAGGAATTCCCGCATCTGTTCCCTGTCCTGCATCAGCTCCGCCGAACGTTTGGCGCAGAAGGTGTGAACCGTCAGATTCTCGGGCCGCAGCGCCAAAATACCGTCCACCGTCGCAGAAAAGCTGTCATAGGAACAGCCCGGCAGTCCGGCGATAAGGTCGGTGTTGATACAGGGTATGCCAGAGGCTCTCGCCAGCTCAAAGGCGCGGAAGAAATCCTCGGCGGTATGCCGTCTTCCTATGGCTTCGAGTATACTGTTGTCAAGGGTCTGGGGGTTGACGCTTACCCTGGTGACGCCCCCGGCGCGAGCAACAGCTAATTTGCCTGCGGTGACCGTGTCGGGACGTCCCGCCTCGAAGGTAAATTCCGAAAGTTCTGACACATCGGTACAGGCGCCGACGGTATTCATGAGAGAAACCAACTGTTCTTCACTTAAAACCGAAGGAGTGCCGCCGCCGATGTATATAGTGCCCGGCTTGAAGCCAAGTTCCTCAATCATCTCAAAGGTTCGCGGCAGCTGCTCGTCGAGAGCGGCGAGATAGTCGGGGATAAGCGACAGCAGCCGGGGCGTGGAATATGACACAAACGAGCAGTAGGCGCAGCGCGTCGGGCAGAAGGGTATGGAAATGTATACGCCGCAGCTCCGGGGATGGGAGGCATCGAGCAGTCTTTTCTCGTTTGCCGCCACTTCGGTACAGAGACGCGCCTTCTTTTCGCTGACGAGGTAACTTTCGGTGAGCGCAGCGGTTATCTCTTCCCTGTTCATGCCGTGGGAGGCGAATTCCCACGCCAGCTTTGTGGGGCGCACACCGGTGAGTATTCCCCACGGCGGCAGGGCTTCCTCGCCGAAGAATTCACGTCCGGCATTGAATATCGCCCGTCCCGCGGCTATCTTGTCACAGCGGTCGCGGATGAAGACTTTATCGCCGCCCAAACCTGCTCCGACGGGTCTGTATTCCTCCCGGGCATTGCCGTACGCAATTTTGTCGCCGAGTTTGATAGATGCTTCTGCATATATGGCGCTGATTTCGGCTGTCATAGTCAGCTCAACTACCGGGGTATCGGGGGTCTCTGTCTCATCTTCGCCGAACTTTGCGCCCGGAAAGAAGAGCATGCAAAGCGTCTGGGCGTAGGTATAGTTGAAACGGGTATTCCCTTTAATGCGCAGTATCATGCCGCCTTATACCTCCCGGACGCGGAAAGGGATGTCATGCATCATCAGCCCTTTTTGGGGCCCTTGAGAACCGCGCTTTCAAGCACCAGCGTCACCGGACCGTCGTTCTCGATGCTAACCCGCATGTCGGCTCCGAACTCGCCGTTCTCGACTCTGCCGATAAGCTCCCGCAGTTTTTCCGAGAAGCGGATATACAACGCGTCCGCCTCATCCGGGGGAGCCGCGCCGAAAAAGTCGGGGCGGTTGCCTCTGCGGTATTCCGCGCAGAGTGTGAAGTTCGACACCACCAGCGCCGAGCCGCCCACATCAATGACCGACAGGTTCATATGTCCGTCAGCGTCGGAAAAAATCCGCAGCTTTGATATCTTAACCGCAAGGATATCGGCATCCGATTCGTCGTCGCCCCGCTCAACACCGAGCAGAATCATAAGACCGTTGCCGCAGGTGCCTGTTATACGTTCGCTGCCGTCGGGATCGATTACCGTCACCGAGGCGCTGCTCACTCTCTGTACTACTGCTGTCATTTACATTCACCGATATTTGTTATATTCATTTTAGTCAACATATCCGCTGCGAACCACACGGTTCACATCGCGGATGCCGCGCAGACGGGAGATAATTGAGTTCACATGCTCTACGCTGCGGCAGCTTATGTTAAGGTGAACATCCACCTCAGAAGTTCCGTTTTTGTTTTTGTTTAGCTGTATTACCTCAACGCGCATGTCGGCGAGGGCATAGGTTATGTCCGAAATAAGGCGCACCGAATCGATCGCCGTTATCGTTAACGCCGCTTCGAAGGCTCCCGCTCTGCCCGATTTTTCGTTGGGATCGCTGTCCCACACGGCACGGAGCCAGCGATCCTGATGCTCGGGATTGCTCATGGACATGCGTACATTCTTGCAGTCTATGCGGTGAATCGATACACCATAGCCCTGAGTGACAAATCCCACAATGCTGTCGCCCGGAACCGGATTGCAGCAGCGGGCGAACTTGACCTGACAGCCCTCCACACCGTCGATTATCACGCCGCCGGTGCTGCGGTGTCTGCGGGGCTTCTGATCTGACTGCTGCTGATCGCCGGGCTGAGAAGTGGTAGTACCCGCCGCCTTTGCCAGCCGTTCAAGCTCCTCGGTGAGCTTGGGGTTCAGCTTATGTAACGAGATCCCGCCGTAGCCTATGGCACCGAACATATCGTCCGGCTCGCTGAAACCGAAGCGCTGGCTTACATTGAGCGCCGCCTCGCTGCGCTGAGCCTCATTGCACTGAGGCCATATCTTCCTTACCTGTCGGTCAAATTCCGCTTTGCCGATTATAATGTTTTCGGCGCGCTTTTCACGCTTGAACCAGGAGCGGATCTTGGTCCGCGCTTCACCCGTACATACAATCTTCAGCCAGTCGCGGCTGGGTCCCCGGGAGGAACGGGAGGTGATTATCTCCACAATCTCGCCGGTCTGAAGTACCCGGTCGATGGGCACTATCATGCCGTTGACCTTGGCTCCCACCATCTTGTTGCCGATTTCCGAGTGGATATTATACGCGAAGTCTATAACCGTTGCGCCCTGCGGGAGAGTGATGATATCGCCTTTGGGAGTAAACACAAAAGTCTCATCATGGAAGATGTCTATCTTCAGCGCCTGCATGAACTCGTCCGGATCCCGGGTGCCGTCCTCGGTCTCGATGAGCTTGGCAATCCATGCCAGTTTGTTGTCCAGGTCGTCCGGGCTCTCTTCGCCGGATTTGTATTTCCAGTGCGCCGCCACGCCGTATTCGGCGATCTTATGCATTGCGTGGGTGCGAATCTGCACCTCGAAGGGAATGCCGCCGCGCCCCATAACCGTGGTGTGCAGCGACTTGTACATGTTCGGCTTTGGATTTGAGATATAGTCCTTGAAGCGCCCCGGCATCATCTTGAACATATCGTGGATTATGCCGAGAACTTCATAGCACTCGCGCTCGGTGTTTACAAGCACCCGCAGAGCATAGAAGTCGTATATCTCCTCGAAGCTCTTGTTCTGCTCATACATCTTGCGGTAGATGCTGTATACGCTTTTTACACGCCCGCTTAGCAGAAACTCCAGCCCGGATTCGGTGAGCCGGTCGTGGATCTGCTCCCGCACTCTTGCCAGGAAGTCCTTGTTCAGATCATGACGGCGCTCGATATCATCGCTTATCTCGCGATAACCGATGGGGTCGAGATAGGCAAGCGCAAGGTTTTCCAGCTGCTGCTTTATGCGCTGCATACCGAGACGGTGAGCCAGCGGCGCGTAGACGTGCATTGTCTCCAGCGCCGTCATTCTGCGCTTATCGTCCGGCTTGGCTTCCAGGGTACGCATATTATGCAGCCGGTCGCAGAGCTTTATGAAAATCACGCGCACATCCTTTGACATGGCAAGGAACATCTTGCGCAGATTTTCGATATGCTGTTCTTCCTTGTCTTCGAACTGTATAGTGACCAGCTTTGTCAGACCGTCCACCAGCGCCGCCACATCAGGGCCGAAACTCTCGTTTATCGCCGCCAGATCGACGCGGGTGCCGCAGTCTTCCAGCGTATCATGGAGCAGCGCCGCACATATGGAATCGGTATCCAGCTCCAGACCCGCCACCAGCTCGGCGACGGCTATCGGATGGCTTATATATTCCTCACCCGATTTGCGGTACTGACCGCTGTGCAGATCCCTGGCAAATAGATAGGCCCTCCTGATTTTCGACAGGTCATAATTTTTTCCGGTCTTGATCAGCAGCTCGCACAAGCCCGATATCGCCGAGTAGTCGGCTTCGTTTTCGTCTTCTAATGTAAGAATAGTTTTCTTCTTTTCCATTTTAGATCGGTCTTCCTCGCCGGAAGGCTTACCTCCTTGCTTTATAATAGGAAACACCTGTAATGTACGCCGATGTTCACCATCAGCCCCGGGAGGTCAGTCGGCTTTAAGCCGGCGCTGCGAACCGCCTCTGCCTGCCCTCAGCCGTGTGTATATCTCAGAGCGTTCAAGGTCGATTTTGCCCTTGACCTCGACAAGCCGTATATTATAACAGTCATCACTCTTGCGGGTCACTGTGATGAGTCCGGTCTCCTGCATTATGTCGAGCATGAAGCGCAGTTTGGCGTAGCGTGATACTTCGCGCCCCGCTGCGGCGGCACGAACGCCGCACAGCTGTCTGTCAAGAGCCGTCAGATTATATTTTTCCCTGCCCTTTTCAGACTCGCCGCGCAGATAGAGGTAAATATTGACGAAATCATCCCGGTCAGGGATATAAATCGCCGGAACCTCAGCATCTCTTTTGCCCTCCGTGAAGGCATCGTATATCTCTGTCTGTTCGGTCAGCTGTTCGTAATAACTCCCGGCGTAACGCATGTCGCGGACTATCATCTGAACCGTCTTTCGGTTCTGGAATTCGTTTATGTTAAGGTTAAACACCGTATCAACCGCGTCACCGGCGGTATACCCCAAATCCTCTGGCGTGCGTCTGAAATACACGGCGGTGAAAGCCTGTTCTCCGCACCGAAGTGTCATGCGGGTATGACGGTTATTGCCGATTGGAACAATTTCACCTATCACCGCATCCCGGAGCACAAACAGCGGCACCGGGTTTGCGACACCGTATGGCTCCAGCCTGTAAAGCTCGCCCGCAATGTCAAGAGTCAGTTCATCCGGTTCAAGCTCGCAGTCGATGTTTAGCGTGGTTACAAGATTGTCTTCGTTCAGATTTTCCCGGGCATATTCGTTGATGCGGCGTTTGAACTCCTCAAGTCGATCCCGCTCTATCGAAAGACCGGCAGCCAGTTCGTGACCTCCGAACTTCGTCAGACAGTCGGAGCAGCTCTTCAGCGCCTCCACAAGGTCAAGTCCCTTGATGCTGCGCCCCGAACCCTTTCCGATACCGGTTTCGCCGTCGAAGGATATAAGTATTGACGGCAGATAGTAATGCTCGGTCACCCTTGACGCCACTATTCCTATAACGCCGTGGTGCCATCCCGTTTCGTCAAGAACTATGACCCTGTCGTGTGTGAAGTCATGTTCAGCTTCGATTTTGCGATATACTTCGGCAACTATGGTGTTCTCCTCCGTCTGACGGCTGCGGTTGATATCGCACAGTTCCTCGGCGATCTCCCTCGCCTTGGCGTCCGACTCTGCAAGGAACAGCTCCACCGCCCTCTCGGCGCTGTCAAGCCGTCCTGCCGCATTGATCCGCGGGGCTATGGTGTAGCCAATCATTGAGGAGGTCACTCTGCGCCGCTTGGGGCTTGAACGTCCACGGGTGTCACCAGGATCCGCCAGCTCCATAAGTGCCGCAAGACCCGGCCTTTTGGTTTCTTCGACGAGCTTCATGCCAATCGAAACTATCAGCCGATTCTCGTCCACCAGCGGCATAACGTCCGCAACCGTACCGATTGCCACAAGGTCGCCGTAACGCAGACACATATCCCGCAGGAAACTGCTCCTGCCGTCATTGAGCGCCTCGCCTGCACGCTCCCGGAGTATCTGCTCCAGGGCGCATATCAGCTTGAACACCACTCCCACGCCTGCCAGCTCCTTAAAGGGATAGGGGCAATCGGGACGGCGGGGATTTATCGCCGCGCAGACTGCGGGCAATTCGCCGTGGCACTCGTGGTGGTCGGTTATCACCATGTCTATGCCGATTGACGCCGCGTAAACCGCCTCTTCCACAGCGGTTATGCCGGTGTCTACCGTCACTATCAGCTTTGTACCGGCGCCGGCAAGGATGTCAAGGACACCTTCGCTGACGCCATAACCCTCACCTACCCGGTTGGGAATGTAGTAATCTACATTTGCTCCCTTATCCCGCAGATAAAGGTAAAGAGCCGAGACGGCGGTCACGCCGTCCACGTCATAGTCTCCGTATATTGTGGTGCGCTCCCCCGAATCGATGGCCGCGATTATCCTGTTCACAGCTTCGCGCATATCGCGCATGAGGAACGAATCGTAGAGCATCTCCTCCTCAAGGCGCAGGAAACGCTTTGCCGATTCCGCATCGTGCTGTCCGCGGTTCCAGAGCAGCGCGGCGGTCACCGTATGCAGCCCCAACGAATCCGCTATTTCTTTAATCTCCCTGCCGTGCTCTCCGCGCGGCTCGGCTATATGCCATTGCTTGGAATTCATCTGTAAATCTGCCGCAACTCCTCCCGGGAACGGCGTTCCTTCCCGCATCGGTCTGTCCGACGCCCTATTTCTTTCATTATTTTTCAGTATTTTTCAGTCGCGCTGTTTTCGTCGGAATCATCTTCCGCGCCGGCAACTCTCGCCTCAATGTTTGTCATGCGGATGGCGAAACGGCTCTTGGAGACATACATCGCGGCGAAACAGCCGCCCGCAAATGCGGCTGCAAACACCGCCACCGCGATAATCTCGGCGTATTGATTCAGCCCGTCGGCAACGCCGGCTCCTATGCCAACAGTTATTCCATATGCTGCCAGCGCGGCAATTATGGGCACCACAAATATCATTGCCGAGTAAATCAGAATACCCTCCGAAGGCGTTTCGAGGGTGACCCTGTCGCCCTTCCGCGCTCCCAGAGAGTTGGGGATCTCAGCGGTTATTACCTTTTTGCAGCCCGGACAGAAAGCCGCACTGCAGTGCTTGCAGGCGGTCTCCCGCTCGACACGCACAGTGGCGGTTTTTTCGTCGGCTTTGATTACAATTGCGCTTTTTTCCATATAAGTCAGTTCCTGAGTTCAGGTTTAAGTGCGGTTATTACCTTTGCAGGGTGTTTGTGAATAAATTCGGCATTTCCAAAAATATGCAGCATATATATGTCTTTGCGATAATATCAAACCGTGTACATGTGCATATAATTATGTTTATATTTACTGCTGAATATAACTGCAGCGCGGGCCGGCAATCCTCGCTTTTGCTTACCATTAGGAAGTTTGTGCTCCACCCGCGCCGACATTTAATACTAATTCTCGCTTCACACGCTTGCGCTCCACTTATCTGAATTTACAAGCGTTCGGCGATTCTGCACCCGAAAGACCGCGAGATAATATATCTTGCGCCTTAACCGTCTATTTAATATTCACTGTGACGCTGTAGTCGCCAAGTTCCCAGACATATCCTGTATAAGGTTCGGCTATACTGATCTTTACCGCGGCGATTGATTTGCCGGTTATGACGCCCAGCTGGCTCAGATCCACCATCGCGGTGATCCGGTCTGAGGACATGTAACTCAGATATTGGGTATCGCCGCGCAGCGTTATGTTAATTGTAAGGGATGCCAGCGTGTAGCTGAGGTTGTTGGGATTGTTGACCTGAATAGGACAGACGACCTCACGCACCGAGGTACCGATATGTTTTAAGGTTACCTTCGCCGAGTTAATGCCGTTCACGCTGGTCACACCCTGGGGAAGACTGAAGCCGGCGGTTCGGGTCTCGAAATCCTCGCGCTTTTCATCTATGGTGCAGACCACGATTTTTTCGATTGCCGCCAAATCCGATTTCGTACCCCGCAGTTCAATGCGCGGCGGATCAACCTTTATATCCGCGTTCTTGCTGTTGTATAGACCGTGGAGGAAATCGACGGCAAGGGGAACGAACTTTGTCGTGTAGAGAGGTATCTCCACATCAACCGTTCTGTGGCTGAGAATAATGTCATTGTTTACGATCTCATTGCCGTTCTCATCGGCAAGGAAAAGCTCGCCGGTGGCGGTTACCGAATCGACCACATGACCCAGCGACAGCCGCACCATGGCCTTTGATACCTTCTCCACATCAGCCTCCGCGCCCTCAATTGTGATCTCGTCGGTGCTGAAATGTGCCTCATTGACGCCTAACTCGTAATTGCCGTCGGTATTGAAATTGGCTATGTATGCCTGTACCGGTATGGTCTTTTTCGTAATCTCGCCAAGCATGACAGAGATATAATCTACCGATTTCGCCTTGACCGCCGCGCTTACACCGTCCGGCAGAACCACCGTCACGGGCAGCGTAAAGCGCCCGGTGTCCTTGTCGCTGGCATCGGCGTAGGCGCCGATATCGGCGGCGGTGAGTTTTTCCACCGCACCGCGTTTGCCGACAACAGTCACATCCACCGTCTTCGCCGACTGTTCCAGTACGCGCTTGCCTGAATTGTTAATATTGATTTCCACATCGGCGATAACCGCCTCAAATGTCCCCGTCTCGCCCGCCGCCACATACACCCAGAGTCCGAGTGCAAGCACCAGAGAGATTATGAACACCACAAGGTCGGGAAGTCTATGCTTTTCTGCCGCTTCCTCCGCCGCCGATGTCGTTTTGCCGTTTTTAACCATATTTATAATCTCCGGGTCAGTTTTTACCGAAGAAGCTGACTACTTTGTCCTTAAGTGTTTGCTTGACAGTACGCTTGCCGCGCTGAGGATCGGTGAAGAGATTGTCAAGTTCTATATGCAGCGATGTATAATCCAGTCCACGTGTCAGTTTCCCTCCCGCCGCCATCGAAATAATGCCCGTCTCCTCGGACACGACAAACACAACCGCGTCGCTGTTCTCGCTCATGCCGATTGCCGCACGGTGACGTGTGCCGAGATTCTTGTCTACATCGGACTTCTGTGTCAGAGGCAGCACACAGCCCGCGGCGTAAATGCGGCCGCCTCGAATTATCACCGCGCCGTCATGCAGGGGCGCGTTGTTGAAGAAGATGCTTTTAAGCATCATTGCCTTCATGTCCGCGTTGACAACCGTCCCGGTGGCGATAATTTCGTTCAGCTTGTTTTCCCGCTCTATGACCACCAAAGCACCGGTTTTAGCCTCAGCCATTTCGGTAAGCGCATCGCACAGACTGTGTATCATCGTCTGTATAGCCACCGATTCCTTTTGCTCGCCGATACTCCTGAGCCCGCGTATCGAATCGCCGCCCACATTCTCCAAAAGCAACCGCAGTTCGGGCTGGAATACGACTATCACCGCCAGCATTCCCACCTGTATGACATTGTCCATCATGAAGCTGAGGGTTGCCAGCTCGAATATATCGCTTACCACACGCAGCACAAAGAGCAGCAGCACGCCGATTCCCAGCTTGCCGGCACGCCTGTCCCGCATAAAGCGTATTACATAGAAGAGCAGTATCGAGACAATAAAGACATCAATGACATCCTGTATCTCAAAGCCTCTCAGCGATTCAAATATATTCTCCAGCTTCACGCGGTCGGTTATATATCGCCACGCAGAGCCGAATATTTTCGTTATTATATTCATTTTTCCAGTTTAACCGTTATATTGACAGCCATAAGGGGCATGGCACACCGAATCAACGCGAATTTCCCTGATTTTGTTATTTTACCACACTCTTGTTCAAAATGCAAACGGAATAAACAAAATTTACAAGTAACTGTAAATTGCAAGAATAATTGCCCAAGGTTTTAAAGAAGTTAACAGTTACAAAAAGGCTGCCAATTGGTAAGCGGATTTATATCCAAGAATTTTGCGAGGATAGTTATTCACCCAGTCTTCGATTT
>JAAZAV010000046.1 GCA_012514145.1 Clostridiales bacterium | reverse complement strand
CATGGCTGTTTAAGACAGATATTTTGATGATTCTACGATAAATTCATACATTTTTTTGCAAAATCCCCTTGATTTTTCGGGGGGGTATGATATGCTAAAGGAAATTTGACGTTTTTAGAGGTGCCCTTAATATAAATGAAAGCAAGGTGTGGGAAATGGCATACAAGCTCAAGAACGAAATGATAGACCTCCTGTTCCGGGCAATACTATCGCTGCAGGACGAGGACGAGTGCTACCGTTTCTTCGAGGACCTCTGCACGGTGTCGGAGCTGCAGGAGATGTCAAAGCGTCTCTATGCCGCCAAACTGCTGCGGGAGAACCGGATTTACAATGACATTGTCGAAGAAACCGGGTTAAGCACCGCCACCATCAGCCGGGTGAACCGCTGCATCAAATACGGCAACGACGGCTACGCCACGGTGCTTGAGCGCGTCTCAAAGCACAGATAAGAACGGACGGAAGAACATGAACCCCCAGTATACCGCTTTTGCCCGTGTGTATGACAAACTTAATGCCGCCGACTATGACGCCTGGGTGAGATGTCTGCACTCGCTGCTGCTCAACCACAGCCTGGACGGTTTTGAGGTAAAAACGATACTCGACTTAGCCTGCGGAACCGGGCGCATCACCGCCGGACTTTCCGCCCTCGGCTATGAAATGACCGGGCTTGACCTGTCGGAGGATATGCTCACCGAGGCCGACGCCCGGCTGAACGCCGGGGGGCACCGGGTACTGCTCACCCGCCAGGACATGCGGGATTTTTCTCTCGCCTCGCCGGTGGATGCCTGTGTCTGCTGCTTCGACAGCATAAATTACCTGACAAAGCCCTCGGATGTGGCGGACTGCTTCGCCCGGGTGTATGAAGCGCTGAATTCGGGCGGACTGTTCATCTTCGATGTCAACACCCTGCTGAAATACGAGACGGTCTACGCCCTGCATGACTTTATACCCGAAGCAGAGGACGGCACCCTATGCGCCTGGCGCTCGGATTACAATCCGAACACCCGGCTCTGCCGCTTCCATCTGTCGATATTTGAGCCCTGCGGCGACACGGGGCTTTGGACACGCTCGGACGAGGTTCAGAAGGAGCGGGCATATACCGACCGGCAGTTAAACGGAATGCTGAAACCCGCCGGTTTCGAGATACTCGCGGCGTACGGCGAGCTTGGCGCCCCTCCCGCCCCCGACGATCTGCGCCGGATAAGGGTCTGCCGCAAGCCCGCGTAACGCGCGGCGCATATAGTAAACATTCGGTTCATCATTGTTAACCATTGGGAAACAAATGGTAAAATATTGCGCCGACAACCGTATAATTTCGCGATTTTCACAAGATTATTTAAAAAACCTGTTGACAAACAAAATCGCTTATGGTATAATTCCAACCGTCGCGAGGGAGACAACGAGCCGAGACGGATGTTTGACCGATGCAAAGTCTCAAGGTGAGCTTGTACCCGGACAAAACGGGAGCATAGCTCAGCTGGGAGAGCATCTGCCTTACAAGCAGAGGGTCACAGGTTCGAGCCCTGTTGCTCCCACCACGCGCGGGAAATATCCCGTGCATAGGCCTGGTAGTTCAGTTGGTTAGAACGCTAGCCTGTCACGCTAGAGGTCGCGGGTTCGAGCCCCGCTCAGGTCGCCAGAATCCGGTAAGGCTGCCGAATATATCGTTCGGCAGCCTTTTCCACCGGTTTATGCTCCGGAGTTATGCCTCTGTAGCTCAGTTGGTAGAGCAGGGGACTGAAAATCCCCGTGTCGTTGGTTCAATTCCGACCGGAGGCACCATGTGTGCGGATTTAGCTCATTTGGTAGAGCGCGACCTTGCCAAGGTCGAGGTGGCGGGTTCGAACCCCGTAATCCGCTCCATAAAGGGCGCTCCCCTCTTTTACGGAGCGGGAGCGTTTTCGGCGCCATAGCCAAGCGGTAAGGCAGAGGTCTGCAAAACCTTTATTCCCCGGTCCGATTCCGGGTGGCGCCTCCAAGGGTGCCGCACATTAAGTGCGGCACCCTTTTTCTCAGCGTTTTTGTGTACGCATTTGTGATTTGCGCGGCGCCTTTATTTGCCGGAAATCCGCGGCAAGGGAGAACGGTCTGTTTCTCCGTATATTCGCGTATCTCCCCCTCCATAAAAAACGGCTGTCCGACGAAAATCGGGCAGCCGTATTCATTCTGATTGTTAAAGGTTAGCGATACTGAACTTAAATTATAACGGTAACGCGGGAATTGGAGTTCTTCGACAGTGTGAAGTCGGCGGGGACAGTCTTTCCGTCTGCAATGACATTGAGCTTATAATCGCCGTAGAAGCCCCGGAAGGAAGCCTTTCCGTTCTGCGCTTTGATTTTCTCGGAGGTGCGCCACTCCTTGTGGATGAGATTGTACAGCGTCTTGTAGGCGGGCTTTTCACTCATGTCGAAGCGCAGCAGACCGCCGTAATAGAGGTTCTCACCGCCCGAGAAGTCGCCGGGTTTGGCGTTGTGGGCGTAGCCGTCAACCAGATTCCAGTAGATGACCGCCTCCATCGCCTCGTGGGAGAAGAAGGTGGTGTATACGCCGCGGATAAGCTCGGCCTGAATTTCCTCGTCCTCCGCCTTGTCGGAATAAGCGGGAATGGTCATCTCGGTGATCTGCTGCGCGAGCTGCAGTTTCGCGTAGGCATCCATCAGGGCGTAGAGCCGGTCGGGATTGTAGCGGGTCGCGGCCATGCGCTCCTCGGCGGACAGGGGGAAGAAGCTGTGGAACTGCATTCCTATGGAGTCGAGATGGGTGATACCCGAACGGAGGAGCCGCTCGATCTGCATATAGTAGGCAAGACGGTTATTGTACGACTCGGGGAACCATATATTGTAGTCGTTTATGATAAGCCGGTTGTTGGGGAAATAGCGGTCGGCGGTGCGGTAGCTCCATTCGAGGAAATCGTCTTCGAAGAAGAACTTGGAGCGTGAACGCTGGAGGGTTTCGTTCGTCACCTCAAAGCTGGGTATGGAATCGGCGTAGCGCTCGGCTATCTCGCGGAAGCGCTTGTCGAGCAGCGCCTTGTGCTCTTCCACCGTCTTGTCAACCACCCATGAGGGCACGAAGGAGTCGTAGTTGAGGCAGTGGCACTTGGGTTCGATACCCTTCTCGCGGCAGTAGTCCACACATAGGTCTGTGGGGGGACGGCGGTAACGCTTGGGCGAATCGGCGGCGAAGCGGGGCTTGCCCTGTTCCGGCTCCAGGTCAGACCAGTAGAAGGGCAGGGTGGCTAAATTGAAAAGCTCGGCAAACTTTTTGCGGTAGATGACATTCTTCTCCTCGCACTCGAACTCGTCCAGCATGAAGATGTTGGCGCCGAAGCGGAACTCGTGGTTCACCTGTTCGGCTTCAACCGTTATGTTTTCGGGCAGAGGCGAGCCGTCGGCAGTGCGGATTGTGATATCGGCGTTGCCTTTGCGGTAAAGCTCGATGCCGCTCTTTGCTCTCAGCTTGAGCTCCTCGCTCTGATTGTTGAAAAACCGCAGCGCGGTGTCGCGTCTTGACATGGTGTTCTCCTTTGTTTTTATATTGCATCGGCTTGTGAGCCGGATATTTCGTGACGATAAATGATAAGTGTGCCCCGCTCCGCCGAGATAAAGGCGTCCTTGCCGGGCAGATATTCGTTGCTCACCCCGAGCGGACAGTCGGGCGACAAGGTTATCTTTTCGATCTCGTAGAGCAGCCCCCGTATAGTCACCCCTTCGGCTCTGCCGCCGTGGGCAAAGACCGATACTATGCGGTTTTCGGGCGACTGACGCTCTGCCGGTATGAAAAGCGACCCGTTTCGGATGGCGGTGATACGCAGTTCGCCGTCGGCAAGCGTCGCCCGGACGCCCCGGGACGCCGCCCACGCAAGCGTCTGCAGGTTGGCAAGAGTATGGTCGAGCCTTCCCCCGAGCCCGCCGTAGATAACAAACTCGCGGCAGCCCCGCCGCAGCCCTTCGCCTATAGCCAGCATGGTGTCGGTTTCGTTCTTCATCACCGGGCGGCGGATTACCTCTCCCGCAGACGGAATATAGCCCAGCGAATCGAAGTCGCCCACCGTCAGATGCGGCGAAACTTCCAACTCCCGAAGCAGCCCCAGCCCCCCGTCGGCGGCTATGATAAAGGCATCCTTCGGAATGGCAGGCGGCGCGCTCACCGGTCCCGCTCCCACTATAACGCAGAGGCGCGGACATATGCCTCCGGAATTCAATTTGTCTTCGGTTGCCAAAGCCCTCCGTCTCCTCTCCGCGGTGATGCAGATAATCTCCGATACTTATTATACTCCTGCCGGGCGGTTTTGTAAAGTATGGGAAGCGTGACAATTATGGTATTATTTTATGATTCTCCGGCATTTTGCGGGGCGGAAGCGCTGTTAACCAAATGTTTACAATTACAAAAACCGCAAAAAACGGCAAATAATCGCGTAATAACGCAAAATCGAGACACAAATCGAAATACCGGCTGAAATATTGCGAAAAATGTTGACATTGCGCTTTGATTCTGCTATAATATTGCACGTTCTCACGATATCATGATAAATAACCGGATCGCAACGCGGTCCGCAACAGTTTTCAGTTTGGAGGAAAACCGCAATGTCCACTTTCATGGCCAAGAAGGAAAATCTTGAGAGAAAATGGTATGTTATCGACGCCGCAGGCGTGCCGCTGGGCAAAACCGCGGTCAAGGCAGCCAATATTCTCAGAGGCAAGCACCGTCCCGAATTTACCCCGCATGTTGACTGCGGAGAGTTCGTAATAATCATCAACGCCGAGAAGGCTGTTCTGACCGGCAACAAGCTCACACAGAAAAAATTCTACCGTCACTCCGGTTATGTGGGCGGTCTCAAGGAGGTCGGCTATGACATCATCATGGCCAATCGTCCCGAGTTCGCGGTAAGGCAGGCCGTCAAGGGCATGCTCCCGAAAAACAGCATCGGTGCCAAGTGCATCAACCGTCTTAAGATATACCGCGGAGCCGAGCACAAGAATCAGGCTCAGAAGCCGATAGTCCTTGACTGACGGCGCCGGTTTTAATAGAAAGGATGTACTCAGAAAATGATTAACTACACCGCTTCAAAGCCCTATTTCTACGGCACCGGCAGAAGAAAGTCCTCTGTCGCCCGCGTTCGTCTGGTTCCGGGCACCGGCGTTATCACCATAAACAAGCGGGATATCGATGACTACTTCGGGCTTGACACCCTGAAGCTCATCGTCAACCAGCCCTTCGGCGCAACCGAGACCGCCGGAAAGTTCGATGTTATATGCACTGTCAAGGGAGGCGGCTTCTCCGGTCAGGCGGGCGCCATCCGCCACGGCATCTCCCGCGCTCTGCTTCAGGTAGACGAGGAGTACAGAGGCGCTCTCAAGAGATCCGGCTTCCTCACCCGCGACCCGAGAATGAAGGAGAGAAAGAAGTACGGTCTCAAGGCAGCCCGCCGCGCTCCCCAGTTCTCCAAGAGATAACCGCCTGCGCATTATCTTTTTACCGTTTGTCATATACGCGATGCGTACCTTTGGAGCTGTGAAACATAATGGATAACGAAATATCTGAATATTCCGATAACTCCGTATCACCGCAGACTCCGGAGAGTGACGAAAGCGCTTTTGATCCCGCAAAGGATAATTCTTCGGAAGCCGGTGAGACGACCTCGCCGGCTTCCGCCGCTTTCTCGGAAACGGAAGACGGCGGCGAGTCCGATACGGATACGGATAACAAATTGAAAGAAACACCCGAAACGTCGGAAATGTCCGAGATATCGGAAATATCCGCCCCCCAAAAAGCGGCAGACCTCCCCGAAACATCGGAAACAGCGGAAACACCCGATATAACAGATAGCACAGAAACATCGGAGCCCTCCGAACTGCCGGAAACGGCAGAAACGCCGGAACCGGCGGGAGCAGCGAAAACATCCGGGATATCCAAAACGCCTGAGATACCGGAACCCGCCGAAACGCCGGAAAAGTCCGACAGTGACGGCAAAGAAGCCGAACCCGGACCCATAGCCGCTTTCGCTGCCGCGGTTCTCCCGGTGATAAAAAAGGCAGCCGACGGCATAGCAAAGACAGCCGGGAAGGGGGCTGCGGCGGTTCTCCCGGTGATAAAAAAGGCAGCCCGTGGCATCGCACAGGCAGCTTCAGCGGCATGGGCTGTTGCTCTGCCCGCTTTGAAAAAGCTGGGGGCGGCTTTATATACAGCGGCAAATAAACTGCTGCACAAGGCGGGAAGCGCCCTCGCCAATGCGCCTTCGGCGATCGGCAGGGGGACGGCGGAGCTGTGGGGACGATTGCCGCGCAGATTCCGCATTGCGGCGCTCTTCGGCGCGTTTATACTGCTGCTGGCGCTGATGTCGGCGGCGGCGGTGGCGGTCGACGGGATGATACCCTACGGACTTGAAGAGGTACTGCCCGATTCGTACGAGACCACCGATGTATCGGCATCCCGCATCAACCCGAACTTCGTCGAATATACAGGCACGGTGGAGATTTCGCTTGACTATATGGGCGGCGGCCACGAGAACCGGGTCTGCGAAAGGATAACGGTGGGCGAGCTGCTGAACGACCTGTGCGACGAGTCGGGGAAGATTTATGAAACCAACTACCCTCTTGACCGGGTGCTCACCGACGGCATGCACATCGAGATTTCGCTCATCGAATACCTGCATGAGACCCGCACCGAGGAGGTTCCCTACGGCGTCACCAATGTGGAGGTGCGCTCCATCCCCAAGGGAACATCGGTGGTTACCGCCAACGGTGTGCCGGGCAGCGCCGAGCGTGAATACCAGGTGCGCCTGGTGAACGGAGAGCGAGGTTCCGAGAAGCTGATATCCGAGAAGATAATTATCGAGCCGGTGAACGAGCTGGTCTGCACCGGCGTCGGCGGCACCTTCAAGGACAGGCGGGGCAGGAGTTATTCATACTCCTACTATGTGGACGTGGAAGCCACCGCCTACGGCGTGGACACCGGCAAGGGCGGCGACAACCCCTACACCTACACGGGAAAGCCGGTGGCGGTGGGCATGATAGCCGTTGACCCCGAGATGATCCCCCTTGGTTCCAAAGTTTTTGTCACCGGCGACTATGCCGAAATCGGCGTCTGCTACGCCGAGGACATAGGCTCCGCAATAATAGGCGAACGAATCGACATTTACATGGGCAAGGATCTTGCCAAGCAGATGGCGTTCGGCCGCCGCTCCATGCGCGTATATATTCTGGAATAGTTTTTTCTCTGAACATTCAAATTTCTTAAAACTTACAACGGATATTTCGGAGGTTTATATCAAATGAAACGCATTCTTTCGCTGCTTCTCACGGCGCTGATGCTGATGTCCGCCCTTGCCGCCTGCGGAGGCGGAGGTACTTCCGGCGAGGTCACGACTTCCGCCGGTGAGGACACAGCCGAGACAGCCGCAGAGACAGACATACTGGACTATCTCCCCGACGCCGACTATAAGGGGCGCGAGTTCAGGATTCTTCAGCGCGACGCCTACGCCGAAGAATTCCATGTAGAAGAAGAGAACGGCGAAATTCTCAACGACTCGCTCTACCGCCGCAATCAGACGGTATCCGAGATGTTCAACATCGTGTTTACATACACCGAAAAGCCGTCTACCTGGGGCGGCGGCGATCCCTTCAACAAATTCATTATCGAGACAATTTTAGCGGGAGACGACGCCTACGACCTTGCCGCATGCTATGCCGCAATGATCCTCGGCTCGATATACAAGGGCTACTATATAGACTGGTACGATGTTCCGGTTGTCGATTTCTCCCGCCCCTGGTGGTCGGAGCAGATTGCCGAAAGCCTTACCGTCGGCGGCAAAATGTTTGCGGTGACCGGCGACCTTTGTCTAACTCTGTGGGAAGCGCTGAACTGCATTTACTTCAGGGCACCTCTAAAAACGTCAAATTTCCTTTAGCATATCATACCCCCCCGAAAAATCAAGGGGATTTTGCAAAAAAATGTATGAATTTATCGTAGAATCATCAAAATATCTGTCTTAAACAGCCAT
>JAAZAV010000045.1 GCA_012514145.1 Clostridiales bacterium | reverse complement strand
CCTTTTATGTATGTCTCACATCAATTGTAACATAACACCACTGTAAGTCAATTTTACTTGAAAAGCTTTACAACTCGCAGCGGTTATGTTATAATACAACCCATTATTACTCATATAGGTGGCAAAGCATGGCAGTCAAAACGATCCTTCGGAAAAAGAAGTTGTTCATATTCGATATGGACGGTACGATATATCTCGGCAACCGGGTATTTCCATTTGCGGTGGATTTCATCAACCGGCTGCGAGCCGATGGCAGACGGGTTCTCTTCTTTACTAATAATGCCTCACATTCGCCGGAATTCTATATGGACAAGCTCAACGCCAAGGGTTTCTCGCCGCGCGAAGGGGAGCTGCTTACCTCGGCAGATGTGACACTTCGATTCCTGCATGAGCGCAGGGCCGGGAAGAGCGTCTACCTGGTTGGTACTCCCCAGCTTGAGGGACAGTTCGCCGCATCGGGAATCTCATTGCTGAAGGGTGACGAGGATAAAGCAGACATTGTTGTGACAAGCTTTGATACCACGCTGACATATGCCAAGCTGGAAGCGGCCTGCAGATTCGTGAGAAACGGCGCAGAATATCTGTCCACCCATCCGGATTTTAATTGTCCGACCGAAACAGGATTCATACCTGACAGCGGCGCAATAGCGGCTTTGGTGACGGCTTCAACCGGTGTGGAACCGAGATATTTCGGAAAGCCTTACCCTATGACGCTGGAACTGATCTGTGATTTTACAGGCGTCAATACAGAAGACATGGTAATATTCGGCGACCGTCTATACACGGATATAGCACTCGGCAGACGCGGAGGCGTTACTGCTGTATTGGTTCTAACCGGCGAGACTACGATGGAAATGGTTAACACCGCAGAGGGTTCAGATCGTCCGGATATAATACTTGAATCGCTGGCCGAAGCCGATGAGATAATATTCGGATGAACAATATATATCATCAAAGAACTGAGAGTTAAAAAATGTCAGACAATATTGGAGTGGTACTCGGCATAGATGTGGGGGGCAGCACCACGAAAATCACCGGTTTTCTCCCCGACGGAACGCTTCTTCCACCTATATTTGTTCGTGCAACCGACCCTCTGACCTCGCTGTACGGCGCATTGGGTAAGTTCACCGATGTCAATGATATATCGCTTGACGATATCAGCAGGATTATGGTTACCGGTGTCGGCTCCACCTATATAACAAAACCGCTATACGGCATGCAATGCACAAATGTGCCTGAATTCCGCTGTATAGGTCTCGGCGGACTATATATATCCGGACTCGAGAGAGCTATCGTTGTAAGTATGGGCACCGGAACGGCAATGACCTACACCATAAAGGGCGAGGAGCCAACATATCTGGGGGGTACCGGCGTTGGAGGTGGTACTCTGAGCGGCCTTTCAAAATTACTTCTTGGAATGGACAACATCAGTCATGTCGCGGAATTAGCGAAAGAGGGCTCACTGTCCAAGGTAGATCTGACTATCAGAGACATAACCAGCCGCGACCGGATGAGCGTACTGCCCGAACACATGACGGCGGCAAACTTCGGTAAGGTTTCGGATCTTGCCGGTAAGCCGGATATAGCACTTGGCATAATCAATATGGTGTTCGAAACGGTAGGCATGTTCGCCGTATTCGCTGCCCGCAATCATGAGCTTAAAGATATAGTGCTCACCGGCAATCTGACGACCGTGCCGCAGGCAGCGGCAATCTTTGCCAACATGGGCAAGATGTTCGGAATGAATTTCATATTGCCAGAGAATTCGCGTTACGGTACGGTTATCGGAGCAGCGCTGGCCGGAATTGTTGGCTGACAGACAATGGTCTTGTGTTTGTTGTTAATCAACATAAAAAGTTATAAAGCGTTGCGGCAGTTTGTGGTTTTGACAATTGCAAATTAATCCCATAAGTGATATAATGTTTCAAATTATGATTAAATGAGGTAATGCCTGATGGTTAAGGAAAACATCGAATTCATCAAGAACTTTGATCCCGCAGTCGGCGAGGCTGTAGAGCTTGAGTTTTTGCGTCAGAAACACGGTCTTGAGCTTATTGCTTCCGAGAATGTCGTTTCTCCCGCGGTTCTTGCGGCAATGGGAACGGTTCTGACCAACAAATATGCCGAAGGTTATCCGGGCAAGCGCTATTACGGCGGCTGCAAATACGTTGATATTGTTGAGAAAATCGCTATTGATCGTGCATAGGAGATTTTCGGCGCCGACCATGCGAATGTTCAGCCTCACAGCGGCGCACAGGCTAACCTCGCCGTTTATTTTGCCTTTCTTCAGCCTGGTGATACAGTTCTCGGCATGAACCTGGCTCACGGCGGACATCTTACCCACGGCAGCCCCGTAAACATGTCCGGCGCACTCTATAACTTTGTTCCCTACGGTGTGGATGATGAAACCGGTACCATCAATTACGACAAGCTCGATGATCTGGCCGTTGCCAACAAGCCGAAGCTGATAGTTGCCGGTGCGTCAGCATATCCGCGTATAATTGACTTCGAGCGTATTGCCGCTACTGCCAGGAAGGTGGGAGCCTGCTTTATGGTCGATATGGCTCATATCGCCGGTCTTGTAGCTGCAGGTCTGCATCCCAGTCCGGTGCCCTTCGCCGATGTTGTAACAACTACAACACACAAGACTCTTCGCGGTCCCCGCGGCGGTATGATACTCTGCAAAGAGGAGTTTGCCAAACAGATCGACAAAGCCATTTTCCCCGGCTCACAGGGCGGTCCTCTTATGCACATCATAGCAGCCAAGGCTGTCTGCTTCGGCGAAGCGCTGACTCCTGAATTCAAAACCTATCAGCAGAATATAGTCGCAAACGCCGCGCAGCTTGCATCATCCCTTGTTAAGGAGGGTTTCAACCTTGTATCAGGCGGTACCGACAACCACCTCATGCTCCTCGACCTTCGCGGAACAGGCATCACCGGCAAGGAACTGGAGCACAGACTGGATGAGGTATATATAACCGTCAATAAGAACGCTGTTCCCAATGATCCCGAGAAGCCCTTCGTAACCAGCGGTATAAGAATCGGAACTCCTGCTGTTACATCGAGAGGTCTGGGTGTTGAGGAAATGAAGGTTCTGGCGCATCTCATAAAGCTCACAGTCTGTGACTATGAGGCATCTGCTGACGCAATCAGAGCTGAAGTCACCGGTATATGCGAGAAGTACCCGCTTTACGAGTAATAAAAATATAATTAAACAGGCACGTCTGCGTTTAAATGCTGGCGTGCCTGTTTTATACAATGTTAACAAGAATATACAATGTGGATTAAGAATATTCACAATTGACTTTTGAAATACCGGCATGGTATAATCTGCACGGTTTTGCAATATCATATATAAATAGTATATTTGTTTTGTCGAAGCCTCCCGAACTTCCGGTCACTATGAGTAAAAGTCTGAATGGGGTCGCCAAGGGTAGGGCAGGGAGCATCGACACATAAACAATATTTAAATAAGCCGGTATAAAGAGTCACGACAGTGTTTTACACGACCGATAATCGAGTCATATCATGCCGGTAGTCTGCAGGGGATATCTGGGGGATATCTCCTGCTGCATTTTTATATAAATACAGTCCGGGCGAGTTTTTCCCGGACTGCAGATGTTAACTATGATTGCAGCGATTGCGGCGGAGGGATGATTTCACTACGCGGTTCACTTGATTCTTGAGGTGATGATTCATTGATTCCATCCGGTAAACCGTGCCTGTGTACGCGTCTCGGACGCCCGTTATGTCCGCTCAAACCTTCAACCGCATCATCGGCTGTATAATCATCGCTGCCGTCTTCAAGGGTACCCATGTTAATACCCGCGTCGGTGATATAACGACTGGCCTGAGTGCTGAAGAGCTTATGATAATGACCGCCTAAAGCCATGAGTTCTGCATGGTTGCCCTCTTCAATGATCTGACCGTATTGGAGTACAACAATTTTGCTGGCGACCGTGGCACTTGACAGACGGTGTGAGACGAAGATAGTGAGTTTGTCCTGACGCAGCCTGTCAAACTGGTTATAAATGTCCTGCTCGGCGATGGCGTCAAGGGCGGATGTGGGTTCGTCCAGTATCAGAATATCGGAGTTGCGGTAAAAGGCTCGCGCAATTGCCAGTTTTTGCCATTCGCCGCCCGACAGTTCCATTCCGTTCTCTTCAAAAATACGTGTGAGCGGTGTGTCATATGATTGCGGCATGGCTTCTATGAACTGACGGGAATTAGAATTATCGGCTGCACCGACGATGTCTTCATGAACAATATCACGCTCTATTTCGCCAAAAATTATGTTCTCCTTGGCGGTGACAGCGTATTTGCCGAAATCCTGGAATATAATACCGAACAGGGAATAGAGTTCATTTACATCATATTCACGAATATCATACCCGTCCAGCAGTATGACACCTTCAGTAGGATCATAGAGCCTTGTGAGCAGCTTTATAAGCGTTGTTTTGCCGGCGCCGTTCAGCCCGACAAGAACCGTAGTATCACCGGGCTTCAGGGTCAGATTAACATTTTTAATAACATCGCGTTCGGTGCCCGGATAACGGAAACTGACATCTTTAAACTCGATTGTATGCCCGCAGCCGCGTTTGGGATGCCGCGGCTCTTCCAGCAGCGGAACGACCGTGCGCTTTTCTTTCATGAAATCAATCATGTTGTCGATGAAGAGCGTTCCCTCATAGATTGCAGCGGAGTTTCCGATAAAAGCGCCCACACCGCCGGCTATGGCGTTCAACGCTCCGGTGTAGAGCGAATAGTCACCCACCTGAAGCTCGCCGTGCCATACCTTGCTGGCGATATAAACGAACAACGAACAGTTGACTATGGAACGGACAAAAGATAATCCGATATGCCAGAACCCCTCACTCGTGTAGAGCTTGCGCAGACCCTTGTAGTAACTCTTGAAAACTTCACAGTAGCGGTTTATGAATGTATCGGCCAGATTGAATATACGGACTTCCTTTACAAGATAAGTGTTCGTAATAAGTCCCTGATAATACCCCATCTGTCGGCGTTCCTTTGAACGTGCACGGACATACACGGCGTTCTTTTTTCGGTAGATAAAGTTGATTATTGCCGAAGGGAAAGCCATGGCTAAAATAATAACCGGGGCATATGGACTTACTGCAGCCAGAATAATAATGAAGGACACACTCGATATACAGGTACTGACAAGCGCAAAGGTTGAGTTTAGTATGTGCAGGGGGCGGTTTCCGGCTTCGCGGTTCGCGTTCTCAAGTTTTGAATAGAATTCCGGCTGGTCAAATGAGCGCAGGTCGATCTCCTTGGCTTTGTTCATTATCTTGAGCTTAATGTGGTTGACTACCAGCTCACCGGATATACGCGTGACCATGGTGTTGATTTCACTTACCACATGACCGATAAATATGTGGGCGAAACGGGCAACAAGAAGCGTAACTATAACATTGAAGTCGATGTTGCCGACATACGCCGCCGCCAGCGAGTTCAAAAGATGTGCCGATATGAAAGAGCCTATGACCGGCATTACACCGTTGAAAACAGAGATGAAAAGCATGAAAAAAAGTATCCACGGTTTTGCTTCCCACACGAGACTGAAAATGTAGAACAGCCGATAACTGACACTTTTCAGCACCCGCCAAAGATACCCCGGTACCTCCCTGATTGATTCGGGCGGCGGTTCTTTATTCTTTTCACTTGTCTTGGAAGCCATCCAATATCTGGGACCCAAAAAATCACCTCTTCCTGTGAAAAACGAATATATCGAAAACATTATTGCCGACATTATACACTGTTGCGAGCGCAATATCAAGATGAACTGCAACTTTCAATATACTTTGCTTATTGTTAACTGATTGTTAACAAACAAAGGGACAGTAGATTTATACTGTCCCTTTGTTATACACGAAAGTCCTATATCAGCCCTCGCTGAATTCAGCATCATTTACGGTTTTGTCACGGGGAATCTCGACGGTACGGTGGGGAATATCTTCGACAGTTACAGGTTGTTCCTCAACAAGATCCTCAACCGCGGTATCAATCTTCTCCGCCATCGTTTCGCTTAACTGCGCATAGATCAGACATGCTCCGGCGAGACCGCCGACAGAAGCTATCGCCAGCAGCGCACCGGTTACCGATCTCTTCTTTGAATACAGCATGATGAACATGGCAAAGAGGGAGAGTGACTGAACCAGCAGTGTAAGTCCGATATAAAAGCGTGTTTTCTTCAGCATTTGATACACCCACTTTCTTTAAACGGGGTTATCCGTCAGTTAGTTATTCATTGCGTTCTGTTTGAGATATGCGTTTATAAAACCGTCTATGTCGCCGTCCATAACAGCCGTTATGTTGCCGTCTTCGTAACCGGTGCGGTTGTCCTTAGCAAGGGTGTAAGGCATAAAGACATATGAACGAATCTGCGAACCCCACTCGATGTTGGTCTTGTTGCCTTTTATATCTTCTATGCGATCCAGCTTTTCCCGCTCCTTGATCTCAAGCAGTTTGCTTTTGAGCATATTCATGGCGGTTTCCTTATTCTGGAGCTGACTGCGCTCATTCTGGCAGCCTACAACAATGCCGGTGGGGATGTGTACAATACGAATCGCCGAGTCTGTTTTGTTAACATGTTGTCCGCCTGCGCCGGAGGAACGGTGTGCCGTAACTTCGATATCCTCATCACGGATTTCAACCTTTATGTCGTCGGTGAACTCGGGCATTACTTCAACTGAGGCGAAGGAGGTATGGCGGCGTCCGGAGGAGTCGAATGGAGAGATTCGCACCAGGCGGTGAACGCCGTTTTCGCTTTTAAGATATCCATAAGCGTTTTCGCCTTCTATGAGTATTGTGGCACTCTTGAGCCCCGCTTCATCACCATCCAGCCAGTCAAGAAGCTTTACATTGTAGCCGCGACGCTCGCCCCAGCGTGTATACATACGGTATAGCATGAGCGCCCAGTCCTGAGCTTCGGTACCGCCGGCGCCTGGATGGAATGACACAATGGCGTTGTTGCGGTCATATTCACCCGAGAGCAGAATCTCGATGCGCTGACGCTCCTCTTCTTCATTTATGTTTTCTATGTCTGTGAGAATTTCAGGAACAACAGATTCGTCGTTCTCCTCATAGGCAAGCTCAACCATAGTTGAAACATCCTCGAAACTCGCAACAAGCTCATCGTAGGAAGTGATTTTGCCTTTGAGCGACTTTATCTGCCGCAAAACCTTGCCGGAGGCTTCCTGATCATTCCAAAAGTCAGCTGACGAGGTAACTTTCTCAAGTTCTGCAGCCTTATTTCTGAGTTCGTCAATTCTGAGTGCGCTGCCAAGCTCGGTGATGCGTTCTCCAAGCTCATCCAGTGTTCTGCGCGCTTCCTCAAGCTGTAAAATCAATGTGTGCGTCTCCTTTAATTCAACATAATTATGAATACTGTATGTTTATTTACCGCAGACAATGCCCTTGTCGGCATCAAATGTAACGGTAGTACCGGTTTTAAGAATCTTTGTCGCATCGATAGCCTCGGTGATAACCGGGATTGAAAGCGTCTGTCCGATGATAGCTGCACATGAATCGGCGGTTCCGCGTTCGCATATTATACCTGCTGCGCCCCTCAGCAGCGGAATAAGCTGAGGGGTGACCTCGGGAATTACCAGAATTGAGCCGTCAACGAATTTGTTGCGTGCCTCGGTTTCGTCATGCGCAACACAAAGCGTGCCGCATACATATCCGGGAGCTACTCCGACGCCGCTGACAAGAACATTTCCGACTATCTGCACTTTAAGCATGTTTGTCGTGCCAGATACACCGAGAGGAATACCGGCGGTTATGACCGCAAGATCACCGTGACCGAGCATGCCGATATCCACAGCTCTTGCGACGGCGTGCTCCAACAGCTCATCAGTTGTAGTCAGTTCGTCAATCAGCGCAGGTGCCACGCCCCATGAAAGGTTCATGTGACGGCATATTTTCGGATCGGGCGAACAGCCTACAATAGGTGTAACCGGTCTGAAGCGTGATATAAGCCGAGCAGTCTGACCGGACTTGGTAACCGTTATAATAGCCGACGCGCCCAGGTCGAGAGCAGTTGTGCAGGCTGCATGAGATATCGCATTGGTTACATTCTGGTATAAGCAGCCTGAGTAAAGCCTGAAACGCTGGGCATAATCTATCTCGCTTTCGGTACGCAAAGCTATAGAAGCCATCGTACGCACCGCCTCAACGGGGTATTTACCGTTGGCGGTCTCGCTGGATAGCATTATGGCACTGGTACCGTCATAAATCGCGTTGGCAACATCATTGGTTTCGGCTCGTGTGGGTCTGGGGTTGGAGGTCATGCTCTCAAGCATCTGCGTGGCGGTTATGACCTGTTTGCCGGCGTTGTAGCACTTGGAGATGAGCTGCTTCTGGATGATAGGCACATCCTCAAGCGGGATCTCCACGCCCATGTCGCCGCGTGCGACCATTATCCCGTCAGATTCGTTGAGAATTTCATCTATGTTCTCAACACCTGCTGCGTTCTCAATCTTGGCGATTATTCTCATCGAGCGGCAGCCCCGCTTTTCCAGTTCGCGGCGAATCTGTGCCACATCCTCGGCACTTTGGGTGAAGGAAGCTGCGACGAAATCAAAATCTTCGCGAATACCGAATTCCAGGTCGTCCAGATCATGTTCTGATATGAAGGGAAGTGACACAACCGTTCCCGGCAGGTTTACGCTCTTGCGGTCTGAAACTTTGCCGCCGTTGACAACAGTACAATTGAGTTGCTCATCGTCAACCGTGTCGACCCTCAGCTCGATAAGTCCATCGTCAACCAGTACACGGCTTCCAATATGGAGATCCCGGTAAATCCCGGGATACGATACCGAAGCCTTGGTTGCATCGCCCATGATTTCACTGGTATACAGAGTGAAACAGCTGCCGGTGACAAGCTCTGCGCTGCCTCCCTCAAACTTACCAAGCCGTATTTCCGGTCCCTTGGTGTCAAGAAGAAGAGCGGTGTGCAGTCCAAGTTCGGCACGAAGCTCTTTTACAAGATCCGCCTTTTCCTTATGCCCTTTATAATCGCCGTGTGAGAAGTTGATGCGTGCGACATCCATTCCCGCCAGCATAAGCTCGCGTATTTTCTCCCGCGTGTCGGACGTGGGACCCAGTGTGCAGATTATCTTTGTTTTACGCATTGAAAACCTCCGCTTTGTCGGTATGGATGTATATTGAATATTCTAATATGTAAGTATGGGATTGCATTCAAAAACCTCGATGTCGAGACAAAAAGCGTCGTTCAGCAGCTCGGCCAGTGAATCGCATACAGGCTGTTCTGTCTGATAATGTCCGGCGGCAAAAACGCTCATGCCGCCCTCTGAGGCATCCAGAAGTGAATTATAACTCATTGAGCCGGTAAGATAAGCATCTGCACCGGCCGCAAGAGCTGCTTCATAATAGTCCTTGCCGTCACCGCCCAAAACTGCAAGCCGTTCAATCCGGGTGCCGCACACAGCTGCTTCAATGGCGGTGCAGCCGAGAAGTCCGGTCAGCTCATCAGTGAACTCGGCAACAGTCATGGGCGCCGGAAGCATACCGATCCTCCCCGCCGGAGCCTCGCCCGTCGGTCCAAAACCGGTTACCAAGTTTAACTCCAGGAGTGACGCCAGAGTGTCGTTGACACCTCCGCTGCCGGCGTCGAGACGGGTATGGAATGACATTACACCTATACCGCCGCGTATGAGCGACAGCAGTTTGGGTGACTGAACCGACTTCAGCGGTTTGAATATAAGAGGATGATGCGAAATAATCAGGTTGAAGCCGTTCTCCTCGGCATATTCCGCGGCTGAGGCGGTAACATCGAGGGAAATCAACACTCGCTTCACTTCGGGTGATGCTGGAGCAAGCATGATTCCGTCATTGTCCCAATCGCTGGAAAGGGAACGCGGGAAACGCTCGTCAAGAAATCTGTAAATCTGGTCAAAGGTTACCATAGACTGTCACCGATTGTCATGTGGATCAGCATACAACTAATTATACATCAATACCATTTACTACACTGCCGAGTGCTTTGCGCATCTCATTTATTGTCGCCTGAACTTTCTGCCGCTGTTCCGGGTCGAAAGAGTTATAGCTGCCCGAGCCGGAATCCATGCCTTTCAGCTGACGTTCAAGCACTGCCAGACGTTTTGAAGCATATTCAATTTCAATGTTGCAGGCTGAACCATTTTGCAGCCGCATTAACAAGCGTTCGCCGAGTTCTGTCTGACCATAGGTAAGAGTCCTCGCAATACCGTCGAAGCGAACCGCCGCGACACGGTATAACCGTCCCGAATCGCGGACTATCTGTTCATCTTCCACAGCAAAGCCGGGGGCTGCCATATAACTGAACAATTCAGCCGCCCGCGACATTGGCTGAACGATCAGACGCACCTCGGGGGAGCGGATATATTCGGAACGCTCTATCAGCTGAGCTATCAGCTCACCGCCCATACCGGCGATGATGACGCAGTCGGGCTTATACTCGGGTACAGCGTCGAGTCCGTCAGCCTGTATGAGAGTTATTCTGTCTTCAAGCCCGGCTCTGGATACATTTCGCCGCGCACTCGCCATCGGTCCGGCAGCCACATCCGAGGCGAGCACACCGGTGCATAAGCCCTCCGTGATAAGATATATGGAAAGCAGGGCATGGTCGCAGCCAATGTCGGCACAGCGTGATCCGATTGGTACCATACGAGCCACGGCTAAGAGACGCGGACCTGGGATAATTCTGGTTTTATTCATTTAGTTATGCCGGAATACGAAATATGCTTAAGTGACAATTACCGCTCATACACTTAAAAGATCAATGTTAAGGCTATTTGCGCAGATCCGGTATGTCGGAAGCACCTTGAAAAAAGCGGACATTGCTGTCCGCGGGACTTATTTGGTGGCCAGATAATCGTTGAGTTTGGCAACTAATTCTTCGGCATCGGTGCCGTGAACCATGCAGGCGGTCTCGATACTCTCGCCGCGGGCAGAGGGACAACCGAGACAGTGCATACCCATTTGGAGGAAAAACTTTGCGGTTCCGATGTCGAATTCAAGAACATCTCCTATAATGGACTCCTTTGTTACTTCCATGAGTTCAATACTCCTTATCTTAAATATACAAATCGATTATACCGCAGATTTGCCGATTTGTCAATAGCCTGAACACATATCGTTGCATTCTGTAAATTGCAAGAATAATTGCCCAAGGTTTTAAAGAAGTTAACAGTTACAAAAAGGCTGCCAATTGGT
>JAAZAV010000044.1 GCA_012514145.1 Clostridiales bacterium | reverse complement strand
CATTACCATCAGCTTTTCGCCTGTCGGAACGCGCGTGCGGCTGAAAGTCGCCATCGAGACGCCTGCCATGCGGATATAGAGCGCGTCTTCGGGGGCGACATTATCGGGTATTTTTATAGCACCGGTATGGTGTGCCGACTGACAGGACTGGTGAGCGCCCATGCAGAACACCAGGTCGCCGGGTTTATACCCCTTTACCGACTCGCCGACCTCATCCACACGGAAGACAGCCGTATAACCCGATTTCTTCGGGTAGCCCCAGTCGAACACATCCAGGAAGGAGGCATTCAACTCGGTACCGGCGCTTATGAGGGTATAGAGTGTGTGCCCTCTCAGCTCTTCCGCGCCTACGGGAGAGGTCCACACCTCTTCACGGGCAATTTCAATAGTCTGACGACCGGTGAAATTCAAATATATATTTACCAAAATTCCGCACCTCCCGACCGAAGGGTTATCGATTCTCATTAACAAATTCGATTTTAGCATACGGGTACCGGCTTGTCAAGCACGCTTTCGGTTAAATGCGAATGATGACCGGGAGCCGATATAAGATATAAGCCGAAATTATAACTGGCATACGATTTATTACCTTTACATATGGCAAAAACTATGGTATAATATAGGCGAGATCGGGTGTCCGAGCATTTTAAGATGTTAAAGGATTGAATCTGAAAGAGAGTTTTGACATGTCAAAGACAGTAGGTACCATAGCAAGAGGAATTCGCGCCCCCATTATCCGCGAGGGCGATGATGTTGCGCTTATAACCGCCGAATCGGTAATCGCAGCGAGCATAGAAGAGGGCTTTGAGTTTCATGACCGCGATGTTGTAGCCGTAACCGAAGCGGTCGTGGCGCGGGCACAGGGCAACTATGCCACAATTGACGATATTGCCTGCGATGTCCGCGCGAAATTTCCGTTGGGTCATATCGGCGTCATATTCCCGATACTCAGCCGCAACCGCTTTTCCATATGCCTGAGCGGTATCGCCCGGGGAGCTAAAAAGATTACACTGATGCTCAGCTATCCCTCGGATGAAGTAGGCAACCATCTTGTAAGCCTTGATCAATTGGATGAAGCCGGAGTGGAGCCTGGAAGACAGGTTCTCAGTCTGGCAGAGTTCCGGGCTATTTTCGGCAAAGTGGAGCATACCTTTACCGGCGTTGACTATGTTGAACTGTATAAAAATCTCATAGAGGCCGAGGGCTGCGAGGCGGAGATTATCTTCGCCAATAATGCCAGAGACATACTCAATTATACAAAGGATGTGCTCTGCTGCGATGTTCACAGCCGCCAGCGCACCAAGCGGATTCTCAAAGCCGCCGGTGCAGATCTGGTTCTCGGTCTGGATGATATCATGACCAAACCGGTTAACGGCAGCGGATATAATAAGGATTACGGTCTGCTGGGCTCGAACAAAGCCACCGATGACAAGGTCAAACTCTTCCCGCGTGACTGCGAGGACTTTATTGCCCGACTTCAGGCTCACCTCATCAGCGGTACAGGCAAGCACATCGAGTGCATGATCTACGGCGACGGCGCCTTTAAGGATCCGGTAGGTAAAATCTGGGAGCTGGCTGACCCGGTTGTCTCTCCGGCATACACTCCCGGTCTCGAGGGCACTCCCAACGAGTTAAAGCTCAAGTACCTTGCCGACAACGATTATAAAAACCTCGCCGGCGATGAACTGAAAGAGGCTATCCGCAAGATGATTAAAACCAAAGACGATAGTCTTAAGGGCACCGCGATGACTCTCGGCACCACCCCCCGCCGCCTTACAGACCTTATCGGTTCTCTTTCCGACCTGACCTCCGGCTCGGGCGACAAGGGTACCCCCATCGTCCTGATTCAGGGTTACTTCTCGAACTACGCCGATGAGTAAACGGCTCAGGCGACCGAACACCTGGCACAGGCAGTTCAAGTGACAGCGACATATAAGTTCATAAACTCCGAAGCGGTTATCCTGTCGCATCGGAGTTTGTTGTTTTTATATTTGATACGATAATTGTATAATAGACAGGCATTATTTATGTTAATAGCAACCTTGTATAATATTAAATGTTACAAAATACCATTAATATTATAGTTATATTACAAATTCACGAAAACACTTGCAAAATATAAGCTAATATTGTAACACGGCGCCCCCGTGCAAACGGGGGCGCCGTGTTTGTTGTCATTCTATATTATTCACAAAAAGCAACTGCTGCTATTCTTTAATCTTATCGCTGATTGATTTATCCGGATACATTGGATGATGCTTGCAGGGTTCGGTGAAGAAACCCTTCAGTTCAGCCTTACCCCGTCCGTCGTCCTGAGGTATAAAACCGATACGAAGCGACAGGTGCGGATCGCTTGCACAGACGCAGGCGCGAGGGAGACAATAAGCGGCCTTGAAGCCGTGAAGGTCAAGGAAATTTAACACAGCCCGCCCTGCCATGAAAAGGGCATCTGCGTCATCCACTCCCGCGGCGTTGCTCAGCCCGGTTAGTATGCCGGCATCATCGGCAAGCAGGAACTGAGCCGCGCCGATTAGTGTCCCTGTGTCGGTGTCGCGCACAGAGTAAGCAAGTGCATCGGCATCATATTCCAGACCGCAGGCGGTGCAGATTTCCTTTTGAATTCCTTTTGACTGAATGGGCAGAACTTCAAGCATGAAAATTAATCCTCGCAGTAATCTGTTTTACCTGTCTTCCATTCCGCAGGCGCGTTTAAGATACTTGACCTGCGAACGGGTCAGGTGACGCCACTTGCCGGGGCGGATGTCCCCAAGGGTCAACTCTCCAACGGCAATACGGCGGAGCTTGAGCACTTCAAGCTCGCACTGTTCGCACATCTTTCGAATCTGTCGGTTGCGTCCCTCGCTAAGTTCCATGCGCAGGGTGGTAAAGCCCTCGGCGCGTTTGACAATCTCGGTAGAGACAGGTTTGATCTCGTAACCGTCGATGGTCATGGGCGCACGAAGCGCGGCAAGCTCCCCGGGGGTAATCTCGCCTCTGATTTTGACATGGTATATCTTAGCAATACCGTGGCTGGGATGGGTAAGACGGTTTGTAAGCTCGCCGTCGTCGGTGAGCAGCAGCAGTCCTTCCGAATCGTAGTCCAACCTTCCAACGGGGTAGACCCGACAGCCCACATCCTCAACGAGTTCGGCGACGCAGCGGCGCCCCTTATCGTCAGACATGGTCGTGACATAGCCGGCGGGCTTGTTGAGCATGATGTATGTATAGCCCACTGCGGCACGGCGGGGCTGAACCGGCTTGCCGTTTATGGCAACATGATCCTTAGCCGGGTCAACTTTCTGACCGATAACCGCCGGCACGCCGTTGACAGTGACTCTGCCCGCCATTATTTCGCGTTCGGCTGCACGGCGGGACATGACACCGCTGTCGGAAATGAACTTCTGTAAACGTTCCTGCATGTTACTTTGTGTTTTTATCTTTCTCCGAACTCGTATTCGGATCGTCGGAAGCCGGCTTGCCGGCGGTATCCGCCTTTACAGCAGACTTATCCGATATGCCTTTGCCGCTGCCCTTGCTGAACACCGACTTGAAGTTATCAACTATATCGGGTACGCGCTCGGCAAGGTCGCCGATGGCTTCCAGCTTATCGGGCGTGGGACCGGGACTGGTGGGATTGGAGATCGACAGCAGTTCAACTTCGCCTTCCGAGCTTATCACAAGGAACGCAAGCGGGGTAACCGACAAACCGGTACCGCCTCCGCCGCCGAATGAGGGATACGCCTTGCCTGATGCGCCGGTATTTGCATTGGCAACGCCTTTGTCGCGGCTGTAGTAGTCAAGACCGCCGGACGCAAGCCCGAGGGAGACCTTACAGACCGGAATTACGGTAGTGCCGCCGGGACAGTTTATGGGATTTCCGATTACCGTGTCAACGCCCGCCATGCTGCGGATGCTGTCCAGCGAAGCGCGTATTATTTCGCTTATACGCAATTCGCTGCGGGAACCATTGCTTCTCTCGTTGTTCTTCTCGTTGTTCATTGAAGTTCCTGCCTTTCGGGACTTGTCATAAAGTATATAGTGGAAGTGAAAATCACTTTAGTTTGCTCTTAAGAAACACCAACAGTGCGCGAAGTCCGATATATGCCAACTGCCAGACGTGCATTATGTATTCTATGTCTATGTCGGCAGTCGTTTTTTCGGCGATGTAATCGATATTGACCGAGACCGGATAACCCTCGCCGTATTTCAGCCGAACATCGCTTTGATTGAGCAGTTCAAGCAGATATGCCAGCGCCTGCGATATTTTGCCGTATTCCACGGCGGTGTCCGCCGCATCGCCCTTAGCGGCTGTTATGTGCAGTTTTCGTATGTAAAACCTTGAGAATCGCCCAAGCCGCGGAACGGTCGCCTTCACTATATCGGTTATGAGATCGATAAGGTCGAGCACACCGCGTATTTTTTCGCGCAGAGGCTTTTTGACCTTCTCGGTTTCCTGTTCCTTCTGTTTATCGGCTGAAGCTTTTTTGGCAGCTTTTTTTTCATCTTTGATTCGTTTGCGCTCAGCCTTTTTTGCCTCCCGTTTCTCCCGCATGCGTATCATACGCGGCGAATAGCGCCATTGTCTGAATTTCGGCTTTGGTTTGGGTATTCGGAAAATCGGGATATATGCCGCCCGCACCGTCACCGACAGTGTATCGCCGTAAATGAAACGCACACTCAGCGGTACCAGCATTATGAGGACAATGAGAGCAAGCAGAGAGGCGAGTATTATTCCGATAACGGATAATATTGTCGTAACTACCGCCATTGTCTTGTGTCCTCTAATCTTCCTGTTCGGTTTTGTCCGCCGAAGCAGACGGTTCGAGTGCGCTGTCCGCTGTGTCTGCGTCCGGCTGTTCTCCGGTTCCGTGTGACAGGTTGTCAGCCGATTCTCCTTTGTCGGGGGAAAGCGCCGCCTTCGGCAGTTCGTCGAGTGAGCTTATGCCGAAGAGCCGCAGAAAATTCTCTGTCGTGGCATAGAGTTTCGGCCGTCCCGGCACATCGAGCTGTCCCACGGATACAATCATTTCACGGTCGACCAAAACACCGATGGCATAGGAGCTGTCGCAGCCCCGTATCTGTTCGATATATGCCCGTGTCACCGGCTGATGATATGCCACCACCGCCAGCACTTCGAGTGACGAGGGCGAAAGGTTTACGCCGCGCCGCAGTCCGAGCGCTTCACGCACAATATTGCCGTATTCCTCACGACTGCAAAGCTGGCATGTGTTTTCATAGAGCATCATGCGCACGCCGCGCCCCGAGTAGAAATCCTCGGCCATCTCGTCGCAGAGCATGCGAACCTGACTGAGGTCTATGCCGAGCGCCGATGCAAGTTTGGTGTATTCAACCGGATAACCGGCGGCGAACAGTATGGCGTCGATTATGCGTTTCGAAAGATCGGGATCGTGTATCCCGCCTTCGGTATTGATGTCAAGCTCGATTTGTATGGGTTGATCATTATGCATTGAATCCGACCTCTTCGGACGGTAATAAATCGTTTTCTCCGGTGTGTTTTTCGAGGCTGAGAGTGAAGAACAGCTCTCCGCCGCGCTCCTCCATGTTCACACGCCGCACCCTCAGCAGCTCCAGCAGCGCCATGAAGGCAGCCACCAGCTCGGAGCGGGTCTTTGATGTGAGCATAAGTTCGTCGAAACTGCATTCGCCCCGGCGTCTGAGCATGCGCATAAGGCCGAGTATTTTAGCACTGACCGGCACAACCTTGGCAGAATATAGATTTTTGATTGTACGCGCCGGAGCAATAGACCGCGTATCTGCCTCAAATGTACGGTCAAGAATTCTGCGAAAGGCTTTGATCAGCTGTTCCGGGGCGTGTGGAAGCAGTTCAATTTCGCGGCCGATGTCCTCCGGTTCCTTGGCTACCCGACCGTTGTAGACATCATACAGTCCGCCAAGCAGCGCGGCTTTCGACTTAATGCGCTGGTATTCGGCAAGCGCCGCGGCGAGTGCCGCCCGCGGATCCTCCTCTTCCTCTGCTTCGGGTGACTTCGGAAGCAGCATACGGCTTTTAATGAGCATCAGCTCTGCCGCCATGACGATAAACTCGCCGGCAACCTCCATATCCATGGCGCGCATCTCGTCGAGATGCGCAGTATACTGCTCGAAAATAAGTGCTATGGGGATGTCGTATATGGAAACCTTGTTTTTGTTGATGAGACTAAGCAGCAGGTCAAGCGGACCTTCGAAGGCTTCCAGTGAAAACTTCAATTCATCCATCGCTATCAGATGAAGGGCAGCAGCGACAGCAGCCACTTCATACCGTTTTCCACCAGCGAGATTCCGAACTGCAGCGGAACATTAAACACTCCTACCCAGAGCAGTATAAGCATTACTATCTGGATGGTTCGCTCATACCTCATGACTTTGAAATACAGGTGGTCCGGCAGGAATATCAGCAGCAGCCGAGAACCGTCAAGAGGGGGGATCGGCAGAAGATTGAAAACCGCGAGTGAGATATTGAGAATATAGAAAATATAGAGAAACAGACTCAGCAGATAGGGTACATATCCTTTCATGGCGGCTAATCTCGTGCCGATGAGCATGTAGAAGAACATGCCGATAAAACCCAGCAGGAGGTTTGCCGCCGGACCGGCAAGAGCGGTCAGCGCCATATCCCGCTTGGGATTCTTGAAATACCGTGTGTTTACCGGCACGGGGCGCGCCCAGCCGAAGCCGAAAAGTATAAGACAGATTGTACCCACCGGGTCTAGATGCCTGAGCGGATTCAGTGAGATCCGTCCCAACGCGCGCGCCGTCGGATCGCCCAGTTTGCTTGCCATAAGCCCGTGTGCCGACTCGTGAACGGTAATCGCAAGCAGCAGCGCCGGAATTCGCAGCAGCATGACGACCAGCTGCATGGTATTGAAAAGTGAACTGAACATAGTGTTAATCGATAAGAGGCGTTTTATGCCGCCTTTGCGGTTTCATGCTCCTTTTGTTCAGAGATCGTTTCGGGTAAGATCCTCAAAGGACTCACGGCGAACCGCGGTATAAGACTTGCCGTCCTTTACCATAATGATCGGGGGACGGGTGAGTCTGTTGTAGTTGGATGCCATTGAATAATTGTAAGCGCCGGTGACAAAAACAGCCAGAATATCGCCGCGGGAGGTCTCCTGCAGGGGCATATTCTCGCCGATGAGGTCGCCGCTCTCACAGCAGCGTCCGGCGATGGTGCAGTGAATAGTCTTCGGTTCGGCGGCGCGGTTGGCAATGACGGCTTCGTAACGCGATTGGTAGAGAGCGTAGCGAGGATTGTCGGGCATACCGCCGTCCACCGAAACATAGGTGCGGAAACCCGGGATTGTCTTCACCGAGCCTACAGTGTAGAGTGTTATGCCGGCGTCGGCGACGATGGAGCGTCCGGGTTCCAGCATAATGCGCGGACGCTGGATGCCGAGTTCGGTACATTCCGCATTGATAACCCCCGCAAGTTCACGGATGGCAGAGGCAATGTCGATGCCCTTGTCCTCTTTGACATACCTTACGCCGAAACCGCCGCCCAGATCCAGCTCATCCGCCAGCCAGCCGGTTTTTGCCTCCATGTCGGCTATGAACTTCAGCATGATCCGCGCCGCGCCGGCAAAAGGCTGAACATCAAAAATCTGAGAGCCTATGTGGCAGTGCAGACCGCAGAGCGCAATATTCGGCAGACTGATGGCGTATTTAACAATTTCCTCAGCTTGACCGGTGGCGATGGGGGAACCGAATTTTGAATCAATATCGCCGGTGGTTATGGCTTTGTGGGTGTGCGGGTCGATACCTGGAGTTATGCGCAGAATAATCTTCTGGGTGATCCCCGCTTTGCCCGCGATACGGCTGATTGCGTCTAACTCCTCGCGGTTGTCCGCGGCAAAGCGTCCGACACGGTTCTTTACGGCGTATTCTATATCGGCGTCCGTCTTGTTGTTTCCGTGGAAGCATATACGCTCAACCGGAAATCCTGCGGCAAGTGCGGTATAGAGCTCACCCGACGAGACGACATCAATGCCAAGACCCTCTTCTCCGACAATATCATAGATTCGCCGCATGGAAAGCGCCTTGCCGGCATAATGAGCCATACTGCCCTCGCCGAAGCACTCACGCAGAGTGTTGCGGTATGCGGTACAGCGGGCGCGTATTGTCGCCTCGTCCATAATATATGCGGGAGTGCCGAATTCGGCAGCAAGTTCAATTGTGTCGCAGCCGCCTATTGTGAGATGTCCGGCGGAGTTTACGCCGAGACAGTCATGAATAAACATGTTTTTGTTCCTTCTCCGGAATATCGTTTTCGGGTGTTTTCCGGTTATCAAAGCGCATCCAGCTGCCTGCCTGTCAAAGTTCGTTCAGCAGTTGGACAACGCACCTTCAATAGCCCGCAGCAGTTCATCCTTTCCCTCGCCGTTAAGCGCGGAGAAGGGAATCACCGTGTCACAGTGTTTTGCCAGTTCATCAAGCATGGCGCGGCGATCTGTTTTGTTAGGCTTGTCTGCCTTTGTCGCGGCGATAATGAAGGGCACACCGTTATGGGTCATCCAGTCCAGCATCATGAGGTCGTCCTGAGAGGGACCTGTGCGCAGATCAATAAGCTGCACGATAAGTTTCAGCCGCCCGTCGGAGAGGGTGGAGGTGAGATAGCCGTCGGTCAGTTCAGACCAGCGTCTGCGCTCCTCGTCCGATCGGCGCGCGTAACCGTAACCCGGCAGGTCGACGAAATACACCTGCCCGTCGATATCATAAAAATTTACGGTTATGGTTTTGCCGGGCTGCCCCGAGACCCTTGCCAACGATTTGCGGCCGATGAGGGTGTTGAGCAGTGAGCTTTTGCCAACATTGGAGCGCCCGCTCAGGGCGACCTGGGGCTTAGAATCACGCGGCAGCTGATTTGGCAGACCCGCGGTGATTCTAAGCTCTGTTTTTGCAGTATTTAACTTCATTTTGCAACCACCTGAGCCGCAGCTTCTTTACCCACTTCCGAAGGACAAACGTTGATTTCTTCCGTGGGAACGAGAGCGGCATCGAGAACCTGCGACACATCGGAACATGGAATGAATTTGAGCGTCCCGCGCACCGTGGCGTCGATATCTTCAAGGTCGTCTATGTTGTCCTCAGGGATGAGAACCGTTTTGACTCCGGCTTTATATGCCGCCATGGTCTTTTCACGCAGACCTCCGACAGCCAGAACCCGCCCGCGCAGGGTGATTTCGCCGGTCATGGCGACCTCGCGCAGAACGGGGCGTCCGCTCAGCTCGCTGGTTATTGACGTAACCAGTGTGACGCCGGCAGAGGGGCCGTCCTTGGGCACCGCGCCTTCGGGAACATGAATGTGTATATCTTTAGTTTTATAAAAATCCGGGTCGATGCCGAAATCCGAAGCGCGGGAGCGTATATAGCTGACCGCAGCATGTGCGGACTCCTTCATCACCTCGCCCAGTGAGCCGGTGAGCTCCAGTTTTCCGGTGCCGGGAAGGGCAGCGCATTCGATTTTGAGCATGTCGCCGCCCATAGGGGTATAGGCAAGACCGTTGACCACGCCCACCTCGGAACCCTCCTGTGGCTTGTCGGGCTTCACCTTGCGATGACCGAGGAACTTCGACACCTGATCGGGGGTGATGTTGAATTTCTTCTTTGAATCCTCGACGATCTCTTTGGCAGCCTTGCGACAGACGGCTGCCAGTTCGCGTTCGAGATTGCGAACCCCCGCTTCAAGTGTATAATGGTCGATAATCTCAAGTATAGCCTCGTCGGTGAGCTTAAGTTGACGTTTGCTCAAACCGTGGCGCTTGATCTGCTTTGGCAGCAGATGATTCTTTGCTATTGAGAGCTTCTCGTACCGTGTGTAGGTTTTAAGCTCGATTATCTCCATGCGGTCGACAAGCGGCCGGGGTACCGTGTCGAGAGTATTGGCGGTACAGATGAAAAGACACTCGGACAGATCCACCGGAAGTTCGCAGTAATGGTCACGGAATGCCTTGTTCTGCTCGCTGTCAAGTACCTCCAGCAGCGCGGATGCGGGGTCGCCGCGGGCGTCGCTGGTGAGTTTATCCACCTCATCCAGCAGAATGAGGGGATTGCGCGTACCGGCGCGGATAAGCGCCTCAATGATGCGCCCCGGCATAGATGCGATGTAGGTTTTGCGGTGACCGCGGATGTCCGCCTCGTCGCGCACTCCGCCCAGAGACACACGCACATACTTGCGCCGCATGGCTTTGGCAATCGACGCGCCGATAGAGGTCTTTCCGGTGCCGGGAGGACCCACAAGGCAGAGTATCTGATTTTTCAGTTCGGGATTGAGCTGGCGCACCGCGATGAATTCGAGTATGCGCTCTTTTACCTTCTCAAGGCCGTCGTGGTCGCGATCCAGTATGCGCTTTGCTTCTGCCACATCGGTGCGGTCATTCGAACGCTTTGTCCAGGGGATATCAAGTATGGTGTCCAGATAGGTTTTGATGACCGCTGCTTCGGGGGATGTGGGCTGGGTTTTGAGAAGACGGCGGATTTCCCGGTGGCAGCGCTCGTTTACCTCTTCGGGCAGCTTGGCGTTTTTGATGCGTTTAATGTATTCGTCGATCTCTTCGTCGCCGGTGGATTCGCCGGTACCGGGGTGACCCTGCCCGTTCATACCCAGCTCGTTCTGGATGGTGCGCAGCTGTTCGCGAAGGTAATACTCCCGCTGGTTATGCTCAATTCGTGAGCGCACCTTGCGGTGAATATCCTGTTCGGTGCGCAGTATCTCGGTCTCGCGCTCCATAATCAGCGCCAGACGCTCAAGGCGCCGCAGCGGATCAAACTCCTCCAGAACCTGCTGCTTGTCGTCCGCACTTATAAGAAGGTTGCAGGCGATGAAGTCTGACAGTATCTCCGGGGTCTTGATGCCCTTGATCGTGGTGAGTATCTCGGGAGAAATTTTCGGAAGGAAGGCGCGGAAATTGTCGAATACTACATGAACCTCGCGCATAAGCGCCTCGCCGCGTATATCGCCGGTACCTTCGACAAGTATGGTTTTGCACATAATATCGGCTGTCAGAACACCGTCTTTTTCGATATAGGATGCGGTTCCGCGGGTAACTCCCTCGACGACGATTCTTGAACTGCCGTCCGGGAGCTTGATATACTGTTTGATCCTGGCACAGCAGCCTACGGTGTAAAGATCGTCGGCGGAGGGATGCGGTTTACTCGCGTCTTTCTGCATAACAAAGAAAAGTTGGCTGCCGTCCTTACCGGCTGCCGAACACAGCGCCGCCTGCTTTTCGTCGGATATCTCGATGCTTATCGGGATGACGGGGAAAACCACTATACCGCGAAGCGGTATTACCGGCAGTGTCACCTGGTCAAGCTTCTCTATAAAACGGGGCATTTATATTTTACTCCTGATAAACCTTAATCGCGGTCTTATGCAGACCTGCTGCGGGATAAAACTCCCAGTTCTGGTAATTCGTTGCATTATAACATAAACATGGGGTTTTATCAATTATATTTAACCTGTTATTTGTAAATAATAATGAAATACACCCCGGAAACACAGCGCCTATGGGAAAGAAAATGCCGCCCTTAAGCGGCATCCTCATTGATCATATTGTTTATTTACTCCCCGTTTCGCGGCCGGCATCGCGCTTTTTCATAACATGCAGCACCAGGGCGGCAGCGGCTGCCGCCGCGCCTGTGAGCACTGCCGCAAGTATGTAAGGTCCGTAGGCGTCAGCGAATGAGGTTGGGATTGAATACTGCGCGGCATATTCGGCTCCGGCAGGGCAGTCGGATACATCGAGCTGCAGATTCTCACAGTTGTTGAAGCAGTCATATCCCATAGTGACAAGCGTGGAGGGCAGCTTTAGCCTTCGCAGCATGGAACAGCCCGAGAATGCCTCGGTTCCGATTGAAACCAAGCCCTCGTTAAGGGAGATCTTCCTCAGCATTGAACAACCGGAGAAAGCGCCGTCGCCGATGGCGGCCAGTCCGCCCCCCAGGGCAACAGACTGTAGCAGCCCGCAGCCGGCAAAGGCATCCACACCTACAGCTTGTACCGAGTCGGGTATGGTTACCGATAAGATTTCCTTGTTCTCGAAAGCCGCGGCGGCAATAAGCAGCACCGGCAGACCGTCCAGCTCCCCGGGAATCTGTACATCCGGCAGATAGCCGGCGTAACCGCAGATTATTGCGTAGCTGCCGTCCTCGGAAACAAGATAACGCAGACCGTCCACATCGCCGGAGGTGACATGCTTGATTTCCTTCCCGGTGAAGGTGGAGGGATAGCTGAACAGCTCATCACGGGTGGCGGGCAGAGGCGGCGCGTCTATGCCTATGACCGGTTCCGGATCGACAGGTTGTTCCTCCGCCTTCAACGCCGGCTCCTGTGCCGGTTCGGCTGCGGCGGCATCGGCGTTGCCGTCAGCTGCCTCGCCTGCAGAATAAACAATGAAGGGCATCCCTGCCGCCGACAGTGTGAGAAGGACAGACGCGGCAAGGGAAACAAACGATATCAGGGTTCTGCGGCGCATTTCGGTACCTCCGTTCAAAAAAGCATTGCTAAAAAATACCGGATGTGGTATAATGCGGTAGTTGGTATTTTCGACATGTTCTATCTGTTTAAGAGGGTAATACTATGGCTGATAATGATAACAGAAATAAACCGGTATTCCGCGGTTCAATGAAGGGCTATAATCGCGACGATGTCAATAAATACATACTTGCACTGAGCGACCGTCTGGCTCAGGCGGAAGAAAAGGCAGCCATGCCGTCGGACGAGCTGCATGCTCTCCGTCAGGAGTATGTAAAAGTCTGCGCAGAGAAGAACCGCATTGCTGCTGAAAACGAGCGTCTGGCAAAGGCGCTTGCCGAGTCGGAGACTACCGTCAGCAAACTGAATAAGCGTCTGGAGTCGCTCTCTGACGCAGAGGAACGCGCCGAGCTGTACGACCGCATAAGCGGTCAGCTTGGCGATATACTTCTGCGTGCCGGTGAACAGGCTGATAAAATTATCTCCGACGCAAAAGATGACGCGAAGCGCATAACCGAGTCGGCGGCCGTGGAGCGGGAAAACGCTCTCGAGGCTGCAAAGACCGTGTTAAGCGAAAGCGCGGGAGACGCCGAGCGCAGACTGTCGGAGGCTATTGATGCCGGAACCGCCGGTTACGCCGCGGCGCTGCAGAAGCTGAAAGGTGAACTTGATACACTGACCGGACAGTTAAAAATCGCAGCCGGCGAAACGATAGAAGGGTTCCGCGGCAAACGCGACAGGATCATAGGCGGTATGGATGCGATACGCGCGGTTATGACCGGCAGGGATGTGACCGAAAAGCCGGAGGAGACGCAGACCGAAACAACACCGCTGTTGACCGAACCGGTGCCGCAGGACAGCAATGCCGACGATGTCGAAAACCCGTGCGGTGGAAACGACAATGTATAAGACCGCAGCCGAGTATTATGCCGCAGACATCAGGGAATGGGCTGAAACGGTTTCAGCCGGCGATGAGATTCTGCTCAGCGGCACGGTATATACAGCCCGTGACGCCGCGCACAAACGCTTTGCCGAAGCCATGGCTGCCGGAAAGGAACTGCCGTTTAAGCTTGACGGGGCGGTTATATACTACGCCGGTCCCACCCCCGGACAGCGGGGACTGCCGGTGGGCTCCTTCGGACCGACTACCTCTTCCCGCATGGATCCCTACACGCCGGCTATGCTTGATGCGGGGTTATGCGGAATGATAGGGAAGGGACCCCGCAGCCGACAGGTGTGCGACGCTATTATTAGTAACCGTGCCGTTTACCTCTGCGCCATTGGCGGAGCGGGCGCCCTTGCGGCGAAAGCCGTGAAGTCGCTGGAGGTCATCGCATACGATGATCTGGGCTGCGAATCGGTGAAACGCGTTGTATTTGAGCGCTTCCCGCTGTATGTGGGCATAGACTGCCGCGGCGGTTCGCTGTTTGAATGAATAACCCGAATCAAGGGATGCCGTATTCTGTGCGGCATCTTTTGTTTTATATAACCTTAGACTCGCTCGGCTTTGAAGCCGGCAGTCATATGCGAGACGGGAAAGAGGGTGGGGTTGGGTGTGACCAGCTCCACAAGTCTTGTCATGCGGGTGACAAAGACGAAGCGCGCCTTTGCGGCAGGCAATGTTTCAAGTATGGCAAGCATACCCTGTGCGCCTTCGCTGTAAGCGGTGGTCTGGAAGGTCTCGTTGAGCAGCACAAGTGAATAAGGATGGCTCTCAAGCCCGTCGATTATCTTCGCCACGCACTGCACCTCGCCTTCGAAGCGGCCGGCGGTGTCGCCCGCGCGGAATTCCTCCTCGGCGGATGAGAAGTGAGAATATATGCCTCGGCGTATGCTTATGCGCGCCGAACCGGCGCAGACCGGAAGTCCTGCCTGTGCCATAAGCTGCGCGGTGCCGATGGAGCGAAGATATGTTGTTTTGCCGGTATTGTTATCGCCGTGAATAAGTGCCCCGGCCGCCGGCGCAGAACTTGAAAACGAATTTGTGCGTATTGTGCTGCCGTCCAGCCCCTCGCAGAGCAGCATGGGGTTAGCCAACTCCTCCGCCTCATAAAGGTCGGCTTCAGGGGGCAGCATCACGGGGAAGCAGCGCTTTATTCCCGCCTCGTCGAGACGCTCGATAAGAGCCAGCGCGGCATCAAAGAAGGCAAGCTCGCTCGATATTCCGCAGAAGATTTCGTAAACATCGCCTGTTACCGCGGTCAGTGCCGAATCGATTCGACGCAATGCCTCATTGAGCATGGCGAGGGTGTTGTCAACCGTGGAGTCATCCTGTTCAAGGATGATATCATCGCTCACCCTCTTCTTTCCGATGAGTTCGCCGACGAATTTAAACAGTACATTCTCCTTCGGACGTGCCGTGACATCCTCAAGACCGGTCAGGTCACAGCTTATCATTCGAAGTGTATCGTCAAGACAGGCGGTGACCGAAAACTCGTAATTCTCGGCAGCCTTATAGCGGAACAGATCGGCGATATTCGACAGCTCATTCAGCGATTCGTTTTCAAGCATTTCCGAACAGTAGCTGCCGATTCCGCGCAGCGCGCTCGACTTTACCGGATAGCGGTTAATGATGTCTGCGATGGCGCTGAAATATGAAATAATGGTTTTGGGGAACAGGGCGGTTACCTTGAGTGACGCAAAAGTATATTCAACAAGCGCGCGGCTGTTGGCGCCGGTGCTTCCCGGATATGCCACAGAGCGCATCTCACGCCAGTCGGACTTTACTTTGTCGTAGCGGTTGAATACAGTCCGCAGCTCCTCATAAAGACCCGGGATGGTCAGATAGTCGATGAGCTGTTCCTGTCGGTAGACGATATCTTCCACAGATGTCAGCGGTTTCATGAGTATGGCGAGAAAATAGTCCGCACGACGGGCATCGGCTACCGTAAGCCTCACAAGGCGATCCACCGACAGGTCATAGGTTATATCAAAGCTCTCCTCGGTTTCGGGAGTGCCGTTTCTGTACAGCAGGCTGTATTTCATCGGTTGTCACCGAACCTTTCACGAAGCTGCTCGCGGGTAAGCGAATAGCGCAGCAGTATGTCATGAGCGAAGGAGCCGAAGGTGCCGCGCCGCTGCTCCACCTTGTATGTGCGGCGGTTGTTGTCTTCCCGGTCAACCACGACATTGAGATAGGGGATTTCGGTTTCGGAGAGTCCGTGCTGATGGGTTATATATATGCCGATGGTACACGAGGCGTGCAGCTTTTCGGCAAGCAAGCCTGTCATGCGCTGAGCAGTGTCCTCATCGGTGCCCGAGTAGGTCTCGTTCAGCAGCACGACAGAGCGATTCGTTTTGTCGGCGAGTATTTTCTCAACACGTCTATGCTCGTCTAAAAAACGTCCGCTTTTTTCAAAGCGATCGTCCCTGGGGAAGTGTGTAAAAACCCGATCGGGCAGGAACATGGTGCCGCTTGAACAGGCTGTCGGTGCACCAAGCATGTTCATAACAACCGCTATACCCACCGCGCGCAGATAGGTGGTCTTTCCGCCGCCGTTCGCGCCGGTGAGATACCAGAAGGGATCCTCGGGTGTAAATAAGGCGTCGTTGGGAACTATTTTCTTCTCATCCTTGGTAAGCAGTGTGATGTCGTATACCTCCTTCGCGTCGATACGCGGTTCGTCGCAGAGATCGCAGTATGTCAGCGGAATCCCGGCAGCACTTACCCGATCAAACATTTCGGTAAAACCGGTGTAAAAGGCTATCTCACCCGCATATGTGAGCAGCGCACGGTCGTATATATCGCCATGGATCTTATGAAATTCAGCGAACTGACCGAAAACACTGGGGTTCTTTCGCGCAATCCCCGCAATTATCTCTGCTGACAGACGGGTAGCGCCGTCAACAGCGCCGCTTATCCCGCTATTAGCCTGGCGCAGGGCATCGGCTACCGACAGCCCGAGACGGGCGGCACAGTCGGCGATTCTGCTCACATAGTTCTCTCCGGAAGCCTCGGTCAGAGTGAGCTGTTCGCCGAGTATTCGGGTGCCCACAGCGCGGAAACGCTCAAGTATCGGAAGGACAGTTTCGAGAGCACCGGTCATGGCGATGAACCCGGGCGATGTGGCGGTGGCGGCAAAGGCGTCGGAAAAATTCTTCAGCAGCAGCGGGCGCTCCTCCATGCCTTCGCATAGGGAGACCGCCTTGGATACGAATGACGAGGTCTCACGGGCGATAGAAATATAAATAACCGACCGCTCTTCGTCGGAACGCGCCGTGCGGTAGAGTTCATCAAGCCCGCGGATACGCATAATGCAGTCGTAGAGTCTGCTGAGTCTGCCGCGCAGCTCGGGCGAAGAACCGAGAACGATGAACAATGCTCGGCGTGCCAGAACGTCCTCTCGGGAACAAACGGGCGCCACAGCCTCAATCGCCTCGTCGGTCAGAAAGGCGTTGAGTTTTATATCTTCGAATACATGCTTGTCTAAAGCTGCTTCCGGACGTTTGCCGGAATACAGTATGCTGGGACAATTCATCTGGAAGGTACCTTCTGTTGTTGATTATGAGACCATATTATAACATGCCGCACCGCAGACAGTCAATACCGACCGGTCAAAAATCATAGAACCGTCACAATTGTGGCGGATATCGGCCCGGGTGTTACCTGATGCTGCCGCTGCCATGGAATTGAACCGATGTTCTGTCGGTGATTTTCGCAATTGTTTCCATGTGTTTTCCATCCTGTATGAAACCGCCGCCAAATATGAAATGAGTTGAATAATACATAAAAATCTGCTTGACAAGCATTGTCTTTTGTGCTATAATCCAAAGTACGAATGGTAATTGTGTCCCGATGCGAATCCCTCACAGCGGAGGGGCTGTTTACCGATAAAATCCTGTTATAAGGAGAAGAATCATGAAGACTAAAATTCTTGCGCTTCTGCTGACCGCTCTCATGATAATTTCCTCTTTCGGCGTTACCGTAAGCGCGGTGGTTGCAGATGGGGATCATGACCATTCGGCATCAGAAGCAGCTGAGTTTATCGGAGAAACCGAAGATGCTTATAAACCACCGTTCGGCGGCACGATTACCGACCCGTCTCACCCCTGGTATTCAAGACCCACTCCCGATACGGGCGTTCCGGCTACCGGAATCGGCTTCGGCGGCGGCGTTCCCTATGCGGGCTTCGTTGGCGGCGCCTATTACCCCTATCCGGGCGGCTATTATCCCTACTATCCGGGCGGCTATTATCCCTACTCCGGAAGTTTCTATCCCTACGGCGACAGCTTCTGCGGGATCCATTACTGCAGCAAAATCAACTGCACCTCCTGCGGCGGATACCACTGCCCGGGCTGCAGCCATATCGCTCCCGTAGTCAGCACCCCCGGCACCAACTGCTATAAGCACCCGCTTATCAAGGTTGTTTACTGCTACAAGTGCGGCGTGTCCCACTGCCCGGTTTGCGGCTGCGGATCACTCATCTATAAGACCTACTGCACCACCCACGGTCAGCCTTACAGCTACTGTGCAGGCTGTTCCTCCACCCACTGTCCGCTTGATCCCTGCTTCGGCGGAAAGACTCCCGGTGTTATAGCAGGCAGCCATTTTGCTCCCGGCTATACCGGTACGGGCATTCCCGTATATCTGGGCGGCGTATACTACCCGGGCGGCGGTACAAGCGGTCCCGGCTGCGGCATGGGTTTCTGTGCCAAGCATCCCACCACGAAAATAGCGTTCTGTGCAAGCTGCTGCGCTTACCACTGTCCCGAATGTACTCACTATAAGGGCACAACAACCTACTACTGCCCCATACACAAAGCACAAAAGATTTCCTTCTGCGCATACTGCGGCGACTATCATTGCGCTAAGTGCGGACACAATGTAACCGATGTATGCCAGGATCATGGCAACCAGAAGGTTCTCTGTCCGAAGTGCGACTACTGGCATTGCCCGGAGTGCCCGTGCGTCAAGTATTACGGCTACAATGTAACCTACTACTGTCTGAAGCACATGGCACCAAAGTCCTTCTGCCCCATCTGCCAGGTTCTTTACTGCGAAGGCTGTGACAAGCATACTCATCCGTCACAGGTCAAGACTCCTTTCGGTTCCACATATGGCTCATATATCTATCCGTATTACACGGGCTTCGGCTCACTCGGACTGGGGTACGGATTCAGCAGCTACTATGGGCATGTCGGCTACCCGTTCTATAACGGTGTCAACTTCGGCTATTATATCCCCGGCTACGGTCTGACCTATTACAACGGAGCGACCGAGAAGCTACCCACTCCGTCGGCTTCGATTCCCAGCGGAACAACCGTTCCCTACGGAACCAAGCTGCAGTTAAGCTGCCCAACCGCAGGTACATCGCTGTTCTATACTACCGACGGTACAATCCCGACCGCATATTCCATACCGTATAAAGGGCCGATTACTCTTACCGCCGACACGGTGCTTAAGGTAATAGCTGTCAAGCCCGGCGCAAGCATCAGTCCCATCGCGGTTCTCTATTACGCCGTAAGCAATAACGCAAGCTACACCGATGTAGCCGGCTACGGTAACCTGAGCATCATCCTCTCCAGACTAGTGGCTCTCGGCATTTTCGAGGATGGCGCGAAGTTTGAGCCGAAGGGTGCCGTAAGTTATACCGACCTTGCCGATGCTCTTACCCGCGTTGGTATTGACATGAACGCCATCAATGTTGATATCGAATCCTTCAAGGATGTGGACGAGCTTTCCGCCAACGATATGGTATACATCCTATACAAAGCATTCAGAACTTATGAACTGATTGCTTCCCCGAAGACAGATGAAGCTACTCTTGAGGTGCTTCCTTACTATGCAAATATTAAGGCGGCTTATATCTACAAGGCAGCATTCCTCTCCTTCCTTGAGAACAACGCGCTGTTCTCGGTCACAATTGATCCCGCTGCCGGCGCAGAGAGAGCTTATCTCGCCTACGCGATCGGTGCGGTTCTGGGTGTTAATCCGTAAGCAATTTATTAAAATAGAGTATAGGGGTTTCGACAGCGAAATCCCTATATTCATGATATGACATAATTCGATTTAATAACACTATGAACGAAACGACGGAACTGGTGGCGACCTGCCTCTTCGGACTCGAGCGGCTGCTGGGCGAGGAGATTGAAGCGCTGGGCTATAAGCGCATCGAGACTATTGACGGCAGAGTGATATTCGCCGCAGATCTGGCGGGTATAGCGCGCTGCAATATCAACCTGAGATTTGCCGAGCGGGTATATATCCGGCTGGGTACATTCCGCGCCGACAGTTTCAACAACCTGTTTGAGGGAGTCCGCGCCCTGCCCTGGGAACGCTGGATCGGCAAAACCGACGCTTTCCCCGTGAAGGGCCACAGCATAAAAAGCGCGCTTACCAGCATCCCCGATTGCCAGAAGATAGTCAAAAAGGCTGTCTGCAAGCGCCTTGAGTCAATATACGGCATAGAGCGTTTCGAGGAAACGGGTACACTGTATCAGATCGAGTTTTTCATACTCAATGACATGGCATCGCTGATGATTGACACCTCCGGAACCCCGCTGCATAAGCGGGGTTATCGTCCCGAGTCGGTCGACGCGCCGCTGCGTGAGACGCTTGCGGCGGCGTTGGTCAGCCTGTCCCGTCCGCGTGAGAATGTGGAGCTTATTGACCCGTTCTGCGGTTCGGGCACCATAGCCATCGAAGCGGCGCTGATGATGACAAACACCGCTCCCGGACTGCGGCGCTCTTTCGCTTCGGAGAAATTCTCTGCCATACCCAAGGATGTATGGGGAAATGCAAGAGCCGAAGCGTATGCCGCCATAATCCCGGGCACCGCCTTCCGCGCCACGGCGACCGATATCGACCCGGAGGCTGTTAAGATAGCAAAAGATAACATAGAACGCGCGGGTATGACGAAATACATCGATTGTTATGTGAAGGACGCGCTTACCCTGATAAACGACGGACGGCGCGCCACCATAGTCTGCAACCCGCCTTACGGCGAGCGTATCTTCACTCCGGAGCAGACCGAGAAACTGTATGTCGATATGGGGAAGTGCTTTGCGAAGCTGGCTCCCTGGCAGATATACATTATCACGTCAAACGAGGAGTTTGAACGATTATACGGCAGAAAGGCGGATAAAGTCCGCAAGCTGTACAACGGTATGATAAAATGCAGTTACTATCAATATTTTAAAAACCAAAACAAGCAAGGGAGGACTTAACATGATAGCCGAAAAGCTTTCACGTCTGAAGAACAAAATCCCCGGTTGCCGTGAGGTCAAGGGCTTTGAATACGGCTTCGGCGCAACCCGCGAGGAGCAGAACGGCATTACCCGTCTTTCGGCGGCATGCGAGCGCATACTGGCGGAGATCGAATTCGCAGCTCAGCTTTCAGCGGATCGCGGAGGAGAATTCGACGAGTGCATTAATGACGCTCTCGATTCACTGCTTCTGGCGGTGAAATCCGAGGGTGTGGTCACCAATTCCGCGGCATATGCGGCAGAGCAGCTTATTATGCCGATAAAGGACGTCGCCAAGGAGTACAAACTCATTTTAGCGGCACATGCCCACATCGACATGAACTGGATGTGGAGCTGGAACGAGACGGTTGCCATAACTTTAGCCACATTCCAGACAATGCTCGACCTTATGGATGAGTATCCCGACTTCTGCTATTCCCAGTCACAGGCTTCGGTTTACAAAATCGTTGAGGACTTCGATCCCGATATGATGGAGCGTATCAAAGCCCGCATCGCCGAGGGACGCTGGGAGTGTACCGCGACTAATTGGGTTGAGACCGACAAGAACATGCCCTCCACAGAGTCGCTGCTCCGTCACATCAAGTATACCCGCAACTACCTTGAAAAGCACTGGGGTATCGATCCGCAGACACTGGAGGTTGACTTCTCTCCGGATACCTTCGGCCACAGCGAGAACATACCCGAAATCGACAGCTACGGAAATGTGAAGTACTACTACCACTGCCGCGGCGACAACCGCAAGACCGCCCTCTACCGCTGGAGAGCGCCTTCGGGACGCGAAATTATGGTATATCGCGAACAGTTCTGGTATAACAGCGGCATAACCCCACAGATCGCATTCTGTCTGCCCGACATAGTAAGACGTCAGGGCGGTCTCAAGACCGGACTCATTGTCTACGGTATCGGCGACCACGGCGGAGGACCCACCAGACGCGATGTCGAGAAGGCTATCGCCATGCAGAGCTGGCCTGTCTGGCCGGTTATCACCTTCGGCACCTTCCGTCAGTTCTTCAAGGAGGCGGAGAGCGTCCGTGATAAGCTCGAGGTCATCGAGGGCGAACTGAACTTTATCTTCGACGGCTGCTACACCACACAGAGCCGTATCAAGAGAGGCAACCGCATGAACGAGAACGCGCTGGTCGACGCAATGTCGCTGGCTGCCGTTTCTAATACCCTTACAGGCTCAAAGTACCAGGGCGAAAAGCTGAGAGATGCCTGGGTCAATGTGCTCTTCACTCATTTCCACGATATTCTCACCGGCTCCTGTGTACAGGACACCCGTGAACACGCCATGGGTCTCTATCAGGAGGCAAACGCGGCTGCAACCGTCAGCACCCAGAATGCCATGTATGCCATAGCGGCGAACATCGACACATCCGCCATCAAGACCGATCTTGAAGACCGAATTTATGTCGATTCACTTTCCGAGGGCGGCGGCGCAGGCTACGGATATCTCAGCTTCAAGGGTGTGCCGAACCCTGAGCGCGGCGTCGGCAAGACCAGAGTATATCATATCTTCAACACTCTGCCCGAGACCCGCACCGAACAGGTTGAGCTCACAATCTGGGACTGGCCGGGTGACACCCGCCGTATGACGATAGAGGATGTCGACGGCAATCCCGTTGAGTTCATTCTCCCCAACGCTTCACCCGGCGGATACTGGTCGCATCAGTTCTTAAAGCCTATAGTAAATGTAACACTCCCGCCCCTTGGCTACACTACTGTTGTCGTGCGCGAGAAGGCAATGGAGACCGTTCCGATTTATCTGCACAACACCCACAACCGTCTCGACTACAACAACGCATATGTCATCCAAAACGAGTATATCCGTGCGGAATTCGACATGCAAACCTGTTCGATTATCTCGATTATCGACCGTGAGACCGGTACTGAACTGCTGAACGGTCAGGGAGGGCTGTACCTTGTCGACAGCGAGATGAACGGCATGACCGCTTGGGCGATAGGCAAATACATGGCGGAGCACAAGGTTGAGAACATCACCCGCCGCAACATGTATATCTGGGGTGGCATGCGTCAGGGAGTGGCATTTGATGCATCCATCCGCGGCTCAACAATCCACTGCGATGTTTCGCTGTCAAAGGGTTCCCGCTCTCTCCAGGTCAAGCTCAATATCACCTGGAACGAGGCTTCCGGCGAATTCCTGCCGCTGCTTATTTACCGTATTCCGCTGGCATACAATCCGACAAGCTGTCTCTGTGATGTGCCGGCCGGTGCGGTGAAGCGCAGCTGCGATGCCCACGATATCCCGGCTCTCCAGTACTGTGCGGCTATCAATCCCGACGGCAAGTCGATAGCTCTTATGGCTGACTGCAAGTACGGCTACCGCTGTCATAACAACAATCTGATTGCCACACTTATTAACACCGCCAGAAACCCCGATCCGTTCCCGGAGAGAGGCATTCACGACATCACCCTCAATATCACGGTTGCCGACGCCGACCCGAGACTGCTAAAGAGCATCTCCGACAAGTTCAACCGTTCACCCATTGCCATACCGGTCAACCCCCACAAGGGCTGTCTCCCGACAGAGTTCTCATTCCTGTCGATGAACGACTGCGGCGCGGTTATATCCTCGGTGGAGCTGCTGTCAGACGGCGCGTTTGCGGTTCGTATTCATGACGTTGCAGGCGACGGAGCGGACATTGTTCTTAATTTTGCCCGCGATGTCAAGTCAGCTTGTCTTATCGATCTCATGGAAAATGTGGTCGGTGAAGCAGCCGTTGACGGCGGCAAGGTCAGCTTCAGGCTTGCTCCCCACGCGATTGCCGGCGTAAAGCTCACCTTCTGAAGCACATGATGAAACAGCTTACAAAAGAATGTGCGGTATACGAGTATACCGGCGATGGCTACAAGCCTTTGGTTGACTTCAAGACCTGGCGGGTTGCCGTGATAAACTGGGCGGAACGCTTCGACCGCGCCAACTTCGAGCGCCTTGAACGCCATAACGAAACCGATGAGGTTTTCATCCTGCTTGACGGCGAGGCAACATTAGTAGTTGGCGAGGAGTGCAGACTGGTTCCCATGGAGAAGGGAAAGGTATATAACATCTCCGCCGGCGGCTGGCACCATGTAATAGTCGACCGCGAGCGAACCGAAACCCGGCTTATTGTGGTTGAGAACAGCGATACCTGCCGCGACAATACCGACTATATGCCGGCAAAGCTGCCTGATTAACAAACAGACAAAGACAATAACTGCATACAAAAAGGCGGGCACCGTTCGTTTAAGACGGTGCCCGCCATATATTTTTGTGTTATGTTTACAGTTCCTCTTCAAGGCGGCGGATAACTTCCTTTATCGCCTTGAGATGTGCGTATTTCTTGTTGTTTGACTCCACAATAACCCAGGGAGCGATTTCGGTGGTAGTGTAGCGCAGCATGTCGTTGACAGAGACCTCATATTGCGCCCACTTTTCGCGGTTGCGCCAGTCCTCGGCGGTGATTTTCCACTGCTTCTCGGGGGTATTCTGACGCCTCTCGAAACGGCGGAGCTGCTCATCCGGATCAATCTGGAGCCAGAACTTTATGACTATCGTTCCGCGTGCGGCAAGCGAACGTTCAAAGCGGTTGATCTCGTCGAAGGCGCGTTTCCACTGAGCCTCGGTGCAAAAGCCCTCGATTCGCTCTACCATGACACGCCCGTACCAGGAGCGGTCATATATAGCTATATGCCCGTCGCGGGGCAGACTTGTCCAGAAGCGCCATAGGTACTGACGATTGATTTCCGGCGCGGTGGGCGCGGCGATAGGGATAACCTCATATCCGCGGGGATCAAGACCGTCAGTGAGCCGTTTAATATTGCTGCCCTTACCTGCGGCATCCCAGCCCTCATATACGATGACACAGGGCACGCGTTTCTTATACAGTATGTTGTGAAGCTCAAAAAGCCGTTTCTGGCAGCGTTTCAGGTCGGCTTTATAGTTCTCTTCATCGAACGGACCGCCATTGGGGTCGATTTCAAAGAGTTGTTTCTGCGGCAGCAGACGAATGCTCTCACTGGTGCGGATCTCCAACGCCTGCGTGGGCACGCCGATACCCGCCTCCCGCTTTTCCAGAGTTGATTCGACGCAGTTTGTGATACATTCGAGGGCGGCGGCAGTTGCATGGTTTCTGTCTTCGGCGTCGATGAGGAACCAGGGTGCCGACTCACGGTTGGTACGCTCGAACATCTCGCTGAATGCATGCTGATACTTGTCGTAATCGGCGTGATGCTTCCAGTCATCCTTTGTGACGCGCCATTTTGTAGACTTGTTGGATTCAAGCTTCTTGAAACGCTTTCTCTGCTCGTCTTTTGAGAGATGAAGGAATATCTTGATTATAAGATAGCCGTCGTCGCTGAGCTGAGACTCAAAGTCGAGTATTTCGCGGAAGCGCAGGTCAAGTTCTTCAATGCTGATTTCATCCTCAACACGGGAAAGCGAAACTTCGCGGTACCAGCTGCGGACGAAGAAAGCGGCTTTGCCGTATTCGGGCAGCTTCGCCCAGAAACGCTTCATTATGGGATAGCGCTTCTCGTCGGCGGTTGCCGCGCTGATGGCGTATACCTTGAAATTACGGGGGTCAAGCCTGTTGATGAGTTTGCCGATGATATAGCCCTTACCCGAGGCGCCCCAGCCTTCAAAGACCACGATGACCGGCAGTTTGACCGCCTTGAGCCGCTGCTGAAGGTTGCCGAGGCGTCTGGTATATTCCTTTATGCGCTGTTTGTCGGTGAGCTCCACAGGTTCGGTGAGTTCGTCGTTTTCGGTCAGGTCGTCTTCATCGACCGTCACTTCGTCTTCGGTCAGATCGTCGTCAGAGACGATCTCGGTGTTTTTCAGTACTTCGTTATTTTCCATATTCTACCCCTTGACAAAACATTATATATGGTTTAAAATAAATGTAACAAGGCAAATGCCTGAAAGGAGATTATTATGAACAGAAAATGTATCTGCATCGGTAACTGCCCGGGCGCCAATCTTGAGGAGAAGTTAGCCAACGCTAAGGCCGCCGGTTTCGCCGCGGTCGAGATGCACAGCCTTCCCACCGATGAAGAGCGCGCCGCAGCCGCTGCTCTCTACAAAAAGTATGGTCTGGTAAGCCCCTCTATTATGGGCACCGGCGCTTGGCAGAACCCCGCGACCTCCAACGATCCGGAAGTTCGTGCACGCAGCGCGAAGTTTTTCCGCGACGGTATTCTCACCGCCAAGGCTCTCGGCGCCGACACCTTGCTTGTAGTTCCGGGCGCTGTCAACCCCGAGACCTCCTATGTGGATGCCTGGAAGAACTCCCGCGAGGTTATCGAGTCGGTTATCCCCTTTGCGGCGGAGCACAAGATTTACCTCGGCATAGAAAACGTCTGGAATAAGTTCCTGCTTTCTTCCCGCGAGATGGCTCAGTACATCGATAGCTTCAACTCCGAGTGGGTCAAGGCATACTTCGATGTAGGCAACATCCTGCTTTACGGTTATCCGCAGCACTGGATCAACGAGCTTGGCAGCCGCATAGTCAAGGTTCACATCAAGGGCTTCAAGCGCGCCAATGAGCAGCTTCTCTGGGTCAACCTGCTTGAGGGAGACATCGACTGGAAGGCTGTTATGAAGGCACTCAGAAACATCGGCTTCAACGGTTACCTCTGCGCTGAGCTTGGCGCCGATGAGCGCGGCATCAAGGGCATCGCGGACGACATGGACTACATCCTCAGCCTGTAAGCAGTAAAACATTAACGAACCGGGGGAGAGTTTACTCTCCCTCCTTTTTTTCGTCCCCGTCGGCACGCTTTGAGGCGGCGAATTCGTCAAATCGATCCGATTCTCCAAGGAGGTTTATGGCGGCTAAAAGAGCGTTTGCCGTAACATCATGTGGCAACCCAAGCAGCAGCGCCAGTTCCTCTCGAAGCGCCGAGCTGTCAGGTTTTCCCGAAAGTCCCGCCTCATACATGTCGGTCTTAGTAATCACGCGTCCGGTCCGCTTTTGGCAGGGAAGATCGGCGTTTACCGCAAAGGGTTCAAACAGCTTTCTGAGCAGTCCCGTTTCCATACCCTCAACACCGAGATAACCGGCTTTGGATGGAGTTTTCTTGCGGCTTTCCTTGCCTGATATCTCGGGAGTATAAAGGTGCGTCACCTTGTCCGGCGGGAGTATCGAGTTGAAGTAGTTGCGGATAACCCGTCCGGCGCCGTCGCTGTCGGTCAGGACGAATACACCATGCTTTTCGGCGATACGGCGCACAAGCGCGGTTTTTTCATTTTTGCGGAAGACGCCGAAGCCGTCGGTGGTGATAATTTCAGTATCGATTATAGAAGCGAGTTTGATTTTATCGTATCTGCCCTCCACAATAACGGGTCGATCAAGCTTTATGCGTTCTGCCATTCAAGTCCGTGAGAGCGGCGGTAGTATTCGTATGTGGGCGGAGTGTACCCGTGCTTGCGGTTCTGACCGTATTCGATTTTTTTGGGTGTTTTAATACTGTTATACATGGCGGTGATGCCTGAGGGCGGGCAGACATAGTCGCCAAGACCTGCGTTGACCACCGTCACGGGACAGCGCAGGTGAGCCGCATTATTAGCAGTGTCGAAATAACGAACAGCCGGGGTCAGATTCGGACGCCAGCCGCGAATACGCCCCTTTGTTATGCCGCCGAGGTCGCAGAACCAGGGTACATTTATCTCGATGGCGGTGATGTCGTCCGAGTGAGCCGCCACGTTGACGGTCTGCATGGCGCCCATGCTGCCGCCGACAATATAGGTCTCGCTGCCGTTCCACTGAGGCAGAGTCCTCGCCCAGCGCAGAGCCGCAAGGTCGCGGAGCATCATATACTTGAAGTAACAGGTGTCGACGCTCTGGTTCTCGCTGTCGCTGAAACCGAAGGCGGGGATTACATTTTTCTGCATGTTTTCGTAATACTCAGGCTCCCTGCCGTTTTCATAGCCATGGGGATTTACATGCAGTGAAATGCGGTTCTCGGCGTAGACCTTTGGTGCGGATGCGTAGCCGTAACCGCTGAAGGACAGGCGCAGAGCATATTTGCCCTCGTTTTTCGGAATAGTCAGATAACCCGAGGCGGGCATACTGCCGGGAGCCTTTATCTTGACATCATATGTAAAGAAACGCTCATTGTCCGACGCGACCTCGATTTTTTCAAGCAGTTCAACGGGAACAGCGTCAAGTTCAGCCAGCATGGCAGACCATACCGCGTCAAAATCGGCGGGCTCATCCTCGCCACGGGTGATTTTATCAAGTTCGGCGCCGGCGCCGCCCTCGAACATATCGCTGTCGGGAAGTTGGTTGCCATCAGCGTCGCAGGCATAGACCATGACCCGCACAAAGCCGGGAAGAGATATCGATGCGTCAAGCTCAATAACACCGCTCTCGCCCGAGCAGCGCCCCTCGCTCTGGACACCGTCGTCGCCCATTATCTTCCACTTAAAGATCGGGCAGGAAAGAGTATTGCGGCTTTCGTCCACATATGTCAGGATGAAATGCATGTTCTCGCCGCAGAGATATTCGGTTGGATTTTTCTGCGACGAACCGATAAAGTAGTTGTTCATACAGACACCTTTATGTCAATATCAACATACCGGAGGAACGCAGCAATGCTATCCTCCGGTAGTTCAATGACTCTTTTACTTCTTTGCAGCGACCGACTCTCTTACAGCGGCGGCGATATGACCGGCGGTCAGACCATACATCTCAAGCAGCGGCGGAACCTTGCCGGAACGACCGAATACATCCCTGACACCGATGCGGCGCACGGGTGTAGGGCAGTTCTCAGCCAGAGTCTCGCAGACAGCGCTGCCCAGACCGCCGATTATGTTGTGCTCCTCCGCGGTGACGACCGCGCCGCACTTTGCGGCATAGGAGCAGACCAGCTCATTGTCAAGCGGCTTAACGGTATGAATATTAATAACCGCAGCATCGATGCCGTCGGCTTTGAGAAGCTCCCGTGCTTCCAGCGCGAAACCCACTAAAAGACCGGTGGCGAAAATTGCACAGTCCTTGCCGTCTGCAAGAACAACACCCTTGCCGATCTCAAACTTGTATGTGGCTTTGTCGTAGATAGTTGGAATTGCAAGACGGCCGAAACGCATGTAAACGGGACCGTAGAAGTTGATGGCTGCCTCAACAGCGGCGAAGGTCTCAATGGCGTCAGCCGGATTTATTATGGTCATGCCAGGGATGGAACGCATGGTTGCCAGATCCTCGCAGCACTGATGGGTAGCGCCGTCCTCACCGACCGAGATACCCGCATGGGTGGCGCCGATCTTTACGTTAAGATGAGGGTAGCCGATGGAGTTGCGGATCGGCTCAAAAGCGCGGCCGGCAGCGAACATTGCAAATGTGGAGACAAAGGGGATCCTGCCGGTGGATGCGACACCGGCAGCCATGGACATCATATTGCCCTCGGCTATACCGCAGTCGAAATGCCTGTCGGGGAACTTCTTCTTGAAAATCCCTGTCTTTGTGGCGGATGCCAGATCGGCGTCAAACACCACGAAATCATATTTATCGCCCAGCTCGGCAAGCGCCATACCGTAGGCTTCTCTTGTTGCTATCTTGTCTGCCATAGTAATAATAAAACCTCCGTTCAGTTAAGGGACGCAATGTAGGTGTTGATTTCTTTGACACCCTGCTCATACTGCTCGTTGTTCGGAGCCGCGCCGTGCCAGGATACCTGATTCTCCATGTAGGAAACGCCCTTGCCCTTGATGGATTTCGCAATTATGACTGTTGGCTGACCCTTCACGGTCTTAGCCTCTTCGAGAGCCGCGGCGATCTGCTCGAAGTCGTGAGCGTCGATGCTGATAACATGCCAGCCGAAGGCTTCGAACTTCTTGTCGATGGGAGTGGAGTCCATGACTTCTGTTATGGGACCGTCTATCTGAAGGCCGTTCCAGTCAACAAAGGCGCAGAGGTTGTCCAGCTTGTAATGGGCGGAGAACATTGCGGCCTCCCAGACCTGACCTTCACCCAGCTCACCGTCGCCCAGCATGGCGTAAACGCGATAATCCTTATTATATATCTTTCCCGACATAGCCATACCCGCAGCCGCGGAGATACCGAGACCGAGGGAACCGGTGGTCATATCGACACCGGGAGTCCCCTTCATATCCGGGTGACCCTGCAGGTATGAATCAACCTGACGGAAGGTCTTGAGATCCTCGCGGGGGAAGTAACCCCTGAGAGCGAGCGCCGCATAGTAAGCGGGTGCCGTGTGTCCCTTTGAGAGCACGAAGCGGTCGCGGTCCTCCCAATTCGGGTTCTTAGGGTCAATTTTCATCTCGACAAAATAGAGGTAAGCGAGAATGTCGGAGATTGACAGCGATCCGCCCGGATGACCGGAGCTGGCGCTCCAGACAGCCTCAAGCGCACCGAGCTTTATCTCGGCTGACAGCCTTTTGAGTTCCTTGATTTTTGCCTGATCCATATATCCTCCTTAGAATTCCGGGAGTACGTCCGCTGTCGGCAGACCTGTCCCCGAATATTGCATACTTAAAATATGATACACTAAAAGCGTCGATTTGTCAAATGTTTTTCGGATATTTGGAGCTCTAAAATGTAAACTTATATCGATGTCTATTGTTTTGCATGCGCAGACATATTATACTGTCATAAATCATTCCGGAGGTACGCTTTCTTGAGAGATTACATAAAGTTCGCTGACATGAAATATGTCCGCACAGATGTGGAGGCGCTTAAGGCAGCCTATGCCGCGCTGACTGAAAAGGCAAAGAACGCTAAAACCGCCGGCGCGGTAATTGAGGCGGTGCTCGCCCATGAGGAGCTTCTGCGAGATACCGAGACCTCGTCGGCTCTCGCCATGATCCGCCACACCATAGATACCCGAGACGAGTTTTACACCGCCGAAGTCGAGTTTTGCGACAATGCGGGTCCGCTCATTGAGGAAGCGGTGCACGAGTTCATGAGGGCGTTAATAGAATCAGAATTCCGTCCGGCGCTGGAAAAACGTTTCGGCTCCCTTTGGCTTGACAATGCCGAGATGAGCCTTAAGTGCTTCAGCCCCGAGATCATTCCCGAACTGCAGGAGGAGAACAAAATCACCACCGCCTACGCCGACCTGCTGGCATCGGCTGAGATCGAATTCGACGGCAAAGTCCTCAATATCTCGCAGATGAATGTGTACCGCGAGTCGCCCGACCGCGAAATCCGCCGGGCATCCTGTGAGGCTACCGGCAGATATTATGAGTCCATCGGAGACAAGCTCGACGATTACTATGACAAACTTGTGAAAATCCGCACCGGGATCGCCCGGAAACTGGGTTATGACAGCTTCACACCGGTGGCATATCTGCGGCGGAGACGCAACTGCTACGGTCCGGCGGAGGTCAAGGCATTCAGGGATCAGGTGAAGTCGGATATTGTGCCGCTGGTATGTCGGCTCAAGGAGCTGCAGTCGAAGCGCATCGGCATAGATGATATGAAGTTCTGGGACGACCTCTACAGCTATCCCGAAGGCAACCCCATGCCCCGCGGCACCGCAGAGGAACTGCTTGAAGCGGGACGGCGAATGTATACTGAGATGTCACCAGAGACCGCCGAATTCATAGATTTCATGTACCGATGCGAACTGATGGATGTCATGGCAAAGCCCGGCAAGCAGGTGGGCGGCTACTGCACCGGAATACCGTCATATCAGGCGCCCTTCATCTTCTCAAACTTCAACGGCACATCGGGAGATGTGGACGTGCTTACCCACGAAGCGGGTCACGCCTTTGCCGACTACATGAACTGCGGCAGGGAACTGTTGGAAAACGCACAGCCGACCATTGAAGCCTGTGAAGTGCATTCCATGTCGATGGAGTTTATCTGCTGGCGCTGGCTGGAGCTTTTCTATGGCGAGGACGCGCCGAAAGCAAAATTCCGCCATCTTGAGGACGCGCTGGTCTTCCTGCCCTACGGCTGCATGGTGGATGAATTCCAGCATATCATGTACGATAAACCCCACCTTACCCCGGCGGAGCGCCACAAGGTATGGAGTGATCTCGAAACGCAGTACCGCCACTATCTCGACTACGGTGATCTGCCCTTCTATTCGCAGGGGCGTTACTGGCAGCGCCAGGCTCATATATACGAACTGCCCTTCTACTACATAGACTACTGTCTTGCCCAGACGGTGGCGCTCATGTTCTGGGCGGAGACACAGTGCGACTTCGACTCGGCATGGAAGCGGTACATGAGTTTCGTCAGCCTCGGAGGAACCGAAACCTTCACCGAACTCTGCCGCGCCGCCGGACTGCCTACCCCCTTTGACGAGGGCAGCCTGCTTTCAGCCGTCAAAGCCGCCGAAAAATGGATAAGCGACAACAAATGACTTTTCCCCGCGGGTCGAGCAAATAACCCGCGGGGAATTTGTATGCGTTATTACGGATATCTCTATTGCGCAGTTTTGTTTATCTCTCTATAACAAGTCTTCCGTGGGCGGGTATATCGACATTGAGCAGCCTGCTTCCGTCCTTTTCCCAGGGGAGCATTATCTTGCCGCTGAAGGCATCCTTCGTGAAGTAACCGACGACGCGGTTATCGGCAAATACCGTGCAGTCGGCATCGCAGAGAATATCGACTCCGGCGCGTTTGGCTAAACTGCGCAGTTCAGCCGCCTGCAGTGCCGGCGCGCAGCAGACGCATACATTATCCTTGATGACACAGTTCGGCAGACCGCCTATACCTTCAAGCTCATCGGGATAGCGCAGCAGCACCTCGCCGCCTTCGATTTCCGGCGTAAAGAGGGGGAAATCGCCGGAAATGTGCCTGTGATTGCGGCAGTAGCGGCGCCCGATGTCTTCGGGATAGCCGTCATACACATCGTTTGGGCGAGGCAGCTCACGGAAGGTAAATCCGGTCAGTGCCGTGAAGTTATCGGGGTCATAATCGGGCGCAAGTATGCCCGCAGCAAGATGCCATACCGCCAATTTGCCCTCGAGAGCAGCCTTCAGACGCTCGCGCCGCTCCGGCTCGATGAGAAAGCAGTTCGTAAAGACCACCAGTTTGTACTGCGAGACATCGCACTCATCCAAATCAGACAGCCGCAGGGTATCTACCGGCGCGCCGGTGAGCTTTAACTCGCTGTGGAGATTGTACATGAGACCGTGGTTTAATCCATAGCTGATTTTCGTGCGGGCAAGCGATGAATCGTCCACTACAAGCAGAATCTGAGCAGCCGATACACGTTCGACGCGGTTAATGCGCTTCTGCAGCTCCGACATGGCGGTAATCTGCGCCATCAGCTCCGGATCGGCGAACCAGCCTTCGCCCAGATCCATCCACCAGAAGCCCTGACCGTGGGTCAGGTTCTTGATGCCTTCGCGCCAGAGCAGAGTTTTTGACTCCTCCATATTTGCCGCGCGCCCGTCAGGTCTGCGGTCAAGATGGGTGTGATTATCGATCTCGTCGAGCCATGCCTTTTTGCGGGCGATTGATTCGGAGGGTCCCTGTTCTCCGCCGGGATCGCCGGCAAGACAGCGGTAATAACCCTTGGGTGACGAGACAAAATCGATATATGGCGAGTCAATTACCCGCTGTATAGCCAGATGCCCCGCGTTGGGCGACTGAGGCAGATACATGTAACCGTAGAAGACGCCGGCGGCAAGCTCGCGGCCGAACATGGAGGACGCGTCCTTTACCACCTTGCAAAAGGCTTCAATTGCGTCCACATTGGTCTCGGACAGAAAATCGAAGTAATCCGATTCCCGGCTGTCGGCGGCGAAGAACAGACTTTCAACCGTGTCGCCGGGATTCTGCCGGTTTATCGGCGGCGGCGGCTCGAGACTGCCTCCCCAGGCTTCACGCGCCGCTTCCTCGCTGCCGTACTTGTTTACTCCGTATTCAACGAATCTACGGCAGGCATTGATGCCGAAGTCGCCTCTCCGACCCTCACCCAGCGGTGCCCAGGAGCCCCACATGTTGGTCTCGCCGCACATGCTGTACGCCACGTGTATTCCGATTATTCGGTCGGAATATCTGCTTTCGCTGAGATGTTTAAGCAGCCGCGTCAGTGTCTCGGAGGCATCCTCAACCCATTTGCGCGAGCTGTGGGACTGGAGCCCGATGAGCCCGCCGTAGTTGACCCGGTCATCTCTATACACACCCTTGCCGCCGTTGACGCCGTAACCCGCCATGTCCGAGCCGAAGTAGTCGTGGCGCGGCGTTTCTGCCAGCGACGCTATGACCTGCGGGTGGCGGGGACTGTAGTAGTATAGGAAAGTATCTTCAGGATGATTGCGGCACCAGTCGGGCGGAACATTTAACTTGACGCGGGGCATATAATAAATATCGGGATTGCCCTCAAAGAGCGCGTCGAGAATCTCGTCGGTGAGCGAATAGTCATATTCACCGTCGGCAACCCAGCCGCTGTGAAGTATGGTGGTGTGGTACTTAACCCCCGCATCCGCGAAATCGCGGTGAACTTTGTTATACTCATCGTAATCGCGCGAGAAAATTATTGGCCTCCCCTCGGCGTCGCGTCTCGGAGGATCGTAGCAGAAACCGAGCCGTGACCAGAAAAAGGGGGTGTCTCGCAGGTTTTTTATGAAATCATTCATGTGTTATCCTTTCAAATCATGAATTCCGAGCTCCCGGATCCACTGTTTCAGCTCGTCATCCGATGTATTACGGCGAATAACCTTTCCTTCCCTTAAATTGGCGCCGGGACAGCTGGGCGCCAGTCGTTCATTGGTTTTGCCCATGCCGCTGCTGCCCGATGTAGCGAAGGGAATCACGGTCTTTCCGGAAAGGCAGCAGCTTTCGAGAAAGGTGTTGACAACAGTAGGCACCACATACCACCATATGGGGAAGCCAATGAACAGAGTGTCGTAATAGCCGATATTGTCACACCTGCCGTTGATTTCGGGGCGCGAGTTTGGATCTGACATCTCAAGTGAGCTGCGGGACTGCTTATTGCGCCAGTCCAGGTCTGCGGCGGTGTAGGGAACCGCGGGGGTGATTTCAAACATATCCGCGTCCATAAGCCCGGCCAGGCGTTTGGCTGCGGCCGCGGTATTTCCGCTTGCCGAAAAATATGTCACAAGTATCTTTCCCATGTAATAACCTCCTTGTCCTTGCATAAGTGTTTGTCTTTAAAGTAATTATAACCGTTTCACAAAGACATTTCAAGCGTTGAATTATAAAGGTCTGCCGCAGAGATTGTGGCAGACCTGAGTTGCTTATATTGTTTTCTTCTATTTTGAACCCTTACCGTCATTTGCCGAAGGCTTCTTTCTCTTCCAATCGGTGAAATCCTTTGTCACTTTGGTTACGGTACCCGAGAGGGCAAGGAGAGCGATAAGGTTGGGGATTGCCATAAAGCCGTTGAGGGTGTCGGCAATATCCCATACCAGCTGCATCGACAGAGTGGAGCCCACGACAACTGCGGCAATAAAGAGTATCTTATAGACAATGCTTAGTTTAGTGCCGAAGAGATACTCAAAACAGCGGGTGCCGTAAAGCGACCAGCTGAGAACGGTCGAGAGGGCGAAGAGCAGGATAGCCGCCGCAATAACCAGCGCGCCCGGCTTGTTGCCTATGACAGAGCCGAAAGCAGCGGATATCAGATCTGTTCCCCCCTCGCCGCCCCAATCCGGAGTAATGCCGCCACGCGCAGCCGAGGTCAGGAGTACAAAAGCGGTAAGCGAACAGATAATCATAGTGTCTACGAACACCTCGAAAATCCCGTAAATGCCCTGCTTTACCGGGTCGGTTTCGGAGGTTGCGGCATGAGCCATAGGGGCGGAACCGAGCCCGGCTTCATTAGAGAAAACGCCGCGCCCCACACCCTTCTGTATGGTCGTAAGGATGGTTACGCCGACAGCACCTCCAAAAGCAGCCCTGACGGTGAATGCATTGGTAAAGATCATTAATACACCGATCCGGGCGGACTGCATGGGAACGCCGTTCACCCGGATCGGTACATTTATATATCGGTTAATTCCGCTGCTTGCGTGTCAGTCTTCCCACATGAATAGTAATGTGTCGTATTTAATCGCATCAACGGTCAGCGTATTGTCATTGACTTCATAGGTTCTGCCGCTGAAAAGCTCGATCGCCCTGCCCGAACGGGGAAGATTAATTGTAAATTCACCTTCGCGCGGACTCTGGAAGGTGAAGAAACAGGATGAACAGAAGAGTGAAGAACCGCCCTCGGTCATTATGTTTACACCTGCAATTCCTGCGATTTCGTGCCAAGCCTGCCATGACAAAGGAGATACTTCACAGAGGAGATTATCGCCCTTGACCGCCGCGGCGGGCTTGCCCGAGCTTTTGTAGCGTCCGATAACCCGGGCGTCAGGGTCGCATATCGCAAGCACCGGGGTAATCGGTCCGCTCAGGGCACAGTCGGTGCCGAAGAGCTCGGCCGCACCGCCCTCGGAGTCCGGTATAATCTCGGTTTTAATGCCGCAGACAGCCTCAACCGCGTCGGTGGATTCATCGGGCTCCCAGCCCGGCGCCATGAGCCATACCTTTAAAGCAGAGCCAAGCTTGTCGGCTATAAATGCGAGGGTTTCGGCTTTGGGTGCGAAGGAATAGGGCAATACAGCCAGCTTGTAGCGTGAGCAGTCGAGGCTGGGAAGGTCGTCAACCGAAAGTATGTCGAAGGGCGCGCCGCAGAGCCCAAGTGACATGAGATTCTTTGTTACCAGATCGCGGTGAATGCCGTACGCTTCTCTCGTAACCGCAAAGGAATCGGAATCGGTGAAGAAGGCTATCTCGGCAATGCTTGTGTTTTCGCAGCGACTTTCCCGGGTTTTCAGCATCTCGAATATATCGCTGCAGAGACGGATTTCGTTTTCCAGCACGGGATGACCGTAGTAGCCGCCGAAGAAGTCGAACCACCAGAGTGCGGTGCCGCGGCAGATTGAGGCTGCAACCTCACGGCGCAGAACACGCACGGTCTCCTCCATCGAATGCAGACAGTCGCCGATGTGGCGGTAGCCGATGCCAAGGTATATATGACGGTCGTTTGTAGGCTTTTCAAGCGGGTAGTAGGCGAGGGGTGTGCGATGGTCGATTTCATGCACATAAAGCTTGCCGCAGTGCGCCAGGGAATCCACCTCCAGCTGCCAGCCGCAGGTATTATGCTCGCGTCGGAAGTCGCCATAGGCAGCGGGGGAGAATATCATGTCAAGGTCGGCACATTCGAATACGCGGCGGTGTGAGTTATGGCAGTTGAAGGTCTGACCGCAGTCGCTGAATATTGTGTAACCGTAGAAGGTGCCGATGGGTTTTCTATGCTTAAGGGTTTTCTGCAGTTTGGCGGAGAAATAACATACAAGGTCAGCGGAGGTATCCGCCATGAAGGTGGCATAGGTCATCTCGGGGGAAGACGGGGAGCGATAGAGCGAGTCTGACTTCTCCTTAAATAGAGCAGCGTCGGGCAATTCCGCTTCGGGATTTCCGGTGTACCTGCGGTATGCCGCCAGTTTGTCGGGTGAGGAGTTGACCTGCCAGTCGCGCATGAACCACTCGCAGGAGCGGCCGGCAGTGAAGGCATAGGCAAAGATGCGGTCGCCGTATTTTTCCTCAGCATATGCAATGAGAGCGTTGGCATAGTCCGAGGCTTCCCGTTTCCATTCCTCATCGAACATTGCGGTGTCCAGTTTGTAGAAGGAGTCGATATCCTCGGGGTTGTCGGTCACCCTCGCTGCCGGTGTGTCCAGCTGAATAAAAGGACAAAACAGACCGTCGGGAGCCCAGCGCAGGAACATCTCCATCTGACAGTCAAAAGCTTTGAAATCGTACTTGCCGTAGTCCAGCCACACCGGCGGGTACAGCGAGTAGGGAATCTGCATTCCGCAGTCGCGTCCCGATATGAGAAATTGGAAGAGCTTAACGCCGTTTCTGGCGAAGAGACTGACGTTGTCGGGACGGGGTCGGAAGGAACGGAACATAGCGGGCGCGTAAAGCGCGCCGTCAATATCGAAATACGACAAACCGCCGCGCTTGACAATTCTGACTTTCATAGTTTTTTCCTTTCGGGCAGCCGGAACGTCCGGTTCCGGTATTGCCATGTTGATTTATAAGTGTATACCATGTAACACCATGCGGCGCAGAGTATTTTTATACAAATTGTATCAGAATATTGTATATTTGTCTGTAAATAATAATAAAAGCGCGATTTACCTATTGCATTTTAATGAATATTGTGTTAAAATAGTCAGAGGATGCGGGATAATATCCGCATACCTGCCACCACATAATTTATTGGAGGAAATATTATGAAACGCATCATGCGAATTGCCGCCCTTGTTCTGGCACTGCTTCTCGCGACCATTCTGTTCGCAGGTTGTGCAAGCACCCCCACGGTTGATGTCATAAAGAGCAGAGGCAAACTCGTTATGCTTACCAACGCAGGCTTCCCGCCCTTCGAATATGTATCCGAGGGAGCTGTATGCGGCGTTGACGTGGACATCGCAAGAGAAATCGCGGCAGAGCTCGGTGTTGAGCTGGAAATCCAGGATATGGATTTCGACGGCATCATCGGCGCTATCAAGTCCGGCAAGGGCGACCTGGGTATCGCCGGCATGTCGGTTACCGAGGAGCGTCTGAAGAACGTTGACTTCTCGGTCAACTATGTAGACTCCAAGCTCGTCATTCTCGTTAAGGACGGCAATACCGAGATTACCGGCGCCGATACTCTGTCCGGCAAAAAGATAGGTGTTCAGTCGGGAACAACTTCCGACGTTATCGCTACCGGTGTTGACGGCGCCGAGATTCTTCGTTACAAGACCTTCCTTGACGCAGCTACCGCCATGAAGTCGGGCAAGTGCGACGCCGTTGTTGTTGACGAGATGACTGCCAACGAGATACTTGCAGTCAACAAGGATATCGTTATGCTTGAGGAGGTTCTATCTACCGAGCAGTACGCTATCTGCATGAGAAAAGGCAACGAATCCCTGCAGGAGGTTGTAAACACCGTACTCAACCGTCTCCTCGCCGAGGGTAAGATCGACGAATACATCGCCAACCATATGGCATCCGGCGAGTAATCCGCAACCAATGCTATTCGCGGCTGACAGCGTAAATCTGACTCAGCTTGCGATAAATCACATTTTATATCGGATATATAAGAACGTGGGGCTGCCGCAGCACTTGCGGCAGCCTCGCTTATTAGTGAAACTCAGCGCAAGTCTTTGTTGAGGCCGGGAAATGGATTTTTTGAAAGATATATTTAAAGACATAATCGATAAGCTGAACACAGCCCTGATTGTCGAGGGACGATGGAAGATGCTCCTCGGAGGTCTCGGCAATACACTGGTGATTGCTTTCTTCGCGCTCATCATAGGCGTGATTCTCGGTATCATTGTCGCGGTCATCAAGGTTGCTGCGTCAATGAACAAAAAGTCGAAGATACTTGCGGTTCTTGACTTTTTAAGCAACATATATATTAACCTGATAAGAGGAACACCTGTGGTCGTTCAGCTTATGATAATGTATTATGTTATACTGGTATCGACAACCAACTCCGTACTTGTGGCTATTATTTCTTTCGGTCTCAACTCGGGCGCCTATGTGGCGGAGATAATGCGAGCCGGCATTCAGGCTGTGGACAAAGGGCAGACAGAGGCGGGCCGTTCACTTGGGCTCAGCAGCCTCGTCACAATGAAAGAAATTGTCCTCCCGCAGGCAATCAAGAACATCCTTCCCGCATTGGCAAACGAGTTCATCACACTTCTGAAGGAGACCTCAATTGCCGGTTACGTCGCCATCAGCGATCTTACAAAGGCGGGCGACCGTATAAGGTATTCAACTTACGACCCCTTCACGGCGCTGCTTATTGTCGCCGGTATTTATCTTGTGCTGGTGCTCGGGCTTGCCAGGCTGTTCAGCATGCTGGAAAGGAGGCTTCGCCGCAGTGAAAACCGATAACATAACAAACGGTGAGGTTCTCATCAAAACAATAGGGCTGCACAAATCCTTCGGCAGCAACCATGTGCTAAAGGGAATCGATGAAGAGATTCTCAAGGGCGAAAAGGTTGTAATAATCGGCCCGTCGGGCAGCGGCAAATCCACCTTCCTGCGTTCCCTTAATCTGCTTGAGGAGCCGTCCGCCGGTGAGATATGGTTCGATGGCGAGTGCATAACCGACCGCAAATGCAATGTTGACAGGGTTCGCACCAAAATGGGTATGGTGTTCCAGCACTTCAATCTTTTCCCGCACCTTACAATACGGCGCAACATCACTCTTGCTCCGGTAAAGCTGGGACTTATGGACGAGGAGGCTGCCAACGCCAACGCCGACCGTCTTCTGATAAGAGTAGGACTGCTGGAAAAAGCCGAGTCCTACCCGGGACAGCTCTCAGGCGGTCAGAAGCAGCGTATTGCCATAGTCCGCTCTCTGGCTATGAACCCGAAGGTGATGCTCTTCGACGAGCCGACCTCGGCTCTTGACCCGGAAATGGTGGGTGAGGTCCTCGATGTTATGAAGGAGCTTGCCAACGAGGGTATGACAATGGTGGTGGTTACCCATGAGATGGGCTTTGCCCGGGAGGTGGGAACCCGTATACTCTTCATGGATGAGGGTATCATACTCGAGCAGAACACGCCCAAAGAATTTTTCGCCAATCCCAGGCAGAAGCGAACCATCGAATTTCTCAGCAAGGTACTGTAAGTCTTACGACAGGATAGCTATATGTATTATTGAATACAAGAGCACGCCCCGGCAGTCTGTCGGGGCGTTGCTTTTGGCAGTTTCCCGTCTTGGTTCGTCGGAATGCATAAAAAGTTAATAATATAGTCATATCTAAACAAACATCGTGTGATATCATTCTATCGGTTGTACTCACACCGACTAACAAAGATGGATAGATATAATATGGGAAAAGCCGTTAAGATCGGCTTCGTGTCTCTCGGATGCCCCAAAAACCAGATTGACGCCGAGGTAATGCTCCACGATCTGGCGGAGGCAGGTTATGAGCTTACGGGCGAGGATATCGAAGCGGATATTGTAATAATAAACACCTGTGCTTTCATAACCAGTGCGAAACAGGAGTCAATCGACAGCATACTGGATGTGGCATGGCTCAAGGAGCACCGCAGGCTCCGCGGTATCATTGTCACCGGCTGCCTTGCAGAGCGTTACCGGGATGAGGTAGCCAAAGAGCTGCCGGAGGTGGACGCCCTGCTGGGCTGCGGCTCAATCCACGACATAGTCGAGGCGGTTAAAACGGTTGACGAAAAAACCGGGGGCAGCAGCGGAAGCAATTGCGGATCGGGTTCAAGGAAAAAGGGCAGCAAAAAAACCGGTTCACTGATTTACTCCTCATTCAAGCCTGTGGAGGAGGTTGAACTCGGCGGCGCCCGGGTGCTGACAACCCCGGACTACTACGCCTACTTAAAAATCGCCGAGGGCTGTGACAATCGCTGTACCTACTGCGCAATCCCGGGAATACGCGGTCGTTTTCGTTCGCGCACAATTGAGGATATCGTCGGGGAGGCGAAGACCCTTGAGGCTTCCGGCGTTAAAGAGCTTGTGCTGGTGGCGCAGGATACCACCCGTTACGGCATCGATATCTACGGCGAGTACCGGCTTCATACGCTGATACGAGCTATTACCGACGCGACTTCAATTCCCTGGATACGACTGCTCTACTGTTATCCCGACAAACTCACAGATGAACTGCTGTCCGAGATAGCGAACAATCCGCGTGTACTGAAGTACATCGATATACCGATTCAGCATGTAGACAACGAGGTGCTCACCCGTATGAACCGTCACGGCGGCGAGGAGGCGGTGCGTTCGGCTGTCAGATGTCTGCGCGAGGCGGTTCCGGGCATCATCCTTCGCACAACGGTTATAACCGGCTTTCCGGGCGAGACCGAAGAGCAGTTCAGCCGTCTTTGCGAGTTTGTGCGCGAGACGAAATTCGAAAGGCTGGGCGCTTTTGCCTACTCGGAAGAGGAGGGAACCCCGGCAGCCGGATTCGACGGTCAGATTGACGAGCAGACAAAAAACGACCGGAGTGACTGCATTATGTCCATTCAGGCGGATATATCGGCAGAGCTGTGTGAAAAAAAGCTGGGCAAGGTCATTACCGTGCTCAACGAAGGCTACGATGCGGTGTCCGAAACATGGTTCGGACGCTCTGCTGACGATGCCCCCGAAATTGACGGCAAAGTGTATTTTACAACTATACGAAAACCAACCCCCGGAGAGTTCCTCAGCGTGAAGATCACCGAAGCACTCGACTACGACCTTATAGGCGAGGAAGTCGCATTCTGAGACGTAGTGAAACAGATGACTATTTTACGGAGAGAAATATGAAAAAGCTGAATCTTCCCAACAGACTAACCCTGCTGAGGCTGATACTCATCCCGTTTATCATGTTTTTCCTGATATTTCCCATACTTCCCGACACCTGGTCGCGGATTGCCGGCGCGGCGCTCTTTATCATCACTGCATTTACCGATTTTCTCGACGGCTTTCTTGCCCGCCGTCTGAATATGATTACGGACTTCGGTATATTCCTCGACCCGCTTGCGGATAAACTGCTTATCTTCGGCGCGATGCTTGGAATTATGGTAATGAACAGTTCGGATGCTGTATTTACCCGTGTGTTTGTGTGGTCGTTCTTTGTGGTCATATTTCGTGAGCTTGCGGTGACCTCGTTACGTCTTGTTGTGTCAGGCAAGGCTAATGTGGTTATCCCGGCCAGCTTCCTCGGCAAGTTGAAAACCATCTCCCAGATGATATGCATGGTGGCGGTAATTCTTGAGCCGGTAATTATACCGGATTCAAAGCTTATAGTCTCCTACTGCCTGATCATACTGATGACCCTGTTGACCCTACTCAGCGGGCTTAGCTATTTTAAGGCATACTGGAAGCATATTGATCCGAACGCGGAACTCGGTACTAATGAAACATCGGTTACCCTCCCGGTGAAAGGTAACAAAGGAGATTGACATGCAAACAACAGGAAATATTCAAATAATGAACGGTAGTTATCAAATAATGAACGGTAATTATAGCTATAATTATAAGAAAAGCAGCTCGCTTGCCAAGCGCAAATCGAATAATATAAGGTATCTGCTGGGTGTTGCGGCGATAATCATAATTCTGTTCTCAATGACCCTGCTTGTAGTTGCATATATTAAATTTTACCAGCCGGAAGTTGACAGCAGCGTCCCGTTTAATACCGGCGGAGAGCCGGTAAAACAAGATCACGGATATAAGCCCGAAGTCGGCGATAATATACCCTATGAGAAGGACGACAAGACGCCTTCAAATGTTTACACGCGCCGACCCGATGTATATAATTTCATGGTTGCCGGTCTTGATGAGGTAAACGAAAACCATACCGACACAATGATGGTAGTCAGCTTTGATGTGGCAAACAAAAAGGTATCGGTCATGTCGATACCCCGCGACACCTATATAAATGTCGGCAGGAACTTCTATAAGCTGAACTCCTACTTCACCGGCGAGTATAACAGCACAGTCAAGAAGGATGTTTCCAAAAGAGGCGACGAAGCGCGCCGTTCCGCAATGGCGTCTCTGGCATCTCTGGTCGAGAAGAACATGAACATAAAGATTGACTACTGGGTTATGGTCAATCTCAAGGGTTTCCGCAGCATAGTCGATATCCTCGGCGGAGTCGAAGTTGATGTGCCGATTGATATGGACTATGAAGATCCGGAGCAGGAACTGTATATTCACCTGCGAAAGGGGCTTCAGACTTTGAACGGTTCCCAGGCGGAGCAGTTTGTGCGTTTCCGTGAGGGCTATGCCACGGCGGACAAAGGACGCATGGATGCTCAGAAAATTTTCCTGTCGGCGCTGCTCCGCACGTTGAAAACCAACATTTCAATTTCCAATCTGTCGGGATTGATAAGCGAAGTTTCCGAAAACCTCCTGACCTCCATAGAAGCCCGGGATATGCTCTACTTCGTCAAGGCTGTATATGGTGTCGATTTATCGGATGTAACTTTCGTTAATCTTCCGACCGAAAGCGTACAGTCCATGACAACATCAGCTTGGTATGAAGTTGTGCTGCGTGCCGATGCAATCGGCGTCATAAACAAGTATGTAAATCTTTATGACAAGAACATCACCAATTCGATATTCGACAGCAACAGAATTTTTACCAACACCTCGCAGAGCTACATCGATGATGTGTATAACAAACCTGCAAGCGAAGCAGGCAGAGAGGCTGATACAGCTGAAAGCAAGCTTTTGAACGAGCCATGACACAGGCAGGTGCGCAGGCACCTTAACTTAGGTTTTCAGAAACAGCCGGACGGTCCGAAAAGGGCAGCCCGGCTGTCTTTTTTTGATTATCCGACAAGACACACATTCGGGTGGTATATGTCGGCAGAGAATGTGATTCGGGAAATTTGGCTATTGCAAAATAGTCTGCCGTATGTTATAATGACCCGAAATAAATCAAAGGAAAATCTCCTTCGTTAGAAACCGACGGAGAGGTGAAATCCGAATGCCGATTAAAATTCCTTCAGCACTGCCGGCGCGTGAAACGCTGGAGCAGGAAAACATATTCGTAATGGATGAGCTGCGGGCGATCCACCAGGACATCCGTCCTCTGCGGATTGCCGTGCTCAATCTGATGCCGACCAAAATTACTACCGAGACTCAGTTGATCCGACTTCTTTCAAACACACCGCTGCAGATTGAACTCACTCTGCTGAGCACCGCATCACATACTCCGAAACACACTTCGGCGGAACATATGTCAACCTTCTACAAGAGCTGGGAGAATGTCCGCGACGAGCGTTTTGACGGTCTGGTTATCACCGGTGCGCCGGTTGAGAACATAGAGTTCGAGGATGTGGACTACTGGGATGAGCTCTGCTCGGTCATGGAGTGGTCAAAAACGAATGTATTCTCCACACTGCATATCTGTTGGGCGGCGCAGGCAGGGCTTTACCACCACTATGGTGTCCATAAGCAGCCTCTTAATGCTAAGCAATTTGGTGTTTTTCTCCACCATGTAAATGATCCCCGTCACCCCCTTGTTAGGGGGTTTGATGAGGAATTCTACGCGCCGCATTCCCGCCATACCGAGATATGCCGCGCCGAGCTTGAGGCGCAACCGCAGCTGAGCATACTTGCAGAATCTCCGGTGGCGGGTCCGTATCTTATAGCGGAGGAAAATTCCCGCATGTTCTTCATCACCGGTCATTCGGAATATGACTGGGACACGCTTTCCAAGGAGTATTTCCGCGACCTCAACAAGGGCCTTGATATTGCAATACCGGTGAACTACTTCCCGGATGATGACCCCGAACGCCGCCCGCTTAACCTGTGGCGCGGACATGCCCATCTTTTGTTTTCAAACTGGCTTAACTATTTTGTATATCAGGCAACTCCGTACGATCTCAGTATGATCTGACCGCCGAATCACGGTATAGGATAATAATATGGTATTTTCGAGTCTTGAGTTTCTGTTCTTATATCTGCCGGTAACGCTTATCGCTTACTTTGCGGTGCCTCCCAAGTACCTGAAGTGGCGCAATGTCGTACTGTTTGTCGTGTCTCTCATCTTCTACGGCTGGGGCGAGCGAATATATGTCTGGCTCATGCTGGGGTCTATAATTCTTTCCTATCTTTGCGGTCTCGGCATAGACAAATACAAGAACTGTCCCGAGCAGACAGACAGAACCCGGCGATTGGCGAAATTCTACATGATTCTGGCGGTCGTAATCAACATATCCATTCTCGGATTTTTCAAGTATTACGACTTCTTCGTCACCAATCTCCGGCTTATACCCGGGCTGCAGAATCTGCCGCTTCTGGGACTGTCGCTGCCTATCGGTATCTCCTTCTATACCTTCCAGATTCTGTCCTACGACCTGGATCTCTACATGGGTAACGCAAAGGTTCAGTACAACATCGCCTCCTTCGGCGCTTATGTCACGCTTTTCCCGCAGCTTATCGCAGGTCCGATTGTCCGCTATCAGGACGTCGACGACATGCTTCGCGAGCGCAACGAAAATGTGGCGCTTATGGCGTCGGGTCTGCGCACATTTATAGCCGGATTCGGAAAGAAGATACTGCTTGCCAACACCGCCGGAGCTCTTTGGGATTCCTTCAAGAACGTTCCCGCGGACGAGCGCACTGTTGTGGGTTGCTGGCTGGGAATAGTCTTCTATACCTTCCAGATTTACTTCGACTTCTCGGCATATTCTGATATGGCAATAGGACTCGGTAAGGTGTTCGGCTTCAAATTCCTTGAGAACTTCAATTATCCCTATATTGCCAAGTCAATAACCGACTTCTGGCGCCGCTGGCACATGTCGCTGTCCACCTGGTTCCGCGAGTATATCTATTTTCCGCTGGGCGGCAGCCGCACAACTACCTTAAAGACCTACCGCAACCTTTTCATTGTATGGTTCTGCACCGGTTTCTGGCACGGCGCAAGCTGGAACTATATCATCTGGGGTCTCTACTACTTTGTTCTGCTGGTGATCGAGAAGACGTTCCTGCTTAAGCGGCTGCAAAAGGCTCCGGCGTGGATGCAGCATGTATACACCCTCTTCTTTGTGTTTTTCGGCTGGCTGATATTCGTCTTTGAAGATTCGGCTGCCGGCTGGGTATGGCTGACAAATATGTTCGGCGTCAACACGGTTGCCTTCATCTCAATGGCAAATGTTTACGACATACTCAGAAACCTTGTGTTTATCGCCATTATGTGCATAGCGGCTACCCCCCATCCGAGGAACTTCTTCTACCGTCTGTACGAAAAGTCTGCAGCCGCCAGAACCTGCTTTGCATGCGCTTCCTTCGGAATTTTAGTGCTGGGTGTTGCGTACCTGGTTGACTCGTCTTTCAACCCCTTCCTGTATTTCAGATTCTGATATAAGCGAAGTTTTGACGCATATCCATAAGTGCCGCCATTCCGGCGCGGAAAGGAAAACATATGACAAGCAAGCCTACCTTCCTTAATCAATCGAGACCGCTGCTCACCTGCCTTATACAGAACAGCTCGGTGGCGGATGCGGTCAACATCGCAATTAACGCCTCATATGAGTGTCCCGATGCCTACGCCTATCAGCTTGAGTGCCTGGCTAAGGAGGAGCGCACCGACGAGAACATCCGCAGAATCTTCGGTGCCATGGGGCGAAAGCCGATTTATGTCACAAACTACCGCGGAGGAAAGAACGGCGGCGACACCGATGAGCAGCTCTCGGAAGGCCTCTTCTGGATGCTGAAAAACGGCGCCACGCTGCTGGATGTAATGGGAGACTACTACTGTCCGCATCCGATACAGATGACCGATGACCCCACCGCTGTTGATCGTCAGAAGGATCTCATCGCACGCATACATGACGCGGGCGGAGAAGTGCTGATGTCATCCCATGTGATGAAGTTCATCCCTGCCGAGGAGGTTATCGAGATCGCCAACAAGCAGATCGAACGCGGCGCCGACGTTGTCAAAATAGTCACCGCCGCCAACTCCGAAGAGGAGGAGTTCGAGAATCTGCGCACCACAATGCTGATGAAGCAGCAGGTCAAGGCGCCCTTCCTCTTCCTGTCGGGCGGCAGCCACAACAAGCTGCACCGTCAGTTGGGCATCTACTTCGGCTGTTCACTGGCACTCACCGTCTACAACCATCAGCCCGGCACCACACCTGCACAGCCCCGTCTCGCCGGTATGCGCAAGGTCATGGACGGACTCAACACGAACGGAATATTCTGAATAAAACCTGGGAGGAATAAAATGGCTGTCGGAAATTGGTTCAGAGACGCGAAATTCGGTCTTATGGTACACTGGGGGCTTTACTGCCTGCCGGCCGGTGAATGGAAGGGCAAGAGAATGTCCGGCATCGGCGAGTGGGTACAACAGTACTTCCGTATTCCCAATGAGGAATACCACAAGCTGGCAAAGGTCTTCAACCCCATACTCTTCGACCCGGAGGAGTGGGTAAAACTGGCTCAGGACGCCGGTATGAAGTACATGGTAGTTACATCCAAGCATCACGACGGTTTCGCAATGTTCAAATCGGAGGTTTCGCCATTCAACATAGTCGACGCGACCCCCTTCGGACGCGACGTTATCGGCGAGCTTGCCGAGTGCTGCAAAAAGCGCGGTCTGCGTTTCGGCGTTTACTATTCGCAGGACCTTGACTGGTCGGAGCCCAACGGCGGCGGCTGGCCTCGCGGCAAGACATGGGGCGGCGGCAGTGCCTACTGGGTTAACAACTGGGACTTCCCGGACGACGACAAAAAGGATTTCACTCAGTATTTCGAGAGCAAATCCAAACCTCAGGTCAAGGAACTGCTCACCAAGTACGGCGATCTCTGTCTCATCTGGTTCGATACCCCATGTACCATTTCCCCCGAGCAGAGCAAAGAGCTGTTCGATCTGGTTAAATTCTACCAGCCCGACTGCCTCGTCAACTCTCGTATCGGCAACGGTATGGGCGACTATCGTTCCCTGGGCGACAATCAGGTCACTATCGACTTCACCGCCGGTGATCAGCTCATCGAGTGCCCCGCAACGCTTAACGACACATGGGGCTACAAGGCGTTCGATCAGAACTGGAAGAGTGCCGAGCGCCTGAGAGAGATCAAGAAAAATCTCAATGACCGCGGTGTGAACTATCTGCTTAATGTGGGTCCCGACTACCTTGGACGCATTCCCGGCCCGAGCTGCGATATGCTCAGAGAGGTCGGAAGAGCCTGACATTTTATAAAAGGGGTGCCGCTTACAATGCGTGACACCCCTTGTTTATAGAAATACAAGCCCCAAAATTTAAATCTTCTGAAAACGGGGCAGTATTAACATGAAAGGAAACGGTTTTTATGAAAATAACGGCACTGATCCTTGCGCTGACCCTGCTTATCGGGATGCTTGCAGCCTGCGGCGGTGGGGGTAGTGAGAACATGGCGGTCACCGATGCCGATACCATTACCGAGGTCGAAACCACTACTGCCGAGACGGCTCTCACCCCAGACATTCCCGACACAGACCTTGGCGGCAAGGAGTTGCATTTCTACGTTATGGGCCCCAAACGCAACGCCGCCAACTACTCGGTTGAGATTTACGCCGAGTCGGAAAACGGCGATCCCATAAATGACGCGGTATACCGCCGCAACTCGCTGATGCAGGAGAAATACAATTTCGTCATCTCGGAGACCCAGTCCACCGCGGGTACTATGAGCGCAGATGTTCAGAGCCTAGTGCTGGCGGGCGATGATGTGTATCAGGTCACTATGCTCAATCTGATTGACAGCACCCCGCTTGTAAAACAGGGAATGTTATACGACCTCAGCGATACGGCGTATATCGATCTTGACAAGCCCTGGTGGGACTCGGTCATGGCAGACGAGCTGTCCATCGGCAACCGCCTTTACTACGCCATGGGCGATATAAATATAATGGATAACAACGCCACCTGGGCAGTGTTTTTCAACAAGGAATTGATTAACAACTACGGTCTTGTGTCGCCATATGACGATGTATCGGTCAACAAGTGGACAATAGACCGCCTGTATGAGTACTGTACGGCAATTGCGCGCGACCTGGACGGTGACGGCGTCATGAGCGACGAACATGACCTGTGGGCTATGGTGGGCGAGTCTTACAACGCATTTATGCTCTATATCGCCGCCGGTGAGCGCCTTACCGTCAAGGACACTGACGATCTGCCGGTGCTGGATCCCCCGGATTCCCGCGCAGTACAGGCGGTTGAGAAGATCATCAGGGTCATGACCGACAAAGAGCGGGTCATAAACGCACACGATTACGCTTCCAAATACGCCAGCGTTTTCAACGACCTTATCCGCGGCAACTTCAAGAAGGATCAGGCTCTCTTCTACATTGCGGGTCTGCTTACATTCACGCTTCTGAGAGACATGGAATCGGCATACGGTATGGTTCCGATGCCCAAGCTGGACGAGAGCCAGTCGGAGTATTATACCTCTCTCAATTACAGCAACCTGAGCACCGTGAACATTCCGATCACCAATCCCGACCCTGATGCCACTTCCCTCATTCTCGAGGCGCTGGCATACGGTTCGGCGGACACCCTTACTCCCGCATATTACGAGACTGCGCTGGAGCGCAAATACATGCGCGACGAGGAAAGCCGTGAGATGCTGGAGATTATACTCGACACCCGTGTATACGACCTCATGTCGCTTTACAACTGGGGCGGTATCTACGGCATATTCGGCAACATGGTAACTTCGGCAAGCACTGATTTTGCTTCCAAATACGCGGCGCTGCAGACGGCTGCCGAGACAGCTATCGCCGCCACGCTTGAAGACATGAAGTTAGGCTGACGATAATATACAAATTAAAGCTCCGTCACATGGCGGAGCTTTAATTTGTGTGCATTCGCAAATGATGTGAGACCAAAGAAATAATAAAACAATTGAGGTTAAGTCAGGAAATTGAATTTACTTTATTTGAGCAACAGGACATCCGGGGTGTTCGCTTGCGTGTACAAGGAATGTAGGATTACAATACATGTGTTACATATCGAGAAAAAGAACAGCAATTGAGAGCCATATGTGTTATAGTTAAGCTGCCACACAAAAAAGCAACAAGGCAACAATGGAAGGTTCCCGATTGCAAGTAGCTGTATCAATATTTTTGTTTTAATACAGCCCCTGTAAGATTGAACATAAGCTGATCCGACCGTTTACTCCTCGACATAACAGCAAGGCGGAACACTCGCACCTTAAGGATAACGAATACTTCCATGCTATCCATACCCCTTTATTCATTCCATGATTTTAAGGCTCAATGGCTGTATATCTCCGTAAATACAACAATTTTCCCATACATCCGTATAACTGGAACCCGCCTAAACAAATTCTCTGCCAAACCGTTTGTTTAATAATCAAAAACTTTACAATAATCTGATGACATCGAAGACAATATGTGCTATAATTCCTGAGAGGTGTTGTGTGCATAATATCTGCCGAAGCGCGGCAGATTACAATGCCTGTGGGGTTCCGGCGCTGAGCCGCGAATCAGCATAACTATTTTATTATTTATACAGTTTTGGAGCAGAATGTCAAAATGACAGAAATCACGGTAATTACCGATTCGGCAGAGCAGACCGCAATGATTTTCGGCAGCTTTGACGTTAATATCAGAATAATCGAGCGGTATTTCAATGTATCGGTGGTAAACCGCAACGACGGCGCTTCGGGCGGCAGCGCACTTATTGTCTGCGGTGAGGATGCCGAAAAGGCTGAACAGGCGGGCAGAGTCCTCACGGCTCTCAAGCGCATGTCGGAATACAGCGAAAGCATAACCGAGCAGAATGTGGATTATGTCATCCGGATGGTAACCGACAACCGGGACAGTGAACTTAACAGCTTCGACGACGACTGCATTTGTATAACTGCCCGCGGCAAACCTATCAAGGCTAAGACAGTCGGTCAGCGCAAATACATAGAGCTCATCGAAAAGAACACGATAATCCTGGGCGTTGGACCTGCGGGTACCGGCAAGACCTTCCTGGCTGTTGCAATGGCTGTAAACGCACTGCGCAGACGCGAGGTTCAGCGAATAATACTGACACGTCCGGCAGTCGAAGCCGGAGAGCATTTAGGTTACCTGCCCGGCGATCTGCAGAGCAAAATCTCCCCTTATCTGCGCCCGCTTTACGATGCGCTGCATGAGATGCTGGGCTTTGAGAGCTACCAGAAACACTTCGAGAAGGGGACAATAGAGATTGCCCCTCTCGCATATATGCGCGGCCGGACACTCAACGACTCATTCATAATACTCGATGAGGCACAGAATACCACTCCCGAGCAGATGAAGATGTTCCTCACCCGTCTCGGATTCAACTCGAAGGCAGTGGTAACCGGCGATATTACACAGACCGACCTGCCTTTCGGCAAAAAATCCGGTCTTATTGAAGCCACTAAGGTTCTGCGCAATATTGAAGGAATTGCGGTACATAATCTCACCGACCGTGATGTGGTGCGCCACAGGCTGGTTCAGCGGATCATACTCGCATACGAGAAATACGAAAAAGATAATTTTAAGGACAGAGATAAACGCAATGAAGAAACTCCGAAGCGTCTGCGCCGTTTATATTAAAAACGAACAGGACCGCCGCCGTATCAGCTACCTTACACGCACCCTTATGCGTGAGGCTGTGCGCCTGACATGTGTCATGGAGGGTTACATGCCACGCCTTTGCGAGGTGTCGATTACCCTAACCGATGACGCGTCAATCCGCGAACTGAACCGCGACTACCGCACGGTTGACCGTCCCACCGATGTGCTCTCCTTCCCGCTGTTCAGCGATTATGAGGAGCTTGCCGGCAATCAGCGCGTTCCGTTAGGCGATATTGTTATATCAGCCGAACGTGCTGCCGAGCAGGCAGAACGGCTCGGTCATTCCTTCGAGCGTGAAATGGCTTTTCTTTGTGTTCATTCTATGCTCCATCTTATGGGTTACGATCACGAAACCTCGCCTGAAGACGAGAAGATAATGTTCAACAGGCAGGAAATGATTATGGAAACCCTTATCTGTCATGTACGGCCGAGCCTGCGCCTGCTGCTGAGACGCTGATATATAAGATTTTAACACTTCAGGTTTATATATTATGAAAAAGACAGGCTTTATTGCCATAGTCGGACGCCCGAATGTGGGCAAGTCCACACTGCTGAACGCTCTCTTGGGCGAAAAGGTTGCCATAGTCTCAAACAAGCCCCAGACCACCCGCACCCGTATCACGGGCATTCTCACCAAGGGCGAGAACCAGTTTGTGTTTCTTGACACCCCCGGTATGCACAATCCCAGAAACCGTTTGGGCGAATATATGATTAAAACCGTGTCCTCCGCCATTGGTGATGTGGACGCGGCTCTGCTCGTTGTTGAATGCGGCAGCCGTCCGACCTCGGTGGAGCGTAATTTTCTACAGCGCTTCGACCAGCTCGGTTTGCCGGTTATACTCATCATCAATAAGATCGATATGGGCAACGCCGCGAAGGTAGCCGAGACCATCACTGCATATGCCGCCGAGTACAAGGACTACGCTTCGGTTATCCCGATATCGGCGGCAAAGAACGACGGTGTCGACATTGTGCTTGATGAGGTTGAACAGTTCCTTGACGAAGGCGAATGGTACTTTGACGAAGACGAGTTTACCGATCAGCCGGAGCGTCAGATCGCCTCCGAGATAATCCGCGAAAAACTGCTCCGTTCGCTTAATGAGGAAGTACCACACGGAATCGCGGTAGTCATCGAAGCGTTTGAAGAATCGTCGCGGATTATCAAAATCCGCGCTGAGATTTTCTGTGAGAAAGAATCACACAAGGGTATCATCATCGGCAAGCACGGCGAGACCCTCAAAATGATAGGCTCCCGCGCCCGCGAGGATCTGGAGCGATTCTTCGATGCAAAAGTTTACCTTGACTTATGGGTCAAGGTAAAGGTCAAATGGCGAGACAGCCCCGCTTATCTGCATAATTTCGGGTACGACGAAAAGGATATATGACAAGTTCGGTCAACGGTCTCATCATCCGGGCAGCCGACTACGGGGAGAATCACCGGATATTTACCCTGCTAACCGCAGAATACGGCAAAATCTCCGCCGGGGCATACGGAGCAAGGAGTCTGAAAAATCCCCTGTCCGCCTCACTGCAAATGATGAATTACTGTGAGCTGCATCTGAGCGAAAAGCGGGGAAGGGTAACGATATCCGAGGCTGCAGTTATCGAGGATTTCCGCGAACTGCGCCTTGACGCTCTGTCGATGGCTGTCGGTCAGTATTTCTGCGAGGTATCGGACGATGTCACCCTTGAGAACGAGCCTGCGGAAAACATGCTGCGCCACACTCTCAACAGCCTCTGGGCACTGGCGCACGATCCTTTGAGAATGTTTCAGATAAAAGCTGTATTTGAAATGCGTACCGCCTGTATAAGCGGTTTTATGCCAGATCTCGTCGCCTGCAGAAAATGCGGGTGCGGGTGCGGAGATAATGATGCAGGTCAGAACGCCGGCATTTTCGACATAAGCGACGGCTCTCTCCTTTGTTCCGACTGTCACAGCCGGCTGCCGGTCGAAGCTCTGTACTACGAAAACGGTACCATGCGGCGTATGTTCAGGCTGAGTCCGCCGCTGCTCAGTGCTCTGCGCTATATAATCTCCGCTCCGGACGGCAAACAGCTTGCCTTCCGCACGGACGATGAGACCGGGAAAATGCTGTCGGAGCTTTGCGAGCTGTATCTGACAACGCATCTCGAACACAGCTACAAATCTCTCAATTTCATAAACAGGCTGCAGACATTGAAGGCGTCAGCGGACAGTGCTCAGAACGAAGATACAAACAAATAATAACATGGCTAATTTTGATAAGGCATTAAATACACTCGAATATCATAAAATACTCGAAATGCTTGCCGATTGCGCCACAACCGACGGCGCCAGGGAGCTGGCAAGGTCACTGCGTCCTACCGACAGCATTCCCCGAATCTGTCTGCTTTTAAACCAGACCTCCGACGCAAAGCATTTAATAGCGCTGAAGGGAACTCCCTCATTCGGTTCGTCGCGGGATATCATTGCTTCTGTTGATCGCGCTTTAAAGGGCGCCGCACTCTCCTGCCGCGAACTGCTGGATATCGCGGGTGTGCTGCAGACCGCGCGTCGGCTGCTTGATTACCTCAACACCGAGCATCAGCGGAAAACCTCACTTGATGTCATCTTTGAAAGGCTTTTTGTCAACCGCCCGCTGGAGGACAGAATCACCCGTTCCATTCTGGCAGATGATCTTGTCGCCGACGAAGCCTCCCCGGAGCTTGCCTCCATACGCCGCAAGATCCGCACAGCTACCAACAGAATCCGCGATATATTGCAGAAATACACCGGCGGCGGTCCCCAGACTAAGTATCTGCAGGAAAACATCGTCACCATGAGGAACGGCAGATATGTGGTTCCGGTAAAACAGGAATACAAGAACGAGTTCAAAGGTCTGATTCATGACACCTCGGCTTCCGGCGCAACGGTTTTCATAGAGCCGCTGGCTGTAGTTGAGACAAACAACGAGCTTAAAGAGCTTGAGAGCCGCGAACGCCACGAAATCGAGCGCATATTGACCGAACTTTCGGGTGCATGCGCCGACTACTCGGATGAGCTGGATCTAAACTACCGCAATGTTACCGAGCTGGCGTTCATATTCGCAAAGGCAGAGCTTTCATATCGCATGAAGGCTGCGGAACCTGTTGTCAACAATGAAGAAAGAGCAAACACTCCCCGGCGCATCGAGCTGTTCAATGCTCGGCATCCTCTCCTGCGAACCGAAAAGGTTGTGCCAATCAATATCTCACTGGGCGGCAGCTACAGTATGCTGGTTATCACCGGTCCCAACACCGGCGGCAAGACAGTGGCGCTTAAAACCCTGGGGCTTTTCTCACTGATGGTTCAATCGGGGCTGCATATACCCGCCGACGATATCTCCGAGGTCTGTGTGTTCGACGAAATCCTCGCTGACATCGGCGATGAACAGTCGATAGAACAGTCGCTTTCAACTTTCTCTGCCCACATGGTCAACATCGTCTCCATACTCTCGTCGGCAAATGAGCGCAGCCTTGTGCTCTTTGATGAGTTGGGTGCCGGCACCGACCCGGTGGAAGGCGCGGCGCTTGCCGAAGCGATACTTATGAACATTCTTGAGCGCGGTTCGCTCTGCGCCGCAACAACCCACTATGCCGAGCTGAAGGCTTTTGCGCTGGAGACCCCCGGAGTTATGAACGCAGCATGCGAATTCAATGTTGAGACCCTGCGTCCCACCTACCGGCTGATAATAGGCACACCCGGCAAATCCAATGCCTTCGCAATATCACAGAAACTGGGGCTTGACGAGAAGATAATCGAGTCGGCTAACGCGCTTATTTCAAAAGACAGCAAGCGTTTTGAATATGTAATCGAGGAACTTGAACGCCGCCGCGCCGAGATGGAAACCGAGCGGGATGCCGCCGCGAAAATGCGCCGCGAATACGAATCCTATCGGGTCAATGCAGAGCGTGAGCTTGACGCAAAGATTAAAGCTACAGAGAAGGAACTTGACCGTGCCAGAGCTCAGGCAGTGCGCACCGTTGAGGGAGCCAGAGCATCGGCGGAATTCGCTCTGCGCCAGCTTGAGGAGGTCAAAAAGAAGCAGGAGTCCTCCCGCTTTGCCGATGAGCTGGACGCGGCGCGCCGCTCTATACGCCGCACGCTGCGGGAAGCCGGCGAGAATGTGGATACAGTGCTTGAGAATCCCGCCGCTGATGGTTATGTACTCCCCCGTCCGCTTAAAAAGGGCGATGAGGTTGTGCTCATAAACCTCGGCACTCACGGCACTGTCGCCGATGACCCGGATGCCAAGGGGAACGTGACGATAACCAGCGGTATCATCAGTACCAGAACAAATATAGACAACCTTATGCTCGCCGAGGATGCCATGACATCCTTCACCGATGCCAAAACGAGAAAGACTATTCCTGCCCGTCAGTATGCGAACCGCCAGCAGGCAACCGTGAAAACTTTTAAGCCTGAGATTGACCTGCGCGGTATGAACGGCGATGATGCATGGTTTATGGTGGATAAATATCTCGACGATGCCAGGATGTCTGGCATTCGTTCGGTCACCCTCATTCATGGCAAGGGCACCGGGGCGCTGCGGGCCGCTATTCAGCGTTATCTCAAGTCCGATCCCCGGGTCAAGAGTCATAGAGCCGGTGTCTACGGCGAGGGAGATTCGGGCGTCACAGTGGTCGAACTTAAATAACACTCAAATAAATAACAGGCAGCCGAGTATCCCGTGTTCATGCGGGGCATTCGGTTGCCTGTTTTTTCATGATTCTTTACCTATTTCTGCCGCCGCCCGGAAAGCCGACCGGACCGCTTGGAGGAAACATGCCCCCGACCGGACCGCCGAAATTATTGCCGCCTTCCGGCTGTTCGCCGTCTGACGTGAACAACGATATGGGTGAGGTCAAAGTCAATTCCGAGAGAAGCGTCTCATCGTTCAGTTCACCCGATGTATAATATACTCCGAACGCCGGTTCACCTCCGCCGGTGATAATACCGCCTCTGCATATGCGTATGGTTTTGCTCTCTTCCGCTCCGAGCAGATCTGAGCAGACAGCCAGACACTGAAAATCCTTCTCCGGGGCGAAGGCAAGAAGCAGCCTGCCTTCTCCGTCACAGACGGAAATTAGGATTTCGCCGTTCATTGTCCTGTCAAATGTATACATTACCGATCGGCAGCCGCTGACCGATGTTGCCTGCTTCGCCATACCCGAAGCTCCTGCCGCAAGTATGGTGCCGCCGGTAACATTTAACTCTGTTTCATAGTCTAGCGCGCCGTTCCTGCTGTCTGTGGGACCGCTGACCAGCAGAGTGCCGCCCGATACGTTTATATCATTATTGCTGTCTATGCCGTCGCCGTCGGCGTTTACATATATCAGTCCGCCGCTTATGTCTATTGTGCAGTCCTCAACTTTACCCATAAAGCCGCGGCTGCCGGTATAGCTCGTGTCGCTGCCTCCCGCGCAATTTATGCCATCATCCGCGGCACGCACACTGATCGTGCCGCCCGAGATAAAAATGTTCTGCCCTTCGATTCCTTCGAAAGATTTCAGCACTTTTATAACTCCGCCGGATATGGAAACATCTCGGTCGGCGTGAATGCCGTCGTCACTTGAGGAGACGGTCAGAGTGCCGTCGTTTATGGCAAGCGAGCCGCCGGCATGCAGCGAGTCATCCTTTGAATCGATGCTGACCTTGCCGCCTTTGATTATTATGTCGCCGGCGCACTTTAATCCTTTGCAGCTGTCTGTTTTTCCCGAGGAAACGTTCATCGAATCAGCCGAACCGCCGCCGGACTTAATGTTTAACAGACCCCCGCTTACGGTCAGAAGCGATTCCGCCTGTACGCCGTCAAGTTCAGATGAAATCGATGTACTGCAGCCTTTGAAAGCAATATAGCCGCGATCCTCATCCTCGGTATTGTTTGACCGAATGCCATCACCGTCGGCGGTCACAGACAGTTTTCCTTTGCCGTCCACAATAACGCAGTCTTTGCCCTTGATGCCGTCACCGACAGAAATAACCGTGAGTATGCCATCAATGTTCAGTAACAAATCGTCCTTTGAACGTATTCCGCACTCATAGTTTCCGATAACCGTCAGTTCACCGCTGCCGCGAATCTCAAGGTCTGTCTTGCTGAAAATCGTAGCATCCGGCTCGTCGTCGGTCGGGTCTGCAAAGCTGTAAACTTTTCCGTCCGACAGGATATTTACAGAATCATAGGTTGTCTCGATCGCTGCCTTGCCCGCTTTGACAATGTTTATGGCGGAGTAATCGGGGCAGGAGATATTCACTCCGTTCAGTATCAGCACAACATCGTCATTCTTGCCGGCATCAACCTCAATGCAGCCGCTGAAACTGCCGGTAAGCTCATATATACCGCCCGAAGTTATGGTTACCCGGGAATCGGTTATACTGATACCGGAAGCCTCCGATGATGCGGAACTTCCGTTTAAAATAATACGCACCGCCCTGTCGGAAGGCTTACCCGGCTTGACGGCTGTATTAATTTCGGTTCCTGGCGGCATCAGAGCGCTTATACTCTCAACCGTTACAAGTTCCGAGGCGTTATTCTCGCTGCCGAGGTCGCCTTGTGCGCAGCCGGCAAACATCCATGCGCAGAGCAGCAGCGACAGAAGGATCGCAATATATCTATGTCTTTGCATCACTCATATACTCCACATTCAATACTCTGCATTGTGCTGATATAAGACATAAAGGTACAATAATACGAAAGAATCCGCCTTCACTGATGAAAGCGGATTCTGGCAGGGGTAGAAAGATTCGAACTCTCGACACGCGGTTTTGGAGACCGCTGCTCTACCAGCTGAGCTATGCCCCTATATGATTTGTCACGGCTTCTTCAACCGCCTTAAAATTATACCACATATTGAGGGATTTTGCAAGAGCAATTAATCCGTCACATGGCACAATATTGAGGTAATGTTATTGTGCACTATATACATTCCGCGGCGGTGCCTGTTCAGAATGGGCTAATGAGTAAGTCTCCCGTGCCATATCACGGGAGACGCTCCTGCCCTACAGGTTTTTAGCTAATACGCTTATTTTCTCTTCTTCACAGAGAGAACAGCACCGGCGGACACAGCCATCGAAACGATAGCCATTACGGCGGTGATATCGGCAGTCTGAGCTGCAGCGGCCGGAGCCTTCTCAGCCGCAGCTTTGGTAGCGGCAGCGGTGGTCTCGACAGGCAGCTCAACAGCTTTGCTTGAAAGGGTTACCTTGTCGTCGCAGGACTGCTTGCCAAAGGCAACGATCTTCTCGGGTGGGTCGAGGAGGTCGTTGAACTGGCAAGAAACCATGATGCTGTCGCCGGCTTTCTTGCCCGAGATCGGAACCGCGAACTCTACTATGTAACCGTCTTTAGTCTGGCTCGTTGCTGACTTACAGCCTTCGAGGAGTTTGGCGTCTGTGGAGTTGTCCCCGTAGATACCCTGATTGAAGGCGTCGTTGGCAAACTTCATCTTACCTGTGGTAATGTTGATCCAATACTCGGCGGCATCCTGCTTCCACTGCTTGCCTTCGCCCTTCTTGGACATGGTCGTGTCACCCGAAACTACGGTGGCAAGATAGAAATAGTTGTCGTCGTAGAGGAAATATGTTACTGCGGATGCCTTGCTGTCGGTAGCGGTAGCGCCGCCAGCGGTATAGAACGGAGCGCCTCCGGTCTCGATCTTTCCGGACTGCTTCCAGAAATCTTCGAGCTTACCGTCGATTACCGGGGTACCCTTAAGTGCCTCGATGTCGACAGCCGAAACGCTGAACGGCATAGCGAGTGCGAGAAGCATTGCAGCGAGAACGATGCTGACGATGATTTTTTTCATAGGACATTCTCCTTTAAAATTGACTTCCGCCGCACGCTATATGGCGCGTTCGGCATATCCGGCGGACAGTGAGGGCAGAATCAGGCCGAATCGCCCGATTCTATGTCCGCTTACACTATTATTTTACCACGAATAAAGCGATTTGTAAATACCTTTTATTTTATATTGCGTAAGCAGGCGGTTTTCGTACTTACACATAAGATTCCGTATACATCGCTGCGCTCGTCACGAACCGTCGTGGAAACTCCGTATTCTTCGAAATACAGACAGGCAATCTTGCGCAAACCGCGCTTGACATAGAACGCCGCCGGGAATATAATAAAGACAGCCAAAGAGATTCGATTGAAAGGAGATTATAACATGAAGCAATTTTATATCGACGGTATAAACCTGAAGGTAAACGATATCCCAACGCTGGCGGCTGTCATGGGCGGAGCAGAATTTGTGCTCTCCGACGGCATGCACGAACTGGTAGAACCTCTGAAAATCAGCGGTGTTCCCGTTAAGCTGACTGCTGCTGAGGGAGTCTCTCCCGTTATTTCCGCAGCGAGGGAGATACGCGGATTCTCGAGCCATAGCGTAAACGGTGTTACCGTCTGGGTTGCACCCGTTCCCGAGGAGTGTCTCGGTGCAAATCAGGCATTTACTCCTGACGGGAGGCGTGTGCCCCGTCCCAGGCTGCCGAAGGATGGCTTCTACCTTGTCAGCGGCATTCCCGGCTTTGACGAGCCCTTTAAGACCGACCGCAACACCCGTTCGCCCGGCATCAATTTCCTCGACGGTGAGCTTCCGAAACTGCGCTACCCGCAGGATGTGGATATCCGCGCCTTCCACTGGTGGACGGACGAGCTGTTAAAAATCCGCGAGATAGACTATGATGCCCATGTCATAACCTTTGTCGACCCGTCAATATCCTCTATGCGCTGCGAGAACAGCGAAACTCACGGCGCACGCTGGTACGCCGACAATGTCTTTGAGGCGCTGGGACAGGCTGAGGGACAGTACTACCTTGACCGCGCGGAGGCTCTGATCTACTATGTTCCCACGCCGGAGGATGACATTGACAGCTTCTCGCTCTGCCTGCCTGCCCTGACATCGCTGCTTGAAGTTCGCGGTGCCATGGGAAGCGAAGAACTGCCGGCTCTGGAAGTCGAGAACATCGCCTTCGCCTGCTCCGACTGGGAGTATCGCGAGCGGCTCCATTCCCAGTCGGCTTCCGATACGCCCTCTTCGATCTATGTTGCCGACAGCAAGCATGTCATATTCAGGGGCTGCGCATTCCGCAACATCGGATTTTCGGCGATCTGCATTGATACCGGCGCGGCATGTGTCACATTTGACCACTGTTCGTTCACCGACATAGGCGGCAACGCGATAAACATTGCCGGCAACAACGGCGACCCACATACAAACCACCTTTATCCCGAGTGGAACAACCGCGATTACAAGCACTGGGGCAATCCAAACGATGATAAGTTCGGCATTATCCATGACGTTAAGATCACCGACTGCCTTATTCGCAGTTACGGGCGGGTTTTCTTCAACGCCTGCGGCATACTGCTGCGCTATGCGCACCACTGCGAGATAAGCCACAACGAAATCAGCGACGGCTATTATACCGGCATCAGCGTCGGATGGATCTGGGGCTACACTCACAGTGAAACCCATCATATCCGAATCGAGAAGAACCACATATACAACATCGGTCAGACCCTGCTTTCCGACATGGGCGGTATATACACTCTCGGCCGGCAGCCGGGCACGGTCATCAGCGGCAACCTCATCCACGACGTGGAGATGGACAGCTACGGCGGCTGGTGCATATATCCCGACGAGGGCAGTTCGGATATGCTCATAGAAAACAACGTCTGCTACCGCTGCACGGCGCAGCCCTTCCATCAGCACTACGGTCAGGGCAACCTTGTCCGCAATAATATCTTCGCCTTCGGCGAGGGCGGTCAGATGATTGTAACCCGTTACGAGCAGCATCTGTCTATAATACTCGAGCGCAATATACTTGTATCGAAGGGTACCGCACTCTACGCCAAGCCGGCAGAAGGTCTGCATATCGCCGACAGCGGCAATCTGCTTTGGAACTATGACGGAGAGGCGGTATCCGGCTCGATGAACTTCAATGTCATGACCCGCGAGTATTCCTTCCCGGAAGAGAACCGGCGCACACCCGAACAGATGCGGGCAGGCGGACTATACCGCGGCGCCAAGATTGCCGACCCGCTTTTTGCCGATCCCGAGAACGGTGACTTCACGCTGGCTCCCGACAGTCCCGCCTTTGACATCGACTTTATACCGATTGATCTGAGCGACGTGGGAATCAGGAACTGACATATATATCAAGTGAAAGAGGCACATTTACCTATGAACATAAAATATACACTTAAACCCGCGCTTTTCAAGCTCAACTCAAACTATTCCGTCGATGACTGCACCAATAAACTATCGGCAGTGGCTCTGCGCAACGACAGTACGGCGCTGCAGTTAATTGTCACCTCGGACGAGCCATTTGCTCTGCTCACCGGGCGCAGCAACTGGTTCTCAAAGGATAACCCAATGGCTGCTTTGCGCATCAGCGCCGATTGCAATTTTGATGTAAAACTCAACATCGTCGACATGCACACCGGCGACGGCGGCGAGGTGAAATACGCCGATGCCCTGCTTTCAACCGATACCCTTGAGATACCTGCCGACACCCCCACAGCCGTTTACATTGAGGCAGCCATTCCGGCTTCTGCCGAGGCGGGCAGCTATCCGCTAAAATTGCGGCTTTTCGGCGGCAAGCTGTTCGAAGACGAAAGGCTGCTTGGCGAAGCATGTGCCGAAATCGAGGTGCTGGACTATATTCTGCACGACACGAAATTCAACAAGTTCCATCTCGACCTGTGGCAGCATCTCTCGAATATCGCCCGCAAGGCGGAGGTTCCCCTCTGGAGCGATGAGCATTTCACCGTGATAGAGGGCTATGTCCGCTCTCTCGGCGAACTGGGACAGAAGGCTGTCACCCTCATTGTAACCGACGCACCATGGGCGGGTCAGGGCTGCTTCCGCGAGAAGGAATTCCCGGGCAATCTTTTTGAATATTCGATAGTGCCGGTCTGCCGCAATGCCGACGGCAGCTTTGAATACGATTATTCGATAATGCAGCGCTATATCGACCTCTGCGCGGCTTACGGCATCGACCGCGAGCTGTCGGTCTACGGCATATGCGGCACCTGGAAGGCTGAGGATGAGGGCTTCGGACGGCTTGCGCCCGACTATCCCGACGCCCTGCGAATCCGCTACCTTGACAGAGCCGACGGCTGCTATAAGTATATGCGCACCGCCGCCGAAATCGACGGCTACATCGCCGCACTTGAGCAGTATTTCGTCACAACCGGACAGATCGACAGGGTGCGTATTGCCGCAGATGAACCGGCTGACATAGAGGCATACCGGGCGATTCTGGCGCATCTGGGCGAAATCGCTCCCGAATTCCGCTTCAAGGCTGCCATAAATCATCCCGAGTTTGTGTCCGAATTCGGCGAGGAGGTTTACGACTTCGCTCCATCCTACGGCTCACTCTGCACCAAATTCAACGAGCTTGACAATTACCGCCGTACCATGAAGGGGAAGCGTTTCCTTTATTACATCTGCTGCGGTCCATCTTTCCCCAACAACTTTTTAGACAGCGACCTGACTGAGAGTCTTTACCTCGGTGTGATGGCGTCATACGCCCAGTTTGACGGTCTGCTTCGCTGGTCCTACACCGTCTGGAACGACGATCCCCGCGCCGACCTCCGTTACGGCTCCTGGAGAGCGGGCGACACCTGTCTTGTATATCCGCAGAAAAACGGCCGGCCGCTGCTCACCCTGCGCTGGAAGGCTCTCAAGCGCGCGATAACCATCTATGAGCTGCTGGAAACCCTCCGCGCCGCCGATGCACAGTGGCTTAACCACGCCTTTGGGCTGGTCATGCGCGAGCGCGACATTACAAAGTGCGCCTCGGTGCCGCTTGATGAGCTTTGCTCCACCGATCCCGCAGATTATGACGCGCTGATTCGTTTTGTAACCGACAAACTCATTCGCGGTTACAAAAAAGCATAAAATTACGTTAACGAAGTATCCGCGACATTCGATATCCTCAAGCAGGCTGCTGTTGATCGGAGGTAAGAACGCTTTGAGAGCGCTGAGGCAAAAGGTTTCGATTGTTCTTATCTGTATTTCCGCCTGCGTCTGCGCGACCAGCTTCTTTCTCCTGCCAGACATAGCGGCGGTACAGTGGAGCGGCGGAGAGGCAGTAAATTTCCTGCCGGGTTTTGCGGTACCGATAATAGGATTCGTAATTACGCTGCTCTGCAACTTCGTTTGGAGCGTTCTCGCGCCTAAATTGGACACCGCGATGGTTTACACGCCGATGAGGGTACTGTTGTTTATACTCGGCACACTGCTCGGCGCATCCGGAATTATCTTTAACTTCATTATTCTCCTGATGAACTGAAAAGCACGACCGCACCCCATTTGGAGTGCGGTCGTTTTGTATTATACGGTCATACGGTGACGCCGGCTTTGGTTTTTACCACTTAGCCTGCATGTTATGGAAGGGCTTGCCGATGAAGCCGACCTGTGCGAAGTCCTCGGGATTGTTGCGGATGATATAGTCGATATATGCCGCGGTCATGCGTGCGGTGAGCATATAGCCCATGGGGTTCATGTGACCGCCAAGGTAGAAGTTGCGTCGGAACTCGCTGTCGTATACCGGACCGTATTTGCGCAGGTCTATGACATATGTATATTCGAAATGCTTCGCCATGGTGCGGAGCAGCTCGGCGTGCCTGTCGCCGACCTCATCGCGGGCTGTGTCGGAACTGCGGGGCATGGTCATGAGGAAGAAACGCGCCTTTGGCTGCATGGATTTAAGGCGCTGGATTATGCGGGCGTAGTAGCCGGCGAAATTCTCGGCGTTTTTGTTCCAGTCCTCGTCGCAGATATCCTCAACCGAGCCGACTTCCATCTTTCTGCCGAAAAGGTCGTTTACTCCCAGCGCGATGATGTACGCCTGACAGATCTTATCGGGGTTCCAGCAGTCGTTATTCTCTGCCCAGCCATTCCAGTATTCGATTGCTGTCATGCCGCCGCGGGAGAAGTTGTAGACAGTGGTTCCTGCCGCGCGGGCTATATACTGCCCCCAGGAGTATTCAAACATATCGTGATAGCCCTTCTTACCCTCGGCGTCGGTGGACTCAAACTCACCGGAGGACAGCGAGTCGCCGATACAGCCGATGGTGCGGAAGATGGCGGTAAATCCGCCGTCGCAGGGGATATTTTCGAGCGGAAGCTCACCCGGAATCGCAAGATATCTTGAAAGGTCCATTTTACATCTCCTTTATGTGTGTTGGTTTTTCACAGTTCAATTATACTATCACCCAAACCGGTTGTAAACCCCGAATAAGAAAAAAACGCATTGTAAAAAGCGGGGAAACCGTTTATTCCCGGTATCCCCGCTGCGCATTTGTACAGTAGAATTATTCGATCTCGATTCCGCTGCGTCTTGCCGCCGTCCAATCAACATTCAAAACATTGACGGTGTTGCCGTCTTTAAAGGTTTCCTCTGTCTGGTAACAAATACCCTTGTCAAGCATGTCTCTTAATGTTTTTGAAACATCCGATTTATTCAACTTGTAGTATCTCGCCACGGCATCGACAGTGCCTGCAAAAGTCGGATATGCCTTCTTTGAACGGGATTTGTTCGCATCATCGATATATCTCAGATTCTTGAGTATGGCACTCGCATGCCGGACGAATTCCGGCTCCGGTTCAGGCAGCTCGACAGAATAGCTTGCCGTATTCTTTAGCTGACGGCTGAGCGCGCCGCGTATCGAATAAATGCAAACTTCCTTTCTCAGACGATTGATTATGAAACTGACCGCCGAACTGAAATGGCCGTCACCTGTAAAAAGAATAAAAACATCGATGCTGTAATCAGTAACAGCCTTCTGGTATATTTGATCGAGCATTATAAAATCGGTGTAATCCTTTTTTTTGTACTGGGTGGCGTTTTGAGTTTCAACAATGTAGTTGCTGACCTCACGGATGCGCGGTATCTCCGTTCTCAGCGATTGGTTTGAGAAATCCGCGAAAAAGATAATCTCAATAACATCGTATTTCTCGGCCAGCTCTTCGCGCCACGCCTTGATGTCGGGTCTGGTATTATACATATTGTCAAGGGCTATATACCAGTGTTCATAATCGACAAATGCGATAGCTCTCGGTTTTCCTTCGTTTCTTCGTTTAAACAGTTTGAACATTTCTATCACCTCCTTCCCTCTGGTTATTATACCACTCATAAACCTTTTTTGCAATAGAAAAAATCAAAGCTCCGCCATTTGACATGATTTTAAACAAACAGGCGCTTGTATTTATAAGCGCGGCGATGTATAATTACATGTCAGAGAAATTTTATGATAATCACGGAGGGGACGAATGAAAAAGGCGAGACTGATTTCTATGCTGCTTCTTGCGGCAATACTATTTGCTGCCCTTGTATCCTGTGGGAGCGGTACGGAGGGCGGGGAAGTGACTGCAGCAGACGAGACCGCTGCCGAGACCGAGATAACCACCTCGGTATACGACAATCTTCCGACCGGCGACTACGGCGGATATAAGTTCCGGGTACTTAACAACTGGTCCAACTTCGCATATACCTCTTTCGGTGAGGAAGGGCTTACCGGCGAAGTTCTGGACGACGCAATCTATGAGCGCAACACCATGGTTGCCGATCTTCTTAATATAACTTTTGAAATTCAGCAGCTGCGCTGGGATGACAACGACAAGGCGTTCAAAAACTCGGTGTTGGCGGGCGATGATGTATACGACATTTATTTCAATGAAGGCTCTTACGAGGCGGTACACGCGCAGAACGGCTATGTTGCCGACATGAAAGATATCAAATCACTTGCCCCCGACGCTCCGTGGTGGAATCAGGTAGCGACCGAGTCGATACGTATCGGCAGCCCGCTGTATTATCTCTACGGCGATCTGCATCTGATGTACTACGAGTGCTACTGCGGTATGATTATGAATACCACGGCATGTCAGAATGTGGGACTCGATACGCCTTATGAAACAGTAAGCAGCGGCGGATGGACTATTGACCGGGCATCCGAGTATGTAAAGTCCGGCTATCTCGACCTGAACGGCGACCTTAACATAACCGCCGATGACCAGTTCGGGCTGGGCATGCATTATCATAACGCGATATCCTTCATCACCGGCGTGGATCTGGAGATTGTAGGACGGGATTCCGACAATCTGCCGGTGTGGAACGGGCTTGACGATCGTTTCGTCACACGATACACTGCAGCCGCCGAGAAGATTTTCGGCGATAAAAGTCTGGTATGCAACAGCGACACTCCTGGCATCGGCAGTCTTGAGCGCACGGTCAATACCATGTTCGGTCTCGGACGGCTTATATTCTTCGTTGAACCCCTCGGTGCACTGGGGTTATACCGCGACTGTGACTTCGAGGTGGGGATAATACCCATTCCCAAATATGACGAGGCGCAGGATGAGTATTATTCATACATATACAGAGGCGCGCCGGCTATGGGCATACCGATAACCAACACCGACCATGAGCGCACGGGTGTTGTTGCCGAGAACCTCTGTGCATACTCAATGAAACTTGTGCGCCAGACCTACTTCGATGTGACCCTTGACTTCAAGCGCATCCAGGACAAACAGTCACAGGAGATGCTCGACATAATATTCGCCAACGGCAAGGCTTCGCTTGCCAATGTCTACGGCTGGGCAAACTTCGCGGGGGATCTGTCCACGCGTATCGGCAAGGGGGATATCGACATAGCCTCCTTCGCCGCCTCAAAGGAGAGCAGTCTTGTCGCCGCTATTCAGGCGACCATAGACTGCTTCAGTAAATAAACCAAAACAAAAATATAGTAGATATTCAGGAGTTTGTATGATGTGCATTTGTATATACTCAGAAAAATAATGGCTATGAGTTAATCAGAAGGAATTGACCGTGTCCGATCTATATATAACTCAATAAGATTGTAATTGAATTTACAATCTCAAAAGAGAGTGTGTATTCATTCAGGAGAAGAACTATGGGATATTTGCGAAAAAAACTAAGCAGCAATCGTTTGAGTGAAAGAATAATATGGGCTGCCGTTATGTTTTTTGCGATGTTTTTCGGAATTATGTTGGCAAGCTATTTTTTGCTTCCTGAAGGACTGCTGAAAAACAAAAATCCATTACAGAGTTGGAACACTTCTGATAGTGCTCTGATTCTTGCGCTGCAGATTTTCTTATACAATCTATTGTCGGTATTGATAATTATTCTGGCGAGTCTGTTTGCTCGGAAAAAGTCAAGCGAAGCTGACTATCTTTCAGTGGGGTATATGGCATATTATACACTGATTTCAATCAATAGTATTGTCCTTGGTACCTGGTCATTTTCCGTGGAAACAGAAGCTGTTCCTCTTATTGACAGAGTTGCCGGTACATTTGACATCATACACAGGGCGGGCCTTTGGGAGATGACGGGACAATTGCTTATAACATGTGCCATCGCGCATATCTCCGTGGTACGGAGCAGCGGAAGCGATACGATAAAAAGGAATATCAGAGAAATTCGATTGGCAAATTCAGAAAAAGCAGCGCTGTTGATTGGAATTGGCTTTATGTTGATTGGCGCTTTTGTAGAAAGTATTTCTATAAACAATATGGGACATTAGATTCAAGACCCTAACAAGCAAATTCGGCTAAACAGATTAACTTAACACCTCAATAAAAGACAGCAGTCTGTTTTTTGGCATTAGGATTTTCCCGCCGTTTTGAGTCGGTTTAGACCACCTCTTCATAAAAAATGAGCTGCAGCAAATTCGCGTTTTGCTGCAGCTCAGATTTGTTTATACAGTGAATTCCTCGACCTTTGCATCTATCTCCTCGGAAGCAATGCCCAGCATAGGGATGATGCGCATAAGTGTCATGCGGTAGCGCATGTAGGGATGCCAGCGCACACCTTTAACGCCCAGCTCCCGGCTGACCGATATATCATCAAGGGTTGTGGCGGCGCCTGCGCGCTTCATCAGACTGACAAGCTGCTCGTCAGTCGGGAGATCTTTTTTGACGATGCTTCTCAGCTCCTCCCAATATTTACCGATAAGCTCGGGTGAGGTCTTGTCGGTAATCACCGGATTGTTCAGCCGGCGCACATCGCCGATGAAGTTCGGACCGTAAACCCGCTCAAGGGTTTCCCAGTCGATGACGTCGGGAGTGGGGGTAATAGTCTCGCGCTCCGCAAGCCAGTGGTAGATTCTGTTTGATATAACAGTCGCAACTCCCACCTTTTTGCCGTGGAAATCGGAGAGAAGTCCCTGTTCCAGCTTTTTTATCTCCCAGAAGTGGGATATGATATGCTCGGTTCCGGAGGCGGGACGGACCGAATCGGCAAGCTTCATGGCTATGCCGGTGAAAACCAGCGACTCCATGACAAGCCCGGCGGTCTCTTCATCTGAGGATGTTATGCGGTCCGCAAGCGCGCAGAGACGGTCAACGGCAGTGCGCGTGAGGTTGGCTATGGCATCGCAATAATGCTCGCCCGTGAGCAGATTTGAAACCTTCCAGTCGACCAGACCGATTATCTTGCCTATCATGTCGCCGAAGCCTGCGGAACGCAGCTCGGCAGGTGAAGCGGCAAGTATCTTTGTATCGGCGATAACCACCGAGGGCTGACGAGCGGGGTAGGTGACCTTGAAGTTATGAGCCGTGATCGGTGAAGTGCCCGACGCAAAGCCGTCCATAGAAGGAGCCGTTGCGAATATCGCGAACTGCTTGTCGGCTTTCAGGGCTGCCAGACGGCATATATCGCTGAGCGAACCGGTGCCGACGGCAAGGATGCCTTCGCAGGGTGCACTGAGGGCGGCGATGCGATCAACCTCATCCATTTCGGCAACGCGAAGATCGTCAAACAGCCGCAGTACGCAGTCAAAGCCGCCGCTCTGCAATATGTCAATGATACCGTCAGATGCGGCAAGAGTGTTCTTGTCCGCAACGACAAGCAGCTTGCGCGGGAAGGACGCGTCGGCGAGAATCTTTGCGGTGTCGCGGATTATGCCCGATCCGATCTCGACATTGCGCAGATCGGCGGTGTGTTCCTGTCCGCAGGGACAGCCGCGCAGAGAGTCGATGATGGCCTGAATATTCATAAATCTGACCTCCAAAACAGCGAAAAGTCAACGGGCTGCCGCAAACGAATTTTGTGACAGCCCGGCTATGCGACTAATAAATGTAATATGGTTTCCGGATATTTCGAGCCGGTTTTCATAAATGCGTTAAAATCGTCAGTCCGGCTCATTGAAGCGCGGGTATGATACAATACAAGCGGCAAGCTGTTGTGATTATCTGCCGCGGTATATGCTGAGCTGCGGAATTTTCAAGGATTTCGCCCGTCTGAGATTTTTAGAGACCCGGCTGAACTCCGAAGGCATATGCAGATCGGTACCGTATATAATCGGGCAGCCGTACCGCTCCAGCCTGCGCAGTCTGATTGCCGGAGGTATAAAGCCGAAGCACTCATAGTTAAGCTGAACGACCGCCCCTTCAACAGAGGTGATGACAGCTTCCAGTTGTGCGTCCGAGTACTTTTTCCAGTATCGATTGATATGCGCTAAAACCGGTCTGACTCCGTGTACCGCTGCCACATTGTGAATCTCATCAGGTATCCAGGGCTGAAAACCTGTGTATGGCAGCTCAAGCAGAAGCAGATTCGTGCCCTCCAGGCAAAGCGCGTCGAGACGGGAAATCTGAGAAATACCCTGTTCAAGGCGAACCTCCGCGCCGAGTCTCAGTGTCGGAATCATAATGCCCGACTGACGAGCTTCTGTGAGCACACTGCGGAGCGCACTGCGGCGCTGCTCGGTAAATTCGTTCAGGCTGATTCCGATATGCGGTATATAGTGGGGAGTGCACAAAACCGTATCGAATCCGCACTCATGGAGGAATTTACATATTTCAAGCGAATCGTTTACATCCGAAGCTCCGTCGTCTATCTGCGGCAGAAGATGACAGTGATGATCGGTCATCGATATCTTATGAATCAGTCAAAATGCTCGGAATCACGGTTCGGCTCGGCTCTGTCATACCCATAGCCGCTGTAACCGTACTTCCGGTACTTGTAATAACCGTATTTATTTCCGTAGTATCTGCCGAGAACGGGAAGTGTCAGGCTGTCCTCCTCCACACAGGACATCATGAAACCAAGCAGTTTTACATTTGCGAGGCTCATGCTTTCAAGAACGAATCTGATCTTATCGTGTGTTGAGTAATTGGGACGCACCGCCATCAGCACTCCCGAGGTAAGGGGAGCCACTACCATCGCGTCAGACACGACGGTAAGGGGCGGAGTGTCTATGAATATATAATCATATATATCAGCCAGACCGGACAAAATGACCCGCATAGACTCAGAACCCAACAGTTCTGACGGGTTCGGCGTAATGACACCGGCGGGCAGCAGATCCAGGTTCGGCCGAATATTGTGTGCCACTGCATCCGAGAGATTATCCTCACGTATAAGTACGGTAGATAAACCGCGGGTGTTGTCAACATTCCAGATACGGTGCTGTACCGCCTTGCGCATGTCGGCATCCAAAATCAGCACCCGCTCCTGCTTGTCTGCCATGGTCAATGCCAGGTTGGCACAGGTGGTTGATTTACCCTCTCCGGGAACGGTACTTGTGATGGTAATAATATTGGTCGGATGTTCGTTGGGGTTGACCGACGCCAAAGCAAACAGCAGGTTGGTTCGCAGCGTTTTATAAGCTTCTTTTATACGGAACGGGGAGTTCTCGTCCAGAAGCGTGGAGGTGCGCGATATCCTGGTGCTGTTTTTATTTTTCCTGCCGGCTTTGATTTCCGGCTTAGCCGCTTTGGCTTTTTCTGTGTTATTGCTGTTTTCGTTCATAATAACTCTGATAATTGTCACCAGACTTCAAGTTGAATGTGGGAATCTCACCAAGCACCGGAACGGAGTAGTTTTCCTTGATATCCTCGGTACCCTTTACCCGTCCGTCCACCAGGTATACAAATATAATAAATACTCCCACAGCGATCATTGCAATAAGCGCGTTGCGAATGGAGGTGTTGAATGACTTGGGGTTATCGGGATAGGATGCCGGTTCTGCATAATCGATCACCTCGGCTACACCCACCTTGACAATCTCGGTGAGGGCACCGGGCGCCACATCCATTACCGCGTTGAGAATCTCGGCAGAACGGTTCGGATCGGAGGTTCTGACAACAAGCTCCATTATTTCGGTACTGCCCGCCGAACCGAGACCCAAGACGCTGCTAATATATGAAGCGGGATATTTGTTATCAAGGCTCTCGGAAATATCGTTCAGCACGCGTTTGCTTTTCAGCACCTTCATGTAAGTGGTAAGCAGTGTTCGTGACGCGTTGGGGTCATAGGAATAACCGGTGCTTGATATTGTTTCCACCTCGCGGTTACGGATGAACATCGTACCGTAGGATGTATACATCAGAGTCTTGCTGTGTTCTGTCAGATAGTAGGTGCCTACAAAGGTGATAACACCTGCTATAAGCAGGAACCACCAGAACCTTAAAATCAGCTTTACAGCCGTCAGAATCTTAATATTACGCTTTACTATTTTAACCATTATATGCCTATACGCTCCGATATTGCATATTCTCACAAACAACTAATATAATATCATAACGCCGCAGATAAATCAATAGTATTTAGGCAAATAATCCGGAAAATCCGATTTTGCCGACATATCAAATATTTCATACATTCGCCAAAAGTTAATGTTTGCGGTTGTTGACAATTTACAGCCGAAGTGTTATACTAAAATCGTTAATCGTTAAACTATACAGGCGGAGTGATTGATTTGAAATTTTCCAGAGAAATAGAACGTACCGCTCGATATGATATCGCAGTTGTTGGCGGAGGTGTGGCCGGATGCGCCGCTGCGCTTGCTGCTGCACGCTGCGGAGCAAAAACCGCGCTCATCGAACGCGACGGTGTTCTTGGCGGCACAGCCGGGGTCGGTCTGGTTACGCCGATATCCTCGGTGAACGACCGCAGGGGACGCCCATTCGGGGGTATTCTGAAGGAGTTCTGCGGCGAGGTTGTCCGCCTGTCGGAATACTGCCGTCCGCCCGATGACAAGGGACCGCTGTCAAAGACTTCCGTGCCACACATCGCGAAATATGTGCTGCTGAAGCTGCTTGACGATGCCGGAGCGGATATCCGTTTCCATACCGTCTTTATCGATGCGCTGACCGAGAAAAACATGATTTCCGGTATTGTCTGCCATGACAAATCCGGACTTATCCTAATAAAAGCCGATCAGTATATAGATGCCTCGGGCGACGCCGACCTTACGGTGGCGGCGGGCGAGGAGACGGTGCTCGGTTCCGAGCCGGGTGTCTACGAATCGCTGTATCAGACCGGACTTGACAAGGTTCATGAGTCCGACAGCAGTTATTCTGTGGGCGAAGCGGTGGGACTGATGCAGCCCTGCTCGGTGTTTTTCACCATGGGAGGCGTGGATATGTCAAAGGCACAGTTTTACAACAACAAGCCCTTAACCTATGAAACATTTGGTCTGACACGGGAGAGCTACGCGGAGCTTTTCTATGCCGGTGAGTGCGGCTTCGAACAGGACGACAGCGACCGTCTGCCGCTGCCCCAGGGACGGGTGCTGGTATTCAACGGCTCCCGAGGAGACCACGCCGTAATAAACATGTCCAGGGTCGTAGGTATCGACGGCAGCAATGCGGAGGACATCAGCCGCGGCGAACTCTTGGGTCAGAAGCAGGTGCTGCATCTGGTGGACTTTCTGCGGCGCTTCGTGCCAGGCTTTGAGAACTCATATCTGATTGAATCCTCGACCTCGCTGGGCATACGCGAGACGAGACGTCTGGTGGGACGTTCGGTGCTTACAGGCAGACAGGTAATCGACGGCGTATCCTTCCCCGATACGGTGGCTCACGGCAACTATATCATAGACATTCATGACCCCACCGGCAAGCATAAAGCCATAGGCGGTCATATTAAAGGCGATTACTACGAGATTCCTTACGGCGCGCTGCTGCCCAAAACGCTCAACAACCTGCTGGTGTGCGGGCGCTGCATATCAGCCGACCATGTGGCACATTCCGCGACCCGTATCCAGGGCTCCTGCATGCTGACAGGGCAGGCTTCGGGCACCGCCGCTGCTATGGCGGCAAAGGGCGGCATAGCTCCCGCGGAGGTGAATGTTTCCGCGCTTTGTGAACGGTTGATTGCCGATGGCGTTAATCTCTGAGAACTGGCAACTAATTATATAATTTACAACAACGAGAGGTAAGTCCCATGAAAAAATTATTTTCACGCATTCTTGCCGTGTCCCTTGCGGCGCTGATACTGATCGCCATGCTTGTGAGCTGCGGAGGCGGCAAGGGCAATGATAAGGCGGATGCTGCCGTTACCACTGCCGGTGAAGCAGGAGATACTGCCGAGACCGGCACCACCCGAATCGAGCCCGATCTGCCCGAGAAAGATTTCGGCGGCTACAAATTTAATGTCCTTACCAAGGGTACAAGCAATGTTCACTGGAAGTCGAAGGATATCTTCGCCGCGGAGCTGAACGGCGAGATTATAAACGACTCGGTGTTTGAGCGCAACAGCAAGATAGGTGAGAAGTACAACTTCTCGATAACCGAGCAGATTACATCTCAGGGCACCTGGAACATGCATAGCGATGTGTCAAAGATGGTGCTGGCGGGCGAAGACACCATAGACATGTCGGCAGGCGGTCTGACCGGCGACTTACGAACTCTGTCGAGCGGCGGTATGCTCATCGACCTGAAAACTGTGCCTTACATGGATCTGACTCAGCCCTACTATGACCAGAACTGCAATGCTCAGATTTCGATAAATAATCATCTTTATGCCACCACCGGCGACCTCATTGTCATGGATAATGAGGCTACCATCGCCATAATCTACTCCAAGAAGATGGCTGAGGACAATCAGCTGGGCGATTTCTACGAGGATATTGACAAAGGTTCCTGGACAACCGATCGCATGCTTGAGTGCGCTACCGTGGTTTCCGCCGACCTTAACGGCGACGGCATACATGATGAGTTTGACGCCTGGGGAGTAATCGGTGAGGTATTCAACACGCTTGTCTATATCTACGGTACAGGCGAACGTATAATCGAGAAGGACAAAGAAGACCTGCCAACCCTGGCACTGGAGAACGAGCGTTTCTACACCGCCTTCGAGAAATCGATTGCCATCAACGGCAACTTTGATATCTGCTTATACGCCAGTAACTACACCAAGTATACGGATGTCTGGACCGACTGTATCGATAAGGCTTTCGCCGAGGACAGAGCTCTGTTCAATACCGCGGGTCTTGTTCGTGTCACGGTTTTCCGCGGTAAGGATACCGACTTTGGCATACTTCCGCTTCCTAAACTCGATGAGAAGCAGACCGAGTATTACTCTCCGGTCAGTGTAGGTTGTTCAAACTCCATCACAATTCCGGCAACTGCCTCCGACCTTGATCGCACCGGCATTATCATCGAAGCCCTTTCCTGCGAATCCATGTATACCCTGACTCCCGCCTATTACGAGATAACCGTAAAGGGCAAAGCCATACGTGATGAGAAGTCAGCCGAGGTTCTTGACATGATCTTTGCGAACCGCGTCTACGATCTGGGTTACATGTACGACTGGGGTTCCATCGCTTCGAAAATAATGGGTCTTACCGGATCAACTTCCCCCAACATCGCCTCCACCATCGCGTCAACGGTGGGAGCGGCAGAGACAAAGATGCAGGAGACCATCGACCAGTATCTGGCGCTTGACTGATTGCAATTATACGTAACGAACAACATACTACAACCGATAGAAAGGAAGGTACAGTATGAGCTGCAAGAACGAAAAAATGTGGGTATCTCTGCTCCACCTCGGCATGAACATGTGGACCGACCCGGATGCTCCGGTGCCTGAGGGAGGACCATATGTCGGCAACAGCTACTACAGCCGCAAGCTTCGCTGCGACAGGGACGTATGGACCGAAGTCACCAACTATATGCCCACAGTGGGACTCAACACAATTCTCATCGACATCGGCGAGGCGGTTATTTACGACTCCCATCCCGAGCTTGCCATCGAAGGTTCCTGGACTCCCGACGAACTGAAAGCCGAGTTGGCACGTCTGCGCTCCATTGGTCTCGAGCCGCTGCCCAAACTCAACTTCTCTGCTTGTCACGATGCCTGGCTGGGTGAATACTCGAAGATGGTATCTTCGAAGATATACCTCGATGTGGTACGCGACCTCATAAACGAGGTGTGCGAGATCTTCGACAAACCGAGATACTTTCACCTTGGAATGGACGAGGAAACCTGGGATCATCAGAGCCGTTACGGCTACTGCGTGGTCCGCGGCGAGAAACTCTGGTGGCATGACCTGCTTTACATGGTAGACATCTGCGAAAAGAACGGTGCCCGCGCCTGGGTATGGTCTGACTACTATTGGCATCATCCCGAGGTATTCGTGAAGAACATGCCCAAGACGGTGGTTCAGTCCAACTGGGGCTACGGCCGCATGCCCGCAAAGGACGCAAGCGGACGCTATCCGGCTCAGTATGTTCAGACCTATGTAGACTTCGCCAAGCTCGGCTATGATCAGATTCCCACCTCATCAACCTGGAGCTGGACAGGCAACACCGATGAGACGGTCCGCCTCTTCGTCCGCGAGAATATGGTCAATGAGAATCTGCTGGGCTTTATGACAGCACCCTGGCAGGCGACCGAGGCTCAGCACCGCTTCCGTCTGCTTGAGGATACAGAACGCCTGGGCGCAGCTAAGAAGCTATACTTCGGCGGCTGCAAATAATCGTTTTAAACAACCCCTACCCCTGAATTGAGGAATCGGCATGTTAACTGCAATAGAATTTGGAAAGAACCTGACCGCGCTGCGTGAAGCAGCCGGGCTGAGCACCTGTACTCTTGCCGGGAAGATTAATGTAACCTGCGAGGTGCTTTCCGGCTGGGAAAAGGGCGAAGCAATGCCCGGACTGGCAGATCTTGACCTTCTTTCCGGCGCTTTGGGAGTCACGGCGGACAGACTGCTGAAGGGCTCCCGCGACAACACAAGGCTCGCGGCACTTACCAGAATAGCCGATGAGCTGCGAAACGAGGGCATCGACATAACCTCGGTGGTAGAACTCGAGGAATATCTTGAGGGCGACCGCATTACCGAGCTGCTTGACCGCAACGACGTAATGAACGAGGAACTTCTGTCGAAGCTTGTGCCCTTCTTAGACGAGGCGTCCAAAGCCGTCATATTCGAAAGGATTCTCGACGGTGTGATGGACTACCGCTTTATAGCCATAATGCTGCCATACGCGGAGTATCTCATTCCGCAGGTTGAGGCGGCGGTGGTGCTTGGCGCCATCGATCGTGAGGTTCTCAATATAATCAACAACTACGAACCAAAGGATCCGAGAACAAGGAAGAAAACGTACTAAACACAGAAACACCCGCGGGACGCTCATCGTTCCGCGGGTGTTTTTATCATCAAGTCTCGCTTAAATCTTCGCTAACTCGGTGGCAAGAGCGGCAAAATCCTGCACTCCCAGGCGCTCTCCCCTTATATCTGCGGGAAGTCCGGCAGCCAGCACGGCCGAGGTTATGTCATCACGGCTCATGGGGTATTCACTGAGCAGCGAGTTCACAAGTGTCTTGCGGCGCTGAGCAAAGGCTCCGCGGATAACTCTGCGCATATCCTCGTCGGAGACAGCAGCAGGCGGTTCGGAGTGAGGAATAATTCGGATTACCGCCGAATCCACCTTTGGACGGGGGGTGAAGCAGCCGGAGGGTACGGCAAACAGCTTCTCCGCTTTGCCGTACCAGGCTACCGACGCGGTTACGGCGCCGTATTCGGCGCTGCCGGGCTTTGACACCAGACGGTCTGCAACCTCGCGCTGAACCATTACCACAATCGACGCCGGCTTTGGGCTGTTCTCCAGAACACGCATAAGAATCGGCGTAGTGATGTAGTATGGCAGATTGGCACAGAGAGCGAATCTGTCGTCCGGAAAGCGGCTTTCAACGACGTCCGCAAGGTCAAGCTTCATGAAATCTTCGTTTATGACTTCGATATTGTCATAATCGCCAAGTGTCTCCTCCAGTATCGGAAGCAGGGAGGAATCCACTTCCACGGCAACAACGCGCTCGAAGCGTTCACAAAGCCGCTGTGTCAGCGTACCGATACCCGGACCGATCTCAACAACCGAGTCACAGCCCGATTCGGCGGCGGCATCGGCAATTCTGACCGGCACATTGGCGGATGTCAGAAAATTCTGCCCGAGACTTTTCTTGAACACGGTGCCGTACCGGCTCATCAGCTCGCGTATGACCGATAGGTTAGTCAGTTCCATAAATACCTCGGATGCTATGAAAATTCACCAAAAGGTCTTGACAAGGATTGCGGGCTATGGTATACTCACACCCACGCTAATGTGGCTCAGCTGGCAGAGCAGCTGATTCGTAATCAGCAGGTCGGGGGTTCGAATCCCCCCATTAGCTCCATAATCGGGGCTGCAGCTTTCTTTATGTTTTGCTGCAGCCCCGATTTTTGTATTTGGGTGACCAAAAATTTTCGACACTTATTTTTACTCCCGATTGCATTGAGGTGACACTTTTACATCAAAAGGAAGTTGGTCAAGGATATCACGATTCAACGCTATTCCCGGAGCGACTTCAATTAATTCAAGTCCACTATCAATCAAGCGAAACACACAGCGCTCGGTTACATATAATACTCTCTGTCCGTTTTTTATCGCCTGATGCGCAGAAAAGCTAATACTTCGGATTTCATTTATAAATTTCGGGATGCTTCCTTCGCTGTTGATACAAACCATCCCGTTCTTTTCTACAGTTTCCAATCCCCTGGCATTAAAGGTCAAGCAGAACACTACAGTCTTTGCAGCGGACGCTATATTAGCAAACCCGCCTATTCCCGCGAAGGTATTCGGTCCTCGGTGTGAGTTGACATTACCGAAGCGGTCAACCTCCAATGCACCCAAGAAACATATATCCAAACCTCCGCCATCATAGAAGTCAAATTGCATTGACATATGATAGATCGCATCAGCACCGATCGTTGCGCCAAAAGCGCGATCTGACGCCGGAAGCCCTCCGATACCACCTGATTCTACTGTAAGGTTGATATAATTGAGGATACCGGATTCAGATGCATACTTGCCCACCATCTCCGGTATTCCTATACCTATATTAACTATGTCACCGCGCTTAAGTTCTCGGGCTGCACGTCTTCCGATTATATCAGCGGAACTGTCATTACGGCCGGTTAGTTTTTCGCTTTCCGCTTTGACTTTCTTAAACCAGTATTGCATTTGGGTAAACGGTACGTGGATGTCACCGGACAATGTTTGTGTAGTTTTGCTTTCAACAGTCGGTTCGCATACCACCACTGCATCTACTAATACGCCCGGGACAATTACATTCCACGGACGACCGAATTCATGACTGACACGATCCACCTGGACAATTACTTTCCCGTTGTTTGCCTTGACTGCCTGTGCTACCGAGAGCGCATCCACAGTCACGCATTCGTTTTCAAACGAGATGTTCCCGTTTGGATCAACTGTCGTGCCTTTAATAATCGCGATGTCAAATTTCGGTAGTTTGTAGTAGAGATATTCGTCGTTGTCAATTGTTACTACTTGGACCATACTGTCGTCTTTAGAGATATCATTGATCCCCGGACCTTCGACACGTGGATCAACAAATATGCCTAAACCTACTTTGGAAAGACATCCCGGAAGTCCGCCGGCCTGCGACCTTATAGCGTGGGAGATCACACCCATCGGAAGGTTATAAGCCTCGAATTCATTCTGCAGCGCCAGTCTGCCGGTACTGACCATACAGCCATAATGACCGAATATAAGTTTTCTTGCCGCACCTGCACGTATATACGGTTCACCCAGCCGGTTCTCGTCCCAATTGCCGTATCCGGACTGGGAAATCAGTGTTAGGTCTTTGGGAGAACCGGTTTCCTTGAACCGGTCATATATCACTTTATGTATCTCCTCGGCGTTAGAAAGGGCTAGAAATGCATTGATGCAGACACAATCACCGTCCTTAATCATCTCCGCCGCCTGTTTGGCATCCATTATCTGAAACATGTATAAGCCCTCCCGATAGTTTCCTGCTATAATGTTTCTTTAGCAGATGTAATCGCGTTAAAATACTTATTTAATCGTCTTTGAGTTTAACGTTACGGCTTCGTTTTTTCTAAATAAACACATAGCAAGTCTACTGACCAATGTATCAGGGCTAACGATGCGGGTATGTCGAAAGCGTTAACAATAATTATAAAACATTGTTGTAAATATCAATGTTGATTTCTTTCGCTTCCACACACAGGCAACGGCATTTCAGCCCCTCTTTATGGCTCAATATTTGATACTGTTATTGTAGCGCAGAGGCAGACGGTCGGCATACGCCGCGCCGGTATCATTCAATGCAAGACAGTTGGGGTGTATGAGATCTCCGTCGCGTCCCCCGAACTCGAAAATCGACATGCCGCAGTGGGGTATACTGAAGGTCGGGAAGACGAAATGCGGAGGTATGCCCAGCAGTATCGACAGCCAGACCGTACCGAAACCGCCATGGGCGAATATTGCAATGCGTTCATCACTGCCCTTGACCACGCGGTAGAAGCGCCCCTCTCGCTCATAGCCGTGACGCATGAAGAAATCGTCTGAGGCGTCCTTTATGCGCTCAAAACCCTCTTGGGGAGCAGCGCAATCCTTGAGAAATGCGGCGTCGAGCCAGTTGTCCCAGGTTAGGTTGACCGTCTCGTCAGTTAGAATATCGGTTACGGGCAGGGCGAATATCCAGCGGCGCTTGCCGTCGGGAAATACGGTTGTGAACTCCTTCCATGCGGTGTTCTCCGAGGTCCAGTCCTCGGTGTTAACCGGCAGTCGGAGCATCTCGGCTGTGGGTTCTGCGGTCTGCTGAGCCCTGCCGAGGGGAGATGCATATATCTTGTCCACACCGCACACAGCCAGACGATGGGCTACAGCTTCTGCCTGGCGTCTGCCCAGCGGTGTGAGTGAATCGGTTGAATAATCGGGGTCGCCGTGACGAATAAAGTAAAGCAGCATTTTTACCTCCTTTGTAGGTTTCGGTGTCAGTTCTTCAGACTGTGGATAGGTGCGGGAATGCGTCCTCCTCGAGAGATGAAGCGTTCGGGCGAGCTCATATTGACCGGCATCACCGGAGCGTGACCCAGCAAACCGCCGAAGCTTACCTCATCGCCTACTTTTTTGCCATAAGCCGGGATCAAACGAACGGCGGTGGTCTTTGTGTTTGCAACGCCTATTGAAATCTCGTCGGCAATAATGCCGCAGATAACAGCCTCGGGGGTCTCCCAGGGAATGACGATCATGTCAAGCCCCACAGAGCAGACAGCGGTCATCGCCTCAAGTTTCTCGAGTGTTAGCACGCCCATGCTTGCGGCTTCTATCATACCGGCGTCCTCGGACACAGGTATAAATGCGCCGGACAGCCCTCCCACATGGCTTGAAGCCATAACGCCGCCCTTCTTGACAGCGTCATTGAGCATTGCCAGCGCGGCAGTGGTTCCCGGACCTCCGCAGCGCTCAAGACCTAACTCCTCAAGAATACGCGCCACCGAGTCGCCTACAGCCGGTGTTGGTGCCAAGGAAAGATCAACGATACCGAAGGGCACGCCGAGCCGTTTCGATGCCTCATGTGCTACAAGCTGACCCATGCGGGTAATCTTGAAGGCGGTTCGCTTTATTATCTCGGCGAGCTCGCCAAGAGAACAGTCACCCGCACGGCGAACGGCTGCGGCGACAACGCCGGGACCTGACACGCCTACATTTATTACACTGTCCGGCTCGCCGATGCCGTGGAACGCGCCCGCCATGAAGGGATTGTCATCCGGCACGTTTGCAAAAACAACTAACTTTGCGCAGCCGATGGAACCCTGTTCGCGGGTATCGTATGCAAGCTGCTTTATGATGCTGCCCATGCGTGCGATTGCGTCCATGTTTATGCCAGCCTTGGTAGAGGCAACATTCACCGAGGAGCAGACGATATCGGTTTCGGCAAGCGCCTGAGGAATAGCTTCTATGAGATTATGTGCGCCTTTGGTCGCGCCCTTCTGAACCAGCGCGCCGAAACCGCCTATAAAGTTGATGCCCAGAGTATTTGCCGCGCGGTTCATGGCGTGAGCGGCTTTGACATAGCCGTCAGAGCCCATGGCGCCGCCCACCAGCGATATGGGAGTGACCGAAACCCGGCGGTTGATAATCGGAATGCCGTATTCCTTTTCGATCTGCATGCCGACGTCAACAAGCCGCTCTGCGGTTTTGGTTATTTTGTCATATATTTTGTCCGCGAAGCGGTTCTCATCCTCGCTTACACAGTCATAGAGGGAGATACCCATCGTCACCGTTCTGACGTCAAGGTTCTCCTCGCGGATCATATTTATCGTTTCAAGGATATCGAGATTTGTTAGTCCAATCATTGTCGGGTCACCGCCGGGTTATATTCTGTGCATCGAGTTGAAGATTTCCTCGTGCATGGTGTGGATCTCGAGTCCGCGCTCACGACCCATTTTTGTCATCAGATCGACAAACTCCGAGAAGCTGATCGTAAGACCGCTCATATCCACCATCATTATCATGGCGAAATATTCCCGGAGAACGCTCTGAGAAATGTCTATGATATTCACGCCATGCTCGGCGCAGGCACCCGATACAGCTGCGATTATACCCTTTGTATCCCGTCCGGTTACGGTGATTATTGCTTTCATATCGATGATTCCTTTCCTCTCATTATTTGCCGCATTATATCATTTTTGCCGCATGATGTCAAGAAAAAAACACCGCCGGTTCGCACCAGGTGTAAATTGCAAGAATAATTGCCCAAGGTTTTAAAGAAGTTAACAGTTACAAAAAGGCTGCCAATTGGTAAGCGGATTTATATCCAAGAATTTTGCGAGGATAGTTATTCACCCAGTCTTCGAT
>JAAZAV010000043.1 GCA_012514145.1 Clostridiales bacterium | reverse complement strand
GGCTGTTTAAGACAGATATTTTGATGATTCTACGATAAATTCATACATTTTTTTGCAAAATCCCCTTGATTTTTCGGGGGGGTATGATATGCTAAAGGAAATTTGACGTTTTTAGAGGTGCCCTAAATTGAAATTTATTATCGAAAGAAAGGCCTGCTCCGTGCAGGAACGGTGACAAAAATGAAACAGATGTATCTCGGTGCCCAGCTCTACTCACTCCGCGATTTCTGCAAGACCCCGGAGGACTTCCGCGAGACCATGCGCAAGGTAGCAAAAATCGGCTATAAGTATGTTCAGGTCTCCGGCTGCATGGGCGGAGTCGAGCCGAAGCTTTTCGCGCAGACGGTAAAAGATGCGGTGGACGAAACCGGCATTAAGGTTATCCTCACCCACTCCAATCTGCAGCGCATCATCAATGAGACAGATGAGGTTATCGCCGAGCACGACCACTTCGGCTGCGATTACATCGGCGTGGGCGGCATGGGCGACCATACCGAAACCGGCTACAAGAAGTTCTGTCAGGATATAGCCCCCGCGGTTGAGAAGATCAAGGCGGCAGGCAAGGTTTTCCTCTACCACAACCATGACAGAGAGTTCGCAAAGTGGACAGACGGCAAGACAGGACTTGATATAATCCTTGAGAACTCCGATCCCGACGGCGTGAAGCTGACCCTCGACGCATACTGGGCATACTATGCGGGCGAGGATGTTCCGGCTGTTTTCAACAAGTTAGGTCCCCGCATCGCCGTCACCCACCTGAAGGATATGCAGATTCTCAACGGCGAGCGCACCATGACCGAAATGCTCACCGGTATCATCGACTACGACTCCATCATGAAGGCCATCGCCGACAACGGCATAGTCTGGAACTTCATCGAGCAGGATAAGATTTACATCGACTGCTTCGAGAGCATGAAGATCTCCCACGACAACATGAAGGCGCGCTACAACCTGGTATAAAAAATTGGGCTGATAACCCGCAGATTCAGCGTAACGGAGATATTCCCGTTATCGAAAATATCCGAAAGAAAGACCTAAGGAAGGACCTACAATGGCTAAATTTGTACTCTCCGCCTTTTCCGACGAATATTCCCACGATTTTGACGAACAGCTTGAAGGGCTTGCCAAAAACGGCTTGTCGCTTATGGAAATCCGGGGCGTCAACGGCAAGAACATCTCGGCCGTCACTCCCGACGAAGCCCGTGAGCTGAAGAAGAAGCTGGACGATGCCGGCATAGCTGTCGGCTCCCTCGGTTCTCCGCTGGGGAAGATCAAGCTCTCGGACGATTATGAGGAGCATTTAGAGAGCCTGAAGCGCCAGCTTGAACTGGCGCACATCCTGGGCACAGAGAACATCCGCATGTTCTCCTTCTACCTGCCTAAGGACGTGGACCCGATAACCTGCCGCGGCGAGGTTATGGAGAAGCTGAGCGGCATGCTTAAGATAGTGCAGGAGGACGGCGGCACTATAAAGCTCTGTCACGAGAACGAGAAGGGCATTTACGGCGACACCCCCGAGCGCTGCTATGACATTCAGAAGTACTTCAACTCGGAGATTAAGCAGGTGTTCGACCACGCCAACTTCCTCTGCTGCGGCTGTGAAGCCTACCCGGCCGCCTATGAGCTGCTGGGCGATTCCATCTATTATATGCACATCAAGGACGCCGACTACAACTCGAAGATTTACGCCGCCGGCAAGGGTCTGGGGCGCATTCCCGAAACGCTTGCCGACCTGAACGCAAAGCGGGATGACACAATAATGCTCACTGTCGAGCCTCACCTGAAGGTGTTCAAGGGTCTGGACGCTCTGGAGGGCGGTCAGCACGCTCTTAAACTGGAGGAGGGCACCTTCGCCACCTCGGCCGACGCTTTCGCATACGCCGTCAAGTGCATCAAGGACATTTTAGCCGCTCTTTGAGCGAAACGTAACACATCACCGACAAGACAAGGGTAGCAACATATGAAGAAATTCAAAATGCTCGCCATAGACCTGGGCGCGTCCAGCGGCCGCGGCATCATCGGCAGTTTCGACGGTGAACGCCTCGCCCTGGAGGAAAACCACCGTTTCCCAAACGAGCCGGTGACTGTCGCAGGTCAGTTCACCTGGGACATGCTCCGCATTTTCCATGAGATAAAAGAAGCCATTCGCAAGTGCGCCCTTTCGGACGACCGGGACATCGCCTCCATCGGTATCGACACCTGGGGCGTTGACTACGGTCTGCTGGACAAAAACGGCCATCTGCTGGGCAACCCGGTTCACTACCGGGACATGCGCACCGCCGGCATTCAGGACTACGCCTTCAAGACCGTTCCCAAAGACGACATATACGCCGTCACCGGAATCCAGTTCATGGATTTCAACACGGTATTTCAGCTTATCGCCGAGCTGCGCGACAACCCCGAAAAGTTAGCCGCCGCCGACAAGCTGCTCTTTACCCCCGACCTGCTTAACTACTTCCTCACAGGCGTCAAGGAGACCGAGTATACAATAGCCTCCACCGGCGCTCTGCTCGACGCGAAGACCCGGAACTGGGCGACGGGGCTTATCGACCGCTTCGGCATACCCCGCCGGCTGTTTACCGATATCAGCATGCCCGGTACTCCCGTCGGTCCCCTGCTTCCCGAGCTGCG
>JAAZAV010000042.1 GCA_012514145.1 Clostridiales bacterium | reverse complement strand
GCGCGTTGTGTAGGCTTGTATCCGTAGGCTCCCTCTCCGAGGGAGCTGTCAGCGTTAGCTGACTGAGGGAGTTATCATCTCCGCCGTTGGGGTACTCCATGCGTCGGGGGTTCACTCCCTCCGTCACGGCTTCGCCGTGCCACCTCCCTCTGTGAGGGAGGCTTGTTGTGAGGGGGGTGTGGCAGGCTTTGCGGGGTTGCGCGTTGTGTAGGCTTGCGTTCCGTAGGCTCCCTCTCCGAGGGAGCTGTCAGCGCAAGCTGACTGAGGGAGTAAACCGAAGGAGTTGACCTTCATATAATATCATTCTCCAATCATATATACATATTATCATATTCCCTGCGCCCGTTTCAATAACACTTCATGAATATGTAAAATATTAATTCTGTATTGAAAAGCCGTTCGGCATGTGATATAATGCCACATTGAACAGTATGCCGTGCGCGGATGACCGTGCAATGGTAGCGAGGTGATTTTGTGGCATACACCTTCAAGGGCGGCGTTCACGTCGAAGAACATAAAAACACATGCAAGATCCAGACCGAGCGCATGCCCGCGCCGCCGGTTGTAACCATACCCATGGCGCAGCATATCGGCAAACCCGCGACCCCCGTGGTTAAAAAAGGAGATACCGTCCTCCGGGGTCAGCTTATCGGTGAAGTGACGGGTGGGGCGCTGGGCTGTCCGGTGCATTCCAGCGTATCGGGCAAAGTCAGGGAATTCAAGGAAATGCTCACCCCCCAGGGCGCGAGAGTTCAGTGCTGTGTAATAGAGAACGACGGGCTTGACACCCTGTCCCCCGATATCAAACCCTTCGGCAAGAAGCTGTCCGACTCCACCTTCGAGGAGATCGTGGAAATAATCCGGGCGGCGGGCATATCGGGCATGGGCGGCGCCGGCTTCCCTACCTACGCCAAGATTCAGTCGGCAAAGGGCAAGGTTGAACATCTTATAGTCAACTGCGCCGAGTGCGAGCCGTATATAACCTGCAACCACCGTCTGCTGCTGGAGGACCCCGCCGCGGTCATAAACGGCTTGAAGATCCTGCTCTGGGCGCTGGAACTGCGCCAGGGCGACATCGCCGTTGAGGACAACAAGCTGGACGCGGTCAACAAGCTGGAAAAGCTCACCGCCGACACCCCCATAGTCAACGTGCGGGTCATGAAGACCAAATATCCCCAGGGCGACGAGCGGCAGCTTATTTCCGCCCTTTACGGCCGGGACATCCCCGCGGGCAAACTCCCCGCCGACGTGGGCTGCGTCATCTTCAACGCCGACACCTGCGCCGCCATATACAATGCCTTCGCCAACGGCATGCCGCTTATCGAGCGGCCGGTCACGGTGGACGGCGACTGCGTGCGCGACCCCAAGAACGTTATAGCCCCCATCGGCGCTCCCCTCTCATCCCTTGTGGAGTACTGCGGCGGGCTGAAGCGCAAGCCGGTGAAGATAATCACCGGCGGCCCGATGATGGGTCAGGCTCAGTGGGACTACGAAACGCCGGTCATAAAGGGCACCTCGGCTCTGCTTGTGCAGTCGAAGCGCACCGCCATAGACTACGGCGGACAGAGCGCCTGCATACACTGCGGCCGCTGTCTTCAGGTTTGTCAGATGTATCTCATGCCAAAGTATCTCGCCATGTTCTCCCAGGCGGGGCGCATTGACATGTGCGAGAAGTACGACGCCCTTTCCTGCGTCGAGTGCGGCTCCTGCACATATATCTGTCCCGGCCATGTGCCGATAACCCAGTACATCCGCGCCGCCAAATTCAAGATAAACGAACAACGCGCCGCCGAGAGGGCGCGAATAGCCCGTGAACAGGCGGAGCTTGCCGCTAAGGAAGCGGCGGCTAAAGAAGCCGAGGCTAAAGAAGCCGGGGCGGACGATGCCGCGGCTGAAAAAACGGCAGAAACCTCTGCCGCGGATAAAACAGATAAAACAGATAAAACCGAGGGAAAGGAGGAAAAGTAAGCCGATATGTCTGATAACGATATTAAAAAGGACGGCATAACCGAAACTCCGGCGGCTGCAAAAGCCTCAGAAGAGGTTGGGAAGAGCGCCGACACGGCAAAAACCTCCGAAAAGGTTGAGAAAAACGCCGACACGGAATCTCCCGCGGTGACCGTAGCTGATGAATCAGGGATAACCGTTCCCGAGCGCTTTACCGTCTCCCCCAATCCCCACATGCGCACATCGGACAGCACCCGGTCGATAATGATCGACGTCTGCATAGCCCTTATACCCGCCCTCCTCTGGGGCTGCTTCGTATTCGGGCTGCGCTCGCTCACGGTTGTGCTGCTTACGATATTCTGTTGCGTGGTCTTTGAGGCGCTGACCCAGCTGATCCTGCGCCGCCCGGTCACAATAGGCGACTTTTCCGCCGTGGTCACCGGCATGCTGCTGGGACTTAACCTCCCCGCCTCCATACCCCTCTGGGTGCCGGTCATCGGCGCGGGATTTGCGATAATCATAGTGAAGCAGCTGTTCGGCGGCATAGGCATGAATATAGTCAACCCCGCCCTGGCGGCGAGAGTCTTCCTCTTCTCCTGGCCCGACTATATGCAGACCTTCACCGAACCTTTCCACAGGCTCTCCCTCTTTGAGAATATGTCGAAATCCGACGCCGTCGCCTCGGCTACGCCCCTGGTGTCGCTGAAGTCGGGCAATCTGCCCGAAGTGCCCCTCTTTGACATGCTCACCGGCAATCAGGCGGGGGTCATCGGCGAGGTCTCGGCTCTGCTGCTCATAATCGGCGGCATATATCTGCTTATCCGCCGGGTCATCACCTGGCATATCCCCGTGGCGTACATCGGCACGGTGGCGCTGCTCTCCTTTATCTTCCCCCAAGCCGCAAACGCCGTGGATTTCATGCTCTGCGAGATTCTGGCGGGCGGTCTGATGCTGGGCGCCATATTCATGGCGACCGACTACACCACCTCACCGTCAACCTATACTGGACGCCTCATATACGGCTGCGGCTGCGGGGTGCTGACCATCCTCATCCGCTGGTTCGGCGGCTATACCGAGGGTGTGTCCTTCGCAATTCTGATTATGAACCTGTTTGTATGGTATCTCGACAAGTGGACCCGCCCCGTGCGCTTCGGCGGCAGGGAGAAAACCGAAAAGAAGGCGTGACCTCCCCCTGCCAATCGGGTATGTTACACGGGATATCGTCTGTGAGGTGAATGCTGAAATTGGAAAACAAAGATAAAATCAAAAACAAATACGCTCCCACGCCGCCGCTGCGCATAGTGGTGACGCTGGTCGCCATATGCGCCGTGGTTGCCGTGATGATGGCCGCGGTTAACGCCGCCACCGCCGGGAGGATAGAAGAGAACAAGCGGGCGAAGATAAACGCCGCCATCGAGTCGCTCTTCCCCGGTTTCACGGAAGCCCCCGCCCTTGACTACACCGCTAAGGCATCCGATGCCGTTAAGGCGGTTTACGAGGTTTCGGGCGCCGAGGGCAAGATCGGCTACTGCCTGAGCGTCCTTCCAAAGGGTTTCGGCGGAGACATTGAAATGATGGTGGGCACCGACATCTCGGGCGAGTGCGTCGGCGTGCGTATAATCTCAATCTCCGAGACCCCGGGTCTGGGCAGCAAGGTCAATGATGAAGCCTACCTGTCGGGCTACGAGGGGAAGTCGGGAAAACTGACCCTTGGCCGTGATATCGACGGCATCGCGGGCGCCACAATAAGTTCGAAGGCGGTGCTTTCGGGCGTCAGCGCCGCGCTTAACTTCGAAGGTCTGTTCGGACAAATCGATCAGACCGGTCAGAGCGCTTCGGCAGATCCGGAAGGTCAGAGCAATCAGGCAAGTCCGGACGGGCAGGAAGGAGGCGGCGAGGCATGAGCGACAAGGTGAAATACACGATAAAGGACGCCGGCCGTCAGGTGATCGGCGGACTGCTGGACAACAACCCGGTGCTGGTTCAGCTGCTGGGCACCTGTCCCACACTGGCTACCACCACTTCGGTGGCAAACGCAGTCGGCATGGGTCTGGCTGCCACCGCCGTTCTGGTTTTTTCGAACCTCTTTATATCGCTTCTGCGCAAGCTGATACCGAAAGAGATACGCATCGCGGCTTATATCGTAATTATCTCGGGATTCGTCTCGGCGGTGGAGCTGCTTATCAAAGCCTACCTCCCCGAGCTTGACGCCTCTCTCGGCGTGTTTATCCCGCTGATAGTCGTCAACTGCATCATCTTAGCCCGGGCGGAGGCTTTTGCCTCCCGCAATCCGGTGATTCCCTCTGTCGTTGACGGTTTCGCCATGGGTCTGGGCTTCACCTTCGCCCTGGCGCTGATATCCGCCGTCCGCGAGATAATCGGAGCCGGCAGCTTCCTGGGCATCCCCCTGTTTGGCGAGAACTTCCGTCCCGCCCTGCTGATAGTAATGCCCAGCGGCGCGTTTCTGACCCTTGCCTGCATCATCGCCGCCGTGCGCAAGATAAGCTCCCTGGCGGCGGAACGCGCACATGCGGCCGGCAAAGCCGGCGGCGACACCGCCGATAAGGCTGATAAAAACGAGAGTGAGAGTATACACGCTCCCGAACCGGTCAAACCTGTTGAACCTGCAAAGTCGGCAGAGCCGATCAAACCCATCGAGCCTGCAAAATCGGCAGAGCCGGTCAAACACACCGAGCCTGCAAAATCGGCAGAGCCGGTCAGACACACCGAACCCGCAAAGTCGGCAGAGCCGGTCAGACACACCGAACCCGCAAAGTCGGCAGAGCCGGTCAGACACGCCGAGCCTGTGAAGTCGGCGGAGCCGGCTAAACACACCGAGCCTGCAAAAGCAGCCGAGCCGGCTAAACAAACCGAGCCTGCGAAAT